>JASHOQ010000059.1 GCA_030041045.1 Acidobacteriaceae bacterium
GTAAAGCGGGAATCCAGCCAAACCACGCCGTCAAACTCAATCTTCAGTTGACGACACTGAACCGCGCACGCGGGCCTGCCGATATGGGGGCGTCCGGCTGGGACCTTCATCCGCTCGCGAGAAACCTAAGAGGGCATTGGTCGGTGAAGGTGAGTGGAAACTGGAGACTGACTTTCCGGTTTGAAGGCGAAGATGCAATTCTTGTGGATTACCAGGACTACCATTGAGGAGGCGCGGAATGAAACAGATGCATAACCCTTCGCATCCGGGCCGCGTGCTGCGGGAATGGCTCGGAGAGATGCCGGTGTCCGATGCGGCTGCAAGGCTCCACGTCGCGCGCGTGACCCTTTCGCGCATTCTCAACGGCAAGGCGGGCATTTTGGCCGATATGTCGCTACGGCTTTCCGAGGCGCTGGGAACCAGCCCTACGCTCTGGATCCACCTGCAGTCGCAGTACGATCTGTGGCAGGCGAGCCGGAAGCGACGGCCGAAGATCGAATCATTTAAGCAGGTGGCATGAGAGGTTAGGCGCTATCCAAGTTCGGGTTGCTTTGCGTCTCCGCTGCGCTGCTGGCAACTCCACCCCCGTTCCGTGCGCAAACAACTGACGCAACGGTGACAAGCGACGAAATGGCTGTTTACGGCGCGATCCTCGACTGGATTGGCACACCGGGCGGGCATGAGCGCATCCTGATTGCCGAGTCTACATCGACATTTGCTTGCGGCGGCACAATCTGTAATGGCTTCTCGATGGGTGGTTGCAATGGACTGCGGTTGGCAGGCGAAAGCCCCGCTCAACAGTTGCAAATTGTTAAGCGCGACATACCGCTTTTGCGCCTGGAGACGCTGGACAGTTTTGAAAAACGCAATCAGCAGTGCGCTTCGATTCGAGGATCCATCCCTACGAGTGCCGATTACCGATACCTGAGTGATCCAGGCATTCCGAAAGATTGGAAGTATACATATCTCGTGTACGTCTCTCGCGTCGGCTTCAATGCAGACCACGCGCAGGCACTGGTCGACCTGTCCACATTCTCTGCGGCCGACGGGACGAAATCAGGCAGTGCGTACGTCTCATTAAGCAAACTCAGCGGGAAATGGGAGGTGGGAGGTACCTCCGCGGTTTGGCGGCTGATGCAGTGAAAGCATTCGGAATACGCGTCATTTTGCTCCCCGTCGCGCCCGCACCGCAGCCGCCAATTCTTGCAGCAGCGTATGCGTCTCCTTCCAGTCAATGCACCCATCCGTAATGCTCTGCCCGTAGACCAGCGCCCGGCCGGGAACCAGCTTCTGCGCGCCCGCCACTAAATTGCTCTCGATCATCACGCCCATGATGGTGCGGTTGCCCTGGACCACCTGCGCGGCCACATCGTGGCAAACCAACCCCTGCCGCCGGTAGTCTTTATTGGAGTTGGCGTGGCTGAAGTCGATCATGATGCGTGGCGCCGCGCCCTCCGCTTTCATCCGCTGCGCCACGTCGGCCACGCAATCGGCGGTGTAGTTCACCGTCTTGCGTCCGCCGCGCAGAATCACGTGGCAATCGGGATTCCCGGCAGTAACGAAGATAGCCGACTGGCCATGTTTGGTGTGCCCCAGAAAAGTGTGCGAGTAGGCCGCCGACACCACCGCGTCAATCGCCACCTGCACGTCGCCTGAAGTGGCGTTCTTGAACCCCACCGGACACGACACGCCGGAAACCAGCTGCCGGTGCACCTGGCTCTCCGTGGTGCGCGCGCCAATGGCGCCCCAGCTCACCAGGCCGGCAATGTACTGCGGCGAAATCATGTCCAGGAACTCGGTCCCCGTGGGCACGCCCATCTCCGCGAGATCGAGCAGCAGATGCCGCGCCAGCCGCAGCCCGTCGTTGATCTTGTACGACTGGTCGAGATGGGGATCGTTGATCAGCCCCTTCCAGCCGATGGTGGTGCGCGGCTTTTCGAAGTAGACGCGCATCACGATGCGCAGGTCGCGGGAAAACTCTTCGATCGCGCCCTTGAGCAGCCCGGCGTACTCGCGCGCGGCCTTCGGGTCGTGGATCGAGCACGGCCCGGCCAGCACCAGAAGCCGGTCGTCGCTGCGGTTGAGGATTGCCTTGATCTCTTCGCGGGCGCCGGCAATGGTCTCTGCGGCCGCCTCGCTGACCGGCATCTCCTCCTCGAGGAACACCGGAGGCAGGACCACCTTGGTCCACTTGATGCGAATGTCTTCTATGGGTTGAAACATCGGCTCTCTTGCTGCGCGGATACCGTGCGCGCTGAGCGCACGGAAGCGCAAGACCGCGTCCGGCCTGGCTTTCAAGCAGCTTCTCTATCAATCTATCAGGAGCGTCTTATGCGCAGCGCCTTGAGCGCGCCTCAAGCGCGCGGTGCGTCGCGCAGCCGCGCGCGGCATCGGGAGATGCTTCTTCAGCGCACTGCAAAGGCCGTTGCGGCGGCGCCGGCAGCCACTACGCCCACCACCACCGGAATCCACGGCCGGAAATGATGCCCGGACTCGGAGCCTTCTCCTATATATTCTGTGCTCTTGCTCACACGCGCCACTTCGCTGTAGGTGTGCGTTTCCTCGGCGTTCGAGTCCGAGTCGGTCAAAGTGAATGACGCCGGACCCAACGTGCCCAGCAGGCCGGCGCGATCAGTCCCGTCGCGCATTTCCACGTTCATATACGTCCCCGGCGCATAATGCAGCAGCCGCTTGTGAATCTTCCGCTCATGCTTGTTGAGATTCGGCGCCGCTTGCGCCTGGCAAGCCGGCACCGCCGCCAGCAACGTCCAGGCCAGCGCCAGCCGGACCACCGATCTGCCGCCTAAGACAGTCTGCATACGTGCCTCCAGAAAGAAAAAAGCAGAAGCTGAGGGAGAAAGGCGCTTCAGAAAATGATCTTTGATCTGCGGCCAAAGGTAACTTAGCCGCTCTACCATACCATTAGATGGGCAGAAAGGCGGCGGCGGGAAGGTCTCGAAAGCCGAATGCCGCTTTCAAAAAGTAACCAGATCGGGCGGGGGCCCCCGGCGTGGTCCAAATTGGTCCATTGCCTTCCCCGGCGGGGAGAGTATGATGGTTTTCCTCTGAGTTTTTCATTGCCCGTAAGCGGGAGTCCTTCGTCATGCCGCGTTCCCTCCGGTTCTGTGCCCTGCTCCTCGGCTTTCTGTTCCCACTCGCCGGTCAAAATCAAGCAACACCGGGCCAAGCCACACCGGGCCAAGCCACGCCCGTTCAGCCGGCGCCCGCATCCACGCCGCCGGCTCCTTCCGCGCCCGCACCCCCCGCGATGGATGCAGCTAACCCTGCCTCCGACGCCGGCATTCATCTCAACATCGTCGTGACCGATCACTCGGGAAAGCCTGTCTCCGGGCTGACGGCAGCGGATTTCACCCTCCTCGACAACAACCAGCCCGCCAAGATCGCTTCCTTTCACGCCTACGACGCATCCACTGACCCTCCCGACCCGCCGGTTGAGGCGCTCGTCCTCTTTGACACGGTGAATACCGACTTCAATGAAGTCTCCTACACCCGGCAGCAGGTGGAGAATTACCTGCGCCGGAATGGCGGCCATCTGGCCCAGCCCGTGGCGCTCGCCTGGCTCACCAACGATGGCGTCGAGCCGCAGGGACCCGCAACCCTTGACGGGAATGCGCTGGCGGACGCGCTGCAATCGGCCGACAGCCGCCTGCGCACCATCAGCCGCTCGGCGGGCGCCTACGGCGCCATCGAGCGCATGGAGCTTTCGTCGCGAATGCTCGAAGGCATCGTTCGCCAGGAGGTCAACCTCCCCGGCCGCAAGCTGCTCATCTGGGCCGGCCCGGGTTGGCCCATGCTCGACTCGAACAACATCAACATGTCGTATAAGGGCCAGCAACAGCTTTTCGGCGAGATTGTCCAGCTTTCTACTTTGATGCGCGAAGCGCAGGTGGACCTTTACAGCATCTCCCAGGGCATGCCCGGCGCCGACACTTTCCTTTACCAGTCGTTCCTCAAGGGCGTGAAGAAGGCCGGCCAGGCAAACCCTCCCAATCTCGGCCTTAAAGTGATTGCCGTGCAGAGTGGCGGCCTGGTGCTGCCACCGACCAACGACGTCGCCTCAGCTCTCGACACCTGCATCCGCGACGCGGGCTCGTTCTATTCCGTCTCGTTTGACCCGCCGCCCGCCGACGGCCCCGACCAATATCACAAGCTGGACGTGCGCGTAGACAAGCCCGGCCTCGTCGCCCGCACCAACACCGGCTATTACGACGAGCCTCAAGGCCGCTGAGGAGTCTGTCACCCGGCTTTCGCGGCAAAGGGCGATTTGGACAAGCAAGAGTCACGCTGATCAAGCCTCGTTCTGCGGGGTTCGTGCTACAGTTTCGCCATCATGCACAAATTGCTGCTGATAGTCGGTCTGCTGCTCTGTGCAGGGATAATGTCCAGCCAGGGCAATAAGAATGCCACCCAAAGCCAGCAGCCAGCCACACAGGACCAGCCAGCGATTCATAAGGCGAATAGCCAAAATGACCAAGCCAACCCCGGCGACAAGAAAAGCCAGTCCAGTAAGGGCGCGCCAGCCGGGAACACATCCTTCGAAGGGTCCAAGGTATGGTGGCAAGACTCTAACTGGTGGCTGGTGATTATCGCCGCTCTTACCGGCGCTGCTATCGTTTGGCAGGCTGTAGAAACCCACCACGCGGCTAAAGGTGCGAAGGATGCGGCCGAAGCTGCTCTCGCTCAGTCCGGGCATCTTGAGGAGCAAACGAAGATTCTCAAAGATTCGGTCGTCGCCGCACAGAAAAGCGCCGACGCTGCCGAAAAATCTGCCGGAGCTAACCTCCTGCAAATTCGGATGTTGAAAGACAAGGAGCGAGCCCGCGTCGAGGTAAAATCCGTGGGTCTCGAAGTGGAGCACCACGGGGATGAATTTTGGAATCTGAAAGCCGGGATAGAACTCCGCAACTTAGGCGAGAATAAGGCGTTTGTGCGCCAAGGCACCGGCAGGCTCTGGGTCGGAACTCAACCAGAGGATGACCCGTCTGAAAATTATTGGGGGCCGTTGAACATAGTGGATAGTTTCATTGATCCCGGTGGTCTGCCCATCACAGAGCCGTTCTTTTTCTTTGAGACCGACAGTCTCGACCTTCCAGAATTCGCACGAAAGGTATGCGACGGGGACTTGCCTATCACCCTCCGGGGATTCATCGAATACGAAACGGTAGGAACCCGATTTCACCGGGATTTTGAGTACGTTTGGGTAGGCCACGCTAGCCCGCTCAACATCGGGGCGATGTTGACGTTCTCTGGAGAGTTCAAGCCGACGAACGACAGCGAACGAATCTCCTACGGATTTTGGCAGCAGCAGCTTTTCGGGAAGAATGAGGAATACGAGGTAGAGCCCCAAAATCAGTCCTAAAGCAAAATAGGACACTACCAGGGCCGGCCGCACCTTGACAGTGGTCAAATTCTCTTCCTACAATAGATAAGGAGAGAACCGCCATTTATCCCCTTAAGTTGAAGAATGAAAAAGGTTTAGGGAAATCCGGGAACGGTCCTCGAGCGGTGGGCGCGGCTGCCTGCCGCCGGCGGATGGCGGCGGCAGCGTAGACCAAGAATGCCCGAAACGCGTCTCAGCTCGCGGGAGCGGCTGGTGCTCACGGCCCTCATCGACCTGTATATCGCCAGCGGCGAACCGGTGGCCTCGCAGGCGCTTGCGGCTTATTTTGAGAATCGCGATGGTTTGAGCTCGGCCACGCTGCGCAACGTCATGTCCACCCTGGGCGAGATTGGCCTTCTGGAGCAGCCGCACACCTCCGCCGGGCGGGTTCCTACGGCCGCCGCTTTCCGTTTTTACGTGGAGCAGCTCACGCAGTCCGGTCGCACCGTAACTCTGGCGCAGGCAGGCGTGGGAGCCGCTTCCGCAGCGCCCGCGCCGTTGAGCGAGGCCCGCCGGGGCCAGATCGAAGAAAGCCTCTCGGGTGTGACAAGCTCGAACGATTATCTTGAGCGTACCTCCCACGTGCTGGCCCTTATTTCCAGCGGTCTCGGCGTGGCGCTCGCCAGCTCCACGGCCGGCCAGGTGCTCGAGCACATCCACTTTTCGCGTCTCGCCTCCGGCCGTGTGCTGGCCGTGCTCGTTACCCAGGCCGGCACGGTGCAGGATCGCGTTCTCATCCTCGACCGGGAGATAACGCATCTTGAGCTGGAGACAGCCGCCCGCTATCTTAATGAAAACTTCCGCGGCTGGCCCATCGAGCGCATCCGCACGGAAGTGGCCCGCCGCGTGGAAATGGAGCGCGAGGCCTATCGCCA
>JASHOQ010000060.1 GCA_030041045.1 Acidobacteriaceae bacterium
CTCGCTCTCGTTGTGTTCTGCTTTGAATTCGCCGGGGCTACCGAGAATGACGGATGTGATCTCCTCTGGCATGCGGATCGTTGACTCAAACTCCGGAAGCAGATGCAGGATCGTCACCTCTCTTGGGTTGATGGTGATGGTTGCTACGCGCGCACCAACCGGCATGTCGTTCGCACTGAGGCGCAATGGAATCAGGAGTGCAAAGGGAACGAGCCAGCGAAGTTTCATGGGGCTGACCTCCTTGACGGTCTCATAGCCGGAAACTTGCGAAGCATGTAATGCATTCGAACGGCCTGCACATAGGCGACAACCTCCGGCTTGTGGCATTCCAGCTTTTCTCGCCCAATTTCTCGGTCGCCCGCATAGTAGGCTGCGGAGACCAGGCGTAGATCGCCGTGGAACTCCCACATCAGAGTTGTCACGTAACGCGTGCCTGCCGCGATGTTCTGTTCCACATTGAAAGGACTGAATGCGCCGAATCGTCTCGCGGTCGCGGGCATAAGTTGCATCAGTCCCATCGCCCCTTTGTCGGACACAGCCCGCGGATTCCATCCTGATTCGACGTCGATCAATGCCGCGATCAACTCGGAAGGGACTCGGTAGTGCGCAGCATATTGTCGGACCAGGCCTGCCGCCAGCGCAGGATCGGCCTGTCCAAAGCCGAATCGGGGAAGCGCGAACAGCAGCAGGTGCAACCATCTCCTCATGATTTCCGTCCTTCGGGAAGAACGAGGCTCTGGGCGAATCGTGCTCCATCGTCGAGCAGACTTTTGAATCCTTCGCGGAGCAGAAGATGCCGGCGGTCCTTTTCAGTCTTCGCCAGGAACGGCAACAGCACATCCCGGTGCTCCGCAGTAACGTGGTCGGTCCCGAGCAGTTGCAATGCATTGGCGAAGTCGATCATCTCGGAAACGGAGGGCGGCTTTTCCAGCGAGTAATTGCGGAATGAGAGCGCGATCCCCGCCATCTCCCGGTGAAATTTCTCGTCGGCCTTCGAAGTACGGCTGGCGATAATCTCCGCTTCGCGCTCTGGAGATGGATGCTCGATGCGCAGGTAGAGGCTGCGCCTTCTAATGGGGTCACCCAACCTCCGCTCTTCGTTGCTGGTCAGCACGACAAAAGGAACGCTCCTGGCACTGACCGTTCCGAACTCGGGAATCGAGAGCTGCCAGGCCGACAGGATTTCTAGCAGCATGGCTTCAAAACCGTCGTCTACCTTGTCCAACTCGTCTATTAGCAATACGCAGGGCCGTTCACATTCCAGAGCGCGCATGAGCGGACCTGGACGAAAGAAGTCCCGTCCCTTCAAGTTCGCCTGCACGCTCTGCCAGCTGTCGTGTTGACTCCGTGAGAACTCCATGTAGAGCCACCGTAGGCCCTCGTCGAACCGGCCAATGGCTTTGTCCTCGGTTACGCCGCGATAGCACTGGAGCCGCTCAACATGCGTTTTCGCCGCTGAGGCAACTGAGATGGCCAATTGGGTCTTGCCCGAGCCAGCTGGACCTTCCAAAAGAAGCGGCTTCTGCATCTTGGCCGCGAGGAATACTACCTGGATCATCACCTTATCCATGAAGTATCCGGTGGCGGCGAGTTTTTCCGCGAGATCGTTGATCGAATCAAACATTTCGTTGTCCTCGCGCTTCAACCGGGATCGGCGACGTGCCCTAACTGTAACTCGCGCTCGCACTGCAACACGAAAAACTCAAATCCTGGACTGCATGAGACCGGACATTAACCAGCGGAGTGGCACTTAATACCACGAAGAGGACCCAGAACCTGGAACCCCAAATGTCTCCCGACGACGCCCTCACGATGGCCGCGGCGTGATACGCGGTCACGGTTCCATAAAGCATGGTCAGAAACAGCGCTACCGTCAGGTGCCTTCCGCACAACTTCGTCCGGGGTCTTTTTGACTGCGGAGCCAGCATGAGGCGATCTCACAACTCGGTCAAATCCACGAGGCCTTACAGACAGCGGGAGGAATTCACGTCGCAAGAATGCCCAACTTCTTTGACCGAAGCCGCGAACTATCTGATGATGCCTGCTCCAAACTTTTGTCGGGAAGCGGAGCGGAATGAGGCGGGATCAGCTTGACAACGACGCAGCAAGCGGAGGCGGGTTCCCAGCCACTCACCCCCATCTCTTGTCGGTGCGGGGCCTGTGCGCTGCCCTTGCCGTTTCTTCCAGTTGGGTCTACAAGCATTCGAGAAGGGGATGCCCGGATGCATTGCCATTTGTTCGCCTTGGCCGCAACCTTCGCTTTGACCAGGACAAGGTTGCTCTCTACCTTTGGTCTCGCGAACGGTATCGGCCCGATGCTACTCTGGACTTATCCGACGGAATTGCCCGAGTCAGCAGAAAGGGGAAGTACAGATTGACTCGCAAGCGATTTCAAACCGGCAGCGTCCGGTTGCGTGAGGATCGCGGTCCAGCTTACTGGCAAGGCTTTTACAGGGAGGATGTTGTTGACGAAACGGGGAAGACGGTGCGGAAGCGTGTCGCCGTCAATCTCGGTCTACGGACAGAAATTCCCAACGAGAAGGCCGCACGCGCCAAACTGGCTGTGATCCTTGATCCGATCAACGATGCTAAACACCGCCCGAAGAAGATGATGACATTCCGCAGCTTCATTGAGAAGTATCGTGCTCTGAAGCTGGCCAACCAGAAGGGTACGACGAAGCACGGATATGAAACCAATATTCGCGCTCATTACCTTCCTGGATTCGGCAACGTTGAGTTGTCGGACATCACCATCGAAGCGGTGCAGGCATTCCTTAACCAGAAGGCACTCGAAGGTAAGGCTGTGCAAACGTTAAAAAACCTGAAGTGGGGGCTCAGTTCCATCTTTCGAGCTGCGATGAAGTACGGTTACATGAAGTCGAATCCTGCGCGCGGAGTCGATCTTCCTCCGGAGAACATCAAGGAGCGCCACCAGCTTCCCAGCCCCGACCAGCTCAACCGGCTGATCAAACGGCTTAAGGAGCCAGTCAGCACGGCAGTCTGGCTGACGGCGGTCACGTGTGTCCGTCCGGAAGAACTGGCATTCAAGTGGAAAGACCTGGATGCTAAGCGACGGGAACTGTGGGTAGTGCGGGCCGTCAACCGCGGCGAGCTCCACACGCCCAAGTACCACCGCGCCAATCGCCCTATCCGGCTGACCGATTCGGACGTCGAACGGCTTCTGGCTTTGAAGACGCAGACGAAGGCCAAGGATGAAGACTGGGTGTTTCCGAACAACCGTAAAACCGGACCGATCTGGCACGAAGACCTTCTCGCCCGGACCATTCAGCCGGCCGCGAAGGAACTCGGCCTTCCGCATATCACGTGGCGTCTTCTCCGCCACTGGGGAGCAACGCGGATGGTGGAAGGACATGTGCCTGTCAAGGCGGCGCAAGAGCGCCTTGGACACTCGCGCCCCGATATTCTTCTCAAGTTCTACGCCCACGTCCTGGACGAATCGGCGGACATGGCCGCAGAGACTCTGAGTGGACAGCTGAGCGGCCAATATGCGGCCGCCGCAGCCGGCCAGGCAGGGGACTGAAAACGGTGGAAGCGCCAATTGGCAACCATATTGGCAACCAGAGGGTGCAGCCTCTGGCTTCAATCGTCGTAAGTTATTGAGTGAAATGGAGGCGCGGGCCGGGATCGAACCGGCGCATAAAGGTTTTGCAGACCTCTCCCTTACCACTTGGGTACCGCGCCTTGGACTTGGTTGCCATGCATTGCGGGTCCGTCCCTTTCCGCTTTGTGGAGCGCGGCAGGCGAAGGTCGCCGCCAGGCGGAATTGGAGCGGGAGACGAGATTTGAACTCGCGACCCTCGCCTTGGCAAGGCGATGCTCTACCACTGAGCTACTCCCGCTTGAGCAGTTCCCGGTTCCGATCGGCAGCTTCGAGAGCGGCGCGCCTTCAAGGGCGATCGCGCACCCCCCAGCCCAAGAACCTGCGTCCCACACGCCGGATACCGCCTTAACGCAGATTCGAGTATACCGGGCAACAGAAAGCGGGTCAAACCGCGGCAGCACCAGCCTGCGAGCCTCTTTGCTCGCCCACAATCCTGCCGTCGCGCATGGTCAGAACGCGCCCGGCAACGGCAGCCGCCTCGGGGTTGTGCGTGATCATCAGCGTGGTCTGGCCCAGCTCGCGATTCGATCGCACCAGCATCTTCAACACCGCTTCGGAGTTTTCTGAATCCAGATTTCCCGTGGGCTCATCGGCCAGCACGATCGCCGGCCGGCTGATGAGAGCGCGCGCAATAGCCACGCGCTGCTGCTCGCCTCCGCTCAGCTCCGAAGGACGGTGCCTGAGGCGGCCGCGAATGGAAAGCAGGTCGCTGAGATGATCGAGATAGGCGCGATCCATCGGCTCTCTGCGCCCGCTCACATGGTATGCGATCTCGATGTTGCCCATCGCCGAGAGCGTGGGCAGGAGGTTGAATTTCTGGAAAACGAAGCCGATGCGGTGCTTGCGCAGGCGCGTGCGCTCGCCGTCGCTGAGCGCGGCAAAATCCACGCCATCGATCACCACCCGGCCCTCGGTGGCGCGCGTGAGCCCTCCCAGCAGATAGAACAGCGTAGATTTGCCCGAGCCCGATGGCCCGATGATGGCGACGAATTCACCCGGCTCGACAGCGAGCGAAATGCCGCGCACGGCGGTCACCTGAATGCGGCCCGTCACGTAGGTTTTGGTTAAATTTTCGGTAAGAATGATGGGCGAGGCGGCGTCGCGCGGCACATTGGTTATTGTAAACGGCGCGTGAGCGGCAGGGCGGGCATGGCACCGGCTGCTCTCGTAGAATAGGCGTGAAGCTACATTCGATCACAGGACGTTTTCGCGCATGGCCCCCGATTTGAAAACCTCACTTGTTGCCTCGCTGGAAACGGCAGCGGCGCAGGCCGGCCTGGTTCTGGTCTCTGTGGCCCAGGGCTCGACGGCCAACGGCCGGCCAACGGCCATCTTCCGGCTCGGATTGCCGGATGCCGATCCGCCCGGAAAGACCCTCAAGCTGGAATTGAGCGAAGCTTTCGATTTCGGTCTCGGAGGAACGATCTCTTCGCCGGCGCAGAATTCCGATCTGCTGCCGCAAATGACCGCGCACCTCGCCAACCAGGCCAAGCGGCTGCGCAACCCTCAACCCGAGTGTTTTGTTACGCTGGGCGGGCTTCCCGTAGCCTTCGGCGAGTTCCAGTGGCCCTTTCACCGCTCGACTTCCGGCGCCGATACACACATCGTACACGGCGAAATTCGCCTGACCGATGGAGGCACGCACAACCTGCACGCCAAGATTGCCGCCAGCGTGACGCTCACCTTCGCCGAGATTGTGCCCGCCATGGAACAGCCTTACGCCGAGACCTTCGTCTACAACGCGGTGCGCAAAACCATCGACATGGGCCAGCTCGAGTTTTTGAAGTCCGGCAATCGCCAGCCCGTTCCCGTGACCACGCGCTTCTGGAGCCGCTGGAAGCGGACGTTTGTGTTTACGGACACGGACGAGAGCGAACGGCTGCGCTTTTTGCTTACCAAGGTTTACTGGCTCTCCGGCGTGCTGGGCGAGGGCAAGCCGGTTTGGATTGCCGACCCGCGCGACGCGCAGTATCTCAACACCACGGCCGAAGAGCTCGAGCGCGTGGCCGCCACTCCCGCAGCGGCCGGCCTGCTTGCGCTCGAGGGAGGTTTCGCCGCTGCCACGCCGGCGCTGATGGCCCGCGCCCAGGAATTCCAGGCCGCGCTCGAAGCTGCGCTCAACTTCACCAAGCCGCAGTTCAACGAGGCCATGCGCGCCGGGCAGGCGAATATGTAATGCCTTTAGTGAGCCGGAGTTGCGGTCGGCGGAACTTCGGGTTTTGCAGGTTTTTTACGAGAGTTTACGAGTTTTGCAGGCTCCGTGGTTCGGGGCGGCCAGTGTAATGTATTTATTTTGTGCGATCTGCACAAGCTACTGCACTGTATTTGGTGCAACGAGTGGGGGGAGGGGGAGGGGGTGGGTAGACCAGCATGGACTGGGCACATCCCTGAGATTGTGGACCGGGCAGATCCCCGAAGTCTCGGAGCGGAGCCTCCCAGGGCGATTATTAACCAGCGGCGGGATATTTTCTGCAATAAGGCGCGGTATCCCGAGTTTGAGGATCGCGGCGCGGGCGGCCGCGGGTGCACTGCGGTTAAAGCGTTGCGCCGCACGCGCCGCAGAAGCGCGCGCCCTGCGGGTTGGTCTGCTGGCAGCGCGGGCAGGCAAGCAACGTGCCGGGCTGCTGGGCCGACACGGTGCCCGCAGTGGCGCCGGACACCGAAACCGGGGGCACGTTCACGGGCGGCGCCGCGCTCCAGAGCGGAACCGCGATACCCAGCGTCGCGGCAATGCCCGCAGCCTGGATGGCGTTGAACTCGCGCACGCGCCCGGGCATGAAGAAACACTCGATGAAGCCGAGGATCGCAGGAACTCCGCTCCAGAAAAAGACGCAGTAAAGCACGCCCAGGCCGGTGCGGCGGAGATAAAAATGGTGCACGCCGAAGGTGCCGAGGAACAGGGCCAGCAAAATGCCCACAATCTCATCCCGGCGCACGGCGTCGTATTGCTGATAAAAAACCGCCTGCGGATTGGCGAACGCCTGGCTGCTCATCCTGGGCTTCCTCCCTTGTCCTGCTCTCTACGCACGGCACCGTCACAAGGTTCCCGTTCCGCGCGCGGCGCGCATGCCGCATTGTCCCATATCGAGTGAGGCGCGGGTTCTGCGCCGGAGTTGGTTGTATAAATGGCCTGAGGCCGTTGGGTGACGTCCCTCAGGGGCTGAAGCTCGCGGTCATTTGGCGCCCTTTATGGCCCGGCTGAAGCCGTGCCCTTGTTACAAGACCTCCTTTGATCGAGTTTTTCCGAAGCCTGTGAGGCCGTGCCCTTTCACATTGCCGTTTATGCAGCCGGTTCCAGTGTGGCGTCCCGGAGGTTGTTTGAAAAACAAATGCAGGTCCTTCGACTGCGATTGGCGCGGATCACGCGCCAATCTCCGCTCAGGATGACAACCTACTTCTCCGCTTAGGATGACAACCTATTGATGACAACCTATTCCTCCGCTCAGGATGACAACCTATTTTTGATGCGAACCTTAGAGACAGCACACTAGCATGAAATCGAGCCTATGCACACACTGAACGCCAGTCCAAGCGGAGTCTTCAACCTCGGCGGCGACCTGCGCGTCCATCGTCTTGGCTATGGGACCATGCGCCTGGTGGGCGAGGGTGCGTGGGGTGAGCCTGCCAATCCGGAAGAGGCAAAGCGCGTGCTGCGGCGCGCCGTGGAGATGGGTGTCAACCTGATCGATACGGCCGATGCCTACGGCCCTGAAATTGCCGAGCGTCTCATCAGCGAAGCCCTTGCGCCCTATTCCGCGGGCCTGGTCATCGCCACCAAGGGCGGCATCACGCGGCAAGGTCCGGCAAAGACCGAGTACGTGGGCCGCGCCGGCTATCTGATTCAATGCGTCGAGATGAGCCTGCGCCGGCTCAGGCTCGAGCGCATCGATCTCTACCAACTGCACAGAATCGACCCGCGCACGCCGCTCGAGGAATCTCTGGGCGCGCTCCGGCGCATGCAGGAACAGGGCAAAATCCGCCACATCGGCCTGAGCGAGGTGACGCCCGCGGAGATTGAAGACGCGGAGAGGATCGTGCCCATTGTCTCCATCCAGAACAAGTACAGCCTGACTGAGCGCAAGCATGAGGAGACGCTCAAGTACTGCGAGCGGCGCGGCATCGCGTTTCTGCCCTGGTATCCCATCGCCGGGGGCAAGGTGCTGCGGCCCGACCACCCGGCCGCGCAGGCGCTCGCCCATCTCGCCGCGCGCCACAAGGCCTCGGTTTCGCAGCTCTCGATTGCGTGGCTGCTCGAGCACTCGCCCGTGGTGCTGCCCATTCCGGGCACGTCGAAGATTGCGCACCTCGAGGAAAACATCGCCGCAGCGCAAATCAAGCTGAGCGCGGCAGAATGGGCTGAGGTGGAAGCGGCGGCTTCAATTGCAAGCTGATCTGCCAAGCGCGTGGCTGTGGCTCCGTTTTCTGAACGGCGCAAGACAGCGCCGGGTGCTGCGCCATTTATCCTTGCCTCGATGCCCGGTACCCTGAGCGTGGCCATCATTACTTTGAACGAGGCGGCGAACCTGCCGCGCACGCTGGCCAGTGTGCGCTTCGCCGGCGAGATCGTGGTTCTCGATTCGGGATCGACCGACGAGACGGCGGAGATTGTGCAAAGTGCCGGCGCACGGCTTTTCGAAGAGCCGTGGAAGGGATTTGCGCGACAGAAAAATGCAGCCATCGCACACGCATCAGGCGACTGGGTGCTCTCGCTCGATGCCGACGAAGAGGTGAGCCCGGAGCTGGCGCGGGAGATCGAATCGCTGCTCGCGGGCGATCCTCCCTTCAGCGCCTATCGCGTCCCCCGGCTCAACCACTTCCTCGGCCGGCCGCTGAGGCACGGCGGCTACTGGCCCGACCTCAAGCTGCGCCTCTTCCGCCGCGGCGTGGCGCGCTTTGTAGACCGTCCCGTGAACGAGACCATGCAAGCCGGCTGCCCCGCGGGACGGCTCCGCGGCGCTCTCGTTCACCACTGCTACCCCACGCTGAGCGATTACGTTGAGCACATGAACCGCTATAGCTCGATGAGCGCAGAGATGCTTGTCCGCTCCGGCCGCGTCAGCCGTTCGCTGCCCGCATTCTGGTGGAACGCGTTTGCGAATCCGGCGGCGACCTTCTTTTGCAACTATTTTCTGCGCCTGGGATTCCTCGACGGCCGCGCGGGCTTGCTCCAGCACGCGAACCACGCCGTCTATATTCACTGGGAGATGGTGAAGGCCTGGCACGCTGCGTCGCGCGGCGGGCGCGAGGACGCTCAGAAGTGATGCCTTCCATGGCCGGCGACAAAGACCATCATGCGCACAAGCAGGAGGATGATGGCCAAAGCCACGAACCAGACGATCAGCAGATTCATGCTCTGCGATCGCGCGTCGGATTTGTTCTTGCGCTTCATGCGCGTGGCTAGAACTTGTTGCATCAACGGATCGGGCCTTTGAGCGAATTCCCCCGGGGGCTAAAGCCCTTGTGTTTTTTCGGCTTTTTCGGCAGTCGGGGCTAAAGCCCCGACCTACCAGCCCCGACCTACCGGCCCCGACCTACCGGCCGTACCCTTTCAGAAATCCCTTTATGCAACCGGCTCTGGATCTTCGACCTTCGGCTGCTGTTCTTAAACCGCTGCGCTCCGCCTCGGACGCGAGCCCCACAGACCGTACCAGGCGATGTAAAGGTAGCAGACAAGCGGAATGACGAACGCGTGCTGGATGCCGGCGCGATCGGCAGCCGCGCCGAGCAGGTAGGGGATGATGGCGCCACCCACAACGGCGGTCATGATGAGGCCTGAACCTTTGCTGGTCATGGGGCCCAGGCCGGCGATGCCCAGAGCGAAGACGTTGGGGAACATGATGGAGTTAAAGAACCCGCACAGCACCAGCGTCCAGATGGCCACGCTGCCCGAGGTGAGCATGCTGGTGACGAGCAGAGCGGAAGCACAGAAACCGAAGACCCCCAGCAATTTGCCGGCCTTGATTCTGGTCAGCATCCAGGAACCGAGCAGGCGGCCGACGAGCGCGCCGCCCCAATAGAGAGAAACCAGAAACGACGCGGTCTTGAGCGAGCTCATGCCCTGCGACTTGAAGTAGTTGGTGGCGATGGAGGCCAGACCGACCTCGACGCCCACGTAAAAGAAAATGCCGAGCGCGCCCAGCACCGTATGGCGGAAGCTCCAGATGCTGCGCACGGGGCCTTCGATTCCAGCGGCCTTTGCCGAACGCGCCCCGGGGATGGGTGGAAGTTGAGAAAAGATGACCGCGAAACCGAGCACAAACAATCCGGCGGCAATGGCGATGTAGGGTCCGCGAACGCCATTGGCAATGGCCGCCTTGTCTGTGGTGTTGCCGGTCACGCTGAGGAAGAAAGCGCCGCCGATAATGGGCGCAATGGTTGCTCCAATGGAATTGAAAGCCTGCGCCAGAGTCAGGCGCGCCGGGGCAGTTTCCTCCGGGCCAAGAATCACGGCATAGGGATTGGCTGCGGTCTGCAGTGCGGTAACGCCGGCGCCGACCACGAAAACGGCAGTCAAGAAAAGCGGGAAGTTCACCTGCCGGGCGGCGGGAATAAAAAGGACGCAGCCGACTACTTGAATGAAGAGCGAGACCACCATCGTCTGCTTGTAGCCGATCCATTCAATCAATTTCGAGGACGGCGAGGAAAAGATGAAGTAGGCGAGGAAGAATGCCGACTCTGCCAGCATGGCCCAACCGTACGGCAGATTGAAGATCGACCTGAGGTCGGGCACCAGCGCCATGTTGAGCGTGGTAATGAACCCGAAGATGAAGAACAGGGCCGTAACAATAATGAACGGCGCCAGGTATCCGGGCGACGTGAGCGCGCCTGAGGATCCCGAGCCCGACGGTCTGATTTCTGTCGCCATAGATCGCAATTTCCTCGTTCTTTCCTAGGGCCCGCTCCAGCCGGCCCCGGATAGGCGCGCAGGCCTTTCCTGCATGCCGGCTCCGTGTGACCGCAGCGGCAAACCAGCGGTTCGAGTGCTCACAACACTATACGGCAAACCGCCTGCGCCCGGCCGGGAGTCCGCCCCCGGCGCTATGCGCAAAGCCCGGCTCTACCGGAAAAGCCGCAGTTTCCGCTATGCTCATGGGAAAGCGAGGAGCCCGCAATGCCCACCGCCATGATGAGCGCCGCGAAGGTGAAGAAGATTCTGGAAGCGCTTGAAGGCGACTGGCAGGCGGAGATGGAGGGGTACCACACCTACCAGACGCTCGCCGACCGGGACGACGACCCGGTGCGCGCCCAGGTGCTGCGCCACCTGGCGCAGGCCGAGCTGGAGCACGCTGCGCTTTGGGCCGAGCGCATCAAGGAGCTGGGCGGCGAGGAGCCGGTCTACAGCGGCGGCCCGGCCGGCGCAGCCGACTCGCTGGCCAACCGCGCCGGCGGCATCGGCATGGCCCTGCGGCGGCTTGAGATCGAAGAGAGCCGCGACATTGCCCGCTACGGCGAGCAATTGAAGTCTCTGGGCGACGAGCGATCGTTCGCCATCTTCGAACACGTCATCCAGGATGAACGCGATCATTATCGCGAATTGGGCTCGCTGATCCGCGGCCATTACACGGCTCCGGCGGGCGCGGCGAAGATCGATCCCAAGGCTGTGCTCGAGGAGATGCTGGCCAAGCGCAACCAGGGGCGCAAGCAGCCGGGCTCCTGGATCGGCGATGCCATTTACGGCGTCAACGACGGCCTGGGCGCCATCTTCGGCATCGTTTCCGGCGTCTCCGGCGCAACCCTGGGCAATCCCGCGCAGACCAGCCACTACGTATTGCTGGCCGGGCTCTCGGGCATGATCGCCTCTGCGCTTTCGATGGGGTCGGGCGCCTACCTCGCCGCCAAGAGCGAACGCGAGATCTACATGGCGGAAGTGGCGCGCGAGCGCGAAGCGATCGCCACCAACGGCCCGGAGGCGCGCGAGCTGCTCTCTCTTTATTACCAGGTGAAGGGACTGCCCGAGGAAGACGCCATTCACATGGTGAGCCACATCGCCAGCGATCCCGAGCAACTGCTCCGCGCCCTGACCAGCGAGCGGCTCGGTTCCAACGAGGAGGCGCTGGCCAACCCGATGGTTTCTGCAAGCTCCGGCGCGCTCTCGACGGCGGTGGGCGCCATCATCCCGGTGATCCCGTTTTTCTTCATGCAGGGGCTGCCGGCAGTGATCACGGCCGGCATTGTTTCGCTCGCCGCCCACTTTGCCGTGGGCGCGGCCAAGAGCCTCATCACGGTGCGTTCCTGGTGGTCCTCCGGCCTGGAGATGACGGTGGTGGGCGCGGTGGAAGGCGCCGTTACCTACGGCATTGGAATCCTGCTGGGCAAGGGCGGGATGTAGGATGGGCGGCCTTATCCCGCTGGGCGACGCGTCGCGCCGCATGCGCGGAACCGCTGCCGTCACGCTGCTCATCATCGCGGCCAACGTCTTCGTGTTTCTCGAAGAGCTGGCAGGCGGCAACGCGTTCGTGCGCGCCTGGTCGGCCATTCCCGCGCGCATCGTGCATGGGCATCACACCATCACCCTCTTCACCAGCATGTTTATGCATGCGAGCTGGATGCACATCATCGGCAACATGGTCTTTCTCTGGGCCTTTGGTCCGGAGATCGAGGACGCGATGGGCCATGCGCGCTACCTGTTCTTCTATCTCTTCGGAGGCCTGGTGGCCATGCTCGGGCAGGTTCTGGCCGATCCCCATTCCCGGGTGCCGTGCCTGGGCGCGAGCGGCGCCATTGCCGCGGTGATGGGGGTCTTCATCGTCACTTATCCGCGCGACCGCATCCGCGCTCTTATCTTCATCCTCATCTTCCCCATTCGCATCGCATTCATCCCCGCCGCGTTTCTCATCGGCTTCTGGTTTCTGATCCAGGTTTTCGACTACGGCGTGGTCGCCAATGTGCAGACCGGCGGCGTGGCCTATATTGCGCACATTGCCGGGTTTCTCTTCGGCGTCGCGATTGGTCCCCTTTTCCGCAATCCGAACCGTACCCTCGCGGCCCGCGACCTATATTGATGGATTTCCCGGTTTGGGCAGGTTGCCGAATGGCCTGTTTTTGCAGGGTTTAGGGCGGGTCAATTACCGCTTCACGATCGGACCATTACCCGTAACCACTGAAGTCTCCGGGAGTTACACCTTCGGGTAATGGTCCGGAGCCCGTCGAAGTCCGAAACTCAAATTGTTGGATCGCAGTGCGAACGAAAATCCTCGAAATCGGAGCGAAAAGCTTTGAAAACCCTATTTGTTGAAACTTATCGGAAAATCCAGGAACTGTTCCGTCACGAAGAAGGACAGGATCTGGTGGAATACGCGTTGCTCATTACTCTTATTGCTCTGGCTGTAGTGGGCGGCGTCAATCACGTGGCCTCGGCTATTAACAACAGTTTCTCGAAAATCAGCACGACGCTTTCGTAGGCTTCCGGTTGGCTGGCGCCGGACTCGCCGGCGCCACAGGCTGCGGGTCTCGATCTTTCCGGTGGGGAAGGACCAGAACCTCCCCATTCCTATTGAAATTCCAGGTTCGGCGCCCTCATCGGGACAACAGTGTGCCCTGGGGCGCTAACTCTGCATTGTGCCGGCCTGCTGGCTGGTGAGGAATCTGAGCCATTCCTCCATGCCGGCGCCGGTCTTCGCGGACGTTTCAAAGACGCGAATCCCCGGCCGGATTGCCTCGAGATTGCCGAGCGCCAGCTCGCGGTTGAACTCGCAGGCAGCTGCGAGATCGATCTTGGTAATGACCGCGATATCGGCGGAGTTGAAGAGCGTGGGGTATTTGAGCGGCTTGTCCTCACCCTCGGTCACGCTCAGCATGGCCACGCGGATACGCTCGCCCAGATCGTAGCTCGAAGGGCAAACCAGATTGCCCACATTTTCAATGAAGAGGTAATCGAGGTCCGCGAGCGCGAGTCCCTCCCAGACGTCCAGGTTCCTGCCCACCATTTCTGCATCGAGATGGCAAATTCCATGGGTATTCACCTGTTTGACCGGCACGCCGCTGCGCGCAAGACGCCGGGCGTCGTTGTCGGTCTCGAGGTCGCCTACCAACACCGCGGTCCTGGCTCCCTGCGCCCGCAGCTCGCGCAACGTGATTTCCAGAAAGGAAGTCTTGCCTGTTCCCGGGCTCGAAACCAGGTTCAGCACCAGCACGCCCGCCGCGCCGAAGCGCTCGCGCAGCGCGCGGGCGAGCTGGTCATTCTTCTTAAGGATTCCCTGCCGCAGCTCCACAATGCGCGTGCTCATACCCGCTCCTCAATCCCGCCCGGGAATCGTGATCCGGCCCGATGCGTCTGACTCGCGACGGCGTCTTCCATCTCGCCCGCTTCTTCGATCTCGATCGATTCGATTTCGAGCTCGCGCCCCTGGCGTACATCGCCTGCCGGCTCGCCGCAGCGCGGGCAGCGCAGGCCGCCGAAGTACTCGACCTCGCTCAAGGCGTTACATGAGGCGCAATGCACAACCACAGGCAACACCGTTACCACCAGCTCCGAGCCCGCAAGGGCCGATCCCTCGGTAACAATCTCCCAGCAGAACCTGAGGGAATCTTCGACCACAGCGCTCAGTACGCCTACGCGCAGCCGCACCTGCCTGACCCGCGCGCCGGGATACGCAGCCACCGACTCGGTGACCGCTTCCACAATGCTCGCCGCCATGGAAAGCTCGTGCATGGAGATGCCTATGCCAGCAACATACACCCTCAGGGAGTTCCTGGCCGGTGAGGCAGAATACAGCTATCCTGTTCCCTCATCTTTTTCGGAATGTAAGATAGAGGGCGAAGGACTTCCCTGTGCCCGACGCCTCCGCGACCGCATCCCGGCTCTCTCTCAGCCAACTCGCACCTGACACCTACCAGTCCGAAATTCGCGCCATGACCACGGCGTGCGACCGCATGGGGGGCATCAACCTGGCCCAGGGCGTGTGCGACACGCCCGTGCCCGCGCTCATTGAGGAAGCAGCCTTCCAGGCCATCCGCGATGGGCAGAATATTTACACGCGTTGCGACGGCATCGGCCGCCTGCGCGAAGCCATCGCGCGGAAGCAGGAGCGCGACTACGGCCTGAAATACGACGCGGAGAACGAGGTGCTGGTGGCGAGCGGAGCCACGGCCGGCTATCACGTGGCGGCCATGGCGCTGCTCAATCCGGGGGACGAAGTCCTCATCTTCGAGCCGTTCTACGGCTACCACGTCAACACTCTCAAATCGCTGCGCATCAACCCGGTGCTGGTGGCGCTGGCTGAGCCGGACTGGCAGCTCGACGTGGACGCGATGCGCGCCGCCATCACGCCGCGGACGCGCGCCATCCTGGTGAACACGCCGGCCAACCCCAGCGGCAAAATCTTTACCCTCCCTGAGCTTGAAGAGATTGCGGCCGCCTGCCGCCGGCACGATCTCTTTCTCATCACCGACGAGATTTACGAATACTTCGTCTACGACGGCGCGCGGCACATTTGCCCGGCCGCGCTCGAGGGCATGCGCGAGCGCACCATCGTGCTCTCCGGCTTCAGCAAAACTTTTTCCATCACCGGCTGGCGCGTGGGCTACGCCGTTGCCGACGCGCGCTGGATGCCGACCATGGCCCATTTTCACGATCTCACGTACGTCTGCGCGCCTGCGCCCTTTCAGGTGGCCGCGGCCGCGGGCCTGGAGCAACTGCCGCCGGCGTTCTACACCCAGATCGCGGCCGATCACGAATCCAAGCGCGGCCGGCTGCTCAGCGCCCTCAGCGACGCCGGTATGGAGCCGGCCGTTCCCGCCGGCGCCTACTACATCCTTGCGCGCGCGGCGCGCCTGCCCGGCAAGACCGCGGAAGAAAAGGCGCGCCATCTGCTCGCCGCTACCGGCGTGGCCGCCGTCGCCGGCTCGGCTTTCTTCCGCCCGGGACGCGGTGAAGACCTGCTCCGCTTCTGCTTCGCCAAGCAGGACGCCGAACTGGACCTGGCCTGCGACCGCCTGCGGCGCCTTTGATCAGCGCACAGAACGCGGCAAAAAACCTCAGCGCTTTCAGTGAAGATCCCAGCGAAGCCTCAATTCAAGCTGTTTTCTCCAATGGGGAGGGCCTGCTTCCAGGCCGGAAGATGGGCGGTTGAACCCATGATGGGAATATGAGTCCAAGCCGCCAGGGTCAATGACCGGAGCTCTCCACCGGCAGGGAGATGAAGAATGTGGTTCCGCGGCCAGCCTCGCTTTCGAACGTCAGGCTCCCCTTGTGCCGATCCACGACGGCGCGGGCAATGGCGAGGCCCTGGCCGGTTCCGCGGCCGACTTCCTTGGTGGTGAAAAAAGGATCGAAGATGCGATTGCGAATTCCTTCGGGGATGCCGGTACCGTTGTCGGCAATGGTAATGAGCACCTGATCATTCTGTGACTCGGTGCGTATGCGGATTTTTCCCCTCCGGCCGGTCTGCTGAAAGACATCGGAGATGGCGTGGGCGGCGTTGACCAGCAGATTGAGAAACACCTGGTTCAGATCGCCGACGCTGCAGACCACCATAGGCAGCTCGCCGAGCTCGGTTTCCACGTCGGCCACATACTTGAGTTCGCTGCGCGCCACGGTCAGCGTGTTGAGCAGAGCCTTGTTAAGATCGGCGCGGACGTGATCCTTGAAATCGGGATAGGCGAATTCCTTCATTGCCCGAACGATGGTAACCACGCGTTCAACACCTTCCTGGGTCTGGGCAAGGGCTTCAGGGATTTCGCGCGCAAGATAGCCTGCGTCGAGCTTCTCTTCGAGCCGGCCTAACTCCGCTGCCAACGCGGGGCCCGATTGCTCACAAAAGGCACGAAGGCTGGCGAGCAAGGCTCCAATCTTCTGAAAGGAGTCCTGCAGGAAGCGCACGTTATCCCCGACGAACTGCAAGGGCGTGTTAATTTCGTGGGCAATGCCGGCGGCGAGTCTGCCCACGGACTCGAGTTTCTGCGCTTGGCGAAGTTCCATCTCGGCCACATCGCGGCCGGTAATGTTGCGCGCGATTGCCTGGATGCCGACGGGCGCGCCGTCGCGGTAAATGAGACGCGGACTCACTTCCAGAGTGACGCGGCGACCCTCTTTGGTGCGGATGCCGGCTTCAAACTGGGCGGAGGGAGCCCCGGCCGTCATGCGCGCGATGAGACCGCGAAAGGACTCGCATTCCGCGGCTTCCATCACCTGGGAAAGGCTCATGCGCACGGCTTCCTCACGGGGGTAGCCCATGGTCTGCACGGCCAGCCGGTTGAGCGCTGTGATGCGCAGGTCAAGGTCGAGCGTGTAAACCAGGTCGCCGGCGTTTTCAAAAAGCTCGCGATAGCGCTCTTCCGAGGCGCGCAGCCGGTCTTCGGCCAGCTTGCGCAGGGTGACGTCCTCGATCTGGGTGATGAAGTGCGACAGGCGTCCGCTGCTATCCTGGGCCGCGACGATCCTTACGTGAGCCCACAGAACCTGGCCGTCCTTGCGCATATATCGCTTCTCGATCTCAATGGTCCTGACTTCGCCGCGGCTGAACTGGGCCAGGGACTGGCGGGAACGCTCGAGATCGTCGGGATGCGTAATCTGCTGCCATGCGCCGGCCAGGAGTTCCTCGCGGGCATATCCGAGCATCTGGCAGAGAGCGGCGTTGGCGTGGAGAAAACAGCCGTCGAGGCCGACTATGCACATGCCGTAGGGTGCGTCTTCAAAGGCGGTGCGAAAACGATCCTGGCTCTCGCGCAGGGATTGCTCGCCGCGTTTACGCTCCACAAACTGGGCGATGCTGTGGGCAACGGAGGCGAAGGCCTGGCGCGCCGCATCGGTGAGGGATCTGCGGGCGAAGGCAGCCACGACGCCGAGAACCTGTTCGCCCACCTTCAGCGGGCAGGCCGCGAAAGCCACCAGATGCTCCTGACCGGCCCACTCCGGATCGCCGAGCCACGGCTCATTGCCCGCCAGGTTGATGAACTTTGGTTCCCCGCTCAAAGCGATCTGCGCAATACTGAAGGCTTGGCGCAGGCGGGTATCGTCGGCGCCCAGGCGGGCGAGTGCTCCCGCTGCGGCCTGCAGGTTGAGGGCGCCATCCTGCCCCGATGCCGTCCAGATGCGCGCGCAGGCGACGTGCATGTGCCGGATCAGGACTTCGGCGCAGGACTGGAGGCCGTGCTCGAGGGTCTCGGCGCCGGTGAGGGCGATGCCGATTTCGCCCGCCAGCGCCGCCAGGCGGTGGCGCTCTTCCATCTCCACTTCGATTTGCCTACGCGCGGTGATGTCGTGGTAGAGCGCCAGAACCTCGGGCGGCTTGCCGGGAACGATGAGCGGAACCGCGTAGACTTCGACATCGAGAAAGGCGCCATCGCGACGGCGGCGGCGGCCGGTGAAGTGCACGCTCTCTCCGGCCAGGCATGCGTTGGTATGGCCGCGGCATTCGGAGCGCTGATCCTCGGGAACGAAAAGATCGTCGAGAACAGCGCCTTGCAGTTCCTGGTGCGAATACTGGAACAGGCGCTCCAGGGCGGTGTTGGAGAGCTGGATCCGGCCCTCCCGGTCAAGCACGGCGATTCCCAGAGGACTGACTTCGACCAGCGTGTTCAGGTAAGCTGTCTGCCCGGCGAGACTCTGTTCGGCGCTGGAAGCGTTCTTCACCGCGCGCCGGCGCCGGAAACCACGCGGCCCTCGCATAGAACTTCGAACGCAGCCAGCCACTCGGAAAATCCTGAAAACTGCCCGGTGGAGAGAAGCTCGAAGGTGATGAGGCAAGCCACCATGGTGGCTTTACCCTGCACCTCGATGGTGTAACCGCGCGTTTCGGCAATGATGCGCTCCATCTCCTTGCTGACCGCGGCAGGCGAGATATGGCGGCTGAGCACGGCAAGAAGGATGTCGCGGCGCCAGTGAAAGATGTGGTCGCCGGGCCGGAGAGCCTTCTTCAGGAAGCCGGCGACGGTGCGGACGTATGCGCCAGCGGCGTTCTCTCCGTAGCGCTGCTCCACGGTGTCAAGCACAGGCAGGTGCAGCAGCACCGTAAAGATCTCCGCCTCCCCGCCGAGCAGCGGCTCAAGACAAATCTTCCCCTCGGAGGGTCCGGGGAGACCGACCGGGCTGCGAAACTGCTCCCACTTGGCCGGAGCGGCGAACCCCTCGCTCTGCGGGCCCTGCATGGTGCGCGCCTGCCTGCTCAGCTCCCGTTCCTCGAGCGCGGAGCGGTATTGGTCAAGACCGCTGTTGATTGCGGCCACCAGGGCGTCCTTGGGGCAAGGCTTGGTAAGGAAATGCAGAATCTGTCCCCGGTTGACTGCATCGATGGCGCTGTGCAGGTCGGCGTGGCCGGTGAGCAGCATGCGCACGGTGCAAGGAGCTTTTTGGCGGACGCGGGCAAGGAACTCTGCGCCATTCATACCCGGCATCTGCATGTCAGAGATGACCACCCCGAAGGGACCATCGCGGTCTACCGCGATCAGGCCATTCTCGCCGCTGTTCGCGGTGCGGATGTCGAAGGAGGAGTGAAGCATCCGGTGCATCGCTTCCAGGACAGCCGTTTCGTCGTCGACAAACAGGATTTTCTCACTCACAGATCACTCCTGAGGAGTTTGGCGGCAACGCCAGGCGATGGAACGCATCTACGTCCCTTCCCGTTATGCGCTCAAGAATTGCCGGGGGCGATTGGCGGTCTCCTGCGCCGGGTGCAGCACACCTGCTCACTTCATCGGCAGGATGAGCCCACGCGATAGTTCACAAGCTCCTGAATAATTTCCATGATTGTGCCGATAACGGACTTCAGATGAACACGGCGGTGAAAAGCTGGACGCGCGCAGCACTGAAGCGGTGGATCGCCCGTTACTGCCTGGCCCCGCTGCTTCTGGGGCTGGTGCTGGCGGCTTCGCTGTGCGTGCAAACGGTTTTTCCGTATGGGTTGAATTACATCTTTCTGGCCGCGGTGGTGGCAACGGCGTGGTTCGGGGGATGGGGCCCGGGTCTGCTGGCTTCCTTGCTCGCGCCTGTCGTCTTCGATTACTTCTTTTTGCCGCCGCTTCATACGCTGGACGTAGGTCCGGAGATGCGCCCCTACATTCTGCCCTTTGTGCTGAGCGCGGTGGCCGGCGCGTGGATAACGTCCAATCGTGCTGCCGCCAAGCGGGCCCAGGGGCGGCTGCAGGAAAGCGAGGCGAAATTCCGCCGCATCCTCACCAATCTCCCGGATATCGCCTGGACCGGGGACGCGGAGGGACACATTCAGTACACGAGCCCCAAGGTGGAAACCGTCCTGGGCTGGACCAAGCAGGAGATCTGCGACGGGGGAATTGCCTTCACCATGGAACGCGTCCACCCCGAGGACGTGGAACACGTGCAGATCGCGGCCGACGATCTGTTTGTGCGCGGCATCCCTGAGGACGTGGAGTTTCGCTGGCGGCGCAAAGACGATTCGTGGACCTGGCTGCGCTGCCGCGCCTCTGCCTATCAGGTGAACGGGGTAATGTTCGCCGATGGCGTTCTGACCGATATTTCGCTGCGCAAGCAGGCGGTGTTGGATTTGCAGGCGAAGACCGCCTTCCTGGAGGCGCAGACGGACGCAACCATCGACGGGATTCTGGTGGTGAACTCCGAAGGACGATCGATCCTGCGCAACCGGCGATTCAACGAAATATTCTCCGTACCCTTGGAATTGCTCGAGATGCAGGAAGACGCACCGTTGCTGCAGCATGTGGTCAGCCTGGCGAAAGATCCGGATGCATTTCTGGCGCGGGTGCAATACCTGTATATGCATCCGGATGAGACCGGGCAGGAAGAGATCGAACTGGCGAATGGAACGGTCCTGGATCGCTACTCCTCTCCGGTGACGGGAAGCAATGGCCAGCACTACGGGCGCATCTGGACGTTTCGCGACATCACCGAACGGAAACGAAACGAGAATAAGTTGCGCCAGCTCTCCGCTGCCGTGGAGCAGAGCCCGGTTTCGGTTGTCATCACGGACGTCCAGGGCAGCATCAGCTATGTCAACCCGAAATTCACGGAATTAACCGGGTACAGCGCAGCGGAGATCCAGGGAAAGAATCCGCGGATTCTCAAGTCGGGCTACTCGCCGCCGGAGATGTACGCAGTCCTGTGGGAGACCATTCGCGCGGGCGGGGAGTGGCGGGGCGAATTCCGCAACCGCAGAAAAAATGGAGAGCTCTTCTGGGAAGCGGCGACCATTTCTCCCATCTTCGACGCCGACGGCTCCATCAGCCACTTTCTCGCCGTCAAGGAAGACATCACCCATCGTCTTGCTCTGGAGAGCGAGTTGCGCCATGCGCAAAAGCTGGAGGCGATCGGGCAGCTCGCCGCGGGAATTGCGCACGAGATCAATACTCCGATCCAGTTTGTCGCCGATAACCTCACCTTCCTCGAGGAAGCCTGTGGTTCCGTCATGCCCCTGCTTGAGTCGTCGACAGCCGCGTTGCGAGCACTGTCGTCCGAGACCGCCGCGCAGATCGATGAAGCGGCAAAACGTTGCGATCTCGATTTTCTGCGCGAAGAGGTGCCGCGCGCCATCGAGCAGAGCCTGGATGGCGCACGGCGCGTGGCCACCATCGTGCGCGCCATGAAGGAATTCTCCCATCCCGACCTGACCTGCAAACGGCACTTCGATCTGAATCAGGGCATCGATTCGACCATCACCATTGCGCGCAATGAATGGAAGTACGTGGCGGAGATGGCCACGGATTTCGATCCGGCTTTGCCGCCACTGCTGTGCTACCCCGGCGACGTCAACCAGGTGGTGCTGAACCTCATTGTGAATGCGGCCTACGCCATCCGCGACCGCGGCGAACCGTCGAAGAAAGGGCAGATCACCGTGCGCACGCGCCGGCGCGGCGAGTTCGCTGAGATTGCGGTCAGCGACACCGGTGTGGGCATTCCCCGGGAAATTCAGGGGCGCATCTTCGAGCCCTTCTTTACCACCCGGGAAGTGGGTTCAGGGACCGGGCAGGGGCTGGCCCTGGCGCATAGTGTGGTGGTCCGTAAGCACGGGGGAAAGATCTGGTTCGAGACCGAGCCGGGCCGGGGCACCACGTTCTTTGTCCACCTGCCCACCGGTGGCGGCCAGCAACAGGAAGAGAAATGAGCGCGAAAAGGCTGCTTTTTGTCGATGACGACCGCATGGTGCTGGCCGGGCTACGGCGCGCCCTGCATGAGATGCGTGAATCGTGGGAGATGGAGTTTGCCTCGAGCGGACAGGAGGCGCTGGACATGCTGGCGGCCTCGCGCTTCGACGCGGTGGTGACCGATATGCGCATGCCGGGGATGGACGGAGCCGAGCTGCTGGAACGCGTAAAGGATCGCTCGCCGGAGGTGATCCGCATTGTCCTCTCCGGGCAATCGGAAAAGGACGCCATGCTGCGCTCCATTGCTCCCGCGCACCAGTATCTGGCCAAGCCCTGCGATCTGCGCGAGCTGAAGCTCCGTCTCACCCAGGCCTTCGCCTCGCGCGACCTGGTGCACAACCCGGCCATCGCCGCGGCCGTGGCCCACCTGCGCTCCATCCCCAGCCTGCCGGTGATTTACAACGAGCTGAAGACGGCGCTCCGCTCCGAACTCACCTCGCTGGTGCAGATCGAGGAGATTGTGGCCCGAGATGTGGGCATGGCCACCAAGATTCTGCAACTCGCCAATTCCGCCTTCATTGAGGTGCGCGGACGCGTCCACAGCCTGCGCCAGGCAGTGTCGTTGATCGGAATCGACAACGTGCGCACCCTCACTTTGTCCATCCACATTTTTTCCCACTTCGACCGGAACTCGGCCATTGCTTCGGAGGTGGCATCGTTGTGGGAGCACAGCGCGCAAGTGGCTTCGCTGGCGCAGAGAATCACGATGCTTGAATCGGGCAGCAAGACCATGGCGGAGGAGTCGTTTGCCGCGGGGCTGCTGCACGACGTCGGCAAGGTGATCCTGCTCAGCGAACGCCGCGGAGAATACGTCGAGATTCGCAAGCGGCTGGAGGCAGGCGCCGCAGTCGAGGACGTGGAGATCGAACTTCTGGGCTGTTCTCATGCGCAGCTGGGTGGATATCTGATGAGCATCTGGGGGCTGCCCACGTCGCTGGTGCAGGCCGTCGCCTGCCATCATCGCCCCTCGCAGGCATTCGAATCGGAGTTCTCCGCACTCACCGCGGTGCACTGCGCCGACGCGCTGGTGAATACGGCCGGTGAAGGCGACGAGAAGACGGCGATGGATATGGCCTACCTGGAGAAACTGGGGTTGGCCGGCAGGACGGACGCCTGGAAGGAACTGCTAGCGCAGGCACAAAAGGCCAAGTGAAAAACCGGCACACTGCGCAAGATCGAGTTGCGGGTGGAAGCGAACAAGGTCGAGGACCAGAGCTTTGCCTGGGACGTCTGCCCGGTGATCGCTAGCGGCGCGCCGATCCGGCAACCTGGAGCAGCAATACCCAGTCACTGTCGCCATCGTGATTGTTGCCGGGCGGCGTAAATTTCTGCTCGCCGGCATTCCGGAAAACTCCGCCTTGAACTTTTTGATATGTGCCGTCTGACGGGTCAAACCACTTTGCTTCAGCGGGTCCGCTTAAGCTCTCCATGCTTACTGTGATTGTTCTCGCTGTGGGCATATAGATGATTACCAATGATCTGTCGCTGGTTTCGGAGACCGTTGCGAAATCACTTTCGCTGACGCGGCCCTTTAAGCTCGTTCCAAGATCGTGCCCGTCAAACTGTACTTCCGTGTCGCCGAAGGTTCCCTGCCCTTCTGCTATTACTTTGTGTTGCTGATCCGGAACCAGATCTTGCCAGGGTAGCGATGAAAAGAATTCTTTCCAGATTTTGATCTGAGTTACGCCAAGAGTATCGATATAGGAATCCCATCCTGGCGAAAAAGTCCAGGTATAACGATTCCCATAAAACTGTCCCACGCCTCCGCTCAGCACGGTCCAATATTCCTGGCGTCGCAGTACATTCGGAGTGCCGTAGTCCGTGGGGTTCCCCACCTGCTCAAGATCGTAATGCGCCTCGACCAGATATGCCGGCATCACTGGAGTCTGGTTGTAACTATGAAGCATTTGAATATAAGTCGCGCCATAAATGTAGGTCCCATTCAGCGAAATGATTGACGCCCATTTCCGGTCGTCCAAAGACGAGCTGGCGTTGTAATTGAGCTCGACGGTTTGCAGCTGATTTGGGGACTCGGACTGAATTCCCTTGGCGACAGCCAGCACCAGATCGTCGTCTGAGGGCACTCTCCACCGGTTAAAATCATTCCCACTCAACCATGCGACATTCGGATATTTCTTATACCGCCTCCCCAGATACTGCCCATAGGCGAAGGCGGCATCAAGGCCATTGTTGCGCAGCGTTGGCAGCCAACCAATGGTCTCCATGGGATCGATAAAGACTAATATCCCGTGCTTCGCTGCAGACGCCGCTACGTAGTCGAGCCTGGCAAAGTATGCCTCGTTGGGCTTAGAAAGGTCGTAGTGCAAGTAGTCGTCACCGCCGGCCAGATACCCATTGAACGGAAGAATCCCTTCAATCGTGCCGCCGGTCTTATTGTCGGGGTAGTCGTGCCCGGCGCAGGCGACATCGATCCATCCAGCGGTATTGAACCCATGAGCCTGCCGATCAGCGAAGTATTGATCGATTTGTTTCTCGGTCAGCCTTCCCATGAGTCCCTGCGGAGAATCACCAACAATCAAGAATGGCTTGCCATTTTGGTCGACAAGATAGCGGTGGTTTGCGCTGAGTTTAAGAGGATACGCGGGCATTTCCTGTTTTGACGAATCCTGATTCCCAGCCGCTCGCACGAGTGGCGCCAGGTTGGCCGCAAAGAGAAGTGTGCCGGCCCAGTAAAGAATCCCGTTGATCTGGAATGAGCTGGAAATACGAGCAAATCTCATTTTGACCATCTCACGTGCAGTCGCCGGTTGAGTTGCATAGAAATCCGTCCTGAGCTCGAGTCCTTCGTATATCCGTCACGATCCATGCTATCCAGGCGAAGACCGAAGGTACTTTCTGAGAAATTGGAAAGTTCCCACGCCGTGAATTTCGTGCGGACCATTGAAGAACTCGATCTCTGTTCTGCCGCCAATGCCCATCTTGTCATAGAATTCGCGAACGAAAGCGTATTCGTAAGATATCCATTGATCCACACCAACCGGGTCATCGTGACCGCGTTCCACCATGAAGGGCCTGGGAGCCATGAGCCTGGCGAGGTCAGAATAGTTAATGACGTTGGCGAAGTTATATTCGTACATATCGTACTCGGGAAGCAACATATAAGTATGATCCGTAATAACATTGGTGGTCTTCCACACCCACTCGTTGAAATCGCCTGAACATATCGAAAGGCAATATCCATCAATAATTGGAGGTACTCTAACCGCGGTCTTGCCGCCATAGGACAAGCCATAAAATCCGATGCGATCCGAGTCGACAAACGGCTGCGAAGATAGCCACTTCAGGATCTGCTGGTGCTGGCCCAAGATGAAGGAAAAGAGCGAAAGCTTGATGGGGTGTCCAATGCGCTGAATGATTCTGAAGTTATCTCCTCCAATGTAAGGATTCTGCGGCGCGAAGATAACGAAACCTTCTTCAGCCAGGCTCGCACCAAAGTGGTGGTAAAACTGACTGTCGATACGCGGATCCGTTACCTCGATTGGGCGACCCTCGAGGCCGTGCTGGCAAACAACGACCGGCCGTTTCTCTCCTGGTTTGAGATCCTTGGGAACAAGCAGAATTCCGTAAGCAAATACCTCGGGCCATACATCGAGAACGACCTCGTATCCCCGGAAGCCTGGCTCATCCAGAATCATCCGGCTTCGCGGATTCAGCGGCAGACTGGGCGGCGGCAATTGGCCAATGATCTCTTCCCATATATACTCCCGATACTGTGCGGTTGAAGCCTGCCACGCTTTCACGCTGGAGGCGTCTGCTTTCTTCCAGAATTCGGCTTTATTGTCAGGAGATTTGCGGATCAACGCCTGGGTGAAAGCGACCATTTGATCAAACTGGTTACGCAAGCGTGGAACCGGATCAAATTGAATCGCGGCTTTTGGCGCTGGACCGGGAGGGCGTGTCTTCTTGACTCCGAATGCCCCAAGGAATGCTCCGATCGCAGCTCCGGATCCGGCGGATCCCGCGCCGCCACTCTCCGCAAGCAATTGAAGATTGGCTTCAGCATTCAATTGCTTGAAAAATGGCCGCGCCCTCTCAACCTCCCGCTGCACTTCATTCAAGGACGGAGTCGTCAGTTTCCCATTGGGGCACGCACACGCCGCGTGTTCGCTGGTCGCCGGCGGCGGACCATCCACTTCCGGCCCCCGGCAGGCTTCTACAATCAGAACTCTCGGCGCAATCATGCTCGCCAGCTCAGCGTCGCCAAATTCCCGGACCAGCGACCATACGTCGCGGTAGATTGGCTCTCTCCAGACATTTTCCCGTGGTTGAAAGTATCCGCTGACCACCGTAGCCTTGATCCTTGGATCGAGGGATGCGCTGTAGAGCGCCAGCAGACCGCCTTCGCCGTAACCCATGACGCCGATGGGGAGAAGCTCTCTTGCATTCTCCTTCTCGAACCAATCGACAGCGGCCAAGATCTTTTGCACTTCGAAGCCAATGATGTGCCTGCCAACCTCGAATGCCATGCGGTAGATCCACTCCCGATGCGGCATGTTGGTCATGCCAATTCCCGGAATGCCCGAGAAGGTATCATCTCGATTCATCAGAAGTGGAATGACAACCTGCACGCCGTTTTCTGCGAGCCTGCGAGCAAACTGAGACGCCTCGGGGACACCGTCGACAATTCCGGCCAACATCTCCGGTGTCCAATCTGCGTCTGGAATCGCCACTGCACGGGCCACCGCTCGGCCGTCCGGCTGCAGTAGCAATCCTTCTGCTTCCAGACCGTCTGCGTCTGCGATCGGCGCCGCGAACACGGGCCAACGAATGGCGTAGACTCGAAAGCCACGGCCGCTTCCAACCTCGGTTTGCATCCAGGTGTCCGCCGAAAGATTGTCCGCTTCATAAGCAACCCGCGCGTCCACGGCTCCGATGATTTCTTGAAGGCGTTTGCGATTCGGCGTTATGGATGCTTCATAGCGCTCTATGGACGTGAAATCACGATTCCAGAATCGCTCACGGTCAGCGACCGTCCTGGACGTCTCCGTCAATAAGTAAGATCTGATCCCTTCGACCATCTGCTGGGCCAGATCGCCATTAAGCGTCAAAGGGCTTGTTCCGGCAAGCATTGAGCCGGGATTTTCCTGAACCTCCGGGACAACGGATGGCATCCCCCAGAGCCTTGCAAGACTGCCACAGACGACCGACCCCGCGGAAAGGTTCAAGAACTCGCGTCTTCTCAATTCCTATTCTCCCAGCGAATTGGCTGACTGGAGCTGCAATCAGTATGCATCGTAACTGACATTTCAGTTTCAGCGATCATATTCCGGCAGTTTGCTGAAGTCAACAGGTCTTGCTTTCGGCGCGCGGGCGTGCGGGAAAACCGTCTCGTTCCGATCCTGGAGGCATGATGGGTAACCGTGATTCCTGCTCCGACTGAATGAAGGGCCCGGCGCTCCCGTGCAAGCATAGAGAACACGCCGGGCCGGCGAAAGTGGGGCGCACCGTCAGAAGCGCACAGATGGTGCCGATTTGCTTAGTGACTAGCGGTAAGCGAAAACGCGTCCAAGTAGAAGTTCTCATTCGTGCCTCCCGTGCTGCCAATTTCGAAGCCATATTGGATCGCGGTAATCGTGGAGCCCGAAGGCAGGTACCCATTGTTCAGCAAGTAATTGAGCATGTCGTAGATGTCCACGGTCCCGGAGGAGATGCCAAAATTCGTAGAACCGGACGACGGCGGGACCCACTGGAAGACGAGTTCCGAACCCGCGCCGCCGTTTCGGCACAAGTTCCAAGGATTGGACGGGACGCCATGCGACCCGCCGAAACTGAGGCTGGTGGCCAGCACGGTCATGTAGGTGGTACACGCGCTGCGGTTGACGACCTGGGTCTGGATCATCACCTCGTTGCCGTAACTGTTGAACCACATGTCGTAACCAGAATCTTCGATGGTGCTGGAGGTGGTGGGTACGGTGCTCACCCACGAGGAATACATGTAGGAGAAGCTGCTGATCGTGGGATTGGCGCTCGGGGACCAGCTGCTGAACAGGATGTCTGTGTCGGGGTACGATTGCACGCCGGTGTAGCCTGAGGCCATATTGGCTGTCACCCACCATCTCCCTTCGGAGACCGTGTACAGCGTCTCTGACCATCCGCTCTGAGGGTTCCAGACGTCGTTCTGGACATTGGAGTTGCCACCGGCATTATCGGTGACCTCGGTGTCATTGTACGGTCCGCAGATGCCGCTCGCGGAAGATGTGGAGCATACATATTGGCCCGCAGCGAAGGAGCTGCCGAGTGCGAGGACCAACGCCACGAACACAAAGTTGCGAATGTCTGTTTGTTTCACAGTTAGTCTCCCATTGGATTTGAACTTTCCTTTTGCCAGCCCTTTTCATTACCAGGGATAAACAAAAGCGAAATCGGAGAACATTTCGCGAGCTGACAGACGAGAAGATCCTCGAGACCATTGACGATCTCCGGAGACCAAGGAGAACTGATACAGATAGAAGCGGGACCAGAGCCAGGATGGAATCGCGTCGAGTCGACTTATAGTCTTGTTGCAGGACTTAGCGGCTTTCTAACTGTTATGTAAATGCGCACTTGCTGTTCGGGGTCTTGATCGGCGCTCTGCTTCACTTCGCCAATGCAGCTCATCATTCCGGCACCGGCAATGTGACGGTGCGGCGATCATTGAGCGAAATATTGATATATCACACTAATGGAGTTGTCAAGTGCAAAAGCATAGAATTTTTCCGCAGGCGCAATCCAGCCGCAAGCACTAACCGCCAACAGGCACGCGTTTTCACGATGCTGCGCCGCACAAGACCGCGCAAAGATTCCTCGGTTCTGGAACTGGAGTCCTCGCAATCTACAGAAAAATCGTGACTTGGATGTGGGCCGGCATCCAGGGTTTTCGGGCAAAAGAAGGCTTGACAAATGATGGTTTCTTGATATATCAATTTCTCGTATTGAAAGGAAACCATCACGCTGCTCACGAGCGTTTCGTGGCTGTATTTTTCGGAAGCAGCGCCCACGCCGCCGGCAGTTGGAGCGTGGCGATTTGCGGCAGAAAGTCTGGGTGCAACGGAAAAGCCTTCGCATTTCACAGTGGTAAACCGGGAGTGGAAACTTCCATTCAAAGACTAAGCCGCACTACCCAACTTTCTCACAGTGCCACAGACCTTCGGGAGCCCGCCTGCCGTTGAGCCCGAACAGGCGTTTGTCGGCCGCTTTCGCTTTGGGCTGCACCATGAAGAACTAGGAGACGAAATGCAAAGACGTGCGTTCTTGAAGCAATCGGCAATCGGGATAGGTGCTCTTGCCGGAGTGTATGCGGGGGTGTTGAATGCGGAAGAAGGTATTGGAGAACACGGTTCGGTTCTGACGGCCGATCCCAGCCAGGCTGGGTCGATTGAAAAGGAGGAAGAGGGCCAGTTAGTTTGGGGAACGAACGCAGTTCTTCTCAAGTCACCTTGGGAGAGAGTGCCTTCTATCGATGAAGTGCTCGCCGACAGCGAACATACCCTGGTTATCAGCCAATATTATCGCGTTGGCGGCGAGAATCGGCCGGCGACGCCAACGGAATGTCATGTGGGCTATAACAGCGACGCGCTTTTTATCCTGTGCCGCTGCATGGAAGACAATATGTCTTTCCCTTACTCCAATTTGGATGCGGACTTGTGGCGCGAAGCAAATTGGCATTCGCTGCGCGGATTGCCTTCTGCCGCAAACAACTGGCCACCGAATCCTGACGAAGTGGACGTCCTGATTCAACCTGATGCAACCAATCCTTCCTATTATCAGTTCGCCGCAACACCCCAGGGGTTGAAATTCGCTTGCAACCGAGTATTGAGCCCGGGCAGTGAAGTGACTGCTGACCAAGTCGCGGCCACACGTCATTCTACAGTTCCCGTCAGCGATGTAAGCGCATTCGAAGCCAATGTTGCCAGGAGAGACAGCGAATGGTTGGTTTTATTTCAAATACCGTGGAAGACGTTAGGAGGGAAACCAGAGTCCAAATTCGGATTATTGCCCATGCGGACAAGGTGGCGTGACGGCGAATTCAGCAGCCCGGTGGCGATCGATATCAATGAGGGCATGCCTGTGGATCTGCTGATTGAAACCTACTTTTCCGGCACAGCGCAAGTGGACGATGCGCAGAGCAGCTTATGCCAGTTGCCCTCCGGCATACTCCGCTGGCAAAGGCCAGCATTGAGGACCTATCCGAATAACGAGACGCGCCGGCAAATCTGGAAGATGCAAGGATCGTTAAGTACTCCAACTGATAAGGAGAGCCTTGGGCAACGGCTTTTCCTCACGCAGCGCTGGATGGACTTGATGATGCAAGAAGGATTTACGCCGCTGCCGCGCGCCTGGGGAATTCTGAAGTACGACCTCACGCTGGCCTCTTGCCGGCAAAGAGTGAACACGGCGCTTGAGAAAAACGATGTAGGGCACGCGTGCCAGTTGCTCGATACTTATCTAAGCCAGCTGGATACGATGTCGCGTTGGTGGTATGCCGACGGCTCGCCCGGCGACCTTTTGATAGAAGAGTGGAAGCCGGTGACAAAGGCCGAGAGCCTGGAAGTGCAAGGCCAGACCCTTCTGATGCACTGCGCAGCGGGCGACCAGAACGTTGACTTGCGCCTTACTCTGCCTTCGACGGGCGGCGTACGAATTTACGGCAGCGACGAGGGATACTGGAGGCCGGCGGGTCTGTTGCCTTTGGCCGCTCAATTGACACCCGGTTCCTGTTCCATCGAATTCGCTGATGGCAAGGTTATGATCCACCGGGACCCGCTTTCGATATCGATTTATGATGCGGCCGGCGCGGAGACTATGCAAATCGGCGCCAATAGCCTGGCCTTCCGGTTTGGCCCGGATGGCAAGATACTCGGCGTAGATTTCAGGCATCGCCTCGACCGCGACGAAATGATATATGGCTTCGGAGAAAAGTACGATCATTTTAACCACAACGGCAATGTGCTGACGCTGTGGGGCACCGATGACTGGGTTGGGAACGGCGAGGGCATGGCGAATACGACTTATAAAGCGCTGCCTATCTTTCATAGCTCCAAAGGCTATATGGTCTTCGACAACTCGTCTTATCGCCTGAGGGCGGACATGGGGAAGTCGGAACCCGGCCAATATCGCCTCACGCAGCCCGGCCCGATTTTTGACTATTACCTATGGATTGGTGCGCCCGCAAAGACGCTGGAATCCTATACCGCACTTACTGGAAGGACACCGCTGCCTCCCAAGTGGGCATTTGAGCCATGGATGGGAAGGGGCGAAGGAGCCTGGGCAAATGACCGCCTTCATAACGCTGTCGCACAGGAAGAAGAAACAGCTCTCCGGTTTGCGGAATTGGACATTCCCCATTCTGCAATTTATGCGGAGGGTCCGTCGGCGCTTTCACCGGAACTGAACCAATTCATGGCTGCGCGCGGAATTCGGGTGCTGGGTTATTTTTGGCCGGAGATCGGGCGGTTGCAGCAGAAGTCGCTTTTGCCTGAGCTAAAACCCGACGAACTTCCAGTTATGCATTGCGGGACGGAATGCGACACGGACGTGGTCTCGGACAAAGCGCTCTCTTATGTGGATTTCACCAATCCCAACGCCATGGAGCTCTGCCGGCGAGCGCTGCGCGAGGCCCTGGACCTTGGCGAGGCCGGAAGCATGGTAGATTTCGGTGACATGGTTCCGGATGACGCCGTGTTCTACGACGGCCAGCACGGGGCCGAAATGCACAATTTCTATTACTACGACTACCATCGGACCATCAGCCAGGTGTTTCAAGAAAAACGTGGCAACGATTTCGTCTTATATGGCAGAGGGGCCGCGCCGGGCACACAAGGGTGGGTGGGACAGTTTGCCGGCGATCACCCGGCCAACTTTAGCGGACTGAAACACGTGTTGACCGGAGCGCTGAACCTATGCGCATGCGGTTACTCTAACTGGGGAAGCGACCTTGGCGGATATTTTGGTTACCCGCAGCCCGCAGTCTATATGCGCTGGTTCCAATTTGGATGCTTCAGCCCCTGGATGCGCCCTCACGGCACGGCGCCGCGCGACCCATGGTATTTCAACGATGCGGCGGTGACAAACTATAAGTTTCTTGCCTGGACGCGTGAGAATATTCTGCATTACACGTATAACGCCGCCCTGATCGCGCATCAGACAGGCACCCCAATTATGCGGTCGATGCCGCTGGCCTTTCCAAGCGAGCAGGAGGCCGCTGCCACGCCCGAGCAATACATGTTCGGGCCGGACTTACTGGTTGCTCCGGTGGTCAGTGAAGATACCTTTAAAGTGATTGCATTCCCATCGGGCACATGGACAAGCTTGTGGGACGGCAAGACCGTCAAGGGACCACTCAAGCTCAAGGTTGACGCCCCACTCGACACAATTCCCGTTTATCTAAGGCCAGGGGCTGTTGTGCCGGTGCAACTGAGTCCGGAGCTGCAATTCGGCAAGAGCATGACGGACGGTCGCGTCCAGGCGCTGGTTGTTACTCCTCCCCATAGGGATGAGGATACTTCTCTACTTAACGTTTTGGGTGAGACGGCGACGGTGACCGTGCAATCCAAATCTGGTGGCGTTGGTTGGAAGCTCGAGAATCTTCCCGAAGTGAACTACTTATTGGTTTATGGCACTACTTCCGCATCCTCTGTGACCGTTGATGGCGCGGTGTTGCCAAGGTTGACGGCGGCCAATGTTGAGTCGATGCCGATTGGTTGGGTAGCCGATCCAACAGGTAACCGCGTCGTGATTCACTTGCCATCGCGCCAGGTTGAACATGGCGAACCAATCATGGAGGTTGATGTAGACTTCAACTCCAGCAAATCCTAGGACGCTTTGCGCGATGCTGACAATCAGCAGGGGGCTTCTGGAATCATTGGTTATTGATGCTGCGTGCCCGTATAGCGCCGAGTTTCTGCTAAGGGACATAAAGTGAAATCCAATTTGAAATCGCCGGCGCGTCCTCTCCCAAATGAGAGGAGCACCACGCGACGCGATTTTCTCAAGACGGGTTTCGCTACTTCCGTAGCGGCAACTGCATTCAGTGCGGCGGACCCAGCGGGGAATGCGCTCGCCTTTCCTGGCTCACAAGCGGTGCAACCATCGATCATCAGCGTGTCGAGCGCGGTATCGCATGCGCCCCTGCGCCAACCTTGGAAGACCACGATTGCGACCGGGCACGCTCATTTGCTTTTACGTGCTGACCTTCAAAGCCACCTGGAGATCCTGCAGCACAGTATCGGCTATCGTTACTGCCGGTTTCACGGACTGTTCCACGATGATATGGCCGTCGTCGCTCGCCGGAAGGACGGAAGTCTAGCTTTTCGCTGGGCACAGGTAGACAAAGTGCTCGATGCGTTGCAGCGACTCGGTCTGCGCCCACATGTGGAGTTATCTTCAATGCCGGTGGCGCTGGCTTCAGGTGCCACCACCATTTTCGATTGGGAGTGGAATGTTACACCGCCCCGCGACTATGCCGAATGGGGTGAGCTCGTGGGGACTTTCGCACGCCACTGTCTGGATCGATATGGCCTGGATGAAATAGCGCAGTGGTATTACGAAGTGTGGAATGAACCAAACATCAATTTCTGGACAGGTACGCAGAACGACTACTGGAAGCTTTACGACGTTTCAGCGGCTGCGCTTAAGGCGGTCAGCCCGAGGCTGCGGGTTGGTGGACCTGTCTCTGCTCGAGCCGCATGGGTTCCAGAGCTGATCTCGCATTGTGCATCGAGCGGCGTTCCGCTTGATTTCATCAGCACACATATCTATCCCCAGGATGAATATGTGGAGTATCCGGACCTCAAGGGAAGCCCGCACAAGCCCGGAGAGTTTGTGCCAGACATGGTGCGGGTAATTCGGCAGGCCGTTCGCCGGTCGGCATTTCCTGACTTAGAAATCCAGTGGACGGAATGGAACAGCCTGGTTCCGCTGCCTGATGGGACGCTTGCCTGGGACAAGAATCCGAGTGTGGATGATGTGAGCGCCGCGGCAACGATTTGCGATCTTGCTATTGCGGTCGACGCGGACTGCGACACTTTCTGCTGGTGGGAGGCCAGCGACGTTTTTGAGGAAAACGGCATGCCGCAGAGCGAGTTCTCGGGCACCTACGGCCTTCTCACGCTCAATGGTTTGCCCAAGGCTTCGTTTCATGCATTCAACTTTCTCAGCCGCCTGCGCGGCGATCAGTTGGAAGTCCGGCACGATGTGCTGCCACCCGGCCGAGGGCTGGTAGCAATGGCAGAGGGGGAGTGCCGGCGCATTCTGCTCTGGCATCGGGCTCTTCCTGGAATCGGTGAGCAGTTGCCGTGGGAAGGTGTGTTGGAAATACAGTGGGCTGAACCCGCCAAGCCCGTTTTGGTAGAGGAACGAATCACGGCGGGTGCGGGCAGTTGCTATGAGACCTGGCAGTCTTTGGGCAGCCCTCAAAACCTATTGCCGATCGAACGTCATTTGCTGGAAGCCCATGCCGTTCCCGCGTCGCAATTTTTCCAACCGGAAATAGAAAGCGGGCGAGTGGCTCACGATTTTCGCATAGCTCCGGGAGAAGTTCTGTATCTTGAGCTGCGTGCGCAAGGGCCAGCGGCGCTGCCCAACGGACCTCTGCGGCAAGAACTGGCGGCCTGGTATGAATCCCAGCGCAGCAAGTCGAAATGAAAGAGTGCAACGCGTTTCTGCTTCAGCTTCCGCCAAAGGTTCGCGAGGACGATGGAAGATGAAAGCGATGATCCGGAAGGCCGCCAACCTCCAACTCCATGGAGAAGACACTGCCCGAGAGCTGGTCGGCCGATCGTGCGCTGGTGATGTAGAGTGTTCGCAGATCGCGACCGCCAAAGGCACACGTGGTAGGGTTCAAGGTGGGCAGTGAAACAACCCGGTCAACCTGGCCATTCGGAGCTATTCGGATCACACATCGTCCTCCGTAGCGCGCATTCCACAGGAAGCCCTCAGCATCGATGGTGGATCCATCGGGAAGACCTTGCGGGTACCCTGCAAGCAGGACATCTTCCGCGGAAATGGTTCCAGCGTCTGCGTCGTAGTCAAAGCGATAAATTACATTGGCCGGCGAGTCGCCAAAATAGAATTTCTTGCGGTTGGGGCTCCAGGCAAGAGTATTGGATATTCCGATTTCTTTTTTCCACTCAGATGCGGCGCCATCCGAATCTATCCTGAAGAGCACTCCTCCATGAAAGTTCACCGTCAATTCTTCGCCTTGAAGGCCGACGTTATTGCGCATGGTTCCCGCCCAAAGCGAACCACGCGGATCGATTTTTGCGTCGTTGAATCGCATGTCCGGAGCATCCGCCAAATGATAAATCGACTGCAGCGCTGGATGTGCGCGGGGCGACCACAAGGCGATTTGCGAACCCATGACGAGAAGCAGCAGCTCGGGATCTGTTGTCAAGTTCACGGCTGTGACCGGTTCATCAAAGATCCAGGTATTCGTCGCCTGGGAGGCCACATCGAATCGGTGTACCAGGAACCGGTTGATGTCCGTCCAGTACAAAGCGTTTTGATCAGGGTGCCAGACTGCTCCCTCACCGCAAATATCGCCGGCCGGAACGACGCATCGAATTTGTTCACGCATCTTGATTCCTTCTGAGATTACAAGACCATACTCATTCAACCGCTGTCTCCAGGCAAGCTAAGCACGTCACTTCTTTTCAAGTTGGCTCCCAATCCGCATCACAGGAAAAATCATGCCGCACCCATGAATTGATCCATAAGGCACTAAGTCTGTTTAGGTTCGTTGGATCAACCGCGATACGCGTGGACTCTGTCGCAAATGAGCCGGAGTTTGTCTTCGAGATTGCCCGAGGCTGTCTTGAATGAATCCGCATCGATTGTCAACGGAGCGCCGAGAACTACGAGAGGGGCTCCATATTCGGGAGTGTGGATGGCCTGCTCGATTGAGAGCCCGCCGACGGCTTGAACCGGCACCTGGACTGCCGCGACAACTTCACGCAACTGATCAAGCGGGCTGGGACAAGCCTTCCCTTCAGCTGCAAGTCCGCGACGTTCATCGTAGCCGATATGATGAATCACGAAGTCGCATCCAAGGCTCTCAAGCCTTTTGGCGGCTGCTACCTTGTCTTGCGCGCCGAGGTTATCTCCCATCACCTTGACGCCCAAGTCCTTTCCCGCTTTCACGACCATTTTGACTGTCTCAGGATGTGCACGCTCCATCACGACCACATGAGTTGCCCCGGCCTTTGCCATCATCTCCGCTTCGAGCCAGCCGCCGTCCATCGTTTTCAGATCGGCGACAATAGGGACGCCGGGGAATTCAGCCCGCAAAGCGCGAACACCGTTCATGCCTTCGGCAATGATCAGGGGAGTGCCTGCCTCCAGCCAGTCAACGCCGGCACGCATCGCGAGGCGCGCTGTTTCCAGTGCTTCTGGAATGGAGATAATATCAAGCGAAATTTGCACAATCGGCTTCATGGGCGACCTTACCGGCATACTAACTTACTCGAGCTCCTTGTTGAGATGTGAGCGACAACTGAATGACTTTCTCCACCGCGGTGAAAAACCATCGACGCAGGGCGCATTGAAAAGTTAGCCCGGTTGTGACTGCAAAGCGCGGAACAAGCTCAGTTGTGTTGTCCAAAGGATCGGTCAATTTTCCCTTTGAGAAATTCGACCGATTGCCTTAATTGGTCCATCCCCTCCAAACCATCTTCGATCGAGATCCACGAACCGAAGTCAACGGAACGAAGCGTCGAAAAAATCTTGTCGTAGTCATTCAGCCCTTCACCGATGGCGCCGTGCGACAGGCGCTTGGCGTAACCAACTGAATCCTCCTCTTTGCGCAGCTCCTCGAGCGTACCGTACTTCAGATAGCGGTCGCTTGCATGCATCGTCACGATCCGGTGCTTCACTCGATCAAGCAAAAGCAATGGATCCTCCCCGGCCAGGATAGCGTTGGAAGGATCGAAATTGACACCAAACCAGGGCGAGTCAATTTGCTCAATGATGTCGACAAAGACATCCATCTTTTGTGCGAATTCCGGATACTGCCAATAGTTGTCCTTGTAGTGGTTTTCCATGCTTAGGACCACGCCGTGATCTTCGGCGAACGGCAACAGATCTTTGATGACGCGAACGACTTGCGCGACACCCTCCTCTCGCGTGAGTTCCGGCCGGCGCTGACCGGAGAGTACGCGGCAAAAGCGACCGCCGAAAAATGCAGTGATCTCGATCATTCGCTTTTCTTGATCAATCTCTTTCTTGAGACGAAGCGGATCGGGCTGAGTAAAATCGGGCGAGCAGCATAGCATAGGCATGGCGAGGTTATGCCGCGCCAGCGCATCCTTAATACCGTTGAGGAAGCGATCATCGTCTTCCAGAAAACCCGAATAGAACTCCAGCCCTTCAACACCCAGCGTAGCGGCCATTTCGATCCACTCAAAGAGCGTCATGGTCCGATCGACACAAAGCTGATCCATGAAGCACTTGGGAAACACGGCCAATTTGGGCTTCCCGGATCGGCTCATTCAACTTCCTTCGTCGGATTTCGGCCGATAACAGGAAACTGCTCTACGTCGAGAATCGCACCGTTAATGAGGGCGGCCTCGTCGGAAAGAAAAAAGATTGCCGCCAATGCGATTTCTTCAGGCGAGTGAATCCGGCCTGAAGGGGCAACGCTCTTGGGAAGCTTGGTGGGCCAGTCGCCGGGAAGGCCGTCCTTCATCTTCAATGCATATTCGTTTGCTGTGAGGGTCCAACCGACATTCAACTGATTGATTTGGATATGCTCGGCGGCGTGAGCATCAGCCAGGTTGCGGGTGAGAGTGGTAAGCCCTCCCTTGGAGATGGAATAGGCCAACAAAATCCGCTCACCACAGTAAGAGTTGATCGAGCCGATATTCAGGATGCGGCCACCACCCTGCTTGCGAAAATGGGGAAGCACTGCCTGAATGAGAAAGAGCGGCGCCCTCAAGTTGATGGCCACGGTTCGGTCGAAGGCTTCCTGATCGGTCTCCGCGATAGTTCCGTGGGTGATGGCCGCGGCATTATTGACGAGACCATCGATTCTTCCAAATTGCCCAATGGTTTCGGCAACGAGCCGTGCAGGGACTTTGGGATCCTCGAGCGGACCTATGACAAAGGACGCCTTCTCCCCGATATCTTCTGCCAGCTTTTGAGCCGCATCTCTCCGCCTGCCATGGATCATGACCTGAGCGCCTTCGCGCGCAAAGAGCCGCACCATGGCTTCCCCGATACCGGTGGTCGATCCGGTTACCAGAATTACTTTGCCGTGTAAGCGCGACCCCGATGGAGATACCGACTTATTCATGGTTTGAGCACTCCTTTCACGATCGCGCCCGAACGCATCTCCTCAAAGGTTTCGCGCCATGCAGAGAGGGGTGAAATCCGGTTGAGTATGGAGCGGAGATCGATCTTGCTTCCAGATAAAAGGTAAAGGACTTTCTCCCAAATCGGCCAGTTGTGCGAATAGCTGCCTCGGAGTGTGACCGCCTTCTGCACCAATGGATCGAGCGAAAAGTCGAGCGGCTGTGGTCCCCATCCCACCTTGGTGATGGCGCCTGCCGGACGGACGATTTCGAGCGCAAGCTTGAGCGATGCAGAAACGCCGGCAGCATCGATGACCAGGTCGATTCCATATCCGTCGCCGAAATTCTTCACCCACTCTTCAACGCGATTGCCTTGACTCACAAGAACCGTATCGGCGCCGATTCGCTTCGCGGCCTCAAGACGGTTGGCATCGGCAGGAATACCGATTACGACGAGATGCCCGGCCCCGGAAAGCTTGGCCATTACCGCACAAAGCAGGCCAATCGGGCCCGGTCCGATCACGGCGACCGTGTCGCCGGGCCGCACGTGAGAATTAACGCAAACGGCGTTGTACGCCACGCAACAGGGCTCAGTGAGGGCTGCGTCTTCAAAGGCCAAAGACGCAGGAAGGTGATGAAGACAGCGCGCAGGCACCTTGACATAATCGGCCATAGCGCCATTCACACCATACCCAAAGCCAAGCCTCTTCGGCTCAAGATTGTAAAGAGCTCTGCGAATAAATGGGGAATCCTGAGGCAACTGCGCAGCGGTTTCACTTACCACTCGGTCGCCCTCTTTGAAGCCGTTTACGCGTTTTCCAAGTTTGTCAACGGAACCCGCGAACTCGTGACCGAGTACGACCGGGTAATTCACTTTCCAGCTCTGCTTCCCCTCGTATTGATGCAGATCGCTGCCGCAGACAGCGACTGCCTGCACCTTCAATAAAACATCGTCTTCGCCAATTTCGGGGACAGAAAGTTCCCGAAGCTCCACCGAGTAAGGCTCTCTTGCGTAGTTGACCAGTCCGATCATAGAAATCTGCACCGCCCATTCCTTTGGCAAATGATTATAGACGCCTATACTGATATGTCACCACTTGCACCGGGCGCACTGTGGGAAACTCCCCCTGCTTTGCCGAGACGTGCGGATTGAATTTGTCCGCGCAAGATGATGGCTTCCGTTGGGAGCTGCTCGAATTGCAAGCCGGAAAAGAAAATGGCCGCTTGCTTGCCATGTTTCAAGGCCTCTTCCACTGCGCCCGCCCAGGCATTCGCTTCAGACATGTACGCAACGATCTCGATCTAGACGATGCGCATGGTCATGCCGCCATCGATGACCAGGTTTTCGCCGGTGATAAAGTCGTTCACTACGAGCTCCAGGATGGCGCGGGCCACATCCTCGGGTTTGCCTTCGCGGTGCAGGGGAATGCGGTTCTGGATATTGTTCTCCGCCTGTTCCGGGGTGAGGTAATCCTGAAAGGGGGTGCGGA
>JASHOQ010000061.1 GCA_030041045.1 Acidobacteriaceae bacterium
CAACGTGCATCCGGTGCTCGCAGGCGAAGGCGGCGAGTGCCTGATCAACGGGCTTTTCATCGGCAACGGCCGCCAGCATCTCGACAATTACATGCTCGTCGAGCACGCCAGCCCGCACTGCAGCAGCCGCCAGTTCTACAACGGCATTCTCGACGGTCACGCGCACGGCGTCTTTCATGGCCGCATCATCGTTCACAAGGACGCGCAGAAGACCGACGCCAAGCAGACCAATCGCAACCTGCTCCTCGCCGACGATGCGCAGATCGACACCAAGCCGCAGCTTGAAATCTACGCCGACGACGTGAAGTGCACGCACGGCGCCACCATCGGCCAGATGGAAGAGAACGCGCTCTTTTATCTCCGCGCCCGCGGCATCGGCGAGGTGGAAGCGCGCCGGCTGCTTCTTGGAGCCTTTGCCGCCGAGTGTCTCGACCGCATGAAACCCGGCCCCGCGCGCGACTACGCCCAGCGAGTCATTGCGGCGCGCCTGCTGGCGCTGGCCACATCGGCGCCGGCCGCAAGCACAGCCCAAGAGAGCAAGCAACGCACCTGGGAGGAAATCGGATGAGCGTGCCCGTTGCCATATCCCGCCATCAGCCGGAAACAGCATCCGCCGGCCCCGTCTCCGGTCTCGATGTTGCCAGAATCCGCGCCGAGTTTCCCATCCTGCGCGAGCGTGTGCACGGCCGGCCCCTCGTGTACCTCGACAATGCCGCCACTTCGCAAAAGCCCGACGCCGTCATCGACGCCATCTCTAGCTACTATCGCCACACCAACGCCAACATCCATCGCGGCGTGCACCTGCTCTCGCAGCGCGCCACCGAGGAGTACGAAGCCGCGCGCGCGGCCGTGCAGGCCTTCCTCCATGCCGCCGATCCGCGCGAGATCGTCTTCGTTCGCGGCGCTACCGAGGCCATCAACCTGGTGGCGCAATCTTATGGCCGCACCCACTTGCGGTCCGGCGACGAAGTCCTCATCACCGCCATGGAGCACCATTCCAACATCGTTCCCTGGCAGTTGCTTTGCGAGGAAAAAGGCGCAACCCTGCGCGTCGCGCCCATCAACGACGCAGGCGAGCTGCTCCTCGACGAATTCGAGAAGCTCCTCTCGCCGCGCGTCAAGATCGTCGCCATCGCCCACGTCTCCAACGCGCTCGGCACCATCAATCCGGTGAAAGAAATGGTGCGCAAAGCCCACGCGCTCAAGATTCCCGTCCTCGTCGACGGCGCGCAGGCCGCGCCTCATCTGCCCATCGATGTCGTGGATCTCGACTGCGACTTCTACGCCTTCTCCTCGCACAAGGTTTACGGTCCCACCGGCATCGGCGTGCTCTACGGCAAGGCCGCTCTGCTTGAAGCCATGCCGCCGTACCAGGGCGGCGGCGACATGATCAGCTCCGTCACCTTCGAGAAGACGATTTACAACAAGATTCCGCACAAGTTCGAGGCGGGCACGCCGGACATCGCCGGCGTCATTGGCCTGGGAGCGGCTCTGGCGTGGGTCGGCAGTGTCGGCATCGGCGCCATCGGCGCCCACGAGCACGCGCTGCTGGCTTACGCCACCAAAGTCATCGGCGCCATCCCCGGCGTGCGTCTCATCGGCACGGCGCGGGAGAAAGCCGGCGTGCTCTCCTTCCTGATCGAGGACATTCATCCGCACGACATCGGCACCATCCTCGACCAGGAGGGCATTGCCGTGCGCACCGGCCACCACTGCGCCCAGCCGGTGATGGAGCGCTTCCGCATTCCCGCCACGGTGCGCGCCTCTTTTGCCGCCTACAACACGCTTGAGGAGATCGACGCCCTTGCGCGCGGCATGGAAAAGGTGTGGGAGGTGCTGGGCTGATGGCCGACCTGCGCGACATGTATCAGGAGGTGATCCTGGAGCACGCGAAGTCGCCGCGCAATTATCGCACTTTGGCGTCGTCGGCGCGCAAGGCCGAGGGCTTCAATCCCCTTTGCGGCGACCGCTGCACCATTTACCTCGATCTCAAGGGCGACGTGATCGAAGACATCGCCTTTCAGGGCAACGGCTGCGCCATCTCCCGCGCCTCGGCTTCCATGCTCACGCAGGCTCTCAAGGGAAAGACCGCGGCCGAGGCCGAAAAGCTCTTTGAAAGTTTTCATCGTATGGTCACCGGCCAGAGTCCCAACGGCGGCCGCGCCTCGCTGGGCAAGCTCGAGGTGTTTGCCGGGGTTTCAGAGTTTCCCGCGCGCGTGAAATGCGCTACGCTTGCCTGGCACACGTTTGAGGCTGCGCTGCACGGCGAACAGGAACCCGTCACCACGGAATGAGCAGTATGAGCACGAATTTGGGTGCCCCATCCTTGGCGTCCGCCGCGGCGGATTTTTGCGCCAAGGGTGGGAAAGCACAAATCCGGAAGGGCCGCGCATGACCGAAGCCATCCAGCTCACCCGCGATTGCGACGTCCTCGCCGTTCCCAGCGGCCAGCGCCAGACCCTCCCCAAGGGCACTCCCCTGCACATCGTTCAGCGGCGCGGCGGCGCTTTCACTGTCTCCAATTCCATCCACGCCGTCTTCCGCATCGCCCCGGAAGACGCGGATGCTCTCGGCCTCACGACCCCGGCCGAAGCTCCTGACCAGATCGAGGAAAAAACGCTGACGGAGGCGCTGGTCTGGGACGCGCTCAAATCCGTCTACGATCCCGAGCTGCCGGTCAACATCGTCGAGCTCGGCCTCGTCTACTCCGTGGCCATTGCGCCCGCGCCCCAAGGCAACGCCATCCAGGTCCGCATGGCCATGACCTCGCCCGGGTGCGGCATGAGCAACGTGCTCAAGTCCGACGTCGAAGGCAAGCTCCTGCGCCTGCCGCAGGTGGCCGAGGCGCACGTCGAAGTCGTCTACGACCCTCCCTGGACTCCGGCGCGCATGTCTGAGGCCGCGCGCCTGCAGCTGGGCATGGAATTCTCGAACGGGCCCGGATTTGTCCAGATCGGTGGCGCGCCGCGCCCCTGAAAGCAGATCATGTTCGGCGAAAACCGCGTTCTATTCGACGACCGCAGACAGGCGGGCCGCATTCTCGCGCTCGCCTTCCGCGAGCTGCCTCTGCCTCCGGATGCCGTAGTCCTCGCCCTGCCGCGCGGCGGCGTTCCCGTCGCCTATGAAGTCGCGGCCGCGTGTGGACTGCCTCTGGATATTCTCGCCGTGCGCAAGCTCGGCGCGCCGGGTGAGGAAGAGCTGGCCATGGGCGCCATCGCCAGCGGCGGCGCGCTGGTCGTCAACGCCCGCGTGCTTCAGGCGCTGAGCATCCCGGAAGAAAACGTGCGTGCCTTCGCCGCCGGGGAGCAGGCGCAGCTTGAGGAAGACGAACGCGCCTGGCGCAACGGGCTTCCTGCGCTCGATTTCTCCGGCCGCCCCGTTGTTCTTGTCGACGATGGGCTGGCCACCGGAGCCACCATGAGCGCCGCTGCCCGCGCCGTGCGTCCGCGCGCCCGCGAGGTGGTTATCGCCGTCCCCGTGGGCGCGCCCTCCACCTGCCGCGCGCTTCTTGCTGAAGCCGATCGCCTGGTCGCTGCCGCCCAGCCACACCCCTTCGAGTCCGTGGGTCGCTTCTATCGCAACTTCGATCCCACCACCGACGCGGAAGTCGTCGCGCTCCTCGCGCAGGCGCGGGGTAACCGCCAGGCGGTGCCTGCCGCCTGACTCGCTGGTGCACTGCGGACGCCGTTCCCTGTTACCACCGCTCGATTCCCGGCGATCTCCTCCTATGCCGTGGACGCAACCCAAGAAATGTCAGCAGATTGTCATCCTCTCCCCGCCTCATTGCGCTTTTAAGGGAAAGGAGTAAGATGGGAAGGTTTCTCGCGCAAGACGCCCGCAAGCGCCCCGCTCGGGTTCCCACTGGGACTGCTCCCGGACTTCCTTTCCGGTCGAGGGGAGCAGCCGCGCGAGCGACAGTGGGAAAATGCTTGCCCGCGGTTGCGCGATTTGCGACAATGGCCCACCGGTCTGTCCGCATTTTTAGGAGGCTCCTGCGCTGCCGGCGCAAAGGCAACTCACCCGGCGCAAGCCGCAACGAAAACTTTAGCTTGAAGAACGAATTCCGGCGATAAGCAAGAAAACGCAGCACGCGATGCGTCCCTTGTCCACCAGGGAAAATTCCCAGGTCCGGCTCCGCATCCCGCAGTTGTTCTTTCCCTGGTTCACGAAGTGTTGAGCTGTTCTGAAGGGGCATTCGCAATGAGACATGCTCTTCGTCCGCTGGCCGTTTTCGCAATTGTCCTCTTCTGGTGTGCCGGACCCGGGTTGTGGGCGCACTCCGGCAGTTCTCCTCGCCAGGATTCGTCGCCAAGTCCCGCGTCAACTCCCGCTTCAACTCCCGCGTCCGGTCACGCGTCCGGTTCGCCCGCGGCCGAGGCTTCAGCAGAGCCGTCCTCTGAAACCGTGCTGATTCCCGGTCCGCTGCGCTCCTTCCTGCGCATGGCCGGAATCAGCCAGGAGGTTCCCAACCGGGACGTGCTGCCCATGCTGGCGCGCAACGTGGCCCTTTGGGGCCATGAGAGCGGAAGGGAGACCGAATATCTGATCCTGCTCTCGCGCTACGTGCAATATGCGCGCGAGCTCCAATCGCTGGCCGGCGCCGACTCGACCATCCGCATTGCCGACTGCAACGATGCTTCGCACCTGCTGCCCATCCTCGGCTACCAGTTCGAAGGCAGCTGCGGGACGACGAACGCGTCGCTGACCACGGGCAACGCGGAGCGCGCCTTCATTACTCTCGACTCCGGCTTTCCCTTGACCACACTGGAGCAGGACCTGGAGAAACATGCCCCGTTCACTTACGTGTTTCCCGGGACCGCCGTGCCCGTCCTTTTCAGCGAGAAAGACTGGGTGGCCCTTGCGGGAGCCAAGCACAAGGCTGCAGGCAACATTCTCGACATGCTGCTCCACGACGTGGACGTGGACCGCCTTTACACGGCGATGAGTCACCTTGATCCCGAGACCAGGGACGCGTTGGCCCATGGGCCGGGAATGCGCAGGCTGTTGACGGTTTCTTCGACCTTCGATTTCTACGGCAGCGAGCTCTCCATCCGCTCCGGCCACTTGGCCGTGCCCGGCGGCGAAGGCGCCGAGAAAACCTGGGCTGAGCTGGTGGGCGCGAGCCCCTCTGACGCCGGCGAATTCGTCTGGCGCCTCCTCGTGCACGACCGCGGCTGGGTCGCCGCCTACTTCGACGCCCTGGCCCGCGTCGGCCCTGCGCAGCAGGCATACCTCACCCAGGGCTCCCGTCTCCGCTCTCTTTACGACGCCTATCGTTCCGCTGTTCCCAACGACTACGCCTACGCCGGCGTGTTCCCCAAGAATGCCGAGCTGCTCCTGCTCTTCACCCGCCTCGAGTGGGATTCAAGCGGCGAACCTTTTGTCCCCGGCGACCTCGGCGTCTGGAAGGACATCTTCGAACAGAACAGGAGAACCGCGGGTTTCCGCGAATGGTCCAAGCACATGCGGCAGGTGGATTCGCCGGAGCGTCTGCTCGAAGGTCTCGTCTTCGCCTCCAATGTCGAAACCGACATCGGCCCGCTCCAGGTTTATCTCTCGCTCAGCGCCATCGATTCCGGACGCCAGCCCGGAAAACAGCTTTCCGTCGCCACTGCGCACCTGCTCGCTACGAACTTTGTCCGCTTCAATTACTGGTACTCCATTTTTGCGGAGTTTCCCGCGCTCGACGACGGCTCCATCGCCAACTTTGTCGCCGCCGCCGACAGCGTGGACAAGATCTCCAACCAGGCTTTGCGCGCCAACGCGCTCGGCTCCTTCCAGGCCGACATCGGCCTGTGGCAGATCTTTGCCCGCCAGGGGCAGATTCCCCCGCAGCACCTCAACGCCTCCTGGCAGGAGGCCATCCATCCCTTCGCCGGCGTCTCCAACTCAGAACAGCTCTTTGACGCGGCGCGCAGCTCTCTCGGGGCCATGGTGGTTGCCGCCGGCGGCAGCCCGAGCTTTGGACAGGATCAGCTCGTCGATCTGCTCGCCGGTCCTGCGCAGACCACTCCGGAAGGGCGCCGCGTGCATCAGCAGCTCGCGCACCGCATCGACGCCGTGCTCGAGGACCAGCGCCTGGTCTCACTCGACACCCTCTACGGCCTTTACGACGGCTTGAATCAGCTGGCGCACGGCGCCCACGTGGGTGACAATCTTCTTCTGCTGGCCGGAGATCTGCGCGAGTTCGAGCTCCCCCGGCCCATCTTCACCGAGGGCGAAAAAACCTCCTGGTCGCCGGTCATCTACACCAATCGCCACGCCGAGCTGCAGATCCGCACCGATCTGACCAGCGTGATTCGCACTCCCGGCACACCCGCCCAGCTTGAGGCCGCGCGCGGCCGCCTGGCGCCGTTCCTCCGCGACACGCTGGTTGGCCTCAACTACGCCTATTACGAGCCGCCCGGCGCCCAGGTTCTGCACAACAACCCGCTCTTCGTGCGCTCGCATGATTTCTCCACCGTCTCCGTGCAGGGCGTGGAAGAGATCTGGGGTCCGCCGGAGCTGATCGGCATCGGCGTCACCGCCGGCGGCGGCGCCTATCTCATGGGCTCGCTCGCTGACTTGCCCTATGCCCTGGCCTCAGTGGAGCAGGATTTCATCGCCCCGGAAAATGTCCAGGCGCTCATCTGGAAAGAAACCGTGCCCCAGCTTCTGGTCGATTCCGTGGTACCGCGCTGGTGGAGCATCAGCCCGGCGGAAATGCACGCGGCCGCGCTCTATCAGCGTGCCGGCGAAGAGCTCCTCGCCGCCGCGTCAAGCCATTCCGATCTGCGGCAGCAGGTGCTTTCGATCCTCTCCGAGCGCATCAACCCCCAGTCGCTGAATCGCCTGGAAGTTTCTCTCAGCCAGCCTGATGCCTCTTCTGCTCCTTCGGTCGAAGCTCTTCCCGCGGTCACCTTCTATCTGGCCTCCGCTTACCGCCGGCAGTTTCCCGATCAGGCCGGCGCGTGGGGGCCTGCGGGCAAGGAACTCGATGAGCTCGCCCGCCGCGATCCCAAAGCCGCCGATCCGGAGCGGCTGGCCCGCGAGTTCGGCGTCCCCCACCCGGAGATGGAACAGAGCGATGCCTGCGGCCTGATCGACACCGGCTTGTTCCCCGTCTCCGGCGGCTACACCAGCCGCCTCTTCGGTGAATCCTGGCAATCCACCAATCTGTACTGGGCGCGTCTCGCCGACGAGATGGGCTACTCGCCGGTCACGCTCAACCTTCTTGTGCCCGAGTTGACGCGCCAGATGATCGTCAACATCTTCGCCACCAACATCGACGATTGGCCTGCGCTCTACCGCGCCATGCAACAGACCGGCGAAGAATTCAAACAGGGAAGGCTTGCCGTGCAGGCCGCAAGCCTGGCTCACGGCCGGTAAGAACGCAGCACCTGGGAGCTCGTACCGCAATGCGTATTCAAAAGAAACCCGTCGCCCTCGTCTCCATCGCTTCAGGATTGCTCCTTTTGCTCGGGGGCGCGCCGCGCCCTTCGGCTCAGGATGAGTCAACCCGCTTCCGCGTCAACGTGGTGCTGGTGCAGCTCAACGTCGCCGTCACCGACCACAAGGGAAACTACGTGGCCGGCCTGCACCCTGAGGACTTCACCGTCACCGAAGACAAGATTCCTCAAAAGATCGCCACCTTCGAGGAAGGCAGCGGCGCCACTACCGAGCTCGACGTGCCTCCTTCTGCGAAAGCGGCCCAGTCCTCCGGCGGCGACACCGGCCAGTCCGACGCCGAAATGGAGGCGACCGTGGACAAGAACGGCGTGCGCATCTCCCACGTGGGGGGCGCCAACGTCTTCATCCTCTTTGATACCAGCAACTACATGTACCGCGGCTTCGTGTTTGCCCAGGACGCCATTACCCAGTTCGTCCGCTCGCTCGACGACGCCAGTAAGATCGCTTTCTACTCCTACAGCCGCAATCTCTCCCGCGCCGCCACGCTCACCTCCGACCGTTACAGCGTGGTCCGCGGCGTGCGCTCCACCGTGGCCGGCGACGACGCCGCGCTCTACAACAGCCTGCTGCTCACCGTGGAAGATGCAGCCCAGCTCAAGGGCCGCAAGGCCATCGTGGTCTTTTCCAACGGCCCTGACAACGCCAGCTCCGTTCCCCCCGAGGACGTGGCCGAGCTGGCGCAGTCCACCGGCACCATCATTTACATCATCAGCACCCGCGAGGCACAGAACGAGCCTGTTTCCGCCGCTTCCTTCGAGCGCATGAGCAAGGCTACTGGCGGCAAAGCTTATTTTGCCGGCAACTGGCGCGAGGAGCACGATGCCTTCACCTCCATCCGCGAAGACCTCGGCCATCTCTACACCCTAAGCTATTACCCGCAGGCCAATCCCAACCGCGGCTGGCGCTCCATCCGCGTCACCTTGAACGGCAAGGAGATGGAGAAATACCACATCCGCACCCGCGACGGTTATCGGCTCCTGCAGCACGTCGAGGTCAACGATGCCACCAACGCCGGCCCGCCGCCGGACGCCGACCCGGTGAAAGACGCCGACCCGAAATAGACCGCTCAAACCAAGCGCGCTCTTTGCAGTTCAGGCGGGACGCGGCTCGCCTTTGATCGTCTGCTCTCGATCCAGCACAGCCACGCGCAGCAGCAATCCGTCCTGGTCCTTCTCCGCGGAAACGTCCGTCAGGCCGCGCACCAGATAATGCGCGGCGTCGAGCGTCTCCGCCGCGTGCGAATGCGTGGTCGCAATCACGGTGCATCCCGCGGCCCGTCCCGCCTGCGTGCCGGAGGAGGAATCCTCGAAAACCACGCACGCCTCCGGCCGCACGCCCAGCAGCGCCGCCCCGGCCAGAAACGGTTCCGGGTGCGGCTTGCCCTGCGTGACGTGATCGGCCGTGACCATGCGCGCCGGCGCCGGAATCCCGCTGGCCGCCAGGCGCACGCGCGCCAACCGCTCGGTGGCGCTGGTCACCACCGTCCATCGTTCCCGGGGCAGCGCGGCCAGCAGCTCCAGGACCCCAGGCAGCACCGTCACGCCTTCGTTGTCGGCTGCCTCCAGGTCCTCGATCACCTTCAGCTCCGCCTCGCTGTCGAGATCCGGCCGCAGACGCGCCACGTTCTCGATCGCGCGCCGCCCATGCGCCCCGCGCAGGGCTGTTTCCGGTTCGACTCCGCGCATTCTCGCCCACTTCGCCCAGCTTCGCTCCACGGCGCCCAGCGAAGAGATCAGAATGCCATCCATGTCGAAGAGAACGCCCTGGCAGCGGACGAGAACCGGTGAAGTTTTCATGGCGTCACTGCTTCGCGTCCGGCGCGGCCGCGCCCCCACCCGATGCATCATTGCCTGCCGCGCTCTGCGCGCCCGCTGCGGGCGCGCCTGGATGCACGCGCGTCGCATTGCCGATGGCGAATTGCGCCGTGGGCGGATCGCCGAACGTAACCTCTCCCTTGATGGTCTCGCTGCGCCCTCCCGCTTTCACCGCGCTCTGGCCCAGGGTGACGGCTCCATCGCCAATGGCCGCGTCCGCGGTCCACAAATCGAAATGCTTGAGCGCCGGCGCCGCGACGGCGGGATCGGCCGCGTTGGCAAGCGACGCTGCGCCATGCCGCCACTCCACGTGGAGTTTGCCTGTAGCCGAGCTCGCCAGATCGAGATCCGTGTAACCCGCGAGCCTAACCTCGCCCTGCGCCCTCAGCGTTCCCCCTTGCCAGGCCTCGCCGAGCAGTTTTCCCACCGCTTGCGCGTTCGCGCCCGTAAGCCGGCAATCGAAGGCATACGCCGGCTTGTCTTCTTCGCTCGCGGCGCGGTCGAACTCGCCCGAGCCCTCGAGTTTCCCGCCCAGCAATCCGGCCGCGAAGTGCGTGATCTCCGCGCCGCTGTCCTTCAACTGCAAATCGGCTTCCGGCTGGCGCAGCGTCACCGGTCCCAGCGCCAGCGAGTCTGCGCTCACGCTGCCCTCAAGATGCGGCCACGGCGGGGCCGACTCCGGATGCAGCTTTTCGATCAGGTCCGAAAGCAGCGTGCCTTTTTCCCGCACGCCCAGGATCGCCGTCTCCAGCGTGGAGGCGTCCAGGCTGCCGAAATGCATTTCGAACTGCGGCGGGCATCCGGCCGGATCGGTGCAACTCAGCGGCACGATGAGGCTCGCCGTTCCCTTCACCGGCCCGTAGGCAAACTCCACCGGGTCCCATCGGAACTCGCCGTTGCCCAGGTGCAGCGTGGCCTGCGCGATGTCGACGCCGTGCGCCAGAAAATCCGCCTTCCAGTTGACGTCGTGCACGGTCACGGTTCCGCTCAGGCTGTCCGCCAGCGCACCCCCATCGGTTCCATCGCCCTCCGGCGCCGCCGCGCCATCGTCCACCGCTGCCGTTTCCGTCTCCACAGCTTCCGCCGGCAGCCACGCGCCCGCGGCGCGCAGATCGAGGATGAGCGGCTCGCCTGCCAGTGCATCCAGTCCCGACGGTCCGGCCACGCCCGCGGCGTGAAACAGCTCACGCGCCCTCGCGAAATTGGCCTGCCCGCGCAGCGTGACTTCATAGCCCTGCCGCGCCAGCCGGAATTCGGCCGCGAGCGGCGCCGTTCCTCCGGCGGGCAGATTCACTTTGCCCGCAAGCGCCACGGTGGAGTCGTCCCCCTGGCTCGGCTCCAGCACCATCTTCGCAATCTGAATGGGCCGGTTCAGTCCCGCACCTCTCAGCGCAAAATCCTCCACCGTCAGCGATCCGCTCAAAGGGCTCTGGGGGCCTTGCGGCAGCTGCGCACTCTTGCGTTCGCGCAGCTGCGCACTCTTGCGTTCAGTGGGCTGCGCCGGCGCATTTGCGGCGTCTGGCGAAAAGGCAATCTTTCCGCTCACCGTTCCGCCCGCTTCAAGGTTCTCGGGCACATCGCTGCGCAGCGTGCGCAGCACATCCAATCCTGCGGCCAGGGGAACGCGGTCGAGCTCGAGCGAAAGCTCCGGGGCCGCGTCGTCGCGCGGCATTCCCCCGGTCACGCGGACGTGTCCATCTCCCAGGGGCGAGTCGCAGACCAGGTTTTCGAGCTCACGCCGCGAGTAGTGGTAGACAAAGCCGCAGTTGGCGTCGAAGTCCATCGGCTCGGCCGGCGCAAACTCCGCGCGATGCACGCCCGTGGCGCGCAGCCGCGTGCTCACCTGCGCTGCGTTCGCGGTACCGTCTACATGCACCTCGCCGGTGAGGTCGCCGCGCCAGCCGGGATCGGATCCCGTTACCAGCCGCGCCAGTTGCCCCAGCTGCGCCTGGCTCCATTCGAGATCCAGGTGAACAGGCATCTCCCTCAGCGCCGGCGCGCGTCCCACGTTCGCCTCCAGCCGTAACTCGCCCGTGTCTTCCTGGTAGAGGCTCACATCCGTGCGCGCCGGTTGCCCGCGCAGGCGGATGTGCCACTCGCCCGGGCTCTCCTGCCACAATTCAAGATCTGTATTGATGAGCGAAAACGGCAGCTTCTCCGCGCCGTCCTTGATGTTGATGCGCGAATTGGTGGCTTCGAGATACGGCAGCCTTGCTGCGCGCCGCGCCTCGTCGCTGTTTTCCTCCGATCCCGCCTTCGCCGCCGCGGTGCGGAACAGCGGATCGAGGTTCCACTTGCCCGGCCCGCTGTGCACCAGGTTCAGGCTGGCGTCGTCCACGCTGATGGTGCCGATCTCCAGCCTTCCCCGGAACAGCGGCAGAAAACGGATCGACGCCGTCACCGTGTTCGCGTGCAGCACCGGCTCGGCGCCGTAGGCCGGGTCCTCGGCTACGCTCAGATTGCTCAGCTCAAAGGCCGGCCAGGGCAGCAGCCGCATCTCCACTGATGCGAGCTCCACCGGCCTTCCCAGCGATGTGGCGATCAGGCGCGCAATCCGCATCCTGTACGGGTTCAGGTTGACCATGCGCGGACCCACCAGCACGGCGACCAGCAGCGCGGCCGCGGCCAGTACAAACCAAAGACGCCTGCGGCGCTTTGCTGTGGACTGCCCCGATCCGGGAAGCCCAGCCGGATGGCCGGACTCATGATGCCCGAGATGGACATCCTCCGTCATGGTTTTTCCCAGCTACCGGATTCGGTGGAAGGTCCGGCTCCAGCGCGTGTCGGTGAAGAAGTGCAGCGCCACGTGCGCCATCCACGCCAGCCGGTTGCCCAGCCCGGTCTGTTCCAGTTCGTCCTCGCTGGCCCGGAACGACCAGTAATTGAACAGCGGCCGCCCCACGATGTTTGCCCGGGGCACAAATCCCCAGTAGCGCGAGTCCAGGCTGTCGTGCCGGTTGTCGCCCATCATGAAGTACATGCCCGGCGGCACCACCAGGTCGCCATCCACGATGTGACTGGGCGCCGACAATGCCCAGCTTTCCGTCGCTCCGCCGCTGGGAGCGAGCGCCGGCGGGATGGACGGGAACTCGTCGAGGTATTGCTCGTCGATGATGTTATCGGGATCGTTCGACGCCTCTTTGGGGAGCGGCTGCGCCACGCCGTTCAGGATCACAATGCCGTTGTGCAGATGGATGCGGTCGCCGGGCACGCCGATCAGCCGCTTCACCAGGAAAAAGTACTGCGGCTTGCCTTCGGCGTCCGGCTGCGGCTCGGGCGAGGGCTTGATGAACACCACCACGTCGCCGCGCTGCGGCTGGCGGTACTTCATCAGCGGCATCCACTTCGCCGCCGGCGCCAGGTTGATGCGGTCCACCACCAGATGGTCGCCCACCAGTAGTGTCTTCTCCATCGATCCCGAGGGAATGACGAAGTTCTGCGCCAGAAACGTAAGAATGAACAGGCCCACCACCAGCACCCCGCAGATGCTGGCGACCGCCTCGAACGGCGTCTCTTCCACCCTGTCGTCCCCGCCGTGCGCGGCCTTTTCGCCCGGCGCCTTTTGGGTTGCGTTCCGGCCCTGCTGCGCCCGGGCCGGCTCTTTCACCGCCGGCGCTTTCCTGGTCGTCATCCTGTCGCTCGTCTTGGGAATGTACCCGCTCCCTCTCCGCGCCCCCAGATCAATGCACCAGATCAATGCACCACGCGGAAGATGCGGTTCCAGCGCGCAAAGCCCCTGAGCCGCGCCGGGAGATCCCTTTCGTGTCCGAGTCTATCATCCGCGGCCTGCTCCACATCCGTGCTCGAGGGGCGGCGCACGGAAAAGTAGATCACCAGCGGACGCGCCACGATCGCCTGGCGCGGCACGAATCCCCAGTAACGCGAGTCGCTCGAGTGATTGCGGTTGTCGCCGAGCACGAAATATTCTCCCTCGGGCACCACCAGTTCGCCATCGTCGGTCAGGCTCTGCATCTGGCGCCACCAATCCGGATCGACCTGCGGATCGGTATAGATTTTCGGCGGAAAATTGTCGCGGAAATCGCTGGGGGGCGCGGGCTCGAAGGCTGCATAAGGCTCATCAAGGGGTGCGCCGTTCACCAGCACCTTGCCGCCGGCGATGCGCACCCGGTCGCCGGGCAGGCCCACCACGCGCTTGATCAGCAGCGGCGGATTGGGATGATGGAAGACCACGATGTCTCCCCGCTCCACGGGACGGTACGGCAGCAGCCAGCGCGTCCAGCGTCCCGCGGGCGCAAACACCTGCTTGTTGAAGAGCAGGAAATCTCCCACCAGCAGCGTGCGCTCCATGCTTTCCGATGGAATCAGCAGCGGCTGCAGCACAAAGGTGAGAACAAAAAGCGCCACCACCGTGGTGCGCAGCAGCGAGGCCAGCGCCTCAGGAAACGTGGGCAGATGCAGGCGCATGTGCGCCCAGCGGTGATGCGGCCCGGCTGGGCCCTCGGCCGGAATCGGCGCGGCCTGAATCGGCACTGCCGGAACCGGCGCGGCCGGAATCGCTCCCGCGGGAATCGGTGTGGGGGAGCTCATGGTGCCGCGTGTTCCTCCTCATGCGCGCCCGGTTCGGTCTCGCCAGGCCCCGCCGCGCCCGCATCGGCCAGTTGTTCGAGCGCCCTCCGCGCCGCGTCCTGCTCGGCGCGCTTCTTCGTGGTTCCCATCCCCACGGCGAGCGGCTGGCCCGGCTCGCCCGCCCGCGTCTCGATGCGCACCTCCACCAGGAACCGTTTCCTGTGGTCCGGCCCCGTCTCGCTCTTCACGCGGTACACCGGCGTGCCCGCACGCGCTGCCTGCAGCCGCTCCTGCAGCGCCGATTTGTAGTTGCCCAGCGCCGCGCCGGAGCGCAGCTCCCGGGCCAGTTGCTCGCCCGCCTGGCCGATCACCTGCCGCTCGGCAAAGGCGCGCACCGGCTCCAGGCCGCCATCCAAGAACAGCGCCCCCACTACTGCTTCCATCGTATTCGAAAGCACCGTGCTCTTCAGGCGCAGCCCGCTGTGTTCCTCGCCGCGGCTCAGGCGCAGGTGCCGGCCCAGATGGATGGCGCCGGCCACGCCGGCCATATACTGCCGGCTCACCAGTTGCGCCCGCACCCGCGTCAGCTCGCCCTCCTGCCAATCCGGATGCGCCGTGAACAGCGCCTCCGCGACCACCAGGTTCAGCACCGCATCGCCCAGAAATTCCAGCCGCTCGTTGTCGCCCGCGGCCGAGGCTTCCGCGTTCCCCGCCTCCTGGGCGATTTGTTTGGCCAGCGAGCGGTGCGTGAGCGCGCGCAGCAACAGCTCCGGACGCGCGAAGGCGTGTCCCAGCGCCGCCTCGAGTTCCTTCAGATCGGCTTCCACTGGCGCCTTAAGCGCTACTGTCACGTTGCGCTCAGAACACAGCTGTCATCCTCAAGCGAAGTTTGCCGCGCATCGCGCGGCAAACGGAGTCGAAGGACCTGCAGTTGCCTTTTCTCCCCTCTTCCAAGAGAACGCCATGCTACGGCTGCGGCTTCTGCGTCTTGTCTTGTCCCGCGCCGCCCTCCGCCGGCTGTTCGCTCGCCGTTCCCGCCGCGTCGTCGCCCGCGCCGTCGCAGTCATGCTCGTGCCCCGGAACCACGTAAGCTGACTTCACTCCGCGTTCCGCGGCCAGCCGCGTATCCTGCTGCCAGTCGCGCGCAGCCAGGGCTTCCTTGTACTCCGCGACCGCCTCGTCGCGCTTGCATTCGAGGTCAAGCATCCGTCCCAGGTAAATGTGCGACCACGCCAGCAGCCTCTGCTGCTTGCTCAGCGCCAGCGTCTTCTGGAAATCGTCGATCGCCTGCTCCGGATGGCCGGTCATCAGGTCCACGCGCGCCAGGATGAAATGCGCGCGCGCGCTGTCGGCCTGCGACTGCACGGTGTCAGTCTCGTCCGCCAGCGCCTTTTCCGCAAGCGCGCCCGCTCCCTGCACATCGCCCGTCGAAAGCTTCGCCTCCGCCAGGTCGAGTCCCGTGAGCTTGCGCGGCTGGTAGCGCTGCAGCACGTCTTCGTCGGCCTCCTTGTCGAAGACCGTGTCTCGCGCCCGGTGCACCTGCTGGTCCACGTCCATGCTGTAGACCATCTCGCCGATGTCGTCCTTCAGGCTCGCCGGATCCTTCTCGAAGGGGATCATCTGCTCGTAAAAATACTGCGTCAGCACGTAGCCCTGGTTCATGTCGTGCTGCACCGCGGCCAGGCGCGCGGCCTCCGCCTTGTCCAGCGAGTCCTGCCGTTCGCGCTCATACTTCGGCAGTTGCGACCGGTCCACATTGGCCGGAATCTTGAAGATCGGCACACCCGTGTCCATGGTGCGCGCTTCAATGGCCTTGATCAGGCATTCGATGGTCAGCGCCAGCGTGTCGGAGCGGAAGCGGTAGGGCAGAGGCGCGTCGCGAATCGTCTTGAGGATCGGCTGCGTGCGGTCGATGGCGCTCGACCGCGCCAGGAGCAGGGGATCGATCACGTAGTGCAGGTAAGTGTGCCGCACCGCCGTCATGGGAATCTTTCCGTTGACCGGCGAAACCACCACCACGTAATCGGTGCCGTAGATGCGTGCGTTCACCACGCTGGGCGAGAACATGGGCTCGATCACCACGATGAAGCGCCGGTCGACGTAGGTCGAGGCCGGCATCTTCAGATACAGATTGGTATTCACGATCATCTGCGAAAGCGGATCGTGCACCTGGCCGGCAAACTGGTCGTAGAGCAGGTGCACCGTAAGCCAGATGCCATGGAGGTCGACGGCTTCAGAAAACGCGTTCAGCAGCGGAACCATGTCCGCCACCTGGGTCGCGTCCGGCGGCATCTCGCTCATCTCCACCATGGTCTCCATCTCCGGCGGCGGCGTGAGGTAAAGGGAGAGGGAGATGTACTGCGAGATGTCCAGTTCCGATCCGGTCAGGCGGTGCTGGGCCACGTAGAGGCACAGCGCGTCGCGCTTGGCGCGCGCGTCCTCGCTTTTTTCGAGAGCTTGGTTGATCTCCTCGCGCACGCGCTTGCGCACCGGCTCGCTCTCGTCCACGCCCTCGTCGTAACCGCAGGCGTTCAGCGCCGACGCCATGATGAACACCGGCTCCGCGCTGATGAGCGAAATGGTCGGACCCGCTGGATCGATCAGCGGCGCCTTTTCCTGCGCGTACAACTGCCCCGGCGAAGGAGGCTGGTTGCTCGACGAACTGCTCGAAGACTGCGCGCCCGCCTGCGCCCAGCAGCCGAGAATCACGGCCGCAATCAGCGCCGGCAGACGAGATAGACGACTCGCCATGAAAAATGCCCTGCTGCAAGTCTAGTGAGACGTGCGCGCAGGGTCAAACCGCCGGGGGTGGGGGAAATCCGATGCATCCGGAGGGGAAGCCGCATGCAGCGGAAGGATTGAGTTCTGCCGAGGCCCAGGTCTATACTCGCCTGACAGACCATGTATCCCTTCCTGCACATCGGTCGGTACATCCAGCCCACCTATGGGTTGATGATTCTCACTGCCATCGTGGCCGCCGTGTTCCTGCTCGACCGCGCCTTCAAGCGCGAGCACCTGACGGCGGACGCCGTGCAGATGGTGACCTTCGCCGCGGTGTCCGGTATGGTGGGCTCCAAGATCTGGTACCTGGTGCTCGACTCGCACGGATACTTCCGCACCATGGGCTGGAGCGCTTTGTGGCAGAACAGCGGATTTTCGTGGTTTGGCGCATTGGTCTTCGGCGTGGGAGCGCTGGTGCTCCAGGGCTGGCGCGCCAAGATCGGCGGTTTGCGCACGCTGGATCTGGCCGCTCCTGCGGTAGCGGTCGGCCAGGCCCTGGGGCGCGTGGGGTGCTTTCTTTCCGGGGACGGCTGCTACGGCATTCCCATCAAGCCCGTCCACATTTTTGGACATACCTTCAACCCCTGGGGGATGAGCTTCCCGCACGGGACGGTGCCGGTTTTTGTTCCCGTCTACCCCACTCCGCTTTATGAGACGACGATTTACCTCGCGATCGGCGCGTGGCTTTGGTGGCGGCTCGGCAAGCCGCACGCCACAGGTGCCATCATGGGCCGGTACCTCATCCTGGCCGGATCGTCGCGCTTCCTGATTGAATTCATCCGCCGCAATCCGAAAATAATTTGGGGCTTATCGAATCAACAACTGAGCTGTGCCGCAGCCGTTGCCGTGGGCATCGTGCTGGTCTGGCGGGCATCCCGGCGGCCCGCGCTCAGCCCGCGGAAAGCACCGGCGCCGGCTGCGAAACCGGCGTAAATTCCTTGCGGCGCGATCACGCGCATCGCTGACGGCCAGGTGCATGCCATTCGGGCCGCAGCACAAACTTCAAAAATCAAGACGCGGACGGGCGCAGCCCTGGGAGCGGCGCCGCCTTCGGCCTTCTCAGCGCCGGCGCAGGGTAAGCCATGCAAGCACGCCGCAGCGCGGCGGCCGCATCACCACGGCCCAAAGGAGCGAAGGAGCAGGGAGCAGGGAGTAGGGAGTAGGGAGTAGGGAGTAGGAATTAAAGACCGAGGGCGAGCTACTGATCGCTGATCCCTGACCCCTGACCCCTGTTCCCTGTTCTCATCCCCGCACGCTGACGCCCGAGAACGACAGCACCGCCAGCCCGCGCACCGGCTGGCCGAAGAAGCGCGCCGGCTCAAATTTGCTGAACAGCAGCAGGTCTTCGACCCGGGAGCGCGTGGCCGCATCCGTCGGCCCGGAGACGATGCGGTAGTCGTATACGTCGCCATCGTCGTTGATATAGGCTTCCACCACCACCGGGTTCGCCATGGCACCGATGTCGTCGCTTTCGGCGCCGCTCGATAGATACAGGAACCGGGGCGCCGAGGCCATGCCGATGGGTTCGTCCGTAGTGGCCTGCGCCCTCTGCGGCTGGGCAAACATGCCCACCAGCACAATCACGGTTCCCATCAGCAGAATGGCGCTCGCCAGTCCGGCCGCGGCCTGCAACAGGAACGGCCCCACGGTGTTCTTCCACATCAGCTCCACCCGCTCCATGCGCGGGCGTTGCTGGCGCGCCCGCTCCTGGCTCACGGCCACGCGAATGCGCAGCAGCAGATTCTCCGGCTCCGGCACCGGTCCCAGCCCGGCGAGCGACGATTGCGTCGCGCGCAGCGCATGCCACTCCTGCGCGCACGCGCGGCAATCCTCGAGATGGGTGGCGATCGACTGCATCGCCCGGCCGTTCAGACGGCCGTCCAGATATTCGCTAAACCCTGCCTGCACTTGGTCGCAGCCGTTCATCGCGCCTCCTCTCTCAAAGGCAAGCCCAAATCCGCGCAGGCCGCGGAACGCGCGCGCGGCGCCGGCGCCTCAAGCAGGCCCCTCAAAAGGGCGCGCCCGCGCACCAGCCGCGACTTCACCGTCCCCAGGTTCACGCCCTGCATCTCGGCCACTTCTTCGTACACAAACCCTTCAATGTCCCGCAAAATGAGCGTGGTGCGGAACGGCTCCGGAACCTGGCCAAGGGCCCGCTCCACCCGCTCCCGGTTTTCCGTGTGCACAGCCGAATCAAAAGGCGACTCGCCCGGATCCACCAGCATCTCCTTCAGGCGCACCGCCGTTCCCGATTCGCCTTCCGCCACTTTCTGCTCGATGGGAATCTCGCGCTGCTTATGGCGCACCCACCAGCGCCTCTGGTTTGAGGCCTCGCGCAACGCGATGCGGTAAATCCACGTGCGCAGCGAAGACTGCCCGTGAAAGGTGCCCAGGCCGCGAAATACTTTCACAAAGACTTCCTGGGTCAGGTCGGCCGCGTCGGCGCGGTCATGCACGGTGCGCGCCAGCAGCGAGAAAATGGGTTGATGGTACCGCGCCAGCAGCCACGCGAACGCCTGCTCCGAGCCCGCGCGCAGCTCCTCAACCAGAGCCGCCTCATCGGACTGGAGCGTCAGCGCGCTGGCTAGATTTCCCATGGCCGAGTCCCGCCTGCGACCGGTACCCTCTCACCTTACCGCAAATGGCAATCTTTTGGCACGCGCCCGACGCGCAGGCAAACCGGATTCCCGCTGCGGGTAATCCACGCCTGGGTTACGGCCGCGGCCAATCTCCCTGCCTGCAATGCGCCGGCAGCGCCTGCCGAGGTGCATCCTATCCCATCCGGCCGCATCGCACGCATTTTCCATTTACTTAGACACCGGACAGGGCGAAAGTGTTCCCCGTCACCGCTGCCATGCCTTTGGTTACCCGAAATCCCGGAACCACGCCCGGTTGCCCCATCCCTTCCCCGTTTTGGGGCAAAAGCGTGGGAGGGAGCAGTGACCTTCAGGCGTTTGAAGTGGGGCAGGAAGAGCCTCCCGCCTTCAGGCCCGGAGACGATTACACCGTAAACACAATCCTTTTCCCCTGATCGCTCCGGTTCCACGCGCTTTCCACCTGCTCAAGCGAAACCGCTTCCACGTCCATCGTCAGCTTGCCTTCCGCCGCCAGGCGAAAGAGTTCGGGGATGGCCGCAAGGATCTTGTCCATGGCCGCGGAGCCAAAGCCGCTGCCCAGCAGATGCAGGTCGATGGCGCGTAGCACGGCGCCCGGCAGCGTGATGGTCGGCGCCGCGCTCGCGCCCACCTCCACAAGCCGTGTCCTCCGCGTGGCGCTCGCCTTGAAGCCCGTGGCCAGAGCCTCGAGCAGCAACTCCGTCGGACGGCCCCAAAGGTAATCGATCACCACGTCGATTCCCGGCGCGCTCTCGGCGGCAAACGCCTCCTTGAGCGCCTCCTCCGGCTGATTGAGCCCGATCACCGCATCTACATCGGCTCCCTTGAGCGCGTCCACGTTGCGCCCCACGCCGATCACGCGCTTTGCTCCCAGCCGGCGTGCCACCTGCACCGCCAGTTGCCCGGCCACGCCCGTCGCGCCCAGGATCAGCACCGTTTCGCCGGCCACAAGCCCACCGCGCTCCTTCAAACTTACCCACGCCGACATGCCAGGGTTGGCAATGGCTGCGGCCGTCGCGCTGTCGAGCCCATCCGGCACCGGAACCTGCAGCCCCGCCGGCGCCGGAGCCAGCTCCGCCATGGTTCCCCAGGGCGCGCGCATCACGCCGAAGTACACCCGCCTGCCATCGGGCGTGATGCCCACTCCGTCCACTCCGGGAATGAGCGGGACCGCGCCGGCGCTCGAATAGTGCTGCCCGCTTGCGCGCGCCTTCACCACCGGGTGCAATCCCGCCGCGCGCACCTGGATCAGCACCTCACCCTCCGCCGGCTCCGGATCGCGAAACTCCTGGTACTTCGGCGCTTCGCCCAACACATTCACCACCGCTGCCCGCATCGCCGCTTCCTCCCCTCTTCGTTTGGTTTTATCCGATGCGCGGTCCAGAACGAAAATGGGTGCCCCAGGTCCCGACCGGGGCTCCCAGCGACAGGTCTTCGTCGCTGGGGTGGTTTGGGACCTGGGAAACCACGAACTTCGCCGAACCGCTGACTCGCTGACTTGCTGACCTGCTGGCTCGCCGACCCGCTGCCGTACCATCAACCCATGTTCACGCCCACGCCCATAGCCTACGTCCGCAGCCCGTACACGGAATCCGCCAAAATTCCCAAGGGTCTCAACGCGCGGCACGACGCCGAAGGCATTCTCGAATTTCTGCGCGAGTACGAACCCGGCTTGCTCGACGTCGAAGGTTTCTCCCATCTCTTCGTGCTCTGGGTCTTCGACCGCTCCACCGGCTGCGATCTGGTTGCCCGCCCGCCTGCCGACGAGGGCCGACCGCACGGCGTCTTCGCCACCCGCTCCCCGCGCCGTCCCAACCCCATCGGCCTCACCGTGGTCGAACTCCTCGGCCGCAGCGGCGCCACGCTGCGCGTGCGCGGCGTGGACATGCTTGACGGCACGCCCGTGCTCGACATCAAGCCCTACATGTCCAGCATCCCGCCGGAAATGCTCCGCCGCGGTTGGCTCGCTGAAGCGGAAGCGCGCAAAAACAGTGGACAGTGATCAGGGATCAGGGATCAGGGATCTGTGATCAGTATCTCCCTCTCAGTCTCTAATTCCTGCTTCCTACTCCCTACTCTCTGCTCCCTGTTCCCTCGTTCCCTTGGTCCCTGCCTCTACGGTATCCCGAGAAACTTATGCGTCTGCAAACTCACGCGCCACTTGGGATGCGCAAGACAATACTCGACCGAGAGCCTCGTGTTCTCTTCACGCCGCGGCCCATCCATGGGCTGCAGAAAAAAATGCCGGAACCTGAGGCCGGTGAACCGCTCCGGCTCTGCTCCCGCCTGCGGATACACCAGCTTCAACTCGTCGCCTGTCCGCTGCTTCAATTCTGCGCCCGCCTTGGGGCTCACGCAGATCCAGTCCAGACCCTCGGGCGCAGCCATGGTCCCATTGGTCTCCACAGCAATCTCGAAGCCGCGTCCATGCAGCGCGCCGATGAGCGGCGTATCGAGCTGCAGCAGCGGCTCGCCGCCCGTGCACACCACGAATCTCCGCGCACGCTCGCCATCCCCAGTTTCGACGTTGTCATCCTGAGCGGAGCCGGCCGCGCTCCGCGCCGACGGCGCAGTCGAAGGATTTGCGGTTGCCTCTGCGATCAGGGCGCCCCATCCATCCGTCGCTCTTCGAGGGATGGGTGGGAGAGCACGAACTTCCCATTTCTCCTCGATCGCCTCCGCCAATTCCTCCGCGCCGGCAAACCTTCCCCCGCCCTGCCCGTTCGTGTCCGCGAAATCCGTGTCGCAGAACCGGCAGACGGCCGTCGCGCGATCCGCTTCGTGCCCGCTCCACAGGTTGCACCCGGCAAACCGGCAGAACACCGCCGCGCGCCCCGTCTGCGCACCCTCGCCTTGCAGCGTGTAAAAGATCTCTTTGACCGCGTAGCTCATGAATGCAGCTTTCAGCTGCTAGCTCTCAGCTTCTAGCTCATCGCGCAGAGGTCCACTTCGTCAACCAGGCAAGAAAAATGTTGCCCCATCCTTTCGCCGTTCTTGGGCGAAAGGGTGGGAGGGCACGCTCCAGGCTGACTTGCTGACTCGCTGACCTGCTAACTTGCTCCGTTCAGCGGATCGTTGATGCCGGCCTCAGCGAACCCCTTCTTGCGCAGCAGGCAGGAATCGCACGCCCCGCACGGCCGCCCATCCGGCGCGGGATCGTAGCAGCTGCTCGTCATCCCGTAATCCACGCCCAGCGCCAGCCCTTTGGTAATGATCTCGGCTTTCGTGAGCGCAATCAGCGGTGTGTGAATCTTCAACCGCTGCCGGCCTTCGACGCCCGCCTTCGTGGCCAGGTTGGCCATGCGCTCGAACGCCGCAATGTACTCCGGCCGGCAATCGGGATACCCCGAGTAATCGAGTGCATTCACACCCAGAAAAATGTCGCTCGCACCCAGCACCTCAGCCCACGCCAGCGCAAAGGAGAGAAAAATGGTGTTCCGCGCCGGCACATAGGTCACGGGAATTCCCTCGGCCATCTCCTCAGGTGCGCGTCCCTTGGGCACGGCAATTTCGCCCGTCAGCGCCGACCCGCCCCACGCGCGCAGATCGATCTCGGCGATGCGATGCTCCACAGCCCCCATCGCCTCGGCCACGCGTCTGGCCGCTTTGAGTTCCCACGCATGCCGCTGCCCATACGCAAACGAGAGTGCGAAGCACGCATACCCCTCGCTGCGCGCGATGGCGAGCACCGTGGCCGAGTCCAGCCCGCCGCTCAGAAGGACGACTGCACGTCTTGAGGCGTGATTCGTCATAACCCGGATCCCCTCGTTCGCGTCATATCAATTCTTCGTCCTGTTGGAGAGCCCGCGAAGCGGGCGTGAGAAGGTAGCCCCAGGCGCAAGCCTGGGGTCGGCAGTCAAAAAAGGGCATCCCAGCCCGCTTGAGCGGGCGTAAGAAACCTACCGCCACAGATACTTTTCATCGAACGCAACACCGTGGTTCCTCAACAAGGCGAGGAACTCCTCTTGGAACGATATTCGTCGATGATGCCGTTCCTGAACCTGGATATAACGCACCACCGCTCCTCGCCTGGACTCGCTTACGCTGAAAGCGCCGTATCCCCGCTGCCAGCCAAATCTCCTTCGCTCCGGCCATTTTTCTTTCAACCACCGCGATGAATTCGTCTTCACCACGCGCAGGCAATCGGCAACTGATAGCTCCGCCGGCAACCGCGCCAGCAAATGAACGTGATCGGAGGTCCCGCCGATGGCAATCGGAACCGCGCGCAGCTCACGGAGGATTCCTCCGATGTATGCATGCACGTCGTTTCGAATTGCATCTGCGAGAAACGGCACCCGATCGGACGTAGAAAAGACCGCGTGCGTCAGCAAGTCCGTGAATGTGTGGGACATTCTTACGCCCCCTTCGGGGGCTCTCCTCGTAGGTTCGAACCCAGTACCCCAGGCTCACGCCTGGGGCTACCGTCTCACGCCCGCTTCGCGGGCTGCGCCAGGCAGGCCGCACAGGCAAATCAACAATCAATTTCGGCACCGATGAATCGGATCGCCCGGAGCAACACCGCTAACGCCGCTAACCCCGCTTCTCCGCACTCACGTCCATCGTCGGCGCAATCGACTGCCCTTCGTCGAGATACCGCTCGATGCACTGGCCGAGAATGCCCTTGGCCTCGAGGATGAACTCGATGGCGTCGCGCGCGGCGCCGTATCCGCCCGCATTCGGCGTCACGTAATGCGCCTCGGCCTTCACCCGCTCCCGCGCGTTGGCTACGGCTACGGCCAGGCCCACCTGGCGCATCGCCGACAGGTCGATGATGTCATCGCCGACGTAGCAGATTTCCTCAAGCGTCGCGCCTTCTTTTTCCATGATCTCGCGGATGGGCTTCATCTTGAACGCCTGCCCCTGGTAGACGAACTCCATTTTCAGGTCCCGCGCCCGCGTAGCCACGGTCTCCGAGATGCGCTTGGTGATGACGCCGCACTTCAAACCGCCCATGCGCGCCAGCGAGATGCCCATGCCGTCGTGCGCGCTGTAGCCTTTCACCTCCACCATGGTCTTCGATCCCACGCCAAAACCGATGTCCTTGCCCGAGCTGGCGTCAATCCCTGCCAAAACTCCACTCTCTGCGTGCTGACCTGGAACCAGCCAGATGGTGCCGTCGGTAAGCACTCCGTCCACGTCAAAGAGGATGATCTTGATTTTGCGGGCGCGTTCCTGCGCGGTGATACTCGAGCTTCGGCTCATCCCTCGATTCTACCGTCCGCCTTTGCTGTCGCCGATTCCGGCGCCTGCGCGACAATGGAGCCATGCACAGCGATCCGCCCGTGCCGCTGCCCGCGCTCTCGCCGGAAGATTACTACTTCGAGGGTCCCTATCTCGTCTTTACCGCGGCCTATCACTTGAAGCGCGGGTATTGCTGCGGCTCCGGCTGCCGCCACTGCCCTTTCAAGGAAAAAGAAGAGGAAGCGCCCGCTCAGTTGCCGCCGCCGGAAGACTGACTAGCCTGCGTGCCCGCGCCCGTGTTGGGTGGGCGCACCAGCATGGCGAAGCGCGGAAACGCAAAACTCCCCGCCGCATCGTCAATTACGTTGAGCTGGCAGATGTAGGCGCCCGGCTTGAGTCCGGTCAAGGGCACGTTCAGCTCCACCGCAACCGCGTCGCGCCCCTGCACATTCACCTGCCGCGCCTCGACCAGCGGCGTCTCATACACCTTGGTCGATCCCTGAATCAGCTCCAGGCTGCTGAACAGGTTGATCGCGTCCTTGGGCAGTTTCGGCCCGCCGGGATGCTCGCCCGGATGTTCTTTGTCGCGCGCCGGATCGTACACCTCGTAGAGCAGGTAAAGATGCTGGTCCTGGCGAAAGACGTGGCTGATGTTGGGCACGTACTCCTGGCCGTTGTGCACCAGCGGATCGTCCTTCTTGCTCGGCTCGAGCATCGAGGCCAACACGATGGAGCTCATTTTCAGCGGCGCTTTTTTCAAGTCCGGCAGCGTGATCGTCGCCTCGAACGAGCCCATCCGCCCCGTCTGGTTCTCGCGCACCACAAATTTCAAATCGTATTTGCCCGGCGGCAGGTTGAAGCTGGTGGTGTACTCGATGTTCTTCTGCCGCGCGCCCAGCGACTGGTCGAGATTCAGCTTCACCGTTTCGCGCACGCGCCCCACCGGCCGCTTCACTTCGTCGATCACCGCGCCGATGATGTCCAGCGTGGCCTTGTCCTTATCGCCGCCCTTCACAAAAGGAATCTGCGAGCCCGGCACCAGCAGCGAAACCGGCACATAGAACCGGTTCTCGTCTAGCCGGAAATACATCGCGTCCAGATACACGGGAATATCCGTGGCCGGCAGATCGCTCGCCAGCTGGTCCTCGAGCTCCTGCTCGCGGTCCTCGCGCCCCGAGTGGCGGAAATCCGCGGGCGCATAGTAGCCCGGCCGGTACTCGAGCTTGATGCCCGGACGGTTGATCTTCACCGTCAGCTTGCGGTACTTGCCGTCGCGCGCAGGGTTCGAGGAATGAAAACCGATGGCGTAGTAGGCCGAGGTATCTTTCTGCACTTGCGCGAAGGCGGGCGCGAAATCGTTGGAGTCGAAGAAGGCTTTGCCGCCGGTGTCGGTGGAGAGCGTCGCCATCACTTCCTGCGTGGCGAAGTTCTGGTTCATATTGTTGACGGTCGCGCCGCCGTTGTACGCGCCCTGGCCGCGCAGGCTGCCGGTGGAGGCGTCACCCAAGGGCAGCACCGCCTGCAGGCCGCGCGTGTCTACGCTGTAGATGGCGAGGTCGGCGCGGACGGCGGCGTTGATGGCCTGGCGCAGCGAGGCCTCGTTCTCAATGCCGTCGCGCGAGATGCCGCCGGAGAAATACAGCAGCGACTTCTTCACCGAGATCCGTTCGAGCGATTTGGAGATGGCGCGCAGGGCGAACAGTTCGCGGTCGGTGTTGATGTCGTTATATTCGCTCTCGTCGGGCGTGTAGCCGGTGGTATCTTCCACCTGGTTGGAGTTGGCGTTGGCGCCCTGCTCGAATCCCTGGCCTTCGGTGCCGTTGTAGGCGCCGACTTCGCGGATCAGCGCGTCCTTGTCCTGGGTAAAGTCCTGGTCGACAGTCAGCGTGTCGCCGAGCGAAACCAATGCCACCAGGTCGGCGGGCTGCATTCTGGTGCGAAGGAAGTCCTGCGCAGCTTCGACGCAGCGCTCCAGATCCTCGGGCTGCATGGAGGTGAGGTCGAAGAACATGACGATGAGGCGGTGATTGCGCAGCTCCTCGGGCCGGGCGACGACGACGGCTTTGCTGCCATTGTTTACCGGGCCGGCGG
>JASHOQ010000062.1 GCA_030041045.1 Acidobacteriaceae bacterium
CTCTCCGAGTCGCCAGTCTCGTGCTTTCCTCAACTCGCTTCTTACTCATGCTCGCACACAGCCGCTTGATGGCAGAAGGCCCTTTTGCACTTCAGGGGAAACAGAGCCGCGGCTTCAACACCGCTCGTATTCTCTCGACCCGCCGACCTCACGATGTGGGTAGGATGCGGCGGAGCGTCTCCAGGTCGCATGATTCCTGCGATTCTGCGCAAACCCTCGCGTCCGTCAGGCTGCAGGCTTTGCCCGCGACCTGCAATTTCATTTCCTATCGGATCTCCGGATTTGCCCTGGAGAGACTGCCGTGCGAAGGCGCCACGCGATCCTTTGGCACGAAGAAAAACGGCGAGCGGCCGCTAGATGCTGTCGAGCGTCAGTGAACTCCGAGAATGTCGCATGTGGCTCTTTCAGCAAGTCTGTGAGTGGTACTGCTCGACAGCCATCCCGGTAAGTCATGGCCGGGATGAATCCCCAGCACCAGCAGGTCGATATGGTTCATCCGCACAGCCTCCATGAGGGAAGCCGTCACTGACCCGCTGCTCAAGACTGTCTCAATTTCGATGTCGTGCCTTTTTGCTTCTCTTCGTGCCATTTCCAATAGCTCTGCGGATGATGCCTGCTGATCGCTTTTCATGATTTGCCGTGCTTCGGGACCCAAACCTGTGGCATAGGCAGCATAGAAAGGAAGAGAGGGCGTCACGGCCACCGCAGTCAAAGTTGCATTGAACGTCGCGGCAAGGCGAATTGCCTGCTGCAACGCTCTGTGCGCTGCAGGCGACTGGTTCAAGCCGATGAGGATGTGACTATACAAAGTCGGTCCAGCCCGTAAACGCGCGGCGTGCGCCGAGACGGCTTTTTCTCGGCCCGTCAGCTTGCTTTCTTGTGGGTAAGATCGAGGACGCTCTCGTCCTTCGGCGTTACCTCGGTCAGTTTGCCCGTCGCCAGATCAAAAACAAAACCGCGGATTACGACGTCCGCGGGAATCCACGGGTGCGACCTGAGCTTCAGTACCTGCTTTTGTGTTGCCCGATTCACGTCCTTATAGCAATGGAATTTGTCGGGAGCTACCGCCCACACCCCGCATTTTGTGTGAATGTGGTTTTCGAACTCTTCTTCGGAAAACATCTCCATTCCACAGCCAGTGTGCCCGACGATCATGAGCTCTCGAACCCCCAGAACGTGAATTGAAAACATGAGAGACCGCACAACATCTGCCGTTGCTGACGTTCCGACGTTCCGAATCACATCCGCATCGGCGGGCTTGATGTCTAGCCACTCCAGCAATTGGTTCAGTCGAGGGTCCATACAGGTGAGGATTGCAATCTTCGGTGCTGGTTTCTGTGCCAGCGAAGGATCATGGTGCTCTGCATTTTTGCGGTTTGCCGCAATCGCGCGTTCAATCAAGCTCATTTGCAATCTCCTCAATCGCGTCGCCAGTCCGGAATTCGGCTTGCGAAGACGCATGGTTTGATGTTGTTCATGCGGATCGTACTTTCTGGTATTGACTCCGCAATCTGGTGCGAAAAGTCCGGAGGCGATGGCGTCATGAGAACATTGAGGTTCCAACCCGCAACATTCAACGCCCTTCCCACGTCGACGTACTCCAAAAATTCGGGAATCACGCGCTCAGGCGCAACCGCCATCGCACCCGCTCGCATGTGCCCTCCCCGCCACGCTCCTATTCTGATTAAGCCAGACGAATCGAATTGCGACAATTGGACGAAGGTATCGATCGACATCTTCGTCTGATGAAACTGCCGCGGCGTCAAAACTGACTATCGCTTGCCGGCCGGCGCCAGGCTAATGGTCTCGGTGATATCGGTCCGATCCGCATGCCAATTGACAGCCACCTGCTCCGGCCGATCCAGAACCGGGTCGACATTCGAGCCGCCAAAATAATCCCATGCCCAATCAAGGAAAGCTTCGATCCTCGCACGAGTCGGAATCAGCAGCAGGGCATGAACGCCAAGCCATGAGGCGAATGCAATGGGACCGGTCAGTTCGTGACGCTTCTTGCCGATTTCAGCCACCGCCGCGTTGCGTCCAATCATGGCCATGATCCCTTTATCGAAGTAATGGAAGGGCTTTCCCGGCTTCCCTGCAATCGCGGCGGCGATATGGTGGGCGCAATAGTAACCTGATTGTTGCGCGACCGATGCGAGCTGTGGCAACGGTTTGCCGTCCGCACCGGTGATGTTTGCGAAGTCGCCCAGCGCGTAAACACCGGGAAAACCGGTGACGCCAAAGTCAGGCTGCACATCAATGCGTCCTCCACGCCCGGTTTGTATGCCAAGTGCGTCCGACAACGGAGACGCTTTCAGCCCCCCCGCCCAGATCGCAGTGTGAGTTAGAATTTTGCTTCCATCTGAGAGCAGGACATGCCCGGAATGCACTTCCTTGACAGCCACACCGAAGCGGATTTGCACTCCATGCCCCTCCAGCTTTTGCGTGGCATACTCTTGCGATTTCTTGGAAAACGCGTTCAAAACCGTGTGCTCGATATCGACCAGGAACACCTGCGCTTTGGTCCACTCCAGGCTGTTATAAAGGTCTTTCCTCGCTGTCTGGATGAAGTGCCCAAGCGAACCGGCTGTCTCCGCTCCGGTTGGACCTGCCCCCACGACAACGAAATTCAGTGCTCCCTGGTCGATGAGTGAAGGATCCCGATCGACGGACTCGAGGAGCATCAGAATGCGCGAGCGGAGCAACTCAGCGTCGCGAAGGCTGTACAACGGGTAGGCATGTTTATCCGCCCCGGCGGTGCCGAAGAAATTCACCTGGGCGCCGGCGGCGAGAACAAGAAAATCACCTTGATATTTCTTTCCATCTGCGGTTTCAACCGTACGCGTTGTGAGATCGGCTGAGATCACTTCCGCCATCTTGACATCCACATTGGCATGGCCGCGAAGAAGCGAGCGCAACGAGAATGCCGCGTTACCGGGCCCCAGCAGGGCCGTTGCCACTTGGTAAAGCAAGGGCTGGAACTGCTGGTAATTGTTCTTGTCGATCAGCGTGACGTGAACTTCCCGGTTTGACGCCAGCCGCCGGGCGCAGCCCACGCCGGCAAAACCGCCCCCAACAATGACGACACGTTTCATGTTGTGCAGCTCCTGTCGGAATGGCATCGTGCCGCTCGCGGGCTCAGTCTTAATAAATGCCGTGCTCAAGTTCGTGGCGGCGAGTTATCTTCGGATGCCGTCGTGAAGCGCGCGGGATTAGTCCCAAAGAGCGTGCAACCGATAGAGCGGCAAGAAATCTCCGCCGGCTCGAACTGCGACCGCGATCGCCGGTGCATTGTCGCCACACGTGCCGCCTGTTACGGCAGAGCTACAGCCTCATTTCCTTCTCGCAACTGCCTCGAGTTCGCCTCTACGTGATCCCACCGGCTGCGACCCTCCTGATCAAACCAGACCTTTGGAGGCAAATCTATTGGCCAATAGTATTGATAGATACCTTGGTCTCGGCTGCCGCGACAATCCCAACCAGACTCGTACGGCGAAAACTTGCCGCGATGATCAACGCCCGCTGTACGCGACAGAATGAAGCTTCTCCGGGTGGTGAAAGCGGGCTCGAAGATCTCGCGCGTGTAAGACCTCAATCCCCGAATCACTCGGCTCCATACCAAAGTATCGATCAATACCTTGGTCCAATGGAATCAACCTTCAGCTTCTGGCTTAATCACTCAGGTTGGCTCGAGTTGTGTTCAGTGGGGGAGCAGCACTGAGCCCGACCGGGATCAGCCTCGCGTGCGGCGCTTCAGTCTGCGCTACCATGCTCGCTCCTCTCACTTCGACGGTGTGGGGGCTGGTGCTTTTTTTAGCGTGGAAGTTAGAGACGGTGGGCAATCAGCTCATAATCCGTGGCGCAAATAGGAGGATTTATGGCAATCGCAGTTGCAACCATGAAGGCCGCCCAGGTATCCCGAGTTGGAACCGGTCTTGAGATCGTCGAGCGAGAGGTTCCAGAGCCCGGGCCGGGACAGGTTCGCATTGAAGTGCGGGCATGTGGTGTATGCCACAGCGATGCGCTTGTCGTCGAGGGCTCCTGGCCCGGAATCCCCTACCCCCGCATTCCAGGGCATGAAGTCGCAGGCGTGGTGGATGCACTGGGCGCCGGAGTGACCGAATGGCGTAAAGGCCAACGTGTGGGCGTAGGCTGGCACGGCGGCCACGATGGTACCTGCCGGGAGTGCCGTCGCGGAGATTTCCGCAACTGCCGCAATCAGAAAATCGCCGGTATCAGCTACGACGGCGGCTATCAGCAGTTCATGGTGGCTCCGGCCGAAGCCTTGGTGCCCATACCGGACTCGCTCAGTGACGTCGACGCGGCCCCGCTCCTGTGCGCTGGAATTACCACCTACAACGCGCTTCGGCACGCCGGGGCGCTGCCTGGCGACCTCGTAGCGGTTCAGGGAATTGGAGGCCTCGGCCACCTCGGAATTCAATTCGCATTTGCGTTCGGGTTCAACGTGGCTGCAATTGGACGCGGCCCTGAGAATGAGCGCTTGGCCAAGAAGCTGGGCGCCAACGTGTATATCGACAGCAAGGCCACGAATGCAGCGGAGGAACTGCAGAAGCTGGGCGGCGCAAGAGTCATTATGGCCACAGCCCCGAACTCGAAGGCGATGTCCGAACTGTTCGGCGGCCTGGGGCCGAACGGAAAGCTGCTCGTGATCGGCGCAGCCTTCGATCCCATCGAGGTGGCTCCGGTTCAGCTCATCGTTGGCAGCAAGACCATTCAGGGATGGGCAGCCGGAACGCCGGCAGATTCGGAAGATACGCTTCGCTTTGCGGAGTTGCGCGGAGTGCGCGCCATGATCGAAACCTATCCTCTGGACAAGGCAGCCGAGGCGTACGCGCGCATGATGAGCGGCAAGGCTGAGTTTCGCGTCGTGCTTACCATGTAAGGCTGGCCAACTGCAACGAAGAGTGACGGCCTATCCTGAAAGTGAACGCTGCGCAACAACGCATGCCGGCGCCCTGACGCCAAGGCCGTGCCAAAGAGAGTCTTTGCAAATCGTCCATCGGCAGGTTTACATTCCGAAATCTCTCGAGCAAGATGCCCCTCATTTCTTGCGTTTCGTGCACGTGGCCGTCGCGATGCTCGCCGTTCACAGTTGTTTCGTGAGGGCAGGAAGCGCTCGTGGCGCTCACGGATGCAGTGAATCCGGCGGAATGAGCCGATAAGGATGAGCTGTTGGAAGGTTGGCCATACAATGTTAGGCAAAGATCAAGTCGCCGTCTTCCTCCCCATGCTGGCTGGCTCAATCGCCACTCTTTGTACAATCTTGATTCACTCCGTCACCTTAGGGGCGACCGTTCGCTTTTTTCGCTACGAGAGGGGATTGGGACGCGTAGGCTCTGTAGTCGCATTCAATCTGGGGATATTTGCGCTGGCGATGTTATTCGCCTTTGCTGCCCACTTGACTGAAATTGCCTTGTGGGCTGCCCTGTTCGTGCTATGCGGGGAATTCAAATCTTTCGGGCTCGCCTTCTACCACTCTGCCGTCAACTACACCACCTTGGGTTATGGCGATTTGATCATGACGCCGTCGTGGAAGCTCTTGGGGCCGTTGGAGGCGGCCTGTGGAGCGCTGATGTTTGGGGTTTCCACTGCGATGATCTTCGCCATCGCCCAGCGCCTGATGCACGCGAAATTTAGCGATCTCTAAAAAACCGACCCAACTCGCATTGTGCCATGCGGAGACTTCCCGAAAGCAGTAGATGCATTGGCATTGCTGGTTGGTCTGAGGCAAAGTTCGAGCTTGCGATGAAACAATCCTCCTTCTTCGGATGAGCGTGCTGCCGTTTTGCTCGTCGTTTGCCCAATTGTCCGCGCGCCCGCGGCGGCTTCAATGCGTAGGCGCAATGGCGAATTCTTCAGCAATTGTTTATTTTTCGGCCCGCAGCCAAAGCTGAGCGGGAGTATGATTGATGCACGATCAGTAGCGGGTGCATCCTTCCCCGGGGTCGTGCGGACGGCGTTTCCCCTTTTCCGGCTCAGGATCCCGCGGTCGAAATCTCAAGCGGGCCCCCATTCCCAATCATCTCCGGCAAATAGATATGTCTGCTCCGGTAGATGTATCAAAGTGCACTGCACTTCCTCTCCGACAAGATCCTTGTTCGAGAAAAGTCTCAAGGAAGGATCGAAAATGAAGGCCGCTGAGACAGAAGTCGAGCGACAAGTTGCGCATCGAACGGCAGAACTCGCCGCTGCCAACGTGGAGCTTCGAAAGGAGATTGCCAGTTTCAAACACGCCGAGGAAGATCGAAAAAGCAGCGAGGAGAACTATCGCCTTCTGGTCGAAACTGCCAGCGACGCCATTGTAAGTATGGATGACAGAGGGTCGATCGTTTTTGCCAACCCCGCTGTCGCTACGGTCTTTGGCTACGATCCCATCGAACTCATCGGAAAACCCTTAACCCTCCTGATGCCTGAATACATGCGGGAGCTTCATCAGGGCGGTCTCGCAAGGTATTTGGCTACCGGGAAACGGCATATCAATTGGCAGGGCACGGAGCTGACCGCACTTCGTAAGAATGGGGAGGAGTTTCCTATAGAAGTCTCATTCGGCGAGCTAACCAGAGACGGCCATAAAATATTCACCGGTTTTCTCCGTGATATCAGCAAGAGAAAGCAGGCGGAGATAGCGCTTCGCACGGCGATGGATGAGCGCACACGCATCGTTGCATTCCGGGAAGAGATCGGAATGGCTCTATCGCGTCAGGAGGATTTAAAGGGAGTCCTGCACCACTGTGCCCACGCGATCGTTCGGCATCTCGATGCTGCGTTCGCCCGCATCTGGACACTCAGCGCCAACGGCCGCGAACTGGAATTGCAGGCAAGTGCGGGAATGTACACCCATCTGGATGGACCCCACAGCCGCATCTCCGTCGGGCAGCACAAAATCGGTCTGATAGCTCAGGAAAGAAAACCGCATTTAACCAACGAAGCCCAAAGCGATCCCCGCGTCACTGACAGAGACTGGGCACGACGGGAAAAAATGATTTCTTTTGCCGGCTACCCGCTGGTTCTGGAGGACAGACTGGTGGGCGTGATGGGCATGTTCTCACAAAGGCCGCTCACCGAAAGTACGCTCGAAGCTCTCTCGTTTGCAGCCGGTATTATCGCACAGGGCATTGAACGCAGAAGGGCAGAGGAAGGTCTGCGTCGCAGCGAGGCGTTCCTTGCAGAAGGCCAGCGTCTCGGTCAAATAGGCAGCTATTCCTGGCGCGTGGCGACAGACAAGATCGAGTGGTCGAACGAGCTCTATCGCATCTATGAGTTTGAAGTCGGCGTGCCCGTGACGCTCGAACTGCTCCGCACTCGCGTTCATCCGCAGGACCTTAGTTTGTACGAAAAAATGGTCGAAAAGGCAAAAGACGGCGGCAACGACTTTGAATGGCAGTTCCGCTTGCTGATGGCTGACCAATCGATCAAGTATCTGCATTCTGTTGCTCATGCGACCCGCGACCAGGATGGTCAACTGGAGTACATCGCCGTGGTCCAGGATGTTACTGAGCGCCGACAAACCGAAGAGGCGCTGGAACGGTCCCGGTCGGAGCTTGCTCAGATGTCCAGGCTCACAACCATGGGCGAAATGGCGGCGTCCATTGCCCACGAGGTGAACCAGCCTTTGACCGCGGTAACCAATAACGGCAATGCCTGTCTTAGACTGCTCGCCAATCACAATCTTGAACCTGACGTGCTGCGCAGGGCACTCGAGGAAATCGTTGCGGATGGCACGCGCGCCAGCGCGGTTTTGTCTCGGATTCGCGCATTCATAAAGAAGGGACCTGTCGATAAGATCCCACTGGACATAAACGATGTGATCCAAGAGGTGCTGGTTCTGGCCGGCCGTGAGCTGGAAGAACATCGCATCTCCATCGACCGCAAATTGACAGCAGGTCTACCGCTTGTGTTGGCTGATCGCATCCAGTTGCAGCAGGTATTGCTGAATCTGATCAAGAACGGCATCGAAGCCATGATCGCGGTCGCAAACCGGCCTCGCTTACTCTGCGTGCGATCCGGGATCGACAAATCCGGGGACGTGCTTGTTGCCGTGAGCGACTCGGGTACGGGCTTTGGATTAGAGATGGATCGTGTCTTCACTCCCTTCTTTACGACCAAAGCGAACGGCATGGGAATGGGTTTATCGATCAGTCGCTCTCTTGTTGAGAGTCAAGGCGGTCGGCTCTGGGCTACGCCCAACTCTCCCCACGGCGCTGAATTTTCCTTCACGCTGCCTGCATCCGGCGGGGAGCTCTCATGACGGGTGCTCCGGTTGTCTTTGTTGTCGACGATGATTCTTCGGTACGGTCTTCGCTGAAGTTCCTCTTGAGTACCGTGGGTCTGCAGGTTGAAAGTTGCGACTCGGCGGACAGCTTTTTGCATAAAAGGCTGCCCGACGTGCCCTGTTGCCTGGTTCTGGACGTCAGACTACCGGGATTGAGCGGACTCGACTTTCAGCGTGAGTTAGCCGCGAAAAACATCGGTATCCCCATAATCTTTCTCACCGGCCATGGCGACATTCCCATGAGTGTCCGTGCCATAAAGGCCGGGGCAGTCGAATTCCTCACCAAGCCGTTTCGCGATCAGGATTTGTTGGACGCTGTTCGCATCGCACTGGAACAAGATCGTGTCCGGCGTGAACAGGAAAAGGAAACCGTGCTTTTCCGGCGCCGTTTTGACTCATTGACTTCGCGCGAACAGGAGGTGATTTCCTTGGTCGCCTCCGGCATGCTCAACAAGCAGATTGCCGACCAGCTTGGAACCGCGGAGAGTACGGTCAAAGTCCAGCGCAGCCGGGCGATGGAAAAGATGCACGCAGATTCTCTCGTTGATTTGGTAAAAATGATCGAGAGGCTGAAAGGTCTCTCGGGAAAGCCGCGATAAGCGAAAGTTTATTCCTATACTCCTTTTTGAGACACGCGATATCCCAACATCCAATGGATTTTTTGTTTGCACGGGCATACCTTGAATCCAGTTGGGGAGCTGAGTGAGAACGGCCTTAATCGCGGTAGTTGACGACGATGAGTCGATTCGCAGGACCACGACGTTTCTCATCGAGTCCTTCGGCTTTCGAGTTGCGGCCTTTGAATCTGCCGAGGACTTCCTGGCCTCTGACCAACTGCACGGCACTTCATGCCTCATCGCTGACGTTTACATGCCGGGAATGAACGGGTTCCAGCTCCAAAGCAAGCTGGCTGCTGCAGGCCGCGGTGTTCCCGTCATTTTCATCACCGCTCACGACAACAAAGAGTTGCGTCAGCACGCAATGCACGCCGGTGCCGTTGCGTTCCTGGGCAAGCCTTTTAACGATGAAGAGCTGCTCGGCAGCATCCGCTTAGCCTTGCGAAGGAATTGCGAGCAGACAAAGGATTTGATCGCAGTGGTTGACGACGATGAGTCCATCCGGCGGACCACGACATTTCTCATCAAGTCCTTTGGCTTTCGAGCGGCTGCTTTTGAATCTGCCGAGAGTTTTCTGAAGTCCGACGAGCTGCACGGTACTTCATGCCTCATTCTCGACGTGCTGATGCCGGGTATGAATGGATTCGAACTCCAGAGGGAACTCGCTGCCGCAGGTTACCGCATTCCCGTTGTTTTCGTCGCCTGCCACGAAGATACGGAATCCCGTGGACGGGCTTTGCAAGCCGGTGCTGTCGCATTCTTGAGCAAGCCTTTCAGAGAAGAGGAATTGCTTCAAACCGTTCGTTCGGCCTTGCGGATCGGTGACAGCAGTACGGAATCCGCTGGCTGATCGATACCCCCACTGGACTTCGGGTTCCCCACGCTCCACCTGAGGCCCACCGCATCGATGTCGCAAAGCTTAGGTCCCGCAATCGGCGACGTGCGGACGAGAGTCAGCTTGCGAAGATTGGCGAAGAACTTGCGGTCAAACGCAAGCGTCCGGCAGGCGATGGCGAGATGCAAGAGGTCAATTCCCGCAAATTCTGGTTTCGGGGCGGACAGGTAACGTCGCCAGCTGACTTCACTTCTCCGAAGCGCCGAAAGGTATTTGGCAAATTCAACCGGGGCAACGCGGAGGTTCGTGCTATGAATTTCTCAGAGTACATCCTTGAGCCGCTTCGCAAGAATGACCCCCTCGAGGGCGAGAACGCAATCCTTCCTGAGCAAGTCGATCATCCGGGTGATCCCGCCGAGGAAGTTCAACGCCTTCAGCGCTGCATGAACGATCTAATCGGCGTGCTGGCACTCCCTGCTGCGTGGAGAGGTCACGGGCCGGCTGAAATTCTATCCATTCTCTCTGACTCGCTCACAGCAATGCTCAGCCTCGACTTCTTCTATGTGCGCGTCATCAAGGAGCCCGGCGACAAGCCACTTGAAGCGCTCAGGGCCGGCCCGTTGCACAGAACGGACGAAGTTGCGCAGTCTCTTCATGATTGGCTAAAAGAAGACCCGAGCATTCAAGGTTTGCAGACACGGCGCAAAATGGGAGAGCAGGAGATGTCGATTTTTTCCCTGCGAATGGGCGTCGAAGGTGACCTTGGTTTGATCGTCGCGGGGTCTTTGAGATCGGGCTTTCCGGAGCGGACCGAGAGAGTGGTTCTTAGAGTTGCCGCAAACCAGACGGCCGCCGCATTGCAACAGGCGCTGCTCTTGAGTAAACAGGTGCGGGTTGCAGGTGAGCTCGATCGCCGGGTTGCGGAACGAACAAGGGAACTCGCGGAAACCAACAAAGAACTGCAACTCCAGGTCGGGCTCTTGCAGCATCTTCCCGTATCCGCCTGGACGCTCAAGCCCGATGGGACGCCGGATTTCGTGAACCGAGTCTGGCTTGAATTCTCCGGTCAGACCCTCGATTTCGTCCGGTCGCATCCCGAAGCTTGGATGACCGCCGTCCATCCTGGGGATCGGGAGAATGCAGCCAGGGACTTTTGGGAGGGCGTGCATTCGGGACGGGGTTTCACGATTGAGACCCGGTCACTCCGCGCTCAGGACGCGACCTATCGCTGGCATCTGCAGCAAGCCGTGCCCTTGCGCGATGAGGAAGGAGAAGTCCTCAAATTCGTCGGTACGACAACCGACATTGACATCCAGAAACGCGCCGAGGAAGCGCTGCGGGCGAGTGAGGCCAACCTGCGGCGGGTGATCGATAACATTCCGGGGCTTGTAAGCACACTGGCGCCGAACGGCGAGATAGAACTTGTGAATGGCCAGATACTTGAGTACTTCGGCAAGACCTCTGTGGAGTTGAAGAACTGGAGGCTCAGCGACGCCATTCATCCGGACGACCTGCCTCGCATCATCTCCCTCCATGCCCGGTCAGTCAACCCGGGAGTGTCATTCGGCAGTGAATACCGTCTGCGGCGCTTTGACGGTGTGTACCGTTGGTTCCAGTTTCGTGCCGACCCGGTGCGAGATGCTTCAGGTTGTGTCAGCGGCTGGTATGTCCTTGCCACCGATATCCACGATCGCAAGCTGGCTGAAGAGGCTCTGCAAGTGAGCGAGCGTAATCTTGCGTCTATCATCAACGCAATTCCGACTCTCGCATGGTCTGCCCGTCCAGACGGCTGCTGCGACTTCCTTAGTCAGGGCTGGCTGGACTTTACGGGCCTTACCTGGGAGCAGGCACAGAGCCGGGGCTGGCCGAGCGCATTTCATCCAGAAGATCGGGATAAGTTGATGCAAAACTGGCAATCGGCGGTTGCTACCGGTGTATACGTCGATACGGAAGCGCGTTTATGCCGATTCGATGGAGTTTATCGCTGGACTCTGATTCGCGCCAATCCCTGGCGCGATGAGTCCGGGTCCATTGTCAAATGGTATGGAACAAACACGGATATCGACGATAGAAAGCGCGCCGAGGAACAAGTGCAACGGAGTGAGGCCTTCCTCGCGGAGGCCCAGAATCTCACTCGTGTCGGAAGCTTCGCATGGTGCGTTTCAACAGGTGAAATCAGATGGTCGGAACAGCTTTATCGCATCTTCGAAGTTGAACCTGGCGTGCAGGTGACCACCGCCATGGTTAGCGAACGGATTCACCCCAACGATCTCTCGATAACAGCGGACATAATTGAGAGGGCGCACCGCGCGGAGAGTGACTTGGAGAACGAGCACCGCATCGTGATGCGCGATGGCTCAATCAAACGCCTTCATTTCGTCGCGCATGCAACTCGCGATTCCGAGGGCCGGCTGGAATATACAGGAGCGGTCCAAGACGTGACGCAACGCCATCTCGCGGAAGAAGCGCTTGCCAAGGCCAGGGCAGAACTCGCCCACGCCGCCAGGGTTATGAGCCTTGGGGTGTTGACCGCATCTATCGCTCATGAAGTGAACCAGCCATTGTCGGGTATCGTGATGAATGCGGGGACATGCCTGCGGATGCTGGACAGCGATCCTCCGAACATCGAAGGTGCACGCGAGACCGCAATGCGCATGATTCGCGATGGAAATCGCGCTTCAGAGGTAGTGGCGCGCCTGCGGGCCCTTTTCAAGAGGAAGGAAGTTGCGGCCGAGTGGGTGAATCTGAATGATGCCGCGCAAGAGGTGATTGCGCTATCGCTAAGCGAGCTGCAGAACAAGCGGATCGTTGTGCGGCACGAATTCGCTGAAAATCTGCCGGCGGTAAAAGGCGATCGCATCCAGCTTCAGCAGGTGATCCAGAATCTGCTCCGCAACGCCTCTGACTCGATGAGCGATATTGAAGATCGGCCCCGGCAATTGCTGATTAGAACCGAAAGTGACGACGGCAAGAGTGTTCAGGTCACCGTGCAGGACACGGGAATCGGCATCGCTGCTGAGGATGCTGACCTGCTGTTCGACCCCCTGTATACCACCAAGAAGGACGGTATGGGCATCGGACTTTCCGTCAGCCGATCGATCATCCAAGCGCATCGTGGCCAGCTTTGGGCAGCAGTGAACGACGGCCCGGGCGCCTCGTTCATCTTTTCCATTCCGTCTGATCCCGACTCCTAGCTGGTTCAGGATCGCCGGCGAACTCGTTCGCCGACGCTCCGTGCGATTATGACTTGACATATCAGAACTGCCCACTGTCATCTTTGCCGGGGGGATCTCGATCTAGACGATGCGCATGGTCATGCCGCCATCGATGACCAGGTTTTCGCCGGTGATAAAGTCGTTCACTACGAGCTCCAGGATGGCGCGGGCCACATCCTCGGGTTTGCCTTCGCGGTGCAGGGGAATGCGGTTCTGGATATTGTTCTCCGCCTGTTCCGGGGTGAGGTAATCCTGAAAGGGGGTGCGGA
>JASHOQ010000063.1 GCA_030041045.1 Acidobacteriaceae bacterium
GGCCCGAGGCAATGAAGAGGAAAGAGACCCGCCCTGTCGAGACCGGGACGATCTGCCAATGCAAAGGAGTGGCCGAGCGAGGTCTCGAGAGCGTCGATGGTTAGAGCGCTGTACCACGCGCTGTATTCCCAGTAGTGCGGACCGCCTTCCCACGCGCCATCGGGCGCGAATGCGTCGAGAGCAACAGGGATATTTTCGACTGCGTGCGCAAGGATGCGCGAGGCCAGCTCCGGCCGCGCATCGGCGATGGAGAGCGCACCGATGGCCAGCCCGCCATTGCACACTAAATTCCAGTTGTGCGTGACGCGCACCCACCATTCCGGCTTCTCCTGCGCTTCGAGGCCGGGAAGGAGACCTTTTTGCACGAGACATTCCTCGAAGGCGTCGCGCTCGGTTTCAGAGAGTGCGTCGTGCAGCCAGTCGAGGCCGATGGCAAAGGCGGTGCATAGCTCGGCCGTGTCGAGAAAGTGGCTTGGATTCCAGTGTGGAAATTCGCGGAGCGCGAAGAGCTCCAGCTTGGCCCGCTCCGCATACTGCGGAAGTTCGACCAGCCGATAGGCCAGAGACAGCGTGGCTACGCGCGCAAAGGCCTGCTGAGCCGGCTCAAGCATACGCGGACCCACGATGCGGAATTCCGTGGTGGGCTCGAAGAGCAAAGCATCGGCCTGTCGAAAGAGACGCCCCTTCAGGTTCTCGAGCACGGGATCGGTCTGCCGGCCGGACTGCAACTTGAAGAGGCGATTTGAGTCAAGATACAGCCGCGGGCGCTTGGCTGCGCGCTGCGGCAACAGATCCGGATTATGCATGGGTCCGGGCCTTCGCGGCGAGAATCTGATCGATGCCATCGATCTCGCCGGCGGAGAAGGCAAGGTTTTCGAGCGCACTCACGTTTTGCTCCAACTGCTCAATGCGGCTGGCCCCGATGATGACGCTGGTCATGACCGGATTGCGAAGCGCCCAGGCCACAGCCATTTGCGCCAAGGTTTGCCCGCGCTGTTTTGCGATCTCCCCGAGGCTGCGAATTTTTTCGAGCACCTGGGGCGTAATTTGCTCCGGCTTGAGGAAGACCGAACGCGCGGCGCGTGAATCCGGCGGAAGACCCTTGAGATAACGGTCGGTGAGCAGCCCCTGGGCGAGCGGACTGAAAGCGATGCAGCCGACCTGCTCCTCATTCAAAACGTCGAAGAGACCCTGCTCCGGCTTGCGATTGAACATGGAGTACTGGACCTGATGAATCAGGCACGGCGTGCCGAGCTCGCGAAGGATTTCGATTGCGCGCTTGGTCTGCGCGGGATCGTAATTGGAGATGCCTGCGTAAAGCGCCTTGCCCGAGTGCACCGCCTGGTCGAGGGCCGACATGGTTTCTTCGAGAGGCGTGTTCGGATCAGGACGATGCGAGTAGAAGAGGTCGACGTAGTCGAGCTTCATGCGGCGCAAGCTTTGATCGAGGCTGGCCAGCAGATATTTGCGGGAGCCCCATTCTCCGTAAGGCCCCGGCCACATGTCGTAGCCTGCCTTGGTGGAGATGATGAGCTCGTCGCGGTAGACACCCAGGTCGGACGCAAGGACCTGACCGAAGGTGGACTCGGCCGATCCCGGAGGCGGCCCATAGTTATTGGCGAGATCGAAGTGCGTAATACCGAGGTCGAAGGCGCGCAGAAGGATGGCGCGGCTATTGGTGAATGTGTCAATGCCGCCAAAGTTGTGCCATAAGCCGAGAGAAAGAGCGGGCAACTGAATCCCGCTTTTTCCGCTTCGCCGATAAAGCATGAGTTTGTAGCGATCTTCCCGTGCAAGATACATGGCGATTTCTCCCAGCCCGAAGGCTACTCCGCGAAGACTCTGTCGCGCAGCTCGACGAGGAACTGCAGCGTTCTTGCCGATTCTGAATGGTAGTTGAAAGGCCCGGGGACGGTGCTGATCCAGGGATGGGCGGATGAGACCGTGCGCTGATAGCCTGCGTCGCGCAGCACGCGGAAGATGTGAAGGATTTTCCCGGTGCTGCTGCCGTAATTGGGCTGGTAAGTGTCTCCCTGGATGTGCACGTGCACGCAGTAAGACGGATCGATGGCGATGTCTTCGAAGGGCTCATCGACAGCGACGAAATAATTCAGGTCAGCCATGACGCGGATGTTGGACATACCCAGATGTTTGGCGAAGGCGAGACCATCCGAGTACTTGGGAAAGACGGTGCGCGGGTTGGCGGTGGGCTCGAGGGCGATGACGATGCCGTGCTTCTGGGCATATTTGTTAATCATGCCGCAGTACTCGATGGCCTGATCGGTGGCTTTGGTCCTCGAGTAGCCGTCGGGCACGGCGAAGAAATTGCCCCAGATGCCGGCAACCATGCCCGTTCCCAGCTCTGCGAGACGGCGGCAGTGCTGCTCCGCCTGACGCTCCAGTTCGGCAAAGGGTGTGGGATCGTTGCCCGTGATGCGCTCGTCTTTGAGCCAGTGGCTGGCCGCGGTGAAGGGCGGCTGACGCCAGCTCCTGATCTCGTCGCGCTTTTTCCGCCAAACTTCTTCGCCGTCATAGGGCAGCACGAGCTCAGTAATCGGCACCTCGGCCGCTTCCCAACCGGGAGCCAGCTCGAGAGGCGGTTTCTCGGCGACATTGTCGATATTCAGTCCCAGCTTGAATTGAGCCATCACCTCTCTCCCGGGCTACTCGCCATAGACCTCGTCGCGCAGGCGACGGAGGTAGGCAAGGGTCTTGGCGGTTTCGGCCGTCAGATTGAATTCTCCGGGCACGGTGCTGACCCACGGGCAGGCGCACGACACGCCGCCACGATAGCCGATCTCGCGCAGGACGCGAAAGAAAGCCTTGTGGGTTTTCTCGAGATCGCCCACGCCGGGTTGTCCGTGATCGCCGGCGACGTGGCAGTGGAGGCAGCGCTCGGGAGCCAGCTTGATGTCATCGAAGGGTTGATCGAGCTTGAGGAAGTAGTTCATGTCGGCCATGATCTGCACGTGGGGATGGTCGACGCGCTTTACGAACTCGAGGCCTTCTTTGTACGTGGGCCACAGCGTGTCGAGATCGGCCATGGGCTCGAGCATGATGTCGATGCCGAGGGGACCGGCGGTGTCGCCGAGTAAGTTGGCGTAGCGGATGGCCTGGTCCATCTGCCGGGCCGGAGAGTAGCCCTTGATCTTGGGAAACCACAGGCCGTAGATCCCGGCCCTGGTGACGCCGATTTCGCCGAGCCGCCTGAGCGCGCGCCGGCTCCAGAACTCGAGCAGCTCCCAGTCTGGGCTGGGCGTGGTACAGGGCTTGTTCAGCCAGTGGCTTGCGACCTTGATGGGGGAAATGCCGAACGCAGCCAGCTCCTTCTTGCGCTTCTCCCAGTCCTCATTCGTCAAATAGGGGGAAACCAGCACCTCGGTAGGAATCTCGAACATTTCAAAGCCGGGTGCAATTTTCGCAGGTTCCATGCTCGGTCCATCACCGAACAATATCGATAGCTTGAACATACCGTTCCTTTCACTCAGCTGTTTCCCATCTTGCCTACGTACCCGCAATTCGTCCGATCAGAGATCCGATCCGCAATTTGCGGGGCACGATCGGGCACAGATCTCGCGCTATTTGCGCGCAGATTTCAATTCGCTTCCCGCCAAAGAGCCGTCACCATGGAATCCCTGGGAACACGGATCCCGGCGGCCTTGCCGGCGTCCATCACTACGCGCACCACGCGCTCTTTTCCGGGGTTGGTGAGGATCAGGACACAGGTTCCGTCAGGGTTCCGGAAGGCAACATGGGCGACGCCCTTCGGTCCGCCCCTGGACCCGATGCGCAGCGCATCGCGATGCACCGCCGTAGAGAAGTGCGCGAGAGCCCAATATTGCCCGCTGGGGCTGATCTCGTGCGTAGCGGAATGGATGGTGACGAGGCCGGCGCAGGGAAATGGCCCGATATTCGGACAGCCGTTTTCATCCAGAGCCAGGTTCCAGGCGATGATGCATCGGGCCCAGTTCCTCAGGATGGCAGTGAACCGGGATCCCCAGAAACCCCAATTTGTGGCAAGCGCCGGGTCCTTGAGGTCTTCAGGGCCCCCCTCGGTCCAATACATGTGCTTCTCCGGATAGGCCCGGTGAACCACAGACATCGCTGAAGGATGCCCGGCATAGCCGTGCCACGCGACACCATCCACCCTCTTGCTGACCGCGGGCTCCGCCAACTGAGACAATACGCGGCCCCAGAGGTCGTAGTTGTGGTCCAGAATCCAAATCCTGGGGGAGGGATTCCGTTTGGCAATCTTCGGCCCGAGGTGCTCAGCAACAAAGAGACTCTCGGTGCTCTGGGTCCAGATGCAGGCAGGCATGAGGCCTTCCTGGTCGGTATCGACCTCGTTCTGCACCGAGACGGCGCCTACGTCGACGCCCATTTCCCCGTAGGCATCGAGGAACTTATCAAAGTAATCCGCGTAGGCTGCGAGATACCGGCGGCGCATGGAGCCGCCGAGCATGTCGCCGCCCGCTTTCATCCACCCGGGCGGACTCCACGGAGAGGCCAGGAGGAACAGTTCGGGGTTGAGCTTCCTGGCTTCGCGGATGATGGGCACGATGTAGGCGCGGTCGTGCTCGACGGTGAAGCTTTTCAGCTCCGGATCGGGACCGGAATCGGCGTAGCTGTAGGCCTTGGTGGCGTAATCGCTGGAGCCAATGCAAATGCGGCAACAGTTCAGGCGCAGCCCCGAGGGGCTGAAGATACTGGTCAGGAACTCCTTTTTCTCATCCGTTTTGAGCTTGTCGATCAGAAAGCAAGCCGCGTCGGTGAACGCAGCGCCGAATCCGAGAACACTTTGATACGT
>JASHOQ010000064.1 GCA_030041045.1 Acidobacteriaceae bacterium
ATCGCCTGGGCCGTCGCCAGCAGCCTCTTTCTCACGCCGCTCGCCCTCTGCACCATGGATTCGGCCGACTGGGGCACGCGCGCCAAAACTCTCGAGGAGGTTCCGGTTGGCAACACCCACGCTTGAACCCGATCTGAAGCCGGTGACGAAGAAAGCTGCAGCCAAGCAACCGCTGCACTATCGCTTCATCCTCACCACCTACCGCATCTTCGCCATCGCCGCCCTGTATGCCGTGCTCGTCGGCGTCGTCGCCTACGCTTTCGTGATGGGCTTCTACGCCGTCAATACCTCCTGGGCCGCGCCCGTCATCCTCACCGCCACCGACGAAAAAAGTCTCGACTTCCGCGCCAAGCTCATCACCAGCCAGCAGACCATCGAAGACCTCAAGGTCGACGCCGCCAAGATGGATTCGGGCCTCAAGGAGATGCGTTCCCATCGCGACGCCCTGCTCGCCCTCGAGCCGCAAATTTCCAGCGCCATCCAGAGCGAGCGCGCGCATGACAGCATCGACGCCCCCGCTCTTTCCGCCCTCGACCGCCAGAAGCTCGCCGACAACGCACAAACCAAGCAGGTACTCGCCGAGCTCGACGGCATGCAGGCCGACGTTCAGAAGGATCTCGCCTCAGGCCTCATCACCAAGGCCGACGCCGCTTCGCAGATGGCTGCACTCAATCAAACCGCCACGTCTTACACAGACAGCCGCATCGCCGAAGTTCTCCTCACGGACACCGTTCTCGACAAATCCACCATCGGCGCCACCACGCTCGAAGCTCTTGAACGCCAGGCCGAACTTCGCGCTGAGGCCGCGCAGCTCGATGTCGAAATGCAAATCGCGGAAAAGGAGCTGACCGAAGACAACCGCCAGATCGCGCGCCTTCACGATGCCATCGTCACCGCCCGGCAAAGCCCCTATTACCTCAGCGCGACGGGCCAGAATCGTCTCAACTACGCCTTCGTCCCCTATGACAACCAGGCCAGCGCCGCAACCGGGAGCCCCATCTACGACTGCTACTTGAACATGATTTTCTGCCGCAAAGTGGGAACCGTCGTCGCGCGCTTCCCCGGCGAGGAACAGATTCTTCATCCCATCTTCAAGACGCAGATTCGCGGCTTCCTCATCCAGATGGATCTTGAGCACCCGGAATCGGCCAAATCCAAGACCGTCTTCCTCGGCGGAAAGCCGCTGCTGTTTTAGGGTCCGCTGAGGCCATCGAGGCGAATCGCCCAACCTACAGGAGCATTGCATGGCACTCAAGGCATGGCTGTGTGCGTTGTTTACGCTTTCGTTTTTGTCTCTCCCAATCTGCGCGCAGAACCCCGGTGACGCCGACACCTATTGCGCCTATCTCACGCAGCAGGCCGAGGCGCAGCGCAACCTTTTGCGCACGCCCACCGCGCAAGCTGGGCTCACGCAGCCTGAAACCGGATTGCCCACGCAAGTCGTCGCCGGCGCTTCGCTCGGCGTCTCCGATGTGAAAAAAGCCGCGCTCACCATGGAAGTCGCGCGCCGCAACTGCGACCTTTATCGCTCCACCACCGGCGTGCAGCAGCAGTTGCAGTACGCTATCCCCATGCTCGAGCGCCAGGCGCTCCAGAATCGCCTCACGCTCATCGATCGCGCCTCCACTCAGCTCAGCGCGCTCATGGACTCGACGCGCAAAATGATGGAGCAGCAGAATGCCACCCGCCTCATGGTCTTTTCCCTCGAAAACACGCGCATCAAGCTCGAATCCGATCGCGCCGATACGCAATCCAAAATCGCCGCCATCTACCTGCCCCAGCTCAGCACCACCCCGCTCAAGCAAACGATCGATCAGAAGCAGAATCAGGAGATCGCCGTGCAGCAGGCCCAGGACCACCTCACGCGGCAGAACAACTGGGATCTCGCTTTGCAGGTCGGCGTACACCAGCAGGTCAATCCCCTGGCCAATGGAACGCAGCCCTACGGTTCCTTCTCTCTCAGCTACAATCTCGCCGGCCGCTCCATTGACCGTCATCTCGACAACGCCGTCACCGCCTGGGGCGATTGGAAAAAAGTGCAGGAAGGAGACGTCATCCGCAACATGGATGTCCTCCATCAGGAGCTCAACGCCACCATCGCTGCCGACGAAGCCAAGCAGCAATCGTTGCAGGAGCAAATGCAGGAGATTGACAGCGATCTCAAAGTCGTCGCCGCGCCCGATACGACTGCCTCCGTCGACTTCCGCAATCAGCTCGAGGCGGCCCGCTTACTTCTCCATATCGAAGTGGACGACACCGCTTTTCGTCTCTCGCATCTGCGCGATTATTGCGCCACCAACTTCTGACCATCGCGTGCGGACAGCTTTCATCTGCGCCACACAATTCCAACCAGAACCGGTTGCATGAATGGTTTTGTGAAAGGGCATGACCGGTAGGTCAGGATTAAAGAGGCTGTGGGAAAATTCACCTGATGGGGCTTTGTAACAAGGGCACGGCTTTACGGCATTTTCTGAGTGACTGTGTCCTTTTCACCGCCTCGCAAGATCGCCGCTCCCTGTTGGTCGCGTCGACTCAGCTGTCCGTCTTCGGGATACAGCTACTCAGAAAATGCATTAGCCGGGCCGATAAAAGCAACAAAATGATTCGGGCTTCAGCCCCTGCCATATTCGCACCCTTCGAAAACCGCGTTCCAATGAATTTTTCCGCAACTTCTTTAGCCCTGAATGCCGCAGGAGCCGCATAAACATTAGGGCTTTAGCCCGTGAGAGAATTCCCTTCATGGGTTAAATCCGGTTACGCAACCAGCTCTCGACTCATAGCTCTTTCCTCCCTTATCATCGTCTTCGCACGCAGGGGCTTTCATGAATCGCCGTCAATTTCTCTTGAGCTCGGCCGCAGTCGCAGGAACAGGACTGCGTATGGACCCGGCAGCCCGCTTGTCCGCGCAAGCAGTCCTTGCCCCGGGTCCCGCTGCGCCATCGCCTGATCAAATCGCCTCCGCGCGCTTCCCCGACGGCTTTCTCTGGGGCTTGGCGACCGCATCCTATCAGGTAGAAGGCGCATGGAACCAAGACGGCAAAGGCGAGTCGATCTGGGATCGCTGGACGCACACCGTCGGCAAAATTCGCGGCGCCGGAACCGGCGACGTTGCCTGCGACCACTATCACCTCTACCCTCAGGACATCGCTCTCCTCAGGCAGCTCAATCAAAAATCCTATCGCTTCTCTATCTCCTGGCCGCGCATCCAGCCCACAGGCCGCGGCCCCGTGAACCAGAAGGGCATCGACCACTACAAGCGCGTGATGGACGTGCTGCACGAAGCGGGCATTCGCCCCTTCTGCACGCTCTACCACTGGGATCTTCCTCAGGGGCTGGAAGAGCTTGGCGGCTGGCCCAACCGCGATCTCGCCGGCTACTTCGCCGACTACGCCGGTATTCTCGCCCAGCATTTCGGCGACAGAATTCAGGCATGGGCTCCGTTCAACATGCCGTGGACCTTTACCAACCTCGGCTACGGCACCGGCGCGTTTCCGCCCGGTCGCACCCGTTACACTGACTTCCTCAAAGCCGCGCATACGGTCAACCTCGCGCAGGGCGAGGCCTTTCGAGCCATCAAGGCCGCGTCATCCCAGGCCACCGTAGGCAGTGCCTACGGCATGTGCCCCGCCTATCCCCAAACCAACACTGAAGCCGACCGGGCCGCCACGGCGCGCTACCACGCCATGAACAATCTCCTCTTTCTCGAGGCCGCGATGCATGGGAGATACCCGGATGCCTTCGTCGGCGAAATTCCATATGAGGCCATGGGCTATCGTCCGGGCGATGACAAAATCATGCAGGTGCCGCTCGACTGGATCGGCTTCCACTACTACACGCGGCGCTTTGTTCAAGCCGCCGGGCCCGCGGCGCGCGCCGGCGCCGCCGGCAGCCTGGCCACTGAAACTCTGGATACAGGCGCAGCCGCGAACGGCTACATCGCCACCATGCCCACCGAGGGGCCCATCACCGACGGAGGCCTGGAGATATGGCCGAGCGGCATCTACGACCTGGTGATGCAGATTTCGCGCGAATACAACTTCCCCACCATCGAAATCACTGAGAGCGGCTGTGGCTATCTCGACTCGCCCTACGACCGCGACGGCGGCCATGTTCCCGACACGCGGCGCATCGATTTTTTCCGTTCCGAGCTGGCGGAGCTGGCGCGCGCCATCCACGATGGCGCCAAAGTCCGCGCCTTCCACGCCTGGAGCGCCCTCGACAACTTCGAGTGGAACGACGGCTACACTCAGCGCTACGGGCTCACCTACGTCGACTTCCGCGATCAGAAGCGCACCGTTAAAGATTCGGGACTGTGGTACGCCCAGGTCGCGGCAACCAACAGGCTGCCTTCGTAGTCCAAAGAAAGCGGTAGTGGCTCAGTCTGAAGGGTTCGGGCCTTCGCCCGTACGCGTGCGGCAGAAACAAATGGGGGCTTTAGGCTGTGTCTGACGAATATCGACGGCTGGTTTTGTAACAAGGGCACGGCTTTAGCCGGGCCGTAGACGGCGCAAAATGTAAACAGGCTTCAGCCCCTGAGGGATGATCCTTTCGAACTGACCACTACCCGGAAATCGATAAGTTTCCTCACAGCATTTACACTAAGAGTGCATGATTCCTACCCTCACCTGGACCGATGACGGCGTCCGCTTCCTTGACCAGACCAGGCTTCCGCTCGAGGAAACCTATGTCCTCGCCACCGACTACGGGCAGGTGGCCGACGCGATTGCCACCATGGTGGTGCGCGGCGCGCCGGCCATCGGTGTCTCCGCGGCTTACGGTATTGCTCTCGGGGCAATGCGCTCAAGGGCTGAGAGCGCGGAGCGCTTTGCGCCCGAATTCGAAAAAATCTGCGCGCGCCTCGCATCCACGCGCCCCACGGCCGTGAACCTCTTCTGGTCCATCGACCGCATGAAAAGGCTCTTCGCCGACTTGCTCAGTTCCGGCACGCCTCTCATCCAGATGCAGAAAAAAATCCTCGCTGAAGCGCACGCCATGTACGCGGAAGACATCTCCGCGTGCAAGGCCATGGGCGCGCACGGCGCGGCGCTGCTGCCGCAAGAGGGGGCCGTGCTGACGCATTGCAACGCCGGGGCTCTCGCCACCTGCGGCTACGGCACGGCACTGGGCGTGATTCGCGCCGCCGTCGAGCGCGGCAAACGCATCCACGTGTACGCCGATGAGACCCGCCCGTTTCTCCAGGGCGCGCGGCTCACCGCCTGGGAACTGATGGCCGACGGCATTCCCACCACCGTCATCTGCGACAACATGGCCGCCAGCCTGATGCGCGCGGGCAAAATCCAGGCCGTCGTCGTGGGCGCGGACCGCATCGCCGCCAACGGCGACACCGCCAACAAAATCGGCACCTACAATGTGGCCATCCTCGCCAAGGAGCACGGCATTCCGTTTTATGTGGCAGCCCCGTGGTCCACCATCGATCGCGCCACGCCGAACGGCGACGCCATCCCCATCGAGGAGCGGCCGCATGCGGAAGTCACGCACCATGCCGGCAAACAACTCACGCCCAACGGCGTCGGCATCTGCAATCCGGCTTTCGATGTGACTCCGTCCAAGTACATCACCGCCATCGTCACCGAGCGCGGCGTGCTGCGCGCGCCCTACATCGATGCATTGCGCGAGATGGAGCTGGTGGCGGGCTAGCCGCAACGGTCTAGAGTTGTAGGTGGTGTGCTTCCCCGTCTTTCCATCTTCCGCCTGCGGCAAAAATCGCTGGCGCGCGGCATCCTACTCTCCGTCGGCGCATTCGCGGCCAGCCTGCGGCTGTCCGGGTTTCCTGATATCAACAGGATTCACAGTTCCGACTGGCAGATGTTAACGCTGCTCGCCGCCGCGTGGGGCATGGTGGAAACCGCCCGCTGCCTGCAGCGCAAATGGAGTTTTTACCACGCCGGCGTGATGATCCTTCTCTACGCTGATCTGATCATCCTCACTGCCATCGTTGCCCTGCTCACGCTTATCTGAGCCGGCGCGGCCCGTTTCTTCTCTCGCCCCATCCGCGACACGCTCCATGTAGCATGGTAAAGCGCAGGCGGCCGGCAGAGGCTGAGGGCCGGCCCGTACTTCACTGCGCTTGAGGAGGGTGCGATGTTAAAAGGATTCCGCGATTTCATTCTGCGCGGCAATGTAGTCGACCTGGCCGTGGCGGTGATTCTGGGCGCTGCCTTCAATGCGATTGTGACTTCGCTCGTGAGCGACGTGCTGAATCCGCTTATCGCCGCCACCGTCGGCAAGCCGGACTTCAGCTACGTGATTCTGCACGTCGGCGGCGGCCAAATCAAGGTAGGCAACTTTCTCAATGCCGCAGTTTCTTTTCTCATTGTGGCAAGCGTGGTCTATTTCGCCATCGTGCTGCCCATGAACGCGCTGCTGAACCGCTTTAAAAAGCCGGTGCCGGATGCGCCGCCCAGCACCAGGGCCTGCCCGGAGTGCCTGAGTGAGATTCCGCTGGCCGCCAGGCGGTGCGCGCACTGCGCCCAGCCGGTGCCCGCAGCTTAGTCCAGCTCGCGCAGCGATTTGGAAGAGGCGAAGATGACAAGGAACGCGGCCGCGGCGATCGCGGCCATGAGCGCGAGGGCGTGACCGGTAGGCATGTGGCGCGAGAGCTCCCCGGCCAGCAGCGCGCCCAGCGGCGGCAGTCCCAGAAAACTGGTGGTGTAAATGCTCATCACGCGGCCGCGCATCTCGTCCGAAGAGAGATGCTGGATGCTCACGTTGAAGCACGAGATCATCGTGATGCCGCAATAGCCCTCGCAGAACGCCAGGCACTCTGACAGGGGAAAGCGGTAGGAATAACTGAACCCGATGATGGCGGCGAAGAAGCCGACGCCGAAAAACGTGAGCACCGCGCCGCGATGCCGGATCACGCCCCGCGCGGCCACGGTGATGGCGCCCAGCACCGCGCCCAGTCCGGAACAGGCCATCAGCCACCCCAATCCGCTTTCGCCCGCGTTCAACTGCACCTTGGCGAAATATGGAATGAACGTGAGATAGGGAATGCCGAGAAAACTCACCACCGCGGTCATGTACACCAGAACCCGCATCTGGCGTTCGCCATGCAGATACGCGAACCCGCCGCGCAGGCTCGCCCACATGCTCTCGTGCCGCGATAGCTGTTCCTCCGGGTAGCGGATGCGCACCAGCGCCCACAGCACCGCCAGAAAGCTCACGCCGTTCAAAAAGAAATTGCCCGCCACGCCCACCAGCGCCATGGCGTATCCGCCCAGCGAGGGGCCCAGGATGCGCGACATATTGAACTGCGCGGAGTTGAGGGCGATGGCGTTGGTCAGGTCTTCGCGCTTCACCAGCTTGGGCACCAGCGCCTGGTAGCTGGGCGCGTTCATGCTCATGGCCACGCCGTTCATAAAGGCGATCACCGCAACCTCCCAGATGGTGATCACTTTGAAGAAGGCCAGCCCGGCGAGCAGAAACGCGAGCAGCATCATCGCCGACTGCGTCACCAGCAGCAGGCGCCGCTTGTCTACGCGATCGGCCACCACTCCGCCGAAGAGCGAAACAAAAAGGAAGGGAATGGAGCCGGCAAAGCCCACCACTCCCAGCCAGAACGCGGAGTTGGTGAGCACCAGCACCAGCCAGCCCTGGGCCACGTTCTGCATCCAGGTGCCGATGTTGGAGAGAAAATTTCCGCTCCAGAAGAGGCGAAAATTGGGATTTTCGAGCGCGCGGATGACCTGCGGCAGACGGCCGGCCGGCTCCCCTGCATAGGCCGGCGCTGCCATGGCCTCATCCATTCCGGCAACACCCGCGAGCGACTCCGCAGGTACGCCCTGAGGCTCTTCCTCCAGCTCCTTGTCGACGTTCAGAAACGGCGCTCCTTAATTCTTCTCTTAGTGTAAGCTGAATCTTTATTGTTCGTGGAGCTCCAGGCGCATCTTCTGGCCCTTCAGTACATTACCGCGGAGATACCTGATGCCCTCAAGACCGTCCGCCTTGCGCCTTTTTGCCTCCGCGCTTCCCCTGCTTGCCTCATTCGCGGCCGCGGCCGGCGCGCAAACGGCGCCTCCGCAAGCGGTCTTTGGCTACAACAATTTCGATGCGCAGGCCCGCATCGAAGAAAAATTCCTCGCCGTGCCCGATGCTCGGCTCGCGGGCGAGGAACTGAAAGCCCTCACCGCCGAGCCGCACATGGCCGCAACTCCGGCAGACCGTAAGACCGCGGATTATGTGGCGGAAAAATTTCGTGCCGCGGGCCTCGAAACCGAAATCGTTCCCTATCGCGTGTTGTTGAACTGGCCCAGGGTTGTGCGCGTCGAGGCGCGCGATGCAAACGGCAAGCTGCTGATGAGCGGGCCCACCCGCGAGCACGTGGAAGGCGACCCCATGGGTGACGATCCGCGCGTGGTGATGCCTTTCAACTCGTCTTCTGCGTCAGGCGATGTGACCGGCGATGTGGTCTACGCCAACTACGGCCGTCTTGAGGATTTCGACCAGCTGGCTGCGCAGCACATCGATCTGCACGGCAAGATCGTACTCTGCCGTTACGGCGACAACTTCCGCGGGGTCAAGGTCTACATCGCCCAGCAGCGGGGCGCCGCCGGCGTGCTCATCTACTCTGACCCGCAGGACGACGGCTACTACAAGGGCGACCCGTGGCCGCAGGGACCCTGGCGGCCGGACACCGGCGTGCAGCGCGGCTCGGTGCAGTTTCTTTTCAAGTATCCCGGCGACCCGGAGACGCCCGGCGTCGCCTCCACGCCGGACCTGCCGGATTCGGCGCGCGTAGCGGCGGACGTCAACCAGCCCAAGATCGTCTCCATTCCCATCAGCTATCACGATGCCGCGCCCATCCTCGAGGCGCTCAAGGGTCCGGGAGTTCCGCAGGGTTGGCAGGGAGCGCTGCCCTTCCGCTATCACCTGGGACCGGGCGGCGTCACCGTGCACGTGGTTTCACAGCAGGATTATCAGCGGCGCATCATCTGGGATGTGATCGGGACCATCAAAGGTTCCGATTATCCCGACGATTGGGTCGTAGCCGGCAATCATCGCGACGCCTGGGTGAACGGCGCCGTCGATCCTTCCAGCGGCACGGCGGCCATGCTCGAAGCCGTGCACGGCATCGGCGCGCTTCTGCGCGAGGGTTGGCGGCCCCGGCGTACCATGGTTTTTTGCAGTTGGGATGCGGAAGAGGAGGGCCTGATCGGCTCGACCGAATGGGTGGAGCAGCACGCCGCGGCCATGGCGCACGTGGTGGCTTATTTCAATGTGGACATCGGTGTCTCCGGCCCTGATTTCTCCGCTTCGGCCGTGCCTTCGCTCAAGCAATTTGTCCGCGATGTGACCCGCGATGTGCCCAGTCCCATGGGCGGAACGGTCTTTGAGCAGTGGCGCGTTCACAATGCCAGTGAGTACGCGCACCGCACCGGCGGCTTTGCATCCTTTGACGCTGACACTGTGCACTTAGGCGATCTGGGCTCCGGTTCTGATTACACGCCGTTCCTGCAACACGCCGGCGTGCCCTCGACCGACATCACCTCCGAGGGCCCTTATGGCGTCTATCACTCCGCCTTCGACGATTTCGCCTGGTTTACCGCCAACGCCGATCCCCATTTCGCGTATCTCCAGCAAATGGCCCGTGTCTTCGGAATGGAGGCGCTGCGCATGGCCGACGCCGACGTTCTGCCGTACGATTACGTGGCCTACGCCCATGCCGTCTCCGGCTATCTTGAGGCAGCGAAAGCGAAGGCAAAAGACGCGGGTTTCGACTCGCTCGACTTTGCGCCGGCTGAAGCTGCGGCCGCGCGCATGGCTGAGGCCGCGCAGCGCACTTACGTGCTTCAGGCTGCGCCCGCCGGTGATCTGGTCCGCTTGAACGATGCCCTGCGCCAGACTGAGAATGCGTTGCTGAGCGATGCGGGGCTGCCCGATCGGCCCTGGTACCGGCACACCATTTTTGCGCCGGGCGTCTACACCGGCTACGCGGTGGTCGTCATTCCCGGCGTGAACGAGGCCATCGACGCCAAGAACGAAGCCGTCGCTGCGCAGCAGCTCGTGGTGCTGACGCAAGCCCTCGACCGCGCCGCGCGGGCGCTGGATTCGGCGCGCTGAACGGTCTCTCGATTCTCTGCGTTCAGGGTTCCCAGGGGTTCAGAAGCCGCGCGCCGGTTGAAGCAAAATCAGCAGTATTACGCGTGACCACGGTCATTCCATGTACCAGCGCGGTTGCGGCAATGAGCGCATCGCGCTGTGATCGAGGATTCGGTACATGCAGCGCCGCACAGCGCAACGCAATACGAAGGTCGACGGGGAAGATACGGCCGGCGAAGGTCGGCAGGACAAGTTTGTCAATCCACTCCCGAAGCGTTTTTCCCTGCGCCGGATCCCGTCGCTCCAGCAGAAGGCAACCTTGTTCGAGTTCCAGGGCAGTGATGACGGAGAGATACAGGCTCGATGCCGGGACCGATTCAAGCCATGCCTTCACGCGGGCGTCGGCTCGCGCAGGGCCAGTGTGGGCTCGTTGAGCCTTGCGCATCTCCGATACTACGTTCGTATCGAGCAGAAACATTATGAGAAATCGGCGGGACGGAAGATATCGTCTCCCATGCGAGGCGGCTCGAAATCGATATCGCCAACCTTGGGCATCGCCAACATCTCGAGGATGCTTTTCTCACGGCCATTCAACTTGCGGTACTCCTCAATGCTCAGCAACACGTGTGACGCCCGTCCGCGATTGGTCACAAAAACCGGGCCCTTTTTCGCGGCTCGCTTGGCCCGGCTCACGTCCTGGTTGAATTCCCGGCTTGTGAAGGTCGTCATTGGCCGTTCTCGGAGTCCTTTGTAGCAACGTACCTACATTGTAGCACGTCGCCGCCTATTTGAACTCGAGCTCCACGATCTCCGGCCGCGAGCCCACGCGCATCGGCGGACCCCAGGTGCCGGCGCCGGTGGAGGTAAACACCTGAAGCGACCCGAAGCGCTGCAATCCCCGGATGAACCGTCCGAAGATGCGGCGGGTAAAAAAAGTGTAGGGAAAAATCTGTCCGCCGTGCGTGTGGCCGGAGAGCTGCAGGCTGATCCCGGCCTGCTCCACAATGGGCAGGCGGATGGGCGCGTGGTTCAGCAGTATGCTGGCGGCTTCGGCGCCCGGACTGATCCGCTCGAGCGCCGCGCGCACGCGGATGGGAAAGGTGGATTCTCGATACGAGACGCCGAGAATGTGCAGGCCGTCGACCGTGACCCGCTCCTGCACAAGCACGCGGATTTGGGCGCGGCGAACCGCATCGAGATACTCCTTGGGGTCGTGAAACTCCTCGTGGTTGCCGGTCGAAAAAAAGATGCCCAGAGGAGGTTTGAGATCGCGCAGCGGCGCGATGAGCCAGTCGAGCCGGCCGCGGGTGCCGTCGAATAGATCGCCGGGGATGAAGACGATGTCTGGATTGAGCCCCGCGGCAAGCCGCACCACGCGCCGGCAAAAACCCGCGCGGTTGATGTTGCCCAGGTGCAGGTCGCTCAAGAGTACGGCGCGGCGGCCACGCCAGGAGGGAGGAAGATGTGGCAGCCGGATGCTCACGCGGCGCACGCGAATCCACAAGGCGTTAAAGAGGCCATAGACGCCGGCCAGCACCGCCAGCGCGAAATAGCCTGCGGCGATCGCGAGCCGCAGCTTTCCCGGATCGGGTAAGGCGAAGGGGCGGATCGCGTACCACGTAAGCCAGCTCAGGATCGCGCCCAGGAAAAAGAAATTGGCGAAGCCGAGCCACATGGCCGCAAGTTTATAGAAGAGAGAAATGGCGAAATTCGAATAGCGGAAGTTCAGCAGCGCCGCGGCTACAAAGCTCACCGCGAGCGCGATGAGCGCCGCGCGCAGCGCCAACGCAGGCGGCGGATCGGCGGAGGGCCAGAACGCGATCCAGGTATGGAAGATGAACCAGTGCGCCAGAAGCAGGATGGCTTGAATGATGAGTACGCCCAGGACAGGCCAAGCTTTCAAGCGCATCTCCTCCCTTCCATGATTGTACGGAAGACGCTCCCGGTTGGATGCAGGTGCGCTGCGCCGCGGCGCATGAAACAATTTGAGCTGTGAGCGGAAGCAGCGAAAACGCGCTGGGCGTCTATATCTCCATTCCCTTTTGCCGCTCGAAGTGCACCTATTGCAACTTTGCTTCGGGAGTTTACCCGGCCGGCGAGCATGCACGCTACGTCGATCGCGCCATCGAAGACTTGCGCGGAGCCGCAGCTTGGGCCGCGCAAGGAGGCGTGGAATTGCCGCGCCGCGTGGACACCGTCTATCTGGGCGGAGGCACGCCGAACCTGCTCGCGCCGGAGCTTGTGAGCCGCCTGTTCGCTGCGCTGCGCTGCGAATTCGTTCTTGATCCTCTCGCGGAGATCACCATGGAGTGCGCCCCTGGGCAGTTTGCGCGCGGCACGCTCCAAGCCATGATCGACGCGGGCGTCAATCGCGTGAGCCTGGGCGTGCAGTCGTTTGTCTCGAGCGAAGCGAGCGCCAGCGGCCGGCTGCACACGCGCGCCACGGTCGAAGAAGACCTGCGCCATCTGCGCGCGGCCGGCATCACCAACCTGAACCTGGACCTCATCGCCGGGCTTGCCGGGCAGACGCCCGGCTCGTGGGATGCGTCTCTCGACGCGCTCGTCGGTGCCGGCGTCCCCCACGCGAGCATTTACATGCTGGAAGTGGACGAAGACTCGCGCCTCGGCCGCGAGCTGCTCGCGGGCGGCGCGCGCTACCACGCCCGCGCGGTTCCCACCGACGACGCCATCGCGCGCATGTACGAACGCGCCGTCGAAAGGCTTTCCGCGGCCGGAATCGAACAGTACGAGATTTCAAACTTTGCGCGGCCGGGATTCGTCTCGCGCCACAATTTGCGCTACTGGCAGCGGCGGCCCTACCTTGGCGTGGGCCTCGACGCCTCATCGGCCCTTTTCGCAAGCGAGCCCGCGCGCACCTCGCAGACGCGCGGCGCACACGCTTCGGAGATGCGCCCGGTTCTGCGCAGCAAGACTACCGAAGATCTGAACGCCTATCTCGCCGGAGCGGAGCCGGCCGAAACCGCATGGCTCTCTGCCGACCATCAGCACGAAGAAGCGTGGTTCCTCGGGCTGCGGCTGAATGCGGGAGTCAATTTGGCTGCGCTCGAAGCCGAGTTTGGCCGCGCACGCGTTGAGCCGGCGCGGGCCGCGGCCGAGCGGCTCGCACGCGACGGCCTGCTCCAATTCGACGGCAGCGTCGCGCGGCTCACCCCGCGCGGACGATTGGTTTCGAATGACGTGTTTCAGGAATTCCTGGGGCTGGAACGGGAAACGGCGTTGGCCCACAACTGGTCGGTTTGAAGGGTACGGGCTTCAGCCCGTACGTGAAATCGCTGAAAATCGATCGCGGGTTTTAGCCCCTGAGGGATGTTGATTCAAACTGACCCATGACCTGCTGACCGCATCGTGAATCCGGATTCATCACCGCCAATCCCCTCCAAAGAAAGGCAAACGCGGTTCTGGCGTTCTACCAGGCGATCAGCTCATCGCCGGAGGTTGCGGAAAGATACGTGACAGGCGCAGGCGTCGGGTGCGGGCATCCGTCGAAACACTGAATCGACTCCGGCCCCGCGGCCTTGGCGCGGAGCAAAGCCTCTTCCGCTTCGCGCAGAACCACCACCGGCGAGCGGCCCTGGCTTGCGGCGATGCCGAAACAGGCCGAGAGGCGGATCGCTTCGCCGTTGGCCTGAATCGGCACGCTGAAGACCTCCACGCGCAGCCGCTCGGCAAGCAGAACGGCATGGGCCACGCCGCAGCCGGGCAATCCGATCAGGAACTCGTCCATGCCCGGTCGTCCCAATAGATCGTAGCTGCGCAGCGCGCGCGTGGTGCGGCTTACCACCTGGCACAGCAGCTCATCGCAGGCTTCGGCGCCCAGGCGAGAGTTCCAGTGGCCGAAGTCGTCGATATCGAAGAGCAGAACCGTCATGGCCGTGTTCAGCCGCTGCACGCGATCGGTCTCGCGAAACAGCATGGAGAGCAGAGCCTCGCGGTTATACACGCCGGTCAGCCCGTCCAGTTGCGCGCTCAGCCTTGCAGCCTCGCGCAGTTGTTCCACCGCGCGCGCCAGTTCAAAGGCGCGCAGCGTAGCCTCGATGCGAAGCTGCCGGTAGGAACTTTCCGCCGTGCGCAGAATCACGTCGTCGATCACGCCCTCGGCCAGCCGGTCGAGCCACTCCTCCGTCACCGCGTCCGCAATCAGCAGAATCGGGTAATTCCGGCCGTGCGCATGGCTGCGTGCGCGTGCCAGCAGTTCGCTCGTCGGCATTCCGGGCAGATTCGCGTCCAGCAGAGCCAGCCGCGGCGTGGTGGGCGCCGTCAGGAAAGCCAGCGCCGCCTGCGCTGAAAGCGCTATCTCTACCTGCATCCCTGTCTGCGCCAGCATCGGCTCCATGGCATGGAGCAGTACCGGCTCCGGGGAGGCAAGCAAAGCTATGGAAGGGTTGGCGCCGGTCATCAAGTCAAATCTCCCTAACCTGATGTATCGGCGCCCATTGGAAAATCTTAAGAATCGGAAAGTACCGTTTTCCATGTTACGTGTCGCGTCTGAAGCATTGCTTCCTTTGCTCAAACTTGAAGCCAGAAATTCATGACGCGGCGCTTCGCTTGAGGCAGCGCGGTCTCCACCGGCGCAATCACCCTGCGACCAATCGACGGAGCCCGCTTCGGGCTAATCGACAAAGTCGGCTTCAGGCTAGTCGACGAAGTCGACCTGGGGCTTGACCGCGATGATCCCGCGCTCATGCCCCAGCTCGAGCAGTCGGCGGATGGCCTCGCGGCCGTCTGCGCCGTAATCGAGCGTGCGCTCGTTCACGTACATGCTCACAAAGCGATTGGCCATGCCGGCGTCCAGATCGCGCGCAAACTGCATGGCGTATTCGAGCGCCTGCTCGCGATACTCGAGCGCGTGGCGGATGGAATCGCGCAGCGCCCTGGAGATAATCTTGTGGCATTCGGCTCCCAATGACCGTCGGATGGCGTTCCCGCCCAGCGGCAGCACCAGTCCAGTAGTTTCGCGCCACCACACGCCCAGGTCGATCGCCTTGTACAGCCCGCTCGAAGTATAGGTGAGCTGGCCCTCGTGAATGATCAGCCCGGCATCGTACGTTCCCGCCAGGATGGCGGGAATGATCTGGTCGAAAGGTACAGTCTCCGTCCGGATTTCCGTGTTGAAGATCTTCAACGCAAGATAGGCCGTGGTCAGCGTCCCGGGCACGGCTACCTTCACGTGGACCAGGTCGGCTGGCGCGATGGGCCGGCTCGCAACCACCATCGGTCCGTAGCCCTCGCCCACGCTGCCGCCGCAGCCCATCAGCAGATAATTCTGCTGCAGATACGGATAGGCGTGGAAGCTGATGGCCGTCAGATCGAAGAACGCCTCGTCTTGCGCGCGCCGGTTCAGGGTTTCAATATCGGCCAGCGTGTGCGTAAAGCGATAGCCCGGCACGCGCACCTTGTTGGTGGCCAGCCCGTAGAACATGAAGGCATCGTCGGAGTCGGGACTGTGCGCGATGGAAATGTCTCGAACCTGATCGGTGACGGGTGCTTCGGTTTGCGGTGCGGTCACAGGCAAAAGATCCTTTCAGCGGACAAAGCGAAACAATGGTTTTGATGCGCGTCGAGCGTCCGGCGCGGTCAAGCGCGGCCCGTTGATCAACTTTCAATCGAGTACCCTGTCCCAGAAGTTCTTGAGAGGATTGCCAATGTCATTCTGAGCGCAAGGGGCCCCAAACGTTTTCCGGGGTCCCCAAAGAGCGATCCGCCGCGGCGGATGCTCTTTGCGGCGGAGGTTGGGGGTGGTAAGCGAAGAATCTGCACTTGCCACTCCGTTTTTCCTGCACCAATTTCTGGGGCACAACAATAGTTTAGTGCGGCAAGCGGCAACCGGCGTTTCTCGCGGCCATTTGAACCCCTGTCGATCCCGGGCTCCCTCCTCGCCGTCGGCGGCGTCACGGCTCCGCTTCCAGGTCGGAGTCGTGGGCCGAATCGAGAGACCGGCGCCTTTTGGCAGGCTTTGTGCCGTGCTTGCGGACGTGGCGCGCCATCCCTGCGGCTGCCAGCAGCAGCGCTCCAAGCGAAACCAGGAAAGCAATCATTAACCAGCGCATTTGAGCCCAAACCAACCAAGAATACCAGAGCGGGCAAGCGCCGCGAGAAGCGCAGCCGCAGGTACTCTCCGACGAAACCGGTTGCGCGGTCTTGTAAAAGGGCACGGCTTCAGCCGTGCCGCAAAACGCCCCAAAACGCAGGGGTTTTAACCCCTGCGGCGCGATGCGCCTGCGTGTGCTCGCTCTCCCTCCGATTCGTCAGACACTTGCCTGGCCGTCGAGGGATTTTTGCCCCAAATGTCCCGCCACTCTAACCGGCTGCACCGGGCAGGACCGGCGGTTTGCGCAGGTTCGACTGGAGCCATTCGAGATAGGGATGGCTGCCGGTGGCGACATCGAGGACCAGGAATTCGGGAATCTGGTAGCTGTGCAGCTCATGCAGGCGCGTCTCCAGCGCCGGCAGCTGGTCGGCTGAGGTTTTCAGCAGAAGCAGTGTCTCCGAAGAGCTCTCGATCTGGCCTTCCCAATGGTAGATGGATTGCACACCCGGAATGAGCGTGGCGCAGGCCGCCAGCCGCTCCTCCACCAGCGTGCCCGCCAGCAGGGCGGCTTCATCCGGGTTGGCCGCGGTGGTAAGGACAATGCGGGCTGAATAAAGATTTTCCCCCATAACAGGACTCCGGGGCCGGATCGGCTCTGCTCTCCACTGTAAGCCGAAACCGGCGCAACTGAGACGTTAAGTTGCGCTCACTTTCCGGCAATCTTTGTGAGCGCCTCCCCCTGCGCGATACGATGGCCCAATGCGAAACTTCTCCCTTTCCGCGCAGAGCGCAAGCTTTCTTCTGTTCGCTTCGTGCATCGCGGTTCCATGCCGCGGCCAGGCTGCGTCCGGCGCAGAAAACTCTGAAGCGCCGAAATCGGCAGCGCAGCAAGCGCCTCAGCCCGCCGCACAAGAGACGCCGCAACCGCCTGCGCCGCCTGCCGCACGCAAAGCACCCTCCAAGCGCCCGCCCGCGCCCAATGACATCGCGGCTCCCGTGCCCACGCGCTATGACATGCTGCGCGGCGCCTACGGTCCCTTTCGCTCGAACAACGACCTGCTCTACTATCACCTCGACATCCGCGTCGATCCCGACAAGAAATTCATCAGCGGCAAAAACACCATCCGCTTCCGCATGCTGAAAGACTCCACGCGCATCCAGATCGACCTGACCGACAAGCTCGACATCGACAAAATCCTTTTCGGCGATACGCCGCTCAAGTACACGCGCGACTCGGGCGCCGTCTTCATCGATTTTCCCCAGACGCTCCGCGCCGGCCAGGTCTACTCCATCGATTTCTTTTACTCCGGCCATCCGCCGGAAACGGGCCGCTTCGGCGCCTTCACCTTCAAGCAGGACCCCGCCGGCCGCGTCTGGATCAACACCGCCTGCGAAGGCATCGGCGCCAGCATCTGGTGGCCGAACAAGGACCAGTGGCGCGACGAGGTCGAGAGCATGGACTTGAGCGTGGCCGTTCCCAACGGACTGGTCGATGTTTCCAACGGCAAGTTCATGGGCAAGACCGACCTCGGAGACGGCTACACCCGCTGGGACTGGCACGTGAGTTACCCCATCAACAACTACGACGTGTCTCTCAACATCGGCGACTACGTGCACTGGCACGAAGATCTGAAGATCGCAAAACAAAATGATCTCTCCATGGACTATTACGTTCTGCCGGAAGACCTCGAGAAAGCCAGGAAGCAATTCGCGCAGGCTCCCGGCATGATCGATGCCTACACGCATTTCTTCGGTCAGTATCCCTTCGCGCGCGACGGCTACAAGCTCGTCGAGGTGCCGTACTCAGGCATGGAGCACCAGAGCGCGGTGACCTACGGCAATCTTTTCGAGAACGGCTACCTCGGCCGCGACTGGACGGGCACCGGCATCAGCTTGCGCTTCGACTTCATCATCATCCACGAGAGCGCGCATGAGTGGTTCGGCAACAGCATCACCGCGGCCGACCCCTCCGATATGTGGATTCACGAGGGCTGGGCCACCTACCTCGAAAGCCTCTACGTCGAGTACCGCTGGGGCAAGGCCGACGCCATCACCTATTTGAACGGCCTCAAGCCCAAGGTCTACAACCTGCGCCCCATTGTGGCCGAGCGCGGCGTCAACGCCGATCCCACCGAGGACCAATACTTCAAGGGCGCGCTCATGCTAAACACCCTGCGCAGCGTCATCGACGACGACCCCAAATGGTTCGCGCTCATCCACGATTTCTACCAGCATTTCAAGTATCAGAACATTCTCACTGAAGATGTGATCGCGTACTTCAACCAGCAGACCGGCATGAACCTCACGCCCATCTTCAACCAGTACCTGCGCCACACCGGCATTCCGCGCCTCGAGCTGCTCTTCGGCGAGGCGCCCGGCATGGTCATGTACAAATGGGACGCCGGCGAGGACGGCTTTGCCATGCCCGTACGCGTGGGCACGCCGGGCCACTGGCAGATCATCCATCCCACCACAAAATGGCAATGGATGCAATCGCCGCTAACCAAGGATGAATTTCAGGTGGCGACGGACCTTTATTACATCGATGTGAACAAGCAATAACTTCGCTCGAAACGGCGAAATCTTCCGTTTGTCATCCTGAGCGGAGCGGGCACGCTTTTCCGCCCGCGCAGTCGAAGGACCTGCTGTTGCGCTTGTCTTCATCCAAGGTGCGATTGGCGCCTCGCAGAAAGTGACTGGCGAGCTATCGGGTCACACGCCCGCATTCCGCAGGCCGCGCACCCGCCGCGGCCCATGCGCTATAAATCTCTATACGGGCAAGCCGGACGCGCAACCGCGGAATCGGAGAAGAGTAATGACCACATCCATCAAGTTCGGCACCTCGGGCTGGCGCGCCATCGTGGCCGACGAGTTCACCGTCGCCAATATCCGTCTGGCCGTAGCCGGAATTGCCGCTTACGTCAAGACGCTTCCCGCGCCGCACCGGGTGCTCGTCGGCCGCGATCCGCGCTTCCTGGGCGAGAGTTTCGTCGCAGAAGCCGCGCGCGTGCTCGCGTCGGCCGGCGTCGCGCCCATCGTGATTCCTGAACCCGCGCCCACGCCGGCCATCGCCTACGCCGTGCGCACGCTCAAGACCGAGGGCGCCATCAACTTTACCGCCTCCCACAATCCCCCGGAGTACAACGGCATCAAGTACTCCACGCCCGATGGCGCGCCGGCTCTGCCCGAAGTCACAAAGCAGATTGAAGCCGCCATCGCCAACATCGCCGCTCACGACGCTCCCTCCAGCGCCAGTCCAAAACCAGAACCCGGCGAAGCGGTCGAAACCGCCGACGTAAAGCCCGCATTCCTCAAGCGCCTCGCCGAGCTGGTGGATTTGCAGGCCATCGCCAGGTCCGGCATTAAGGTGGTCTACGATCCCTTCTGGGGCGCAGGTCGCGGCTACTCTTCCGATCTTTTGCGCCAGGCCGGCGTCCCCGTCGAAACCGTGCATGACTTTCGGGATGTCCTCTTCGGCGGTCACGCACCCGAGCCCGACGATCATCTGCTCGCCGACGCCAGGGAAAAAATGCAGGAGATCGGCGCCTCTATCGGCATCGCCACCGACGGCGACGCGGACCGCTTCGGTGTGGTGGACGCTGACGGCACCTTCCTGCAGCCCAATTACGTCATCGCCCTCCTCTTCGATTACCTGGTGGAAACGCGCGGCTGGCGCAACGGCGTGGCCAAAAGCGTGGCCACCACCAACATGATCAATGCCCTCGCTGAGCGCCACAAGGTTCCGCTCTATGAAACCCCCGTCGGCTTTAAATACATCGGCGAGCTCATCCTCGAGGACAAGATCGCCATCGGCGGCGAAGAGTCGGCCGGCCTCACCATTCGCGGCCACGTGCCGGAAAAAGATGGCATCATCGCCGGTTTGCTGATGGCGGAGATGGTGGCTGTGCGCCGTCGCAGCCTGGGCGCGCAACTTCGGGAATTATTTGCCAAGGTTGGTTCCTATTATCCGGTTCGCGAGAACTTCCGCTTGACCCCGGAGGTGAAAGCCCGGTTCACTGAGAAGTTGAAGGCCGACCCCGCCGCGTTGAGCGGTCGCAAGGTCGCGCAGGTGGTGCGCACCGACGGGCTCAAGCTGATCTTCGACGACGGCTCGTGGGTGTGCTACCGGCTTTCAGGAACCGAGCCGGTGGTGCGGGCCTATACAGAAGCGCGCAGCGAGCACGATATGGAAGCTCTCAAAGCGGCGGCCGAAAAATTTGTCTTGAGCTAGTTGCGATGCCGCTCCCGGAGGGAGCGCAGAATTTAGCCCCAGTCAAGGTCGAGCCAGTCCGAGCGAAGTCGAGGGCGCAGTCCTGGGAAGGAAGCCCTACAGAATCCTTAGCCCCGTAGGGGCGGCAGAACACAGCACGCAGAATGAACAAATCATGCCAACAGAGAATCTCCAAACCGAACTGGCCGCGAAAAAGCCCTCCTCCCTGCGGGACAGGCTGATAGCCAAGATGCAGCATGGCTGGCGTCCGGCGGGCACGGTGCTCGCCGTGCTCCTGGCGCTCACACTCACCTGGCACGTGATCGACGGCAAGCACGGACTCTCTGCCTGGGAGCACGAGCGTGCGCAGGACCGCGCGCTGAAAATGGAGATCGAGCGCCTCCAGCAGGAGAACGCCGACCTGCAGCAGCAGATCCAGCGGCTCCAATCCGATCCTGACGCCATTGAGCGCGAAGCCCGCGAGAATCTGCACTACGCCAGGCCCGGCGAAGTGATTTATACGCTGCCCGAGCCGCCGGCCAATTCCAGCAAGTAGAGGGTAGTGTCCTAATTCGTTGGCGTTTTGAAAGGGCTTGGCTTCAGCCGTGCCGCAAATCGAGCGAAACGTGAAAGGGCTTTAGCCCCCGAGGGATGTTTTTAACAAATTGGGACACTACCCAAGTAGAGCCAATTTTGCGGCCCGGAATGCGAACCCGAGCCGCATTTTCTTTGTGCATGTTCGCCCTGCGCGGCGCGCGCCCTCACTTCCAGGCGTCCACAGCCTCAAGCTCGCGCTGCGCCATCGCGCGCGGCAGCGGCGCGTAACCCAGTGAAGCGCATTCCTTCTGCCCCTCGTTCAGAAGCCAGCGCAGCAGCGCAACGACGGCGGATCTCTTCTCCGGGCTCAGACCCTCGTCGGGAACCACCAGAAACGTGAAAGTGCTGATCGGGTACGCATCCCGGCTAGACGCGTTGAGGATGGAGAAATGGGCGCCCTGACTGAAAGGCGCGTCAGACGCCGCGGCGGTGATGCTTGCAAGATCGGCTTTGATGAACGCGCCCGCAGGGTTCTCGACCGCTGCGTAGTTCAGCTCGTGCTGGATGGCATAAATCAGCTCCACGTAGCCCATCGAGTTCGGGGTCTTCTCCACCAGTTCGGCCACGCCGCTGCTGCCTTCAGCGCCCGTCCCCACGGGCCAGTTCACGCGAGCGCCCGCGCCGGCCGCGGATTTCCATTCCGGGCTTGCGAGCGACAGAAAGCTGGTCCACACAAAAGTCGTTCCGCTGCCGTCCGAGCGGTGAACCACGGCAATCTCCGCGTCCGGCAGGTGCGCGCCGCGGTTCACTTCGAGAATGCGCGGGTCATTCCATTTGCGAATGGCGCCCGAGTAAATGCCCGCCAGGATCTGTCCCGTCAGCCTGAGATTGCGCTCCAGGCCGGGCAGGTTATAGATGGGAACCACACCCCCGGCGACCGTGGGAAACTGCGCGGCGTGGAGCGCGGCAGTCGAAGCCTGCGCACTGAGGGGCATGTCGGACGCGGCAAAATCCACCTTGTCTGCAGCTAACTGCTCGATGCCGGCCTCCGAGCCGATGGCGTCGTAGGCCACCTGCAAGCCTGAGGACTGGAACCACTTGCGATAAAGCGGAGCAGCCAGCGTGCTGCCGGCTCCATGCAGCGCGGTTTCGGCGCCGGCGGTCGCCGTGGCCGCGGACGGACCGCCGGCGGTGCCGTTTGCCAAAGCATCCAGCAGACGCGCCACCGCGTGGTCGGCCAGGTCATCCGTTATGCTGGCGGTGCGAAAGCGGCTCGGCGTCACTAGATAGGACCACAGCGTCTGGTTCGATCGGTTGACCAGCTCCAGCGAGAGATAGCCCTGGTAGATGGTCTCGGCTGCGGCCTTCGAGCGCGGGTGAAGCGTCACCGTGCCCGTGGCCCAGATGCCCGAAGTCCCGCGCAGAATCACGTCCGCAGCCGCAGCGTCTTCCACCACGCGCAAGCGTCCGCTCTTTTGGAGCCGGTCGGCGACACGGGTTCGCAGCGCAGCGGCGTCGCTGCCGTCGCCCATCGTCCCCACTTGCACTGTGCGAATGTCGCCCAGGTTGCCCTGGCCCCGCACAGCCGCGGCGCAAAAAAGCGCAAGCAGCAAAATCCCGGCAAACTTGAAACTCGACGCAGCCCGGCCGTGGGCGGTGCGGCCCTTGGCCTGTCCCCGCTTGCCATTCTCATCGGCGTGATCGCGCCGGTTCACTTGAACCTCCAATGGGTAGAATGCGACACCCCGTGCCAAGCTTTTGTAAGAGTAGCCTGTGCGCCGTTCCGGCGCGAAGCAGGATTCGGCGCTCGCTTCAGAAGTCGATATGCACCCGCGCGGTCTGCACATATACCGGGCCGCGCGCGGCGTTGTAGCCGGGATGGGCAATGAACGTTCCTCCCAGCGCTCCGAACATACCCCGCCAAAGATGGGCGGTGTAATACCATTCCAGTTCGTCTTCGCGGGCGTAGGTCAGGCCGCCGTCCCCCAGCAGAAAGCCGAGACCCCCATAGTGCAGATAATTCTGGTGATCGCGCTTGATGGCGTTCGACACCAGGGCGATGCCGAGCTTGTCATTCGGCCGCGACCATTGCCGCCCGCTGTAGTCGCCGCCAAAGAGCACTGTCTGGCCGACTTCGGTATACGCAAAGGACTCGTGCTGGTCCTCGTCCCAGCCAAAACGCCCGAAGAGCCGCAGGCTCTCCGTCACTTCCTGCTCCGTGTTGAGCCCAAACCCGTATTTCACCGTGCCAAAGCGCTCCGTCGCCGTGATCTCAGGCGTGGCCGTTTCGCCGTCCAGAAACTCCTCGACCGATTCGCGGTAATCTCCCATGTGCGCGTGATTCACATAGCTCAAAACGCGCACCGCGCCCTGTCGTTCCTTGTTGACGAAATGCGCTAACAATCCCTTGCGCAGCTCGAACTCCCAGTTCTGCCCGTTGGCGCGGCTGAAGGCCCAGTCGAGCGCGATACCGTTGGCGATGATCGGCATGGCGGCAATGCCGTAGCGCGCCGACCACACGCGGTCGTCGTATTCGAGGATCCCGCCCACCGTGTAGCCGCGCGTATCGGCCGCATAATCCCATGCGCCGTTGTTGTCAATCGTCCAGTTGGTGAATTGCAAATGGCTGTCGGAGCCCACGGAGTTGATGTCGAAGGTGTCCGGCAGCGTCATCTTGCCCACGCGAATTTCAAAGCGCCGCACCGGCACCTGCGTGGCCAGCGCAAGAGGCCCGCGATCCTGCTCCGTCATCTCGCCCGTCAGCCCGATGATCTGATGAATCTCCCCGCGCGCCAGATAAGGAGCAGTGCTCAGATTCGGATTCCGCACCACGTCGAGGTTGGTCTGGCCCGCCAGCCCCAGCGCCTGCGAAATTCCGCGCCCGCCGGCGTTTTCGAAATCAACGATCAAGTCCGTGTTGTAGCGCGAATTGGGACGCAGCTGATAGCCGAGATATAGCGTGGCCACTTCCGAGGCCTTGTACTCGAAGATGTCGCGCAGGCTGTTCGTGCCCTCATAGGGCGAATGAAAATGCCCGTGCATCTGGAAAATGGAGTTGGCCTGTCCGGAAACCCAGTAACGGCCGCTTTCCGAATGGGGCGCCATGGAGAGAATCGGCGCGCTCGGGGTTTCGCCCATCGCGGCACTTTCTGAAGGATCGCTGTCCCCCTGTGCGAACGGAAACAGTGTCCACCGCGGAAGCAGCCACGGCTCCGGCGCGAGGGCTGCCAGATGCGGAACAGGCGCATCGGGAGCCGAACCGGGTGCCTGCGCAGCCAGACCCAGGCCGCCGCCGGTGGCCAACAGCGCCGCGGCACCGGCAAGCGCCGCCGGCGATTTCCGGACCGGATTGGAGCGGCAGACGGGCATAGAATTCAGCTAGGAGTATCGGCAAAACTGCTGTGTCGACTATACCCCCGCTGGGTTAATACTATACCCCAGCTTGGTATTGTCAAGCCAAGGAGTCAGCCATGTCGCACCAGGAACGGGAAAAAGTGAAGCTGCTGCAACGCTTGCGGAAAGTCCGCGGGCAGCTGGACGCCGTGGAGCGCTCGCTGAACACGGGCGAGGACTGCGGCGGCCAGCTCATGCTGCTGGCAGCCGTGCGCGGCGGCGTGAATGGGCTCATGGCCGAGGTGCTGGAGACGCACATCCGCTTTCACTTGGTCGACGGCGCCAAGGAGCAGATTGCTCCCGAGCTGGCCGAGGATCTCATCGACTTGGTGCACGCTTACCTCAAGTGAGGCTGCGCTGCTCGAATTCTCGCCCCGGCCCACGCTGCGGCGCGGCTCTGCGCTCCATCGTAGCGGGTCTTCTGCTGGGGAAATGTGAAAGCCCTTTGAATGAATGCAAGAAGTTCGTGACCCACCGAGCCCTCTCAGCGCCCGGGCCGGTAAGGCGCCAACTCGCCGGGCGTTGGAACCACCGCCGCGCGCAGCATTTCACGGTGCGGTGGTGCAGGTTCCCGCATGGTCGATGGTTTCCACATCCGCGCCTTCTTTGTACGTCGCTGCGGTGTACGCAGAGAGCGGCGGCAGTTCGCGGGGCAGCGCGAAAGTGTGAAAAAGAGTGGGAGGCCCGGTGAGCTGAATCAGCCTGCGGCTGGAAGCGTCGCTGTTCGCGGGACCGAAACGCACGGAGAGCGAGCTCGAATCTTTGTTCTGGTCGATGATCACCTCGACCGTCCAGTGCATCTGCGTGGCCACGTAGACATCGGGGCTCGGGATGGGCGCCTGGCCGGCCACCAGGTAGCCGTTGTGCTCGTCGAGCTCGTTGCCGGGCGGCGAAAGGTTGAACACCATCTCGTCGGGGGTGGGGTGTGACGCGACCACAATGCCGCCGATCTTCACCCGGATGTCGCTCTCGTTTCCAAATCCGGTCTTGGGCTGGCCCTTGCTGTGGAACTCGTAGCAGTTCGGGTTCACCAGCGTTTGCCCCTGCTGAAGCGAGGAGACGGGCGGCGTGGGCGGAATCGCGCTGCTGCGCGCCGTCTGCTGGCGATCCGGCGTCTCCGAAACCACGTACCCCGACCAATAGAACGGATTCTTGTAGTTCGGCGTCGCCAGCATGTCGTGCTGCGCCAGGCGAATGGCTTCTGACGCGCCCTTGTCGAGGTGAGAGTAAAAGAAATCCATGAACTGCTTGCCGGCCTGGTCGTCCACCGGCCACAGCGTCATCACGATCGCCTGCGCGCCGGCCATGGCGAAGGCTGCGCGCAGCCCCAGCACCCCTGCCCCGTCCACCGCGGAACCCTGCGCCGACTGGCACGAGGAAAGCACCACCAGCCGCGTGCCCGGCAGGTGCAGGCTTTCGATTTCCAGCCCGGTCAGCAAGCCGTCCTCCGTGCCTTTCTGCGGTAGATTGGCGCCGGCAAACGCAATCACCGCGTCGAGCAGCGGGAACTGCGTGTCCGTCGGCTCCGGAAACTCGAACATCGCGTACTCCGGCGCCGGCGGCTTCCAGCCCAGGTTGGGAATGCTGTGCGTGGCCAGGTGCAGTACATCCGGCGATTGCAGCGATTGCACGATGCCCTTGCGCGCGGCATCGCCGATGAGCACGTGATCCTGCGAAACCGAAAGATCTCTGGCCACATCCGCGGCCTCCGCCTCTGTGCCCGGCAGCGGCCGGAACTGCGGCCGGTGGCTGTCCGGTGCGGCCGGCGCCTGCCCCATCAATTCGAGATTGAAGTTGGGATCGGCGGCGATGGTTGCGGGCGAGCGATGAACCACCTCGCCGTAATAATTCCACTCCACCAGGTCGCGCCATGAGCCCAGATAAGTGATGGTCCGCGTCTCAAAAAGATAATGCCCCTGCGCATCGACGAAGGCGCTGAACGGAGCCACGGTAAGCTTGCCGTCGGGAACAATGTAAAGCAGCGTCGCGCCCTCGAGGGCCGGCTCGACCGGCGCGAGGATCGTCTTGTAAAGGGCCGCGAGCCGCTGCGCCAGTACCTCCGGCGGCGTAACCGGCTGCGGCGCTTCGGCTTGAATGCCGCGCACGCGGTTGGCCAGCACGCCCGCATGCACCTGGTCGATGGCGCTGTCGATCGTATCCGCAGCGCCGAGGCGAATGTAGCGGATGGGCGCATCGGCGCGCACCACAAACACGCCGTATTCGCGGTGCGGCGCAACCTTGGCGTCGCGATCGATGCGCGTCCACGCCACAAAATCGAGATACGCGCTCGCCGGCGGCAGCGTCTTCTCGAGCGTCTTGAGCGAGAACCACTCCGTGTATCCGCCCATGCCGGAGAGCAGCGCTGAAGTCAGAATCCGCACCTTGTTCTCGTCCGCGGCAAAGTGCCCCGCATCGTAGCGTTTTCCATCGAGCGCGGTCGAAAGAAAATCGTGCGCCTGGTCTTCCCGCGCCTGCGCCAGTTGGTCGAGAATGGCGAACTGCTTGATCTCGACGCCGGGGTTGCCGCGCTCCGACTCGTAATGCCGCGTGTCCTCGCTGAGCGTCGCCATGTAGCGCCCTTTGAGTTGCGCCAGCGTGGTGTAAGCCTTCTCGATGCGCTCCGGAGACGGATCGCCGTCGAGCAAAATGGACAAGTGCAGGAAGGCGCGCTGCTCATACCAGGCCAGCAGCTCGGTGCGCTCCGCATCGGAGCCGTGATCGAGCGCCTCGCGATTGTCGCGCTGCACCAGCTCCTCGAGCAGCGGCGCGGCCTCGTCCGGCCCGGACGTGCGCCACTTGTCCATGGCCAGGATCTCGCTCATGGCAATGTTGCTCTCGAGCGTGTAAAGCGAGTACTGCGGCTGATTCACCACCGCGCGCGGCCGCGAGTCGAGATACGGCATCGCCGCCTCGGGCCGCATCGTCTTTCCCGCCGTCCCCTCCTTCACCTGCTCGGCAATCTGCGCCGCGGTATGAAAGTCGCCGCGCCGCGCGTAAAAGGCCGCCTGCTCTTTGAGCGCATTCCAGTAAGGATCGCCCACAATCAGCGGCTGGCGCAGGGCCACCGCGTTGCGCCACAACTCCTCGGCCTGCTGCCACTTCTGCTGCCGCTCCAGCGTGATCGATTCAAAGTAAACCGCGTACAGTCCGCCCACGAAGGCCAGGTAAAATTTTTCGTTGAAAATGGCCACGGAGTCCGCGAGCCGCCGGTTCGCGCTCTCGAAATCGCCTTTGGCCAGGTCCATCTGCCCCAGCCGTGCTTCCAAATCGGCATAGTGCAGCCGGTAGACGGCGAGCGGCATGGCCGGATGGCCGTTCGCATCGGTCAGCGCCGGCGGCAGCGCTTTGATGCTTGCTTGGCGCACTTCGAGTGCATCCGAGAACTCCTTGTAAGCCTTGTCGAACGCGCGCAGCTCCAGGTAATACTCGCCGATGTGATCGAGCAGCAGCGCCAGATCGCTCGACGCGGGGCCCTGCGCCCGGCGCAGCCTTTCTGCCATGTCGAGATACTGCGTCTCGGCCAGCTCCAGTCCGCCCATGCGGCGAAAGCGGTCCGTGTCTTGGAGCAGTTCCTCCCATCGTCCGCTCTGGTAAATGATTTGGTCGTTGCGGTCGGGAACAAACTGGTCGGTGGGCGAGGGGCCTTCGAGCGCAAGGCCCTGCTCGGAATGGGCCGGATCGTACTCTTCGCCGCTCCGCGTGTACTCGATGCGGTGCTCCAGCAGATACGCCTCGCGAAACTGGAACGGGCTTTGCGCACCGAGGTCGGCGAGCGACGGAGCGAGAACAAGAAACAGGAAGGTTGCGCGCATGGCTGCGTCTCTCCGCGGAGGCTGGAGTGATGTTAAGGAAAATACCACGCCAGGCGCGTCCCCCGTGTGAAAGGATCAGAATCGGAGTCAGGCGAAGGGAGACTTCTTGGGGTGAATGGATCGGAATCGGATTCAGTCGGCGTGAAGTATCTTGCTTGCTGTCGTGCGGGACTGGCAAGAGCATCCCGTAGGGATGCAGGAAAATAGCCCAGGATGAAGTTCGCCGCAGCGAACGAAATCCTGGGAAGCAGGAGCAAAAAGAACCTCGAGCCCCGTAGGGGCGATGGAATCGGGCCAACGCCCTCACATCGCGTGCTCAGGCAGAAGTTTTCTCTAAGCCCTCAATCAACTTGTCCGGCTGCACTACTCCGGCGGACCCACCGCGACCACGAAATAGGAGCAAGGCTCCGTCTGGCTGGCGTTGTAAATGGTGTGCTGGTCGCCGGCAATGCACAGCCCCATCTCGCCGGCTGCCAGGTCGCGCGTCACGCCGGCTGTCATCAACCGCGCCGTCCCTTCGCGGACGAACCACATCTCCGTGTGCTTGTGCGTTTCGATCGGCTCCGGCGGGCACCCCGGCGCGAGATGCGTCTCGTGCGCTTCGAGGCGAATCGTGTCCGGCAGCACGCCCAGCAGAAAACGCTGGGACTGGCGCGGACCCGGGTGCGGATTCGCCGGCGCGATCGGCGGATACCGGCCGGAGACCAGCGTTTCCAGCGCAGCGTGCGGCGCCGCCTGGGTTGATGGCGTCGTCTGCGCTTCAGCCTCCGCAAACGCCGCAGCGAACATCGGGAGCATCGCAGAAAATTCACGTCGGTTCACGGAAAGCCTCCTTAGCGGAGCTTGTTTCAAAATAGGTTTCGCGTCAGGGAACGATCTCAAAATCTTTTGAAAAACTTGCCGGAGTGGCGCGAAGTGTCAGGGCACGACTTCAGTCGTGCCGAAAGCGGCAAGAAAAAGAACGGGGCTTCAGCCCCTGAACACAATGGCAATTCTCGCTCAAACATCTTCGAGACAAGCTCTCCTATCTCGCGGTCGCGAACACATCCGCCTCAGGCTCACCTTCCGGGCGACAACCGTTTACGTCCAGGGAGCCTGAAATAGAGTAGGCCAACGACGCCGTCCGGTGAAAGATCGTAAACCATCATGAATTCGTCTACGTTCAGGCGCCTCAGTTCGCCGTCAAACCATCGGTAGTGCTTCGGTTTCGATCCAGCGCGCTTGGGCCGGCGCGCCAGGCCGAGAATCGCCGCGTCGATCTTCCGGAACAGCCCGTCCTCCAGTTGGTCGAGATGCTTCCGCACCGAATGCGCGATGCGTACTGACTCCGCGCCGCTTCCCAGGAGACCGCGCGCAGCCCGGTATCTCTGGTAGGGATAACGTCGCTCGTTGAGCCGGCGTTCGGCATTCAACGCCCCTTCAACATCGAGAAAGAGCGACCGCTGCCGCTTTGGATCGACCATCAGCACGTGCCCGGCCGCTGTCAGCATCGAAAGATAGGCCATCAGAGCTACCGCCCGCGCGCCGCAAACGCATCCGCCTCGCGGTTCAGTTCATCCGCCGTCACCGTCCGCGGAAAAATCGCCACGCGATAGCGGAACGTGACACTCTGTCCCTTCTCCAGCGTGAAATCGAGCTCCGGCAACTTCGCGTCGAACATATGCTGCCCCAGCGGATTGGCGGCAAACAGCCCGTAGCCGCGTGCATGCCAGAAGGTCGGATAATTTGGGTTTCCAGGATGATCGAAGATCGCAATCGTATCCGTGTGCCCATCGCCATTGTGTCCGGTGAGCGCGCACCACCGCCCGCGCGTCGACCACGCCGCCTCGCCTTTCACGCCTTCGCTGGTCAGGTACTCGCCCGTCGGCGGAGCCACGCCGGGCTGGCTCGCCGCTGCAGCCACCTGCGTGGCCACGCCGTTGGCATCGGTAAACGTGCCGCCTTTTTCCTCGGGCGACTCGAGCCAGCGCGCCACGCGCAGTCCAAGCAGCCCATCCTTGTCGTCGTGAAACACAACTTTGTCCAGCGCCTGCAGCGTCACTATCAGATCGATGCTGCGCTCACCCGCCGCGCCGCGCGCAAACACGTAGCGCGTCGTCTCCGCAAAAATTTTCTCGCCCGCGCCCGTAATCCACGTTGAATCCGTCACCAGCTCGCCGCGGTTCGTTCCGCTCTTCGCGGAAACAATCCTGTCGAAGACGATGGTCCCCATCTTCGGCGCCCGCGCCGCGGGAATCGCCGTCGAATTATTCCAGAAGTCGAATCCGTTCACGTTCGAGTAGTTGAACCAGAGCCCGTCATGATGCGGATGATCCGTCCGTTCACCCGGCCGCGGCTCAAGCGGCCACCCGCGCGTCACCGTCACGCCGTCCGCATCCACAATCGGAAAAAGAACCGGCTTCATCAGCGTCGTGGGCCAGATGTACGCCGTGAACGGCTTGCCGTCCATCGTGATCTCAACGCGCCGGTTCGCCTCATCCAGCGCCACGCGCACGCCTTTTCCAAAAGCAGCATGCGCGTTGGCAAAGGCAAGGCAAGCAAGGGCTGCGAATCCAAAAATGGCGCGAAGAGGCATGGATTCAGCGGTTGAAGATGGTCTCATTTTCCTCATTCCCCTCGCGCCCTCACTCCCTTGTTCCCTTGCTCCCTATTCCTTGCTTCCTACTCCCTACTCCCTACTCCCTACTCCCTATTCCCTACTCCCTATTCCCTACTCCCTATACCCTGCCTTTACGCAAACACCCTCCCGCCCGCCATCACCTGCTGCGTCTTGTCGTCGAACCTCACCTTCTCACCTGTCTGAATCGCCGCCACATTCATACAAAGTGCTATGGAGTGGCTGTAGCCTGCCTCAATGGGCGCATTGGGCGTCTTGCGGCTGCGCACGCACTCCATCCAGTTGCGCATGTTGGCGCTGGTCTGCGGGTCGCGGCCCGTGTCGGCCGCGGTCGACGCGGCCTCCACGTGTTCCATCAGCGCAAAGCTCGGCAGCTGATTCGCCTGCATATTCATCTCCGCCGCGCTCTTTGCCGTCAGCCCGCCCATCGGCGTCACCGTCTGCTTGTCCATGTCGAGCATGCCGCCGTTCGAGTAGTAAAGTTCCTTCACGCCGCCGGCCGAGTTGGTGAAGCGCGAGGTGTACTGCACCTGGAAACCTTTCGTCAGATCGTCGAGCGGACCGTAATCGAACACCGCCGTCATCGTGTCCCAGTTTTTGCGCCCGTCCTTCCACAGGTAAATGCCGCCGTTGGCCACGCACGAGCGCGGATGCGGCAGGCCCGTAAACCAGTGCACGGTATCAATCTGGTGCACCAGCCACTGGTCGGGAATGCCCGACGAGTATGGCCAGAACAGTCGGAACTCAAGATACTTGCGCGCATTGAACGGTTCGTACGGCCGGTTCATGAGGTAGCGCCTCCAGTCCGTGTCCTCTTCCTTGAGCAGCGGCACCACGTCCGGCCTGCGCCAGCGTCCCGGCTGGTTTACGTTCCACGTCATCTCCACCATCACGATGTCGCCGAACTGCCCGCTCTGGATGTACTCGGCCGCCTTCTGGTACGCAGGCGTCGATCGCCGCTGCGTGCCCACCTGCACAATCTTGCCCGTCTTCTTCACCGCAGCCAGAAACTTCCGCGCATCCGCCATGGTGTGCGCCGTGGGTTTTTCCACGTACGCATCGCGTCCCGCTTCCACTGCCTCCAAGCCGTGCAGCGCGTGTTGAAAATCGGCCGTCGCAATCAGCACCGCATCCACGTCTTTGCGCGCATAGAGCTCGTCGTTGTTGCGCACCGCGTCCACCTTGCCGCCGCCCAGCTTTTCGATATAGGCCGCGCCGTCCTCGCGCCGCTTGTTCCAGATGTCGCTCACGGCCACAAACTCAAAGTTGAGCTCCTGCGCGTGCTCCAGGAAGGCCGGAATCAACGAACCCTTCATGCGGTCGCCCGCGCCCACCACGGCCACGCGCACGCGATCATTGGCGCCCGGAATCTGCCCGTAGCTCTTGGCGCTCCAATTCACTGCGGTCGCGGCCAGCGCCGCGCTGCCGGTCTTCAAAAATTCCCTGCGATTGCTTTCAAGTGGTGCCATGGCGGATCCTCCGTGGTTCTTGCTGAAGTACAAGCATGTGGGCAGTGCGGCGCGCGGCTGTCGAGAAGCAGCTCCGAATTCGTTCGCGCACGCTCATCGCAGTGCCGCGCCGGAACCATCATGGTCAGACCACGGGCCCATCCCCGTCAAGAAGCGCGTCCCAGCGCCCGCGCACCGGCATCGCGATCGGAAACTCATAAGCGCCGCAGCCGGCGCCGTTTGCACTTTGAAGTAGAGCGATTTATCGTGGTGAGGCTCCAGAATCGGGAAGGGAACTATGCAATCAAGAATTCTCGCCGCCGCATTTATCGCCGCGCTCACAGCAGCCGCTCCCGCTCAGCAGCGTCCGCGCATTACCGGCATCTCCCACCTCGCCGTCTACACTTCAAATCCCGCGGCTACCGAACACTACTACACCGTGGATTTGGGAGCCGTGAAGCTGTCCGATCCCGAGAATCCGCAGGGCGTGCGTTACATGCTCAGCGCCACGCAATTCATTGAAGTGCTGCCGCTGCCCGCGGGATCAGGCTTCAACCGCCTCGACCACGCTGCGTTCAACACCGAGAGCGCCGAAGCCATGCGCCGCTACCTGTCCGCGAACGGAGTGAAGACGCCCGCGCACGTGACCAAAGGATCTGACGGCAGCCGCTGGTTCGAAGTGTTCGACCCCGAAGGCAACAGGATCCAGTTCCTCGAGCCTCCCAAAAACCCGAAACCGATCGACGCGCCCAACGCCATCGGCTACCACATCATTCACATCGGCTTTCTGGTGCACGACCGCGCCACTGAGGACTCGTTTTACCGTGGCCTGCTTGGATTTCGTCCCTACTGGTGGGGCGGGCGCAACGACAAAGTGGAGTGGGTCAGCCAGCAGGTTCCCGACGGGCACGACTGGCTGGAGTACATGCTCGCCGCGGGGCCCGGCACGGGCATTCCTCCCGGCATGACGCAAAACACGCTCGGTGTCCTCGATCATTTTTCCATCGGCGAGGTCTCCGTGCCCGACACGTACAAGGTTCTCGCAACCGGCAACCGGCTCGACTGCCGGCACGATCCGGCGCCCAAGATCGGCCTCGACGGCAAATATCAGTTCAACATGTACGACCCCGACGGCATTCGCACCGAGGTCATGAACTTCCACGCCACCGAAAAACCCTGCTGCTCGCCGTTTACGGCCGACGACCCCGCGGAATAGCGGCGCTGGCAGTGCTTGGGGCAAATCCAAACGCTTCGACCCCGCCAGCCTTTACGCAGCCGAGTTTGCCACGAAGGAGGCGCTCGACTTGGCCAAGCCGTCCCGGAGGGACGACTGGAAATTAGCCCAGGGTGGAGCGTCAGCGGAACCCTGGGAAAGGATCCAGAGCGGATGATTCGCGCCCGTAGGGGCGCAGCGAGCGCTCGGCTTGCTGCGCGAATGTGACTGAAATCGTCAGCTAAGTTATACTGATTCAGGCTCCGAGGAGAAGAAAAGTCCTTTCCTTCTGAGACCCCTGGACGGGCGTTCTCGCCCCTCCACACCAGAAATTGAGAATCCAATGCCCAAGTTGAAAACCCATTCGGGCGCGGCCAAGCGCTTCAAGAAGACCGGCACCGGCAAGATCATGCGGGGCCATACCAAGATGCGCCACATCCTGACGTCGAAGGCAGTAAAGACCAAGCGCAAGCTCGGCAAGAGCACGCTGGTCTCCGACGGCGACTACGCCAAGGTCGCGCGCATGATCCCTTACGCTTAACCAAGGGACTCATCCAAAGGGCTGCCGTGCGCAGCACGCGAGTGAAGAGGCCCAACCTGCCTCCAGCCGCGTAACCACAGCCGTCAGCTATTAGCTTTTAGCTTCTAGCTCAATGTGCTCGAACCCCGATTCCAGGCGCTCCGCGAAAGGCGGAGAAGACGTCGCAGGAATCGAAAAGGAGAAAACGACCATGCCCCGCGTCAAACGTGGCACCAAGCGGCACGACCGCCGCAAGAAAATCCTCGACCGCGCCAGCGGTTATTTCCTCACCAAATCCAAGCTCTACCAGGCAGCGCAGGAAGCCGTGGAGCGCGGCCTCAAATTCGGCTACCGCGGCCGCCGCGAAAAGAAGCGCCAGTTCCGCTCGCTGTGGATCGTGCGCATCGCCGCCGCTTGCAAGCTGAACGGCGCCAGCTACTCGCAGTTCATCAACGGCCTCAAAAAGGCCGGCATCGAGCTCGACCGCAAGATTCTGGCCGAGATCGCCGTCAAAGACGCGGCCGGTTTCACCAAGCTGGTCGAGCAGGCCAAAGCCGCCCGCGCAGCCAAAGCGGCCTGAGGAAGAGAAAGAACGACGAGGGAAAGCAAAGATCGGTTTCCCATCGTGAAGATTGGTGCCCCCATCCATTCTGTCCGTCGCGATGGACAGAATGGGTGGGACTCGAGATCACATTCGACGTTGCCCCATCCTTGCCGTCCGTTTCAAAAGCGCGGGGAGGGTGGGAAACCCAAGATCGCAACCCGACTGGCGGAACGAAACGGCCCGGCGTTCGTTGAGAACTTCGGGCCATTTCGCGTTACAGCCTTCCGCCGCAGCTGTGCGCCGTAGGCGCAAAGGTGATTAGCCCCGCGCTTCAGCGTGGGGAAGAGTGCGCCCCCTGAATCGGGAGTCCCGTAGGGACGATGCCGGGTGCCCCACGTCCCGATTTTGGGACCTGGGAGAGCACAATCCTTCACACCTTGTCATCCTGAGCGAAGTTGCGCACTCGAGTAAGCGAGCGCGCAACGAGTTGAAGGATCTGCAGTTGTTCCTCACGAACTTCGACTTGCACCGGCTAAAGCATTTTCTGAGTAGCTATATCCCGAAGACGGAAAGCAGAGTCGACGCGACCAACAGGGAGCGGCGACCTTGCGAAGGAACGAAGAGGACACAGTAACTCAGAAAATGCCGTAACCACCCAGAAACCCATTCACCGCCTTCTGCCACATCTCCGGCTGATCCACAAAATTCATGTGCCCCGCGTTGGGAAAAATCACCAGCTTCGATCCCGCAATCTTCTCGTGCATCTCCCTGGCTAAACTCGGATCGCACTCATCGTGGTCGCCGACCAGAATCAGCGTGGGCACGTGAATCGTCGGCAGCCGGTCCACCCACTCCACCGATTTCAAATTCCCATCAATCACGAACTCCCCGTCCGATCCCCACATCTCACGGTAAAGCTCCCAGTTCGTGGGCGCGTTGCCTTGAGCCGGATCGTAATTCGCATCCGGCCGCGCGCCGTAAAGAAACTTGAAATACCCGTCGCCCCACGCCAGCGTCTCGTACTCGGCCGGGTAGCGCCCGTGCTCCCACGCCGCGCCCTTGTCAAACAGGCCGGCCTGCTCCAGCTGATTCAGCCGCGCCAGTTTGTCCGGAGGCATCTGCGCCTTCTCGCGCGCCAGCACTTCGTTCATCTCGCGCGTGGAAGCAAAGGTGCTGTTGAGGATCAGGTGGTCCAGGTGCTGCTGGTACTTGAGCGCGTATGCCTCCGCCAGCACGCCGCCGCAGCTGTGTCCCAGCAGGTCGATCTTGCCCAAACCCAGCGCCACGCGCACCGCCTCCACGTCGTCCGCCATGTTTTCGATGGTGTACTGGCTCGCATCCTGCAGGCGTTCCGATTGGCCCGACCCGCGCTCGTCGATAAAGATGAGCCGGTGCGTGCGCGCCAGCGGGAGCAGCCAGGGCAGAAAGTAAGTGTGGTCGGCGCCGGGGCCGCCGTGCAGCACCACGAGCGGCGGACCTTTGCCGAACTCGGCGTAATAGATGAGCACGCCACGCGCGTCAACGTAGCCGGACTGCTGCGGGTATACGTTGGGCGCGGTCTGCGCGGGCGCCGGCGCCCCAAGCGCAACGCAGACCCCGGCCATTGCCAGAGCAAGAACAAATCGCTGGAGTTTCATGGCAATCATCGTAATGCATTGCCGCTCAGCCGAAGCGATATAATCGGAGGACAGTTAGGCTGCTGGCATGAAGGTTCGTGACGTGCTGAAACTGATTGAGGACGATGGCTGGTACCAGGTTGGGCAAAAGGGAAGCCATCGCCAGTTTAGGCATCCAGAGAAGCCCGGCCGTGTCACGGTGGCGGGCCATCCGTCGCAGGAGATGGACAAGGGAACGCTCAACAGCATTCTCAAACAGGCGGGGATGAAATGACGGAATACGCAGTTGTGTTTGAGAAGACCTCGAATGGATGGAGCGCCTACGCTCCGGACCTTCCAGGATTGGGCGTGGCTGCGGCAACCATCGAGGAAACGGAGAAGCTCATTCGCGAAGGAATCGAATTTCACATCGCCGGTCTTCGTGAAGACGGCCTGCCTGTTCCCGCGCCCGCCACGCAAGTAAAGCAAATCGCCATCCCCGCCTGAGTTCTTCAAGCTTCCTTTCATTCACAGCGTGCATGATGACGGGCGCACGAATGCGCGCGGCTGGCCCAACGCCGTGATTTATCCTGTATTTTGCGCATATGATTGAGGAAATTCCTCTCTTAGCCACGTTCGACGGGCCCGCAATCGATCGAGCATTTGCGGAGCTGGAGCAGCAAGCCCGAAGGGCCCTCGAAGCTATGCAGGAAGCAGCTCGTGGCGCTGCCGAGGCCGCCGCCGGGGAGGCTTTGCACATGCACCGCTCTGCGGAAGCTATGGTCGCGCAAGATGAACAACCACGTCACGCAGGGGAGGCAATTGTTGCACAAGAGGAGCAGTTACGACGCGCTGCCGAAGCGTTTCGGGTCGAGTGGCTAGGACGAAAGCAGGGTCGGCTCAACGAGGTTTCCAGCCGCTGGCTGAAGGCAGCGCCACCGGAAGCGAAGAAACTGGTGGGACAGCGCTTCAATGAATTTAAAGCGAAGCTTGAGGATCTGGTTGACGCGGCTCTCGACACGCATCTTGATCCCAGCGACGCCGCGCTCCGCGCCCAGTCCATCGACATCACCCTGCCCGGCACCCGCCGTCTCATTGGCGCCGAGCATCCCATTACGCGCACCATGAATGAGATCGTCCAAGTTTTCGCGGCCCTCGGCTATTCCGTCGGCGTCGGCCCTGAAGTCGAAACCGATTTCTACAACTTCGAGAGCATGAATTTCCCGCCCGGCCACCCCGCGCGCGACACGCAGGATACGCTCATCATTGCCGGCCAGGAGCGCAAGCCTCTGCGCGACCGGCTGCTGCTGCGCACGCACACTTCGCCCGTGCAGATGCGCACCATGGAGCTTGAGCCGCCGCCCGTGCGCATCGTCATTCCCGGCAAGGTGCATCGCAATGACGCCGCCGACGCCACCCACTCGCCCATCTTTCATCAGGTCGAAGGCCTCTGCGTCGACACCCACATCACCTTCAGTGATCTCAAGGGCACGCTCGACCACGCCATGAAGGCTCTCTTCGGCTCGTCCGTGAAGACGCGCTTCTTCCCCTCGTTCTTCCCCTTCACCGAGCCCAGCGCCGACGTGCAGATCACGTGCATCTTTTGCGGCGGCAAAGGCTGCCGCAAGTGCAAGCAGTCGGGCTGGATCGAGCTGCTCGGCTGCGGCATGGTCGATCCCGCGGTCTTCGCCTTTGCCCAGGAGAAGCAACCCGCCTACGATCCGAAAAAGATCTCCGGCTTCGCCTTCGGCATGGGCGTCGAACGCATCGCCATGATGAAGTACGGCATCAGCGAGATCGGCCAGTTTTATTCGGGAGATATGCGGTTTCTAGGGCAGTTTGCGTGACGGCATGAGGAGGTATGACAAGATGGGCAACAATCCGGCACTTGGTTGTCAGAACAGTCCTCGCACTGTTCATCTACAACACCTCTGCGTGGCTTGTCGGCAAAGTGGCCTACGGGATCGAGTATCTTCTTGCTTGGCTCGGGGACGCCAGTTTGTGGAACGTCCTTCACGCCCACCCGTTTGCGAAGTCGGTTGGCGTCGGGATCGCGGCAGGGTTCATCCCGTTCCAGCTATGGCTTACGTTGTCCGGATTCATCCGCGCGGAAGTTCCGGAATTCCTGGAAAAGCTGAATCTGGAACGAATGAAGTCGTGGATGGTCGTGCTGTACAGCCCGATCCTTGCGATTTCAGTTTTGGGCTGGGTCGACGATTGGATTGCAATGCGTGCCAGGACTATGACCGTTCTACAAGACAGTTCCACGATGCCCGTCTGGCGAATGTTCGATGGATTCTTCTCCACGAATTGCCGGAACGTTTCCGATTATCGACTCGATCTGTGGACGGACAATTTCGCTTTCCAATGCACCATGCATGTCTTGATAATTTCAACGTTTTTGACGGCTGCAGGATACTCCCTGACTCCGTGGATCAAATCGCGGATTCCTCGAAAGACCTGGACTGAAGACCTCACAATTGAAGAGGCTGCCCAAGCGGAATCTGATCCGTTGAATTCACACAACTCCAAAGAAAAAGCACAATGAAAATCCTTACCCAATGGCTCCGGAGCTTTCTCCCCGAATTGCCCGTCTCCGACACTCAGATCGCCGAAGACCTCACCCTGCGCGGCATTGCCGTCGAAGGCATCTATGACCTCGGCCCCGGCAACGGCTCGCTTTACGAAATGGACATCACCACCAACCGCGTGGACGCGATGAACCACTACGGCATTGCGCGTGAGGCGGCCGCGATCTACGGCCTGGAGCTGAAGCCCCTCGACTTTGCGCTTCCCAATCCCCGCGTGGCCACCAGCCCATTCTCCGTGAAGATCGAAGCCGCAGACGCCTGCGGCCGCTTCACCGCGCGCGTCCTGCGGGACGTCGCCATCGCCGAATCGCGCGACTGGTTTCCCGGCGCGGTAGTTTCTACATACTTTGCGCTTCTCGACCAGAAGAAAATCTCCAACGCCGTCGACGCCACCAACTTTGCCTGGCTCGCCATGGGCCAGCCTACACACGTCTTTGATTTGGACAAAATCGACGGCGGCATTATCGTTCGCCGTGCCAAGAAAGGCGAGCGGCTCAAGACCCTTGACGGCGTGGAGCGCGTCCTCGATCCCGACGACCTTGTCGTCGCCGACCACAAGAAAGCTCTCGGCCTGGCCGGCGTGATGGGCGGGTGGGACACCATGATCACCCCTTCGACCAAAAACGTGCTCGTGGAAGCTGCGTGGTTCGATCCCATGGCCGTCCGCCGCACCGCGCGCCGCCATGGCCTGCATACGGACGCCAGCCATCGCTTCGAGCGCGGCGCCGACTTCAACGCCGCTCCCGTGGCCTCCGTGCTCGTCTCCGCCATTCTGCTTGCCAGCGGCGGCCATATCGAAGGTGACCTCGTCGATGCGCGCATTGCGGCCGTCGAGGCGCGCACCGCGCATCGTCCGCCCATCGAGCTTAAGCTCAGCGAAGTGCAGCGCATCCTCGGCGCAACCGAGGATGGGGAAGGCATCACCGCGTCGACGGTCGAAGGCGTGCTGACAGCATTAGGGTGCAAATTGGCAAGTCAGCAGGTCAGCGAGTCGGCAAGTCGGCAGCCTGCGGTTGGGCAGACCACTGGGCAAGCTTTCTGGGGCGTCACCTTGCCCAGCTGGCGTCTCGATCTTGAGCGCGAGATCGATCTCATCGAAGAAATCGCGCGCGTCTTTGGCTACAACCGCTTTGCCAACACGCTGCCTGCCTTTGGTGAAGGCGTGCGCGCGCTGCCATTTGCGGAAAAAGACGCCGCCGTGCGCGGCACGCTGCTTGCCTGCGGTCTGCACCAGGCCATTGCCAGCACTTTCTGCTCCGCGGCTGAAGCGGAATTGACTGCGCCGCAGCCGGGCCAGGTAGTTGCGCTCGGCAATCCCCTCAGTGAAGAAGCCGGCGTACTGCGTCCGTCGCTCATTCCCGGCATGCTGGCTATGATCGCCGGCAACCTCCATCGCGACGTGAGTGACGTGCGCCTCTTCGAAATCGGAACCGTCTTTAGTGGCGCGGCGGCAAATGGCACGGTCGAAAAAGTCGACGAGCGTCCTGCGCTCGCCCTCGGCGCGGCAGGCCTCGCGCCCGAGGACGGTCCGCTCCACGCGCCGCGCGCCCTCGAATTCTTCGACATGAAGGGCATAGTCGAGCAGGTGCTCGAGCGCTTCGAGATGCGCGCCATGTATTTCGACCGCTTTCCCTTGGAGGCCGGACTCACACCCGCGTGGCTCCATCCTTATCGCGCAGCCCGCGTGGCCGCCGAAGGCGTCACCGTGGGTTGGTTCGGCGAGCTGCATCCGCGCGAGGCCTCGTCGCGCAAGTTCAAAGAGCCGGTGCTGTTAGGTGAGCTCTATCTTGACCGGCTCTTCAAACTCCCGTTGCGCAGGCCGGCAGCGCGCGAAATCTCCCGCTTCCAGCTCGTGCGGCGCGATTTCTCCCTGGTTTTAGACCAGAGCATCGCGTGGGAGGCGATTGACCGCGCCATGGCTTCGCTGCAGGCTTCCCCCCTCCCTGAACTCATCGACTGGCGCGTGCGCGAGCTCTTTCACGACCCGCGGCTCGCGCGCGGCCAGTACGCGCTGCTGCTCGGCGCCACCTTCCAGGCCCCTGACCGCACCCTGCGCGAGGAGGAACTCAAAGAATTCCACTCCCGGGTAATCGAGGCTGTTAACAAGGCAGGCGCGCGTCTGCGCGAGTAGGGAAAGATTCCCCCGCCATCGGCGCTATACTCAAACCGAAATGGCGCCCGTCGCCCGCAGGAACAGCAAAAATCCGCGGGAACGCGCAGGGTGAATCGAATGCCGGAGAGTTTTTGGGAACAGGGGGTGGCTGTGGAAGCCGGGCCTGAAGCCGCACCGAAAGAGCCGCACGCAGAGCTGGGTTCGCTGGCCGTAAGCGCCGACGATTTCTCCGCTCTGGAAGAGCGGGTCATGCGCGCGGTAGAGATCGTGAAGCGCGAACGCGGCGAACGTGCCCGCGCTGAGGCGCTCGCCCGCCAGGCCGAAGAGCGCATCGCAGCCGCCGAGTCCCGCATCACCGAGATCGAGGAGCGCGTCCGCATGGCCGTAGAGCGTGCCGGCCGCAACGAAGAGTTCGTGAAGCAGGCCGAGGAGCGCATCAAGAACGCGGAAGAGCGCGCAATACTGGCCGAGGCGCAACTCCACGAGCAGATTCCTCTGCTCGAGCAGATGCAGACGGAGCTCAAAGCGCACAAGTCTGAGCGCGATCAGGTGCGGCAGCGCGTGGAGCGGCTGCTCAAGCAATTGGACGGCCTGGAAATTTGAACCCCCGCGAACCGTGAGGCTTGAGATGACCGAAACCACGCACGAAACCCCGACCGAATACATCACCGTCGAAATCTACGACCAGCTCTATCACCTCTCCGGCCAGAATGCCGAGCACATCCGCGGCCTGGCTGCGCGCGTTGACGCCAAGATGCGCGCCGTCGCCGCGCAGGGCCGCACCGTTGACTCTCTCCGCGTGGCTGTTCTCGCGGCGCTGAACCTGGCCGATGAGCTGGCGCAGGCCACAACCGCCGATCCCGCTCTGGGCCGCCTGCGCACGGCCACGTTGCGCGGGCTGCTCGATGAAGTGCTTGAGGACGAACGCAAGACCGCCTCTTGACGTGTCGCCGCACGCTCGCAGTACTTTCGTGTCTATCTAAAGATTAGTAAAGTTTAATCCCCGCGGCCCGATGAGCCAGATGGGACGGCGCGGTAACCCGTCCCCAACGGCACCCCGCTCATTATCAATGCGTGTGCCGGGATCGCGGAGACTCGCATGCCTCGTGTTCTCGTGGGACTTCTTCTGTCAGTCTCTCTGGCGCCGACAGCCGCATTTGCGCAGTTGGATTTGCAGGATGGCGGGGGTCTTGCGCCGCGCACCCTTTTCTCCGGCAGCGGCCGCGTCCTCGTTCCCCACTCCGGGATCCAGAGCGCGAACGACATCGGCATCCGCTCGCGCACGCTCTACAAGATCTTTGTTCCCGCCGGCCGGCCGGAGGGCGTGGTTGGCTTTGGTCAGGATGAAGTTGTGCGCGATACAGTGCAGCCCGTCGCCAGCTACTACGCGGAAACGCCCGCTTCGCTGGCCTGCCTGTATGCGCTGGTTTCTGCCTCGGCAGGATGCGATCCCTCAACCGCGACCGCAGTCGCCTCGGGAGGCGCAAGGGCCATTGCCATCGTGGACGCGTACGATTACCCCACCGCGCTGGCCGATTTCACAGCCTACTCCAGGCAGTTCGGCCTTCCCGCGCCCACCGCGTCCACCTTCACCGTGGCTTATGAGAACTCGTCCCGGCCCTCGCCCGACCCCGACTGCGCTAACTACGGCGGCTGGGATTGCTGGGCCACCGAGTCGGCCCTCGATATCGAGATGGCCCACGCCATGGCGCCCGCTGCGCACATCTACCTGGTTGAAGCGGATTCCAACGACAACTCCGATCTCTACGCCGCCGTCGCCAAGGCCGTTCAACTCGTGCAGGCCGCCGGCGGCGGCGAAGTTTCCATGAGCTGGGGCGGCAGCGAGTTCTCCTCCGAGGCGCAATCGGATTCCACTTTCGCCGGCGCCAATGTGGTCTTCTTTGCCTCCAGCGGCGACAGCGAGGGCACCATCTATCCGGCCGTCTCGCCCAACGTAATTGCCGTGGGCGGCACCACCGTTTCCCGCAACCCCTCCACGCTGGCCTTTGAGAACGAGGTTGCGTGGGAAGATACCGGCGGCGGTTTCAGTGTTTTTGAGCCTCGCCCCTCGTTCCAGAGCAGCCTGTCTTCGATCGTCGGCTCCCATCGCGGCGTGCCTGACGTGGCCGCGGTGGGCAATCCCCGCACCGGTGTCTGGGTCTACAACAGTTTCGATAACACCTACAGCGGCGTGCTCTACGCCTGGAACATTCTCGGCGGCACCAGCGTGGCTTCGCCTCTCTGGGCCGGCATCGTTAACCATGCCGCCCACTTCAGCGCATCCACCGCGGCCGAGGAGACGTTGCTCTACGGCAACGCGAAAACGGCGGCCGATTTCCGCGACATCGTCAGCGGCACCTGCGGCTATTACGAGGGCTACGCCGCGGTGAGCGGCTGGGATCCCTGCTCGGGAAACGGTGCGCCCCAGGGAACGGCCGGCAAATAGGCGCACCTCCAATCCGGGCGCCATCTCAGCCCCCGCCGTAAGTCCTTGTCGCCGGAGCAGTTGCTGCTTCAGGAGATTCGCCCGCGGAGCCTTTTGAAACAACAAATCTCCCCCTCCCGTGTCTTTACACTGCAAGCACGTCCCCGGTCTTTCTGCGTCCAATCGAGAAGCGGCTCAGAGATCGCTTGAGAACCAACCCACCCCCATGGAGCGTTCAGGAGAGTTCTTATGAGAACCAGGAGATTGATTCCATCGGCATTTCTGTTTGCAGCGTTGGCCGGGCTTGTTTGTGTCGCTGCCCGCGCGCAGACTGACGTGGCGCTGAGCCTTTACGGCGCCTTCAGCGGATCCACCACCGGCGGCAACACGGTGCAGAGCCCGTCCAACTCCGCCGGCGGCTTGCTTGAGCTGCGCCACATCAGCAATCCGCTCGTCGGCTACGACGTCAACTACTCCTACAACCGCGACAACCAGACCTATAAATCGCCCAGCGGCCTCCCGTGCCCCACCGGCGGCTGCACCGTGGCAGCCGTTTCCGCCAACGCCCACGAGCTCTCCGGTGACTGGGTCGTCTCCGTGCACGGGGCCAATCTTCGCCCCTTTGCCCAGGCCGGCGTGGGCGTTCTGCTCAACGAGCCCACCAGCGGCCAGAGCGGCACCAGCTCCGCTACAAAGCCTGTCTTTATCTACGGCGCCGGCCTCGACTGGGGTCTCGTGCCGCACCTGGGCCTGCGCTTCCAGTACCGCGGCAATCTCTATCACGCACCCGATCTCACCACCGCCTTCTCGTCGACCGGCAAGTTCACCCAGACCGCCGAGCCCATGATCGGCGCCTACTTCAAATTCTGAGTTTCTCGGCCGCCAGCAGGCTCCGCACCCCCTCACCTGCCGGCAATCAGCATGAGCGGATCCGGTGTAATGCGGCAGCCTGCATTCCTGCCGAAGCTCCACACCGCGCCGTCGTCGAAGGTGACCGAATGGAGATCGATGGTCTCCACGGCGGTCATCTCCGGAATCCACAGATCGGCTTCGGCCGTCTGCCCTGACGCTGTGAAGGGAACGGTCATCGTCCTGCTCGCATCGGAGCCGCCGCCGGAGGTCTGCGTCATGCGCGCCTTGTCAGAGAAGCCGTGAACCGTGATCTGCGCACCCGCAACCTTCTTCCCCTGCGGATCGGCTAGCGTCAGGTGCAGCCACTGGCCCAACCCCTTCGGATGGGCGCCGCCTGTCTTCACCATGCTTCCATCGGCCTTGTGCTGCGCGCGCAAGGAAACCGGGCAGCCGGCCGCCATCGGCATGGCGCGAAGTTGAGTTCCGCTCACTCCCGCTGTTTCGCCATTCGGCCCCATCCTGACCAGCTCGGTCGAATCAGCGCCCGCCATCTGCCCGTTGCCTGCCGATTGCGCCGCCAGCGGGAGCGCACCCATCAGGAGAACCAGCGCGGCTGCCGATTGGATTTTCATGAAAGTCCCCTCCTCGCGCACACCATCAACATACTCCCGTTCTTCGCCCCGGACAAATGCCCAACCGGCCAGTTTGGCGCCCTCCGGCGGCGCCGAATCCGCTCCCCGCCGCCTGTGTTACCGTTTGAATACGGCGTCCTTCGGCCGGATTGCCAGGATTGGACGGAGTTTGGGGGACGTTGGGCGTTAATTCAGGAATGCAGCAGCAGCCGGAAATGTCATCGCCAGCGCTTGCCCTGAGTCCGGCTCCCCTGCCCGGGCCGGAAATGGGTGCGGAACCAGGCCCGGCTGGCGGCTTTGTCCCCGTTTCTCCCGCCCGCGCTGTGCCGGGAGACACCGGCACGGCCCAGCCGGGCCCGCATCCACCTCAGCGCATTCCCCGCTGGTTGGTGCGCGTGGAGCTGTTCTTGCGGGTCATGTTGCGCATGTACATCGGCCTCGCCGTCTGTTATGCTCCGTGGTCGCACGCGTTCTGGGACCAGAATCCGATCTTCCTTCAATTCCCTTGGCTTTCGCTGGTCGCGGCCAATGGCGCCGTCCGCGGCATTGTTTCCGGTCTCGGCGTGTTAAATCTTTGGATCGCGCTTAAAGACGCGATCCGCCATCGCGACGAATGAACCGCCATCGGGAAAGATGAGCCCCCATCGGGAAAAACGAGACATGGATGACCCACGGGCAGGGAACCCCGAGCAGCGAATTGGCCAGGAGCATGCGCAGGACACTCCTGCCGGCCTACCGGTCGCCAGCCCCGCGCCGGCTAAGGGTGCCCCCGGTCCCTCGCATTTGGGGTCCGGGGAAGGACCGGCGCATGCGGATGCCGCTCCCAACGGCGAAGCGAGCCCGGCCGGCGCCACGCCGCCGCCCCTCCCTGCCGCGCCGCTTGCCTATGAGAATCCGGGCTTCCTCAACAGCGCCGACGGCCGCCTGATCCGTATCATCTCGGAATATCTTGAGCCCCTCGCCCGCTTCCGCCGCGAGCAGATTCAGGACACCGTGGTCTTCTTCGGCTCCGCCCGCTTCCGCGGCCGCGACGAAGCCGACCACGCGCTGGAGCTGCTCGAAAATACCGGCTCCACGCGCCCTGCGCCCAGTGAAGAGCAACCGGCCAAACCCACAGAGATCGCCGCTGGCGAAGCCACTGATCTGCAGCGCAAGCGCGCCGTGGCCGCCGTGGAGATGGCTCGTTATTACGAGGACGCCCGCCGCCTGGCGCAACTGCTCACCCGCTGGGCCATCAACATCCCCTCGCGCAAGCATCGCTTCGTGGTCACCTCCGGCGGCGGCCCGGGCATCATGGAAGCCGCCAACCGCGGCGCGCGCGAAGCCGGCGGCAAAACCATCGGCCTCAACATCAGCCTGCCCTTTGAGCAGGCGCCCAACCCCTACATCACCCCCTCGCTCAACTTCGAGTTCCATTACTTCTTCATGCGCAAGCTCTGGTTCGCTTATCTCTCCAAGGCCCTGGTGGTCTTTCCCGGCGGCTTCGGCACCCTCGACGAAATGTTCGAGATCCTCACCCTGGCGCAGACGCAGAAGCTGGCAAAAAAAATCACCGTCGTTGTCTATGGCAAGGAGTACTGGAGCAAGGTGCTCAATCTCCAGGCGCTCGTCGATTCCGGCGCCATCTCGCCCAAAGACATCGAGCTCTTCCATTTTGCCGACACGCCCGAGCAAGCCTTCGAAATCCTCCGCCGCGGCCTCACTGAGAACTATCTTGCCGCTGAAGTGGAGGCCAGCCATCGCGCAGCCGGGCAGGGAAACGGCCACGGCGACGACCTGATGGCCGGCTGGACGGTCGAAGACTTTCTCGGCCCCGAAATTGCCAAGACCCGTAAATAACCACCCGCAGGCGTATAGTCCGATCATCCGATCCGGCCGCTGCACGCGCAGGCGCCTGCTGTAAGCGCCGAAGGCTCCTGCCGGATCAAACAGCACGCATTACGAACGAGTGCGGAAATTACCGGGTTTTCTCCGGGTTTCCGGTAACTCTACTGGTTCGTCCGAGAATTGAAGGGCAATTCGTGCGCTATTAACCGAATATTTACCGTTTCCTCCCGATACTGGTTGTGGAAAACCTGTGGAAAGTGCCGCGGGGCTTGATCTTCTGCGATCCTTTCCACAGACGGGTCCGCCGGCTGGTCGGTCGATCACGGTGCCGATCGAGCCGTTGTTCCGGGGGAGGCCACATGCCCAGTTCCACTATTTCTTATCTTTGGAGCGATAAAGACGCCTGCGCCGGGTTTCGCACCGGCGTTTCTCTGCACAGCCACACCAACCAGTCCCAGGAGACGCTCGACTTTCTCGCCAACTTCGGCAACCAGTTTCCCGTCGTCCGCCCGCTCATGGCGCTCCTCGAGCGCCGCGCCGAGCAGCTTCATGGCATCCGCGTGGACTACGCCGCCAGCTACTGGACGCCGCCCATGACGCCCCGCCTGGCCTTCGATCTCGAAAGCCGCCAGATTGAAAAGCTCAACCTCGCTTCCATGGTTTCCATCACTGACCACGACAACATCCGCGCGCCCATGCTCCTGCGCACCATTTCCAGCGCGCGCCGCATTCCCGTCAGCGTCGAATGGAGCGCGCCCTACGGCGGCGCGCAGTCCTTCCACCTGGGCGTGCACAACCTGCCCAGCGCCAGGGCCGCGCAGTGGATGGAAACCCTCGCCGCCTACACCGCGCACCCTGAAGACGCGCGCCTCACTGAGATTCTCTCCGCGCTCGACAGGGAGCCAGGCGTGCTCGTCGTCTTCAACCACCCCATGTGGGATCTCTACCTGGTGGGCAAAGAGAAACATCAATTCCTGGTCAATGAATTCCTGCAGAAAAACGGGGCCTTTCTTCACGCGCTCGAGCTCAACGGCCTGCGCAACTGGGATGAGAACCGCGCCGTCCGCCGCCTGGCCGAGCGCTGGAACATGCTGCTCATCGCCGGCGGCGACCGCCACGGCGTGGAGCCCAACGCCGCCATCAACCTCACCAACGCCGCCAGCTTCACCGAATTCGTCTACGAGATCCGCCGCAGCAAGCAGAGCAACGTGCTCTTCCTGCCCCAGTACGCCGAGCCATGGAAGCACCGCATCCTGCAATCGACCATTGACGCCGTGCGCCACTATCCCGAATTCCCCCCGGGTTCGCGCACCTGGGACGAGCGCACCTACCACCCCGATGCCCACGGCGTAATGCGTCCGCTCACTGAGATCTGGCCCAAAGGCCGCGCGCCCTATTCGATTGCCGCCGTCATCGGCGCCGTGCAGATGATGGGCCGTGGACTGGTGGCCGGCGGCTTGCGCATGGCCTGGAACGACGCGCACAATCTGCGCCTGGCCCTGGGCGACACCGGCAGCAAGTTGGCGAGTTAGCGGGTCAGCAAGTCAGCGAGTCGGCAAGTTAACCGGCTCGCCAGTCGGCAAACAAGGGAGCCACGGCGTCAGGAATGGGGAAGCAACGAATGTCGGTTGTCATCCTGAGCGAAGTCCGCCGCGGCGGACGGAGTCGAAGGACCTGCTGTGGCCTTTTTTGATCGCATCGGACATCGTTTCTGCATGAGCCTCGCCAACCCGCCAACTCGCGACCGTCCGCCGCAGGCGGACGCTAACTTGCTAACTTGCTGACTCGCTGACTCGCTCTTATGACCTTCCCCCGCGTCGCCTTCTTCCCTGACTCCTTCCACGAAGTCAACGGCGTTGCCCTCACCAGCCGCCAGTTTGAAGCCTTCGCGCGCCGCCGCAACCTCCCCTTCCTCTGCGTGCGCGCCGGCGACCGCGCCCAGGCCGTCACCGAAGAAGGCAGCGTGTGGACTCTCGAGCTCCCGCGCGGCTTCCTCTCCTTTGCCCTCGAGAAAGACCTGCGCTTCGATCCCGCCTATCTCCGCCACATCCCCCTCATCGGCGAAGTGCTCGAGCGTTTTCAGCCGGAGCTGATCCACATCACCGGCCTCAGCGAAATCGGCATGCTCGGCGCGGGCCTCGCCCATCATCTCGAAGTCCCGCTCGCCGCCAGCTGGCACACCAACGTGCACGAGTACCTGGTGCGCCGCTCGGACTGGTTCCTGCGGCTCTTGCCCGAGCGGCAATCCGCGGCCACGGCACGCAAGCTTGAAGACCTGGCCCTGGCCACAGCCGCATTCTTCTATTCGGGCGCACGCGTCCTCTTCGCGCCCAACCCCGATCTCTGCCGCAAGCTCGCCGAGCTCACCGGCCGCCCCTGCCATCTCATGTCCCGCGGCGTCGACGCCGACCTCTTCAACCCGTCCAAGCGCTCATCGAGAGCGCCTGACCCCGGAGTGGCTGGCCTCGAACCGACGGCAGACTCCGAACCCGCGGCCTTGTCTGAGGGCACGGCTTCGCTGCCCGCCCCAAAGCTCGACGCCTTGAAAGGGCACGAGTTCACTCGTGCCGCAACCGGCGCAAATGGAGACCCGGCTTTAGCCGCTGAGGGAAGTTTTTTCCCCCGCGCACCCGCGGACTCGGGGACGGTGGTCTTGTATCAGGGCACTGCTTCACCGGGGTCCCCAACAAGCGATTTCGGCTTGTTGGGGTGGTCTTCAGCCGCGCCGAACGACGCGACAACTGAAGACGGCGTTTTAGCCCCCGGGCTCCCGGAGGGAGCCATCGAAAATAGCCCAGGACAACCCCGACCCCGACCTCGAGCGGAGCGAGAGGGAGAGGGAGGGGGCAGTCCTGGGAATGCGGCAAGAGAAATTCCTCCGAGCCCCGTAGGGGCGACGGAACCTTCTGAATTCATCCTCGGCTTCGTCGGCCGCCTCTCCGTCGAAAAAAACATCGCCCTCCTCGTCGATCTGGAACGCGAACTTCCACGCCTGGGCGTTATCAATTTCCGCTTCCTCATCGTCGGCCACGGCGGCGACGAAGCCTGGCTCCGCGCGCGTTTGCGTCGCGCCGAATTCACCGGCGTGTTACGAGGTGAGGCCCTCGCCCGCGCCTACGCCCGCATGGACCTCTTCGTCTTCCCCTCGCATACTGACACCTTCGGCAACGCCGTGCTCGAAGCGCAGTCGAGCGGCGTGCCCGCCATCGTCACTCCCGACGGTGGTCCCAAAACCATCGTGCGTGACGGCGAAACCGGCCGCGTCGTTCCCGACGAAGAATTCGCACCCGCCATCGCGGCCATCCTCGCCAACCCCGGGCAGCACGCGCAGATGCGCCTCGCCGCCCGCGCCCGCGCCGAAAAAGCCAATTGGGACGCCGTCTTCGAGTCCGTCTATGCAGCGTATGAACTTCACCTGCTCCTGAAGGGAGAGAGCATCGCAGCCGGATAGGCCGGGTTTCTAAGCCTTCCCTTGAACCGGGAATTCCCGATCGCTCCAGGCATCGATCTCATCCGCAATTCTGGTTAGATCGCCGGGCGATTTTTGCACGCGCTCAATCTCGTGAAATTTCTTGCCAAGAAATTGCCTGTGAGCGATGTTCGAAACTCGGGGGAGAAGCTGCGCAAGCTCCGCTGCGATTTGCGGCAGGCGGTCAGGCCTGGAAATTGCCTCGTGAAGCTTCACCAGCACGGAATCCGTTGGGCCATGTGGAACTCTGTATCTCGCCATTCCTGTCCCTCCGATACCCTTTGCCGGCCAGTGTAGCAACCGCGCCTCACAGAAGACGCACTAGGAAATCCTTTTCCCTGTCTCAAGATCGACGCAGAACGCCGTCTCCTTGTCCGTCCGCATCTCCCACCCCGCGCCGCGCAGCACGCCATTCTCTACGCCCAAAATCGTCACGCCCTCGTCGGAGAGCTTCTCCGTCTCCCACGCCTGCCCGCTGCTGCTCCACGCCAAGATCGAACGATGCCCGACAAACAGCAGCAGCCCAGCCTCAACCACCGCGCGCACCGCAAGCACCGGCCGGTACGGAATCCAGGTGAACTGCTCGGGCGCCGTGGTGTCGATCAGGTACGCATACCCTCCGGCCACCGCGCAGATTTCTTCTGGTTTTGGAGTGGTCCAGAGGCCGGTCGGCGCCGCCGGATCGCGAAACCCCAGCGCGCACGTGGCCAGGAATGGTTCGGCAAATCGTGCTTGCGCCTGAGCGCGGGAGCTTTCCCGGGTCTCGGAAGCGAGACCCGGGGCGCCCGGCCGAATCAAAACTTCCAGCGCCCCGCGCTCCACTTCTTCAGCCTCGCGCGGATAGACAAAATGCCGCGCCGGCAGAATCAGCGGCCGCACCTCAAGCACCTCAGCCTGCCACGCGTGCGCAAAGCGCAGGTCGACAATTGGTGCTGGGATGGAAGCCCCACCCGAAGCCTCAACCGGCGCCCGATCCGCGTCAGGCGCTGTCATGGCTCCGGCTCGTAGGCGAGAATCCACTCTCTCTGCTCGTCCGTGTCCGGCACCGGATATCGCCGCGCCATCGAAATGGCCGCAAGCGCATCCCGTGAACTCCAGCCGAGGTGCAGGAGCGCCGACGCTGCGGCCACCGTCGACCGTCCGATCGAGCCGCGGCAATGGATGCCGATGTGCTCGCCCGCGCGCAACCGCCGCGCCAGCTCCTCGGCAAATTGCCGGAAAGCCCCCATCCGCTCCGGCGTGCAGCGATCCGGAATGGGAAAGGAAAGAAACTGCATCCCCGCCTGCTCGGCCAACTGCCCTTCGCGCGCAAGGCCCAGCTCCGCGGCCTCCCAGGGCTCCAGCATCGAAACCAGCGTCTCGATGCCGCCCTCTTTCAGGTCGCGCAGCTCGTCCTCGAGCCAGCCGTCGCCAGCCGGGCGCATCACAATGGCGAGGCTCGCCTGCGGGTCGCCCTCGATCCAGAAAATCTCACTCACTCGCCCATCCTCACCCGTCAATCCCTACTCGTCGATCCCCACTCGTTGTACTTTGTCGGCTTGAAGGGTACGCGCCTTCACAGGATGCGGAAAAACTCACCTCATGGGGTTTTGTAACAAGGGCACGGCTTTAGCCGGGCCGATAAAGGCAACGAAATGATCGGGGCTTCAGCCCCTGCGGCTTCTTCGTTCATAATCAGCTGCAAATTTGGAATTTTTCCGCAACCTCCTCAGCCCGTACGTCGATTCGCGAAGAACGGTCGAGGCCTTCGGTCCCTGAGGGATCTTTCACTCAAACTGATCCACTGCCCCCGCGTTGATCATAGTTGGTTGGGCTGCTACAGCGGTTTCACAGTTGCTGTATCCCGAAGCCGCAGAGGCTAAGTGGCTTTTTCACCAAGAAAAAGCCACCTTCCGCAACTGTGAAATATAGCTACATGTACTGTGGAACCGCTCTAGTGTCCTTGCGTGCTTCTTTCCCGCCGCTCGCGCATCGATCTCCGCAGGAGATCCAACATGAAAGTTGTCTTGTACGGTGCTTCCGGCATGATCGGTAGTCGCCTTCTCAAGGAGCTCTTGTCTCGCGGGCACCAGGTAACTGCGGTCGTGCGCAATCCCGGCAACATCGCCGCTCCGGGCGCGCGGCAAGCGCATCCCGGAGGGATGCGAGGATAATAGCCCAGGATGGAGTCCGCTGCGGCGGAGGCAATCCTGGGAAGCGCGCATAAACAAGAACTCCCGAGCCCCGGAGGGGCGATGGAACCGGGCCACGACCTTCCGCCCTTCAAGCTCTCACGCAGTCTCTTTTTGGCTCCTGGAGATACTGCCCGGGAGACTCAGGCCATTTATGTAACAAACTGTACTCAAGCTGCACTCAAGGCTCAGGAAAAGTGCTCCCATCCGCGCGCGGTCAGCGCACGCGGCCCGCTTTCGTCGATCAGCGTGACGCGCGGCCTGCCCGGCCGACGGCGCAGCACGCGCCCGATGCGCGTAACGGGAACACCGTTGAGGATGCACGGCACGCGCGCCTGTGGCGCGGCGGCAAACAGCAGTTCGTAGTCCTCGCCGCCGTCGAGTGCCTCCTCGAGCGTCGCCCCCGCGGCAACAGGCAACGCAGCGGCTTCCACTTCCGCGGCCATGGCTGACTCTTCGCAAAGATGGTCGAGATCGGTCGAAAGCCCATCGCTCAAGTCGATTGCCGCGCTTGCCAGTCCGCGCCGCACCAGCGCCAATCCCTGCGCCACGCGCGGCTGCGGATAGAAATGCGCTTCGAGTTCCGCTTCAAGCTTCTTTGGAATTTTCAAATGTGTCGTCGTCGCTCGCTGCCGCGCCCGCATTCCGGCGAGTTCCTCAAGCCGCCGCAGTCCGGCCGCCGCTCCGCCCAATGCGCCCGTCACATAGAGCGCATCTCCGGGCCGCGCGCCGGAGCGCAAAAGAGCCTTGCCGCGCATGACCGCTCCGGCGAGCACAATGTCGGCCACAACCACGGGCGACTCCGCCAGGTCTCCGCCCGCCAGAGGAACCCCGCAGGTCTGAGCCAGCGCAAGAAACCCATCCAGAAAGCGATCGACCCATGTTCTCTGCGCGCTTCGCGCTCCGCGATGTTGCACCATCTCCGCGGGCAGACCGAGCGAGAGAAACGCCGCCACCGGCCGCGCGCCCATCGCAGCCAGGTCGCTCAAACCCCGCGCCAGCGTGCGATGGCCCACCGACTCCGGCGGGTGCCACGGGAGCCGGAAATGGCGTCCGTCGATGGAGAGATCGGTCGTCACCGCCAGCTCCTCGCCCGGCCGCAAACGCAAGAGCGCGCAGTCGTCGCCCATGCCCAGGGTCACCTCGCCGCCTGCCCCCGGTCGCGTGCGGGCGCGAATCCGGGCCAGCAGCGCCCGTTCGCCCGCGCTCTCCCGCAGCGCCCTGCTGATGTTTTCCACCGCTGTCGGCTTGCGTTGCATCCTCCTTTGAAGATAGGGCAAACAGGCGTTGGCCGGTTCGCAACCCCCGGTTCCCCCCTGAATGCGTCCCCCAATCACCGCTCCCCGTTCGGAACAGGCCGAGCCGGCCTCTCATTTCAAACGGCTTAAGGGCATACACGTCCGTTTGCCAACCCTTGAACCCTTTTCCGCGTCCACGCAAGGGAAGGGGCGGGAAAACCGAAGGTTCACCCCCGAAAGTTCCATTGACCGGCGAAAGAGCCCTTTGTTAGCCTTGACAAAGTTCTCTTGGGTCGCACCCATTGGGCGTATGCGGTATCGGCTGGGGTCGCCTTGACCTCGCGGTTCTGCCCATTTTGTGGCCTTGCCTTGGGCGTGTTGCGGAGGAAAAAGAAGCAGAATGCTACGCAAGCGCTATTACATCCTTTTTGTCGCTCGCGAAGAAGACGGCCGGGTCCGCAAGATTCCGCTGCCGCTGCATTACGCTTACGCCTTTGTGGCCGCGGCCATTGTGGGCGCGTTCACCATCGTCGGCTTGGCCGGCTCCTATACCCGCATGCTGGTGAAGACCGAGAGTTACAACCAGGTGCGCCAGGACCGCGAAACCCTGCGCCAGGATTACAAGCAGATGGCGCAGATCGCCCACGACCGCGGCGTGCAGGTGGCGTCGCTGGGCGCGCTCGCCAATGAGGTCACCGCTCTCTACGGTTTGCGGCAGAACCGTATGGCTGCTGACACCCGCCCGCACCCAACCGCCCACGTTGCCGTCGCACCCACGCCTCCCAGCCTGGCACAGGCTGACGAAGCCAGCCCGCAGCAGATTGCGCACTCCATCGATGAGTTTTATGCTCTGCGCGCCGACGCTCTTTCCGGCCGCGCCTTCGGGACGCTCCAAAGTGGGTCCGAACCCAGCCTCAGCGGCGACTGGTCGACGCTGGCGGACGCGCCCTCGCTCTGGCCCGTGGAAGGCCGCGTAGCCTCAAGTTTCGGCGAGCGCCTGGACCCGATCAACGGTGAGGGTGCATTCCACTCCGGCATCGATATCGATGCGCCCTACGGCACGCCGGTGCGCGCCACGGCCGACGGCGATGTGACCAACGCAGCCTTCAATGCCGGCTATGGACGTGAAGTGGTCATCAATCACGGCCACGATCTTTCCACGATTTACGCGCATCTCTCGGCCTTCGCGGTGCTGCCGGGCGAGCACGTCCTCCGCGGCCAGGTGGTCGGCTACATCGGCCAGTCCGGTCGCGCTACAGGTCCGCATCTGCACTACGAAGTGCGCGTGCACAACGTGCCCGTGAATCCGCACAAGTATCTGCGCATGACCTATGAGCAGGCCGAGGAAGCCGGCCTCAACCAACCCTCCGGCGCCGGACAGTAGAACTGGTTGCACAAATCCGGTTTTGAAAGGGCACGGCTTCAGCCGTGCCGCCAGACCCGCATAAACATTGGGCTTTAGCCCCTGAGGGAAGTTCCTTGATGGCCCTCAGCACTTATTCAACCAACTCTAATCTCCTCCGGAATGTTTCCAGCGAACGCAAACGGCTCCCCCACGCACGGGAGCCGTTTTTATTCGAGCGCAGGTTTTACCACGTTGGCCGGTTCGGGCCTCTGCAGCCGGCTCACGGTGCAGCCGTCCAAAGTGAAATTGAATTTGCCGCTTGTCGTGTCCATCCTCAGCTGCGATGGAATGGGAAATCCCTCGAGCGTCTGGTACTCGATCTCCACGCGCAGCTCCTGCGCCCCCTCTGGAGGCACGCCCGCCGGCTGCACGTGCGCCTGAAAACTCTTCACCAGCAAACCCTGTCCCGTGGGTTTGTAAGCCGGCTGGAATTTGATCGAGATGCCGTTCTGGTCCACGTCGAAGTGCTCGAGCAGCATATCGTTTGAGAACGTCTCCGTGAGCGCGGTGTCGCTGTCCTGCGCATGAATGGTGTTTACGCTGCCGGTATGCGTAATGGTGAGCCCTTCCGCCGATGCAGGCACCACCGAGCCGTCGACAAACGGAGTCCAGAACTGCAGAAAGCCCTCGAGCGTCTGCTCCGTCACCTCGCGCATCTTGCTCAGCAGCGTGGAGGCGTCCTGGTCGAGCGGCTCGCCCGTGCTCTGTTCCGGCGTCCAATCCAGCGTCGAGCCGCCTTGGAGATGTGCGTGCAGGTTGATCTTCACGCTCTCGAGGAGAAGAATTCGCGCATCGTTCGAGTCTACGGGCGCGTCGGCATTGGCGCTCGAAAACAGCGCGCGCCAGTCGGGATGCACGGCGCAGTCAAACCCGCCCAGGCCGGACTTGGCGCTGGAGTAGTAAAGGCTGCCCGCCTTCTGCAGCCACGCATCGTCAGAGCTGGGCACGGGATTCGGCACAATCGGTCCCGGCGGCGCGGGCTGCGCCGCGGCCATGGGTCCCGGCGCCGCGGCATTTTGCCCCTGGGCCGGCAGGTTGAGAAGCGAAACGGCAAGGCACCCTGCGCCCACCAGGGCGGCCAGGCGAAATGGATTTGTGTGCTGAAAGAGCCAGGGGAAGTTCAATGGACTCATCGAAACCTGCTTTCCCAAGAGATGGCTTCATTCTGCTTCCGTTCCCGAGCGCCGCGCAAGGCAGAACTCCCACTTCAGTGTTATGGTGGGCACTGGCCCCGATTACTTGCGAGAGACACCATCGGTGCAAAAGGAAGGTTTTCCGTGTATTTCCGTGGCTGCCTGGTGTCGCTGTTGCTTGGTCTGGCAATTCCCGCCGCTGCGCAGAACCAGGCCCCGGCGCCGGATCGCGCCGCCGGCCTCGAAATCGCCCGTGCCCGCGCCCAGCAGCATCTCCGCCGCGGCATCAACGCCTCCCACTGGTTCTCCCAGAGCCCCGGCGACTACTCTGCCCAGCACACTGACGCCGAAACCACCCCGGACGACATCGCTGCCATAGCCAGGCTCGGCTTCGACAACGTGCGGCTGGGCATTGACGCCGTTCCCCTGGAGCAGTACCCGCGCGGTGCCGACGGCCTGAACAGCGATTTTGTCGCGCGTCTCGATCGCGCCGTGGATTTGATCCTCGCCAATGGCATGGCCGTCACCATCGACCTGCACCCCGAAGACAGCTACAAGCAGCCGTTGCGCACCGACAACGCCGCCGTCGACCGCCTGGTCGCGCTCTGGCGCAAGCTCGCCGCGCACTTCGCCGGCCGTGATCCCGATCGCGTCTTCTTTGAGATTCTTAATGAGCCCGAGGTCAACGACCCCTATCGCTGGGCAGGTATCCAGGCGCGCGTGGCCGCGGCCATCCGCGAAGTCGCCCCCGCGAACACCCTCATCGCCGCCGGCCCCAATTACTCTGACATCGTAGACCTGCTCGCCCTTGAGCCGCTCGACGACGGCAACGTGATTTACAACTTTCACTTCTACGATCCGCACGAGTTCACCCATCAGGGCGCCACCTGGAGCATCGGGTGGTGGCGTTACGAGCACGGCATCCCCTACCCGCCCACCGCCTCCTCCATGCAGGAGCTGCTCAAGGAAGTCCCCAGCCGCGCTGACCGCTTTCAGCTGGAGAATTACTGGCTCGACAACTGGAACGCCGATCACATCCGCCGTCTCATCGACGAGGCCGCGGGCTGGGCGCTGGTGAACCATGTGCCGCTCCTCTGCAATGAGTTCGGCGTCTATCGCGCCGCAGCCGATCCTGTCTCGCGCACCAACTGGATTCGCGACGTGCGCACCGCGCTCGAAGCCGACGGCATTGGCTGGGCCATGTGGGATTATCACAACGGTTTCGGCGTGGCCGTGCGCGACAGCGACGGCAAATCGGTCGTCGACCCCCAGACCGTCGACGCCCTCGGCCTCAAGATGCCCTGAGAAATCTCAGCGGAGCTTAAATCGAGCACGGGAACGGGTGCCCCAGGTTCGGCGCGTTCTTGTTTTTGCGCCTAGCCTGGGGAACCACAATCCTTAATTTGCGGCTCTCAATTCAGCACGAACCTTGGGTGCCCCATCCTAAACGCGGATACCGGGGCCCCCACGGACAGGTCTTGGTCCGTGGGGTGGTTGAGCGTTTAGGGTGGGAGAGCAATGACCCCCGCTCGCCCCCGCCAACTCGCAAACCTGCCAACGTCCGCCGCAGGCGGACGCTAACTCGCTAACCCGCTCGCCCCCGCTCACTCCGTCGCTTCCCCCTCCGCCAGCGCGGCCAGAAAACTCGCCGGCAGCGTGGCGGTCACGATCACCTGGTCGCGGCGCTGCGTCACCTCGGCCGTTTTCAGCAGCTCCTTCAGCCCGCGATTGGCCGTGTTTTCACCCAGGGGCGCAGCCAGGCCCCGCGCCAGCGTCACCAGCGTGGCCAGATCGGCCGCCTGGCTTTCAGCCACCTGCTCCGTCGGCGCAATCTCCTCCACCCGCATGCGCAGCGCGCCCAGCGAGCCGGGAACGGGCAGCGTGGGCGCCACGCTGGCGATAATGGTCGAGTCCGGCTCGAGCGGCAGCGAGAAGCCGAAGACGTGGACGGCGCCGCTCTCGGAAAACGGCAACCCGATCTGGCCCACGCCCCACGCCACTGAGAGCAGCGGCACCTCGTGGTAATGCGCGGCCAGAAGCGACGAGCCCGCAAACGGCAGCGCCGCCGTGCGGTGCCGGTCGATGATCGAGTGGATCATCTCCGGCGTGGGATAGTTCGATACGGCCAGCGTGTCGTAGCCGATCTGCGCCACGCGCACGGCGCGGCCCTGGGAAGGAATGTCGTAGATGGTCTTGCCGGCGTAATCTTCGCGCGCGGCCGCGTGCGTATCCAGCCACGCGTTCAGCTTCTTGCCCGTGACCCGCCCCACCAGCACCAGCGAATACGCCACCGGGCCATTGGGTCCGTTGGCATCGGGCATGCGGTGCAGCGCCACCGCCACCTGGTCCAGGTCCTTCTCCCAGTCAATGCCGGTAGCATCCACAAACTGCTGGTAGTCGGGCGCGCGCTCCGGCGCCTTCACCTTGCGGAAAAAGCTGCGGATGGGCTTGAGGTTGATGTAAACGATGCCGTCGGACTCGGGCAGAAGCCGCGCCGCCTCCGGCGGAGCTTTCGAGCGCAGAAACACCGCAATCGCCAGCAAAACCAGGACCGCGGCCACTATCAGGAGCGTTCTGCGCGTGCGTCGGTTCATAGCGCGGCTCCGAAGGCCGCCAGAAGTTAACCTAACACCTCGGGCGCGCACGCGCTGAATTGCATTTAATTTCCCTTTTCGATGTATTCTCTCAGATGCTTTGCGCAGGCCTCCGCTACAGACTGCTTACCGCGAGCCCCGAGGGTACCGAAAAATAAAGAGCCATGGCTGCTCTTGTGGACCTCGTAGGCCCACACAACGTCCTTTGTCTTTGCATCGATCAACATGATGCTCGCCTCGAGGCCCCGCGTGGAACTTGCGGAGGACCCATAGGCTGCGCTTCCGCCGTCCCGGTTCCAGTTTGCCGCTCCGCCTGAGCCGAAAACGAATCCTTGCCACTCAGTATCGGTTGAGACGACGAAATACTGCGCAGTAGCCTTGTCGAGAGTGAGGGTAACCGGTACTTTCTTTTCACGAACTGCCGCTGCGAAATAGGTTTCAAATCCGCCCATTGGAGCAATTACGATTCGTGCCCCCGCCGGGACCTTCTCCATGCCCCTGGCAGTCCCCGGCTCGAGCGACGATTCATCTCCGGCTGGGGCTGGCGGCGGTTGAACTGCCGCATCCTTCGCCGCGACGGCCGCGCCTTGAGATACCCCGGGCGTTTGGGCGACTACGCTTGACTTCGCTACGATCGCGGAAATGACCTTGTCGCTCACCCCCGATCCCTTGAGCGCGATCAAGGCGTCCGGCGAGGTGTCGTAAGCTCCGGGCGAGGCGTTAATCGTGGTCACGATGATGTCGTCCGAGAGCCCTGCCTTGACCATCTTTACGACCGCTCCATTATCAATTCTTTGCTGAGCGACTAGGACGGGGTAGGTCACTAGAAGCAGCGCCGCACAGAGAATTCTGCGCATAAACCCTCCTCTACCTGGAATGTGTCAAAAGTCTTGCGGGGAGTCGTTCGCATCATCAACCCCGCGGACCACTTCCGCAAGGGGATTTTGGAGGGGGCAAGGGGAATTTCGAGGGATTGACAAATGGTCAAATGGATCGCGCTCGATAAGCCGGCCGCAACCTGCGGAATCCTCGCTCCTCCTCTGCCCGCCGCTCGGTCCGCGTCGTCTCGCCTTCCTCCTTTTTGCACGCGCCGTCGAAACGCCTCGCCTCCCATCGTCCCTATCTGTCGGGATACCAGGGTCCCCGTCGCCAGGTCTGGCTCCGCGCAAGCGGCCGCCATAACCACGGTTAGCCTTGGGGCGCGGTTTTCCTTCCCCGCCCTTGCCGCACAGGAGTAGACTCGTAGCACTCCGTCAATCAGGGCCCTTTTTTCCCGGTATTCTTCCTTCTACCCCGAGGAGGCCGCACTATGGCAGAGGAAACTGGTCAGCGCGTCGGCGACTACGAAGTCGTGGCGCTACTCGGCACCGGCGGCATGGGCCGCGTCTACAAGGTGCGCAGCGTCATCTCCAACCGGGAAGAGGCCATGAAGATCCTGCTTCCTGACTTCGCCGCCCAGCCCGAGCTCGCGGCCCGCTTCATGGCTGAGATTCGCACCCTCGCCGGCCTCGACCACCCCAACATCACGCAGTTGCGCACCGCCTTCCAAATTCAGAACCAGTTCGTCATGGTGATGGAGTACGTCGAGGGCACCACGCTCGATAAGATGCCCGCGCGCCTTCCCCTCGACCAGGCCATCGACTATTCCCTCCAGGTGCTCGCCGCGCTCAGCTACGCACACGGCAAGGGCGTGACGCATCGCGACATCAAGCCGGCCAACATCATGATCACCACCCACGGCGTGGTCAAGCTCATGGACTTCGGCATCGCCAAATCCACTGAGGATCTGAACCTCACCCGCCCCGGCACCACCATGGGCTCCATCTATTACATGTCGCCGGAGCAGGTGCGCGGCGGCACCGTCGACGGCCGCAGCGACATCTACTCCTTCGGCGTGACCCTCTACGAAATGCTCACCGGGCGCAAGCCCTTCCAGGCCGAGACCTCTTACAGCGTGCTCAACGCGCAGCTCAATGAAACGCCCGCGCCTCCGGCGCAGTGGAACCCCGCGCTCTCGCGCGAGCTGAACGACATTGTGCTGCGCGCCCTGGCCAAAGATCCCGGCGCGCGCTTCCAGACGGCGGAAGAGTTTCGCAATGCCCTGAAAGCGGTGCGCTCGGCATCGGATGCGCCGGCCGCCGTTGCCGCTGCTGCCGCGGTTCCGCTTCCTGTGTCCGCGCCGGCGTTCGCGTCCGCCGCGCCCACGACGGGCCCGGTCGCCGTTCCCGCACCCAATCCCACACCGGGCTTTGTTCCGGTTGCGGCCTCCGCAACCCAACCCCAGGCCAGGAGTCATCGCGGCCTCTGGATCGGCCTGGGCGCGCTGGCTGCGGTGCTCGCCATCGCCGCTGCCTTCGCCTTTCTGCCGCGCTTCTTTCCCATGCACGCAGGGCAGAAGACCGGCACGCAGGTGGCTGCGAACGCCGCACCGGCCCCAACCGCACCTGCGCCGCAGCCGGCTGCAGCTACGCCGAGCGCGAGCCCAGCCAATCCCGTGAGCTCTGCCCAGCCTGCTGCGCCGAATCCCGGCGCCGGTCAACCTTCCGCAAAGCCGGTTCACCATTCATACCCCAACGCCGGATCGCCTGAATCCAATGCGCCGCAAACCGGTCAGCCGGCGCAGGAAGTCGCGCCTCCCGTCGCCCCCGCGCCGCCGCCGGGGCCTTCGCCCGAAGAGGTTCGCCACGCCCGCGACCGCTTCATGGATCTGGACGCCCGCAGCCAGACCGTGTCCAGCGAGCTCGACTCGCTGCGCCGCCAGCAGCAGGCCCAGGGCTATGACCTGCGCGGCGACATGGCGGCCGCGTGGAACCGCATGAACAACGATCTGCGCGAAGCCGACAGCGCCATCAACGACCACGACCTCGACGCCGCCCGCGACTATATGGACAAGGCCAACGAAGAACTGCGCAAACTGGAAGGGTTCCTCGGCCGCTAAAGCATTTTCTGAGTAGCGATATCCCGAAGACGGAAAGCAGAGTCGACGCGACCAACAGGGAGCGGCGACCTTGCGAAGGAACGAAGAGGACACAGTAACTCAGAAAATGCCCTAGCGCCTGAAGCTCGAGGCATCTCCTGTGCTGTCATCCTGAGCGAGTCGCGCACTCGCATCAAACAGTGCGCGACGAGTCGAGGGATCTGCGGTTGTTCTTCGGGGAATCTTGGATTCACCACACTGGGGCGGGAACCGCCCAAAACACGATGCCCGCCCCCATTTCTTATCTGGGTCGGCGGGCATTCGCGTTCAGCGCAGTTTAATCTATCTATCTCATTGCCGCGATCATTGGGTTGTGGTCTTCACCACGTCGCCCACCTTGAAGTCGGTGCCCGAGAGCGGCGTGCAGATGGCGGAAACATCGTCCACATCTGTCGCCTTCACCACCCCAATCGTATTCGTGAGCCGGCGCAAAACGGCGCCCGTGGTCGGGTCCTTGATCTCGCGGGTCACGCGCAGCACGTTGAACTGGTCGCCCACCTTTACGCCGGCCTTCGCGCCCACATTCAAAATCACCTGCCCGCTGTCCACCGCGGCCACCACCCCCTCCACCACGATGGTGCGCACCGGCACCTTCGCCGATTGCGCATCGAGATTGGTCGCCAGTTGATCCACGGCGGCCTTGGTGGCTTCGCCGATGATGGTGTTCTGGAAATCGCTCGACCCGAAGTCGACCGCTCCGCCCCCATGGCCGTTCCAGTTGCCGCCTCCGCCGCCCAGCCCCGTGCTCGAGCGCGACGAGGTGCCGTTGCCGTCGGCCGTGGCCATGATCTCGCCGGTATCGATGTTCACAATGCGTGCAGTTATCGAGACGTTGGCAGCCGACTTCGAATGGTGAAAACCGCCAATCGCGCCCGTCCACCCGCTCCCGCCTCCGCCGCCCACCCCCTGGTTCTTGGTCTCATTGCCGAACTCGGTAATGGTCCCCAGAACGATGGCGTCCACGCCCAGCAGCTTGCCGATCTTGGCCGCGCTGTTGGGGTCGGCGCGATTGGAGTTGGAAAAGTTCTGCTCGTTCAGCACCTTGTCCAGCGCCGAGCGCTCGATGACGGAAAAGTTGCCGTCCTTCACCAGATCGGTCACCAGCAACTGCTGCATGCCCTTCCCAATATCCACGTTGGTGCCGAAGACGGCCGATACCGCCGTCTGCACCGTGCCGTAATCGAAGTCCAGCACTGCCACGCGCGGTCTGCGCGCGGCGGGGGGAGCCTGGGCTGCCGGCGGAGCTTGAGAAAAGAGGGGTTCAGCCAGAGCCGCCGCCAGCAGCCCCAGCCCTACCACACAGGTGGAGACAGACTTCCCAAATGCCATAAGCCACCTTAAGCGAGAATTGGTTGTCACCAAAGGTTCCCCCGGACAATTCACCTGTGTCAAGCCCAAATTTTCTTGTGGAAATGCGCGCGGCGCGCCAAAGACCCGCGGTTTGCTCGGCTCCCGGGGGTATGCTAACCTTAATTTCTGTGCCGTCGTACGTGCGGAGGTTTCGTGTGTCTACGCGTGCGATCGGGTTCCGTATGGGTTTTTGGGCGGTGTTCGCGGCCTTGGCTGCGCGCACAAGGCTGGCGTAGCTCAGCTGGTAGAGCATCTGATTTGTAATCAGAGGGTCGGGGGTTCAAATCCCTTCGCCAGCTCCACAAGAAAATCTGCTTTCGGATCTCAAAAGCGGCGCAAGCGGTACGGCAAGTGCGGTAAGTCGACCGGCGAGCAGATGATCAAGTCGCCGGGCCTGTCCTTCGCGGTGATCCCCACTTCAGGCGCAGGCTCCCCCAATGCCGGAGGGTTCTCCGGATGGGGGGTAATGCCCGGAGGGGTTTTCACGCCCGGAGCAGGTGGCCAGGATCAAGATTTTTCCGGGCAGCGGAGTCTCCGCTTTTCCGGGAGCGGATTGTGATTCCCAGCAGGCGCGCGTTGTTTGCTGGGCGGCTGTGCACAGGTGGCCGAGCGGTTAATGGCAGCAGACTGTAAATCTGCCGCTCCTTGCGAGCTACGGAGGTTCGAATCCTCCCCTGTGCACCAGAGGTTTTGAGATGCCCATGCGCGAGGTAACGCGGGAAGAAATGGGAGCCGGTTCGGAGATTGGCCGGTTGAAGCCCTCCGGCTCGGATCTTGGCAAACGCTATCCCGTGGCTCTCGCGCTCTACGCGCTTCTGGCGGCGTTGGTTTGGTTCACTATGGACGCGAGCAAGGTCAGCATCCTGGGCAGGCCGGTGGAGTTGAGGCTGGTTCCGCTCATCGTCATCGGCGGTTTCGCGTTACGAACGGTTTTGATCCACCAGGCAGAAAAGATCCGCCGGGCGGACGGGAAAAACAGCGATTAGCTTTCAGCTGTTAGCGATCAGCTTGCAGGTGCGGGAACAGGCCGAATCGGCACGCACCACCAGGACAAGCTGAGGGCTGACAGCTGATAGATGAAAGCTGGTCTTCGGGCTGATGTAGCTCAGTTGGTAGAGCACTCCCTTGGTAAGGGAGAGGTCACCAGTTCAATCCTGGTCATCAGCTCCAGAAGTTCAGGGAACAGGGATCAGGGAACAGGGATCAGGAATGACGCCGCACGAAGGAGTATGGCTGCTTCAGTCGGCATGATGAAACTGACCCCTGATCCCTGACCCCCTGACCCCTGGTTTTCGCGGGAGTAACTCAGTGGTAGAGTCACAGCCTTCCAAGCTGTTGGTCGCGGGTTCGATCCCCGTCTCCCGCTCCAGATTGGTGGGTAACCCCTGCAGCCGGGGCTTTGAAAGGGCACGGCTTTAGCCGTGCCGCAACTGCAAGCCAATGATTCGGGGCTTTTGCCCCTGAGGGTAACCGGGAATGTTCGAGCAGGCGGCGATCGCGGTACGGGATGAGCACGGATACCAGAAGCTGCACGCGCTTATTGACGCAGCCTTCGTGGCGTCCGATGTGGAGGTTTTCCTTGACCGCGTGACCCGGTCGAAGCTGCGCATCCGCGACTATGAGGCGATTCTCAAGCGCGGGCTGCTGGGCAGTGAAGCGGTTGCGCTCTACGAGGCTCTGCCGGTAAGCGATCAGGGCCTTACCCGCGAGCGCTTTCTCCGGCTGGTGGAAAAGGTGCCCGTCGAGCTGCGGCAGCGGTACTTGAAGGTGTACGCGTACTACTGAGAAAGACAGGGAACAGGGAGCAGGGAACAGCTAAGCGGCGAGAGATAGAATTCATTCGGCACGATGGCGAATTGCAGTGCTCCCGGTGCAACGAGGTCGACAGTAGAAGAAACATTTACTACTGCTGGCATGGGGGCAAGCAGGTCTATTGGTTTGTCTGTGGTAAGCGCGGCGAGTGGACTCGATTGGCGTTTGGATATGAGGAGATCGGAACGTTGGCGAGGGAACTTCGGCGCAAAAACGACAAGATTCGGAATGAATTTGAGAAGAGCTTCAAGAGGTACGGAGCTACTTGGTAAAGGGGTAAGCGAACATGGCGAAGGAAAAATTTGATCGTTCAAAGCCGCACGTAAACGTGGGGACGATCGGGCACATCGATCACGGCAAGACGACGTTGACGGCGGCGATCACCAAGGTGCTGCAGAAGCACAATCCCAAGATTGTGTTCCGCTCCTTCGATTCGATTGACAACGCGCCCGAGGAGCGGGAGCGGGGCATCACCATTGCCACGGCGCACGTGGAGTACGAGACACCCAACCGGCACTACGCGCACGTGGATTGCCCCGGCCACGCCGACTACATCAAGAACATGATCACGGGTGCGGCGCAGATGGACGGAGCGATTCTTGTGGTGGCTGCCACCGACGGCCCCATGCCGCAGACCAAGGAGCACGTTCTGCTGGCGCGCCAGGTGGGCGTGCCTTACATCGTGGTGTTTCTCAACAAGTGCGATGCGGTCGAGGACGCCGAGCTGATCGACCTGGTGGAAATGGAAGTCAGGGAGCTGTTGACCAAGTACCAGTTCCCGGGCGACGACGTGCCGGTGATCCGCGGCTCGGCGCTGGGCGCACTGAACGGCGAAGCGCAATGGGAGAAGAAGATCGACGAGCTGATGGAGTCGGTGGACAAGTACGTGCCTCTGCCGGCGCGCGCCGTCGACCAGCCCTTCCTGATGCCCATCGAGGATATCTTCTCGATCTC
>JASHOQ010000065.1 GCA_030041045.1 Acidobacteriaceae bacterium
TCGGTCGCCGCCCGCGGCGCCAACTTTGCTCTGCAGAACTGCGACTTTCTCCTCGCCATCGGCGTGCGCCTCGACTTTGCCATCACCGGCTACGCTCCTCAGAACCTTGCGCGCGAAGCATACAAGGCAGCCGTCGACATCGACCCCGCGGAGCTCGCCAAGCTCCATCCCCATTTGCAGCAACCCATCTGCGCAGACGCAAAGGCATTCCTGGGCGAATTGCTGCGCCGGAAAGATGCGCTTCGCCTGCGCGATCATTCCGCGTGGAATGCCCGTTGCGCCGATTGGAAGACGCGCTACCCGGTCGTAACCAGTGAGCATCGCAAGCCCGAAGGCCTGGTCAGCATCTTCCATCTTGCCGAGGTCATCGGAACGGAATCCGAGGCCGGCGATCTGCTCGTCTCCGGCAGCTCCGGCAGCGGCATCGAAATCTTTCTTCTCGCCTGCCCCACCCGCCCGGGACAGCGCATTTACCACACCGCCGGCTTGGGCGCCATGGGCTTCGGCCTGCCCATGTCCCTTGCCGTTTGTCTCGGCGGCCATCGCCGGCGAACCATTCTTGTCGACGGTGACGGTGGATTCCAGTTCAACATTCAGGAACTCGAAACCGCCGCGCGGCTCAAGCTCCCGGTCAAGTTTTTCGTGCTCAACAATGACGGCTACGCGTCCATCCGCGCGTCGCAGAAGGGCTATTTTGGCAAAGCCACCATTGGCTGCGACAGCCGCACCGGCCTCACGGTTCCAGACCTGAGCAAGATCGCAGCCGCGTACAACATTCCCTCCGTCGTAATCGCGGACCAGAAAAACCTGCACGCCGACGTGCGCCGCGCGCTCGCCCTCGACGGCCCCGTCGTCGTCGATGTCCACGTCATTCCCGATGAAATACGTGCGCCGCGCATCCAGTCCTACCAGAAGCCCGACGGCTCCATGGCGTCGCGCCCGCTTGAGGATATGTACCCCTTCCTGCCGCGCGAGGAATTCCTCGCCAACATGACCGTCAAGCCATTGCCCGAATAGGAAAGAATCATGGCGCAGAATCAGTTCGGTGTCATGCAAGGCCGGCTGAGTCCTCCGGAAGCGGGACGCCTTCAATCTTTCCCGCGCAGTTCCTGGAGACGGGAGATTGAGCAGGCGCACAGCGCGGGCGTGGCCTACATCGAGTGGATCTACGATGACTATGGTGCAAGCGTGAACCCGATCTCAACTCCGGAAGGCATTGCGGAGCTGAATCATTTGAAGCGGCAACATGGCATAGCAACCCCGGCGATTTGCGGCGACTGGTTTGTGGAGTTCCCCCTTATTCGCTGCACAGCAGAGGAACAGAAAGAGCGCGAACTCACCTTGCACGGCATGTTGCACAAGGCGCGAGAAATCGGCGCATCCAGAATTGTTCTCCCCTTCGTAGACGCTTCAAGCATCCGCACCGGGGAAGAAAAGGAGACGGTCCTTCAGGCCCTATCGCGTGCCTTGCCTGTCGCCGAAGAAACGGGGATAGAACTGCATCTCGAAGCTGATTTTCCTCCTTCTGATTTCGCTGATTTCCTCGCCCGCATCAACCATCCCATGGTTAAAGTGAACTACGATACCGGCAACAGCTCAGGCCTCGGATATATCCCAACCGAGGAATTCCAGGCGTATGGTCGACGTATCGGCAGCATCCACATCAAAGACCGCCTGCGGCTTCCGGGGGGCGCAGTAGCTACCCGGCCCCTCGGCGAGGGCAGCGCCGACTTTGAGCGGGTCTTCAACTCAATTCGCAGCATCGGCTACAAAGCAGGATTTACCCTGCAGGTTGCGCGTGGCGAAGATGGAGACGAAGTAAACTGGATTCGCAAGCAAATCGAATTCATCCGCCGCTTCTTGACCTGAGCACTATGGATCTTGATCTCAAAGACCGCGTCGCCCTAGTGGCTGGTTCGTCGCGTGGCATCGGCAAGGCAATCGCCGCGGCCCTCTTGCATGAGGGCTGCCGCGTCTGCATTTCGGGCCGCGATCCCTCAATCGTTCGTGAAACCGCCAACCAGCTTCGTTCCTGCTTCCCTGAATCCTCCCTGATGGAATCTACTGGCGACTTCACGTGCACGGGCGTTATCGAGGCTGCGCTCGATGCCATTGAGCGCAGGTGGAGCAGATTCGATATCGTGGTCGGAAATATCGGCACGGGGAGCGGCCAACCCGGTTATCTCCGGGACGAATCCGAGTGGGAGCGCCTTTTCAATCTGAATTTCTTCGGCAACGTTCGCTTGGCCCAGGCCGCCATCCCGCGAATGAAGGCGCGCGGCGGAAGCATCCTCTTCATCTCCTCCATCGTTGCTGTCGAAGCCACTGCTGCCCCGCTGCCTTATAGCGCCGCCAAGGCGGCCCTCCTCAATTACGCCAAGAATCTTTCCCGATTGCTCGCCCAGCTTCAAATCCGCGTTAACTGCATTGCCCCGGGCAACATTCTCTTTCCTGGCGGTTCATGGGAGCGGCATCTGGAGAACCGCCGCGAGTCCGTCGAGCACTACATTGAACAGGAAGTTCCCCTCAAGCGGTTCGGTACCCCCGAGGAAATCGCCGCCTTCGCCGCCTTCGTCGTTTCCCCGCGTTCGAGCTTCGCCACCGGAAGCTGTTTCGTCATCGATGGAGGGCAGACGCGGAAGCTGTAGCTCAGAATCCTATGAATGAATCCCCGACAGAGCGCATAACCGAGCTTTTTAATCTCACCGGACGGGTTGCCATCGTCACCGGCGGGGCCGGCCTCCTCGGATACCACCACGGTGCCATCCTCGCCGCGGCTGGCGCACACGTCGTCTTGCTCGATCTCCCGGCGGCCGATCCCGCTCGACGCGCCGCGCAGCTATCGGAGACCTGCGCTGTCGAATGCCTCGGCCTGCCCGCCGACATCACCAGCGAGGCCGCTCTGCTCGAAGTCCGCGATCGCCTCCTCTTTAGATTTGGGCGCATCGATATCCTCATCAACAACGCCGCCAACAATCCCAAGATCGAGGACGGGGCAAGCCAGGCGTGGTCGAGGCTCGAAAACTTCCCGCTCGAAGTTTGGGATGCAGATATACGCGTCGGCTTGACCGGAGCGTTTCTGTGCAGTCGCGTCTTCGGCGCGGAGATGGCAAAGCGGAAATCGGGCGTGATCCTGAACATCGCCTCGGATCTTGCCATCATCGCCCCTGACCAGCGCCTCTACCGCGTTGACGGCCTGCCGGAGGACCAGCAACCCGTCAAGCCCGTTACCTACTCCGTCGTCAAGAGCGCCCTGCTTGGGCTCACCCGCTATCTTGCCACATACTGGAGCGGCGCCAACGTTCGTGTGAACGCGATCGCTCCAGGCGGTGTGTTCAACGGCCAGCCCCAGGAATTCCTCAACCGGCTCCACCAGCTCATCCCCTTGGGGCGCATGGCCCGGCGCGATGAGTACCAGGGTGCGATCCTTTTCCTCTGTTCTGACGCATCCTCTTACATGACCGGAGCCAACCTCATCATCGACGGAGGCCGCACTTGTCTCTAGGCGCTCCGAATCTGCAATCCACAAGTCTCTTGTCGGTGCACGGCAAAACCGCGGTGCTTACCGGCGCTTCCGGTTTCCTGGGCCGCACTTTTGCTCGCACTTTGCTCGCCAACGGCGCACGGGTGGTCGCGCTCGGGCGCTCGCAGCGCCTCCTGCAGGAGGCGGAAGCATGGGCGAAGGAATTCGGAAAGGAAAAGATCTCCGCCCATCAAATTGACATGTACAACGTCCCCGTGCTGGCCCAACTCTTGGAGCGCATAGCTGCCGAGGAGAAGTCAATCGACATCTTGGTTAACAACGCTCATGAACTCGGACCGGCCACTGGTTTCAACGTACCGGCAGGCTCGTTGGAAAACGCTGGCATGGAAACCTGGATGCGGAATTTGACGGGCGGCGTCTACTGGGCGGCTCTGACCACGCAGAAACTGGGCGCCAAGATGAAAGAACAAAAATCGGGCAGCATCATCAACATCTCCACGATGTATGCTCTCGTCGCGCCCCGCCCCCAGCTTTACGAGGGTACAGACTTCATCAATCCCCCCGGCTACTCGGCCTCTAAGGCTGCCCTGTTCAGCTTCACGCGCTACGTCGCGTCGTTCTGGGGCTCCTACGGCGTACGTGCCAACGCAATTCTCCCCGGTCCCTTTTCAAACACCGAAGATATTGCCGAAGCCAACTCCGTAAATAAGGATGACCCATTTCTGGAGCGCCTCAAGGGCTTCACTTGTCTCGGACGCATCGGGAAGCCACACGAACTTGCGGGCGCTTTATTATTTCTGGCGTCCGACGCTTCCAGCTTTATGACCGGGCAAGCCCTTGTCGTAGATGGCGGATGGACGGCGGTTTGATAAAAGAGTCAAGTTTTCGCTCTCTGTAACTAAGCGCTCTAGGCAGCTTCACGCCGTACAGTCAGATAAATGGGATAGTGCCCCTTCGCCACGACGATAAGCCCGCCGATCCAGTTCCCGACGTTCAGCCTCTGGATAACGCGAATAAACCCGCCAAGCAAAGCCGCGGTCCGAACCATATCGAAATTATAGGGCTCGCGGAGCCGATCCAGGAAAATCTCATCCCCGACCGAAACGAGTTTAGCGGGATAATGTTTGTTTGCCTCCCTAACGGCGCGCCTGCACCAGAAGGGGTTCATCTCCGTTCGCAGCGTTCGAGCAAACGCCGGATCGCGTCCAAACAGACGGACCCAAGCAGGCAGCATCCACCGCCAGATCAAAGGTGGCTGGGGAATGAAATAATGCCCCTCGAAATAGGAGAGAAAATTCGGGAATTCGGCGTGTAGGATCCCCCCGGGCCGCAGAACCCTGACCGCCTCGATGAGGACTTTTACCGGGTCCTCGGTATGTTCCAGTACGTTACGGGCATACACGATGTCGAAGGAGCAATCATCGAATGGTAGCTTCTCGTCCGTCACTTGGATAATGCGATTTGGATCGAGCTCGTTTGCGGCGAAGACCTCCCGGGATGCCTTGATAGAGCTTGCGAACCCTTCCGTTTCTCTCTCTGTTCCGTACCCGTCCAGGTCATACCTTTTGATCCAGGTCGCTAGGTTAACTCCGTAACCCGAGCCAATTTCCAGCAACTTCTTCCCCTGAGGAGAGACGAATCGTTCCAGTATTCGGCCACCCCTCAGCATCCGTCTCGGATCGACATGGTCGAGAGCAGAGGCCTTTCTCGGTTGCCTGGCGACGATTTCGAAGAATGCTCCGACCGAGTTCTCTGCCAAGTCCCAAACCGACTCGGGTACTACAATCATTTCTTCAGCCATCGCGGGGATTATACGCTCTCGTTGCTCCTTTACACGCCTACCCAAAAGCGGCAGGGGATCGCTCGCACCCGGCCCCGAGGAAGCTCTTGCGAGCAAAAGACGGCTCAATGAGGTCCATGGTCGGCAACCGCGGGGGGTTGCGCGAAAGAGAAATTCTTGTGTCCCAGAAAGCTCGCGATCGCGCCCGCGCCCGTTTGGATTGCCCCGGCTATATAAGGAGCCGACCTGTCCGCCGGCGTCAGCTGCCGCAGCAGAAACACCGTCACTGGAAGCACCGCCGTACCCAGCAGCATGGTTCCGCCGTACACCACAATGCAGCGCGACCACTCCCGCAAATACCCGCCCCTGGTCTTGAAGACGAACCACTTGTAATTCAGAAACGAGAACGTGATGTTCAGCAGGCCTGCAATCAGGTTCGCAACCACGTAGGCGAAAGGGACGTGCGGTGTGAGCAGCGCCGTCAGCACGGCATAAGTGGAATAGCCGAAGACGGTGTTGCAAATGCCCACCAGCAGGTATCTGCCGAACTGCCCCGGCGGAAAGTGGTGCACCAGGCGCGTGGCCCAGCGGCTCTCACTGATCGTTTGCAAAAAGCTCATCGGCCTCCCGCTCACCCCGGTCAACCGAATTCACTCGAGTTGCCGCACTTTCGAAATTGATGCGCTCCTTTTCCGTGACCAGGGGCCGGTTCAGCACGGTGGTGTGAATCGAGCCGACATATTCGCCGATGATGCCCATGGCGATCAACTGCACCGACCCCAAAAAGAAAAGCCCAAGAACCAGCGGGGCCACACCCACCGTGAATCTCGACCAGAAGACAAGTTTGTAAACCAGATAAACCATGCCCGCGATAAAGCTCACAATCGCGGAGATGAACCCGCCGAAGATCACCAGTCGCAGCGGAACCTTGGAAAGGTTGGTAATGCCCAGCATGGCCAGGTCATACAGCGTATAAAAATTGTTCTTCGAAATGCCGCGCTTTCTCCGCTTCTGGTTGTAGTAAACCTTCGCAATGGGCAGTCCGATTTCCGCAATCATTCCCCGGAAGTACGGATAAGGGTCCGGAAAATGGTTGCGAACCTCCTCGATCACGCGCCGGTCGTAGAGCCCGAAGCCGGTGAAATGTTCGAGCACTTTTACGTTGGTCAGCCGCGCCACCAGCCGGTAATAGGCGGTGCGAATCGCATACATCACGCCGCTTTCGTCGCTCGAGTTTTTGATCGCGGCCACAATGGGAAAGCCCTTTTCCCATTCGCGGATCATGTCCACAAACAACTCCGGCGGATCCTGCAGGTCGGCCACCAGGCTGCCCACCGCGTCTCCTTGCGCCTGCAGAAAAGCATGCATCCCCGACCGGTCGGGGCCCACATTCCGCGCGTTCACAATCACTTTCACCGTTGGGTCTTCCCGCGCCATTTCGCGCAGGATTTCGACGGTCTCATCGGTCGACGCGTTGTCGATGAACAGATGCTCAAATCGGTACTGCGGCAGGCTGGCTGCCAGGGCGAGCACCCGTGCATGCACCTCACGCACGTTGAGCGCCTCGTTATAGCAGGGGGTCAGAATGGTGATGAGTTTCTTATTCATTCTGTGCCCTTCCACACGATGCAACCCGCAGACGGCAAAAGAAGCATACGCTCCGTGGATTTTGACCAAAGTCTAGCATAAAGAACGTTGATCGCACTGTCGCTCCGGGCAGCCCTCGGGGACTGAAGATTCTCGCTCCATCGAATCATCATGGTCTTCTCCGCCCCGCTCACTGCCCACAATCGACAGCCCGAAAATTCCCGTCATCCACAACGGTTTTCATCGTCCACACCCATCCGGACTCGTCCCTCCACGCCGGATCGTACACGCGCGCGACAAGGTATTGAATCCCATATTGGTGGCATGTCGCGCGTGCTTGCTCTCGACTGGCGCCCTTGAAAAGCGCATCCAGGTCGGCAGCCATGGCGGGGCATCCGCTGGCATCGCCGCCCAGTTCGGCACCGCAATACGGTTTGTCGGTCACCAACGCGGCTTGGTGGTCGATCCCGAGCAAATCCGCCGAGTGCCAGTAGGGTTCGAGGGCGGGGTCGAATTGCACCATGGCATCGCGGGCAATCGAGCCATCCAGATCGGCATACCCAATGGCCGAAATGTAGGCATTATTC
>JASHOQ010000066.1 GCA_030041045.1 Acidobacteriaceae bacterium
TCCCTCGCGCTTGCGCAAAGCGCCTCCCCCTCCTGCAGGCAATCAAATCAACCTGGCGTTTGATCGAGTCGCGGGATTTAAGGGGAGCGTATTCGTTCAAAAAAAGGGGCGGCGCACACCGTGCATCGCGCCGCCCTCCATGCCTAAAAGACCAGCTTCAACGACAACTGCGCGATGCGCGGGGTGTTCTGCGTGTCCGATGTTCCTCCCGGACCGGAGGTCCAGTTCTGTGGGCTGGTGCCCGTGATGGTGCCAAACGTCTTGCCCAGCGTGGTCGCGGGATCGCCAAGGTTGGTGTGGTTGAGCAGGTTGAAGTAGTCGGCCTCAAACTGGAGGAAACGCTGCTCGCCCACGGGGAACTTGCGGGTGATGCTGGCATCCCAGTCAACGTAGTGCGGGCCCACAAAGGAACCCTTCACGACGTTTCCGAATGTGCCCGCCGGATTCGGTGAAAAACTGCTGGGATTGAGCCAATTCCGGCAATTCGCGGTGAGCCCGGCGGTAGCGCATGCGCTGCCGCCATAGGCGCCGCTGCCACTGTAAACGGCGCGGTCGCGGTTCTGGCCGGAACCGGAGTTGTTGGCCGAGCTGGACCAGACGGTCAACGGGTCGCCGCTGTGGTACTGGAAGATTCCGTTCGTTCCCCAGTCGTTCACGATGTAGCGCACCGCGGCGGGCGAATCGTTGAGGAACATGGGAACCGTGTACACGTACGACAGCGCCGTCACGTTGCGGTGGTCGAAGTCCGCCGGGCCGTAGTCCAGCGATTTGTAGTTCGGCATGGTAATCGGGTACACGTAGGAACCCCCGCCGCCAATGGATGTAGCCGCCTGATTCCACGGCATGTCGTTGAGCGCCTTGGACCAGGTGTAGTTGAAGAGCAGGGTCAGGCCGTATCGCACGCGTTGCTCGGCCGAGAGCTCGAGCGAGTTGTAATTTGTGTTGCCGCCGGTGTTGGCTTCCGTAATGTAATCCGGGAAGCAAATATTGTTGGGGGCAGCGGGATAGCTGGGCCCGGCGCAGGTCGGCTGAGGATTGAAGAGACGCGTGTTGTTGGCCGAGTCAGTCTGTACATTCAGCTCGGTGTCCGCCCATTCGTGGTTGCCGTGCGTGGCCACATAGGCGGCGCGCACTGAAAAACTGCTGGTGAGTTGCTGCTCTACGGCAAGGTCCCACGCGTAGTCGCGCGGATCCTGGAAGCCCTTGAAGGGGTCGAAGGTGAGCCAGTTGTTCGAGGACGAGATCGGAGTCGTGTTGGGCGGAGGCTGCGGCGACGGAAAAGGATTGGCCACCCCGGCAGTCCCGTAGGGATTGGCCCAGTTGATGGGTATGGCGGCCGTCTGCTGCAGGGTCACCGCTTCAAGGAACGGCGGTGAGCCGGTGGAGTAAATATCGAACAGGGTGCTGTTGATGCGGCTGTCGTAGAACATGCCGCCTCCGCCGCGCAGGGCGGTTTTGCCGTTGCCGAAGACGTCCCAGGCGAAGCCAACCCGCGGCATGAAATGGTCGTATTCATTGGCCACGCCATTGGGATTGAACCCCGGATCGCCGGCAAACTCAAGCCCCGCCGGCGCCAGGGGAAACTTGGTGGAATGGGTGTTCGATGCCCAAAGCGTGGGATTGAAGCTGCCCATGCGGCCGAAGAGATTGTGCCAGGGAAGGAACGGCTCGTAGCGCACGCCGTAGTTGACGGTCAGGTTGCGCGTCAACTTCCAGCTATCCTGCACGTAGGCTCCCTGAAACTTGCCGCGCACATTGAAGTACTCGCCGGACGCCTGAACAAGCTCGGAGAGGTTGCCGAACAGGAAGTTGGCGGCGGGGTCAGGGGTGACGTTGGAGTTGAAGAAGAACTCGCCCGGCTGCTCGAAGTCGTTGTTGACGTCGATCTTCGACACCTCGCCGTGGTAGCCGGCGTCGATGTTGTGCCTGCCCATGAGGAAATGAATGTCGTCAGTAAGGGTGTAGTTGTTGCGCACGAATGCGGCCTGGGGATTGGCGCTGATGGTGAAGTAGCTCGACACCTGGACTTCGTTGATCTGCTTGAAAGCCGGCTGCCACAATACATTCGGGCTGATCCCGAAAGTATACATATCCACGCTGCTGGAGCTGGGGCCGCGAATGTCGTACTGGTGTTGATAGCTGAGGATGAAATTGTTGACGATGTGAGGACTGAAAGTGTGCGTCTCCGAGACCAGCGAATTGTACAGGTGGTTCGAATCGCCGTCGGCCAGGCTGAGAATATCTGACAGGTTCTCTACGCCCTGCAGAATGAACTCGTCGGAGAAGTAGCGCACCGTCAGCTTGTCCTTCGGCGTCAGCTCGTCATCGACGCGGGCCGTGATCTCCCCATAGCCGAAGAGATTCGGCTGTGAGTAGAGAACCGAGCCGGTCGTATTCAGCGGCGGGACATATTTTAGAAAGCTGGCCGTCACCGGACTGAGGGCAGTGCCGCTCCAGGTGTTGGATTCCCCCGCCGGGCAGGTGATGGTCGAGGCAAGAATCGCCGACGGCATCAGCGGATCGGTCACGCAATCGGTAAATACCAGGTTGTTCGTGCCCGGCGCCCCGCCGGAGGAGTTTGCACCCGCCTGGGCAATCGTAGGCAAAAAGGTGGAGGCGCTGGCTGCGGACTCGTGATCGATGGTTTTCTGATAACCGAAAAACCCAAACGTCTTATTGCTTTTGAAGAGGTGCGGAATCTCCAGCGGTCCGCCCGCCGTTCCGCCGAACTGGTTGCGGTGGAGCAGGTCCACGGTGCTCAGGCCCGTGGATGCTTTGTAGGTCAAGGGCTCGGCGGCGTCCAGGTCGGAATTGCGGACATATTCAAATAGGTCGCCGTGATAATTGCTGGTGCCGCTCTTGGTGATGATGTTGACCACTCCGCCCGCGTTCTGGCCGTATTGCGCGCTGTAGTTGTTGGTCTCGATGGAGAACTCCTGCACCGCGTCGGGCATGGGGAAGGGCTCATTGACGTTCGTGTATTCATCCACGTTGTTGCCGCCGTCGAGCATGAAGTTGGTCTGCCCCACAAACGTGCCGTTGGCTGAGATGGTGATCGCCGTGGGGAAGGTCTTGGTGTCTCCCTGGTCGGCCTGCGCCGGGGGAGCCACCGTCACTCCAGCCACATCTTCTGTGAGTGCGGCGGCGTTGCGTCCGTTCAGGGGCAGATCATTGACTTGCGTTGTTCCGATCACCTGCGACAACGTGCCCGTGGTCACGTCCACCTGGGCGGGCGTTGCGTTCACGGTCACGGTCTCGCCCGTGCTTCCGGCCTTGAGCGTCATGTTGACGGTCAGCGCGTTATCGGCGCGCAGTTGCAGACCCTTTTCGGTGTAGGTTTCAAAACCGGGATGGCTGGCGGAGACGTTATAGGCCGAAGGAGACAGCTCGGGAATCACAAAGGTCCCGGCCTCACCCGTAGTGGTCCGCACGGTAATACCGGTACCGGCCTGCGTGGCCGTCACTTCCGCGCCGGGAACCACGGCTCCCGTGGAATCGGTGACGGTGCCGTTGATGCTGCCGTACCCTTGCGCCAGGAGCCTGCTCGGCACGCCGATGCCAAGTATGCAAACCGCCGCCAAACCGCCCATCAGCTTGAGAATGGTCCTCATGAACAACCTCCTGAAAGGTCTCTTCCCTCGCGATTCCGTGCCCTCCGGCACAGGTCTGTGTCCGGCGCTCGCGATGGCCTGAGGGCGCGAGGATGGATCGTGGAGGTTGTATCGAATTGCGCAGGACGCGGCGTAGACACTGACCGTCTCTGACCGTCAGGAATTCATGTAAGTTATTTATGAGGAATAGTTTGTGGAAGTTAATTCCAATGGGTCAACTTTGCCTGAAAGGGAGTTGCCCCCTCATTCCGCGAAAACCGCGAGCACGCTCGGAGGGCCGGGAATTCCGTCGGTGACGGTGGTTCCCAGGATGATTTGCAGGTTCTGGTTGGTCTTTTTCAGGTTGGCCCTCCGCGCAACCTCCTGCATCAAGCCGGGGTCGGTGAGAAACTCGCCGGCGGCCAGCGTGCCGTAGGTATAGAGTCCGCCGATCACTACCACCACATGCCCTGTTCCAGCGTCGCGGATGCGCGAGATGAGAGCGTAGTCGTGCAAGGGCTGCGAATTAACGCCGGTTGCCGGCTGACTGGGCTGGTTGGTGGCCCAGCTCCAGCTTCGCGATGAGGGGTGGTTCGAGTCCCGTATATAGATGAGGTGCTGCTCCGGATCAAGGTCCAGGCTAAAACGCAGCTGCCGGGTAAGCCGCAGGCTCCATTCGTTGTTGAAGGCTCCCACCAGCACCACCGCTCCTTCGCGCAAATCCGAGAAAGAACTGGAGTTTCCTCGCCGGATGAGAACCTGCTTGTTGCGCTCTTCGAGCGCGGCCACCACCCGCGCCACGGTGACGGTATCAGCAAAGGGCACGGTCTCGGAGGCGTCCGAGCCGGGAATGGGCGTGGGCGCGCTCCCGTTCGCAGCCGATTCCGGCAGCGTGGCCGGCAATGTGGGCGGGCCGTTGGGGTGGTCGCCTACCGCCAGCAGCACCGGCCCGGGCGTATCGAGCACCGGTTTCCAGAACAGATCCTGCGGGCTGGCGCGGTGCAGCCATGCGTAGGCAAGGCATCCCGCGGCCAGCGCGGCCGTAACGGCAAACCACACCCAGTGTCTTCCGCGCGCGGTCTTTTTCGGCTCAACCCATTCGCTGTGCGCCGCAAGGGGTCGCCAATGCGGAGATTCGACTTGGGGCAGCGCCGGCAGCCCGGGCGGCTCGCTTTCGATCTCGGCCCCGGGCCGCGCGTGATCCGGCAAACTGAATCTGGGAATATAAGACCCCGGCACCAGCCCGATCCGCAGCTCGGTGCGGTGCCG
>JASHOQ010000067.1 GCA_030041045.1 Acidobacteriaceae bacterium
CGGGACGAAAAGGCGATCCGGGACTACATCCGCAACCAGGAAGACGAAGACAAGCGCATCGACCAGATGCAGATTTGGAACTGACCGGCCGCCTTCAGGCGGCGCAATCAAACTGGGGCCGCGTCAGCGACCCCCAACAGCCGCTTTGAGCGGCTCACACAAATAAGGCCCCCGGCTCTGCCGGGGGATACTTACCGAGTCAGCGAGTCAGCATGCTGGCAGGTCTGCGGGCTCCCTGCTGGATTTTGGGGCGCTGTTTTCCACCCTTTCGGCCGAGAACACCGACAGGATGAAGCCTCGGGCGGGTCGACGGGCGTGTTTTCGCATGCCGATGATTCGCGAACGTCTGCCGCAGGCGGACGCTAACTTGCTAACTCGCTAACCCGCTAAATCGCTGCCGCTGGGTGCCTCATCCTTGCGACGTATTTGTCTTTGTCGCAAGGGTGGGAAAGCATGAACCCGCGCCAACCCGCCAACTCGCGAACGTCCGCCGCAGGCGGACGCTAACTTGCTAACCCGCTAACTTGCTGACTCGCTGACTCGCTGACTTGCTGCCTTCCGCCGCACCACGACTTTTGTCCTCGAGATCGCGTCTAATTATCAGACAGATCCGCATCCGGACAGGCACCCCGGGGACCGTGGCGGATGGATTACACTGAAGAGGCTCTGGATTGTCCGCACCTTCCCCCATGGGCCGGACCGTAATGTTCGTCTTTGCGCTGACCGCCATGGCGGCCGCAGCCGCTTTCGGCTTGACTGGCGACTCGACTGGCGGATCTACTTACGGTTCAACGGCTTCCCCATCCACAACCCACAGGAAAACTGTGAGCGAGCGCTCCCTGCGCCGCACCGCTTCCGCGCGCACTTCGTCCTCTGCGCATCGATCGGCGTCCCGGTCTGCCTCACCTGCTTCAGCGGCGCGCCGCGTGCCCCGGCGCCCCACCCCTGAAGAAGTGGGCCGCGCCGCCGGGCTCAAGATCCGCCGCGACCTGGCCCGCCGGGCCGGCTACCGCTCAACTGAAGCGCGGTCAATAACTTACCGTGGCGCCCGCTACCGGGAAAGTTACCGCCGTGCCGGGATTATTCGCACTGCCGCGCGCGCACCCCTCCCCACGGAACGCCGCCCACCCGCCCGGTTTGAAAGTGACGAGGAGACCGCTTCGGCCGAACCCACCGCCGACGTTCCATCCGAGCGCGCCGAGACAACGCCGGAACAGCTGCCTGCGGAGTCAAGCCCTCCTGCGCCCGACCAGCCGGCTGCGCCCTCTGCGGCTTCAACGGTTCCGGCCAATTCGTCCGTGGCGCCGGGCGAGGAAGAAACCACCGAGGATCTCGCCCCGGACACCGCTGCCCATCCGGACGCAAATTCGAACCCAGGGCCGGAAGAAGACAGCCAGGAAGCCTCGCTCGTCATTCCCCATGGCGCCATGCCCGCGCCGCTGCGCGGGTCTCTTGAATCCCTCGAGCGGCAGAATACGAAGCTCGATGCCGAAGGCCTGGAGCGCATCGAGGATGAAGGGGATCTGGCTGCCCGCATCGCCGACGGCCTCCTGGTTCCGGTACCTCTTTCGAGCGGCCTCACCGTCAATGCCAACCTGCCGCCGAATCATCGCTACTGCCGCCCGTGGACGGCGCACTTCCTCGCCGAGCTGGCGCGCGCGCACCAGGCCGCGTTTCATCGCCCGCTCGAAGTCAGCTCGGCCGTGCGCACGGTCGAGTACCAGCAGCACCTGATGCGCATCAACGGCAACGCCGCGCCGGCTGAAGGCGACATCGTCAGCCCCCACCTTACCGGCGCCGCCATCGACATTGCCAAAGAGGGGCTGAGCCGCGAAGAGATCGGCTGGATGCGCCGCCGCCTGCTCGACCTCGAGTCGGAAGGCAAGATCGATGTCGAGGAGGAGTTCCGCCAGGCGTGCTTCCACATTACTGTCTACAAGAACTACGACCCGCCGCGGCCCGCGCATCGGCCCTCCGAGGCGAAAGAGCCGCAGGAAGCGCCCGCCGCGGTAAGCGACGGCTCCACGCCGGGACTCTAGAGCGGTTTCAGAGTGAATGTAGCCATTTTGAGCACTGAACAGGGTGGCTTTTTCTTTGGGAAAAAGCCACTTCGCTTGGTCGACTTCGGGGCACAGCAACTCTGAAGCCGCTGTAGCGCCGAATCGAACGCCCGGCCCTTCCTCGCAATCACCTGCACGGCAGACCACGGCTTCCGGCTCTGCCTCGCCGCTCTCCAAAACCCAGCCGCTCAACAAAACCCAGCCGCAGTCCAAAAATTGATTAGTCCCCCACCCCGCCCCAAGGGTACAATCGCGGGCGAACGCCATTCAGCGCAAGACCCGGTTGTGGCCGCCGTGCCGGCGCGGCACCACCCTCGCCCGCCACGCAATGCGGCCGTTCTTGAAGAAGGAGAAAGGAAGCGTATGAGCCCGCTTGAAGCGCAACCGGCAACGGAAGCAACCGCACCCCTTACCCAGTGGCAGCGTATCGGCAACACCTTCACCGCGCCGTCGAGAACTTTTCGAGACATCAAGCGCGGCAACCGGAGCTGGTGGCTGCCGTTCGTCGTGCTCGCGCTCGTCGGCTATCTCTTCTTCGCCGCATTTGCCTTTAAGGTTGGAGTGCGCCAGTCGATGGCGAATGTGATCAACATGAACCCGAAGGCGCAGGAGCAGATGGCGCAGGCGACCCCGGAACAGCGCGAAAGGGGAATGAACTTCTGGGTGGTATTCACTGAGGTTGTGTCCGTCGGCGGTCCCGCCTTCGGGCTGCTGGGCGCGGTGGTCACCTCCGGCGTACTGCTGGGAACCATCAACTTCGGGTTTGGTGGCAAGGCACAATTCGGCGAGGTATTTGCCATGTCGTATTACGCCTGGCTGCCGAGCATCGTCAAGCTGCTGCTGGGGACTGCGGTCATGTGGTTCCAGCCCCCCGAACAATTCAATCTCCAGAACTTCGCGCCCACCAACGCGGCCGCGCTATTCATGGATCCGTCAACCCCTCACCGGGCCCTCTACGCCCTGGCCACCCACTTGGACATCATTCAGATCTGGATGGCGATCCTGTTCGGCATTGGATTGTCTACTGTAGCCGGCGTCAAGCGCAGCTCCGGTTATATCGCGGTCTTCGGCTGGTGGGTGCTCATCGTGCTTGCCGGCGTGGGCTGGGCCGCCGCCTTCGGATGATGCCGGCGCTCGTTGTTGATCCCGCGGCGGTCGCATGATCCCGGCGCCGCAATCGCCAAGGCGGCGCGCAATCTCCCTTCAGACTCCGCGCCGCCCCTGATCCCTGATCCCTGACCCCTGATCCTTGACCCCTGACCCCTGTCCTACTCCGCCTCCAGCACCAGGCACTTCAGATACTCGGTCTCGGGCACATTGAGAATCACGGGATGATCGGGCGAGGCGCCGCGCCGCTCGAGCAGGCGCACCCGCCGGCCCGCATCGCCGGCAGCCGCGGCCACTGCCGCCTCGAAATCGGCCCAGCTCACATGGTGCGAACAGGAGCAGGTCACGAGCAGCCCTCCCGTGCGCAGCATTTTGAGCGCGCGCAGGTTCAGCTCCTTGTAGCCGCGCAGCGCGCCCTCGACCGCGCGTTTCGACTTGGCAAACGCCGGCGGGTCCAGCACGATCGCGTCAAAGCCTTCACCCGCCTGCGCCCAGTCGCGCAGAATCGCGAAGGCGTCGCCCTCGATCCAGTCGACATCCGCGCG
>JASHOQ010000068.1 GCA_030041045.1 Acidobacteriaceae bacterium
GGCATCGGGATGGATCGCACCGTCGCCACCGGCACCGGTTTCATCGGCCAATACCCGCCTCAGGTCGCGAAGATGTACGAGTCGCTCGCCACGTGTCCCGACTCTTTGCTGCTCTTCTTCCATCACGTCCCCTGGACGTACAAGCTTCACTCCGGCAAAACCGTCATCCAGTACGTCTATGACAGCCACTTGAAAGGAGCGGAAGAAGCAGCGCAGCTCGGCAAGGAGTGGGACACGCTGGAGGGCAAGATCGACCCCGCGCTCTTCGCCAACGAACAGGCTCGCCTGGCCTATCAGGCTGGCCACGCCATCGTCTGGCGCGATGCCATCGTGCAGTATTTCCTCAAGGAGAGCGGCATTCCGGACGCGCTTGGCCGCGCCGGCCGTTTCCCCGGCCGCCTGGAGGCGGAAGACGCGCGCCTAACCGGATATACCGTCTTCGACGTTCGCCCGTGGGAAGACGCCTCGCGCGGCAAGGCCGTCACCTGCCCGGAAAAATCCTGCTCCGCCGAATGGACTTACTCAGGCGAGGCGGGAATTTTCGATATCGCGGTCCAGTACTTCGATCTTCAGGGCGGCGTGGCGCACTTCGCGCTCAGCGTTCAGGGCAGTCCCATCGCTCTGTGGGCTGCGAACGCGACGCTGCCTTCGCGCCGGCCCGATGGCGACAACTCCGCGCGCTTCACTGCGCATGGGGTCGCACTCAAGCCCGGCGATATTCTTCGCGTCGAAGGCGAGCGCGAAGGGCCGGACCCCGCTACCCTCGACTACATCGAGATCGAGTGAGGCCGCCGTCCCAAAATTTTCAGTTTCGATGACGAAGCGCTCCCGCTTCCGTCTAAATTCCCTCGCACTTTTTCGAGCGAATTCTCAACCGCGGCGTCCTTTTCATCAGAAGAAAGCCGAGCCAGTATTCCGCGGAGCCGCTCCGCTCTCTTCCCACAAATTCATTTGGAGAGGCGAGAGATGAAACTGATTCCTGTCCGCACGGGCAGACGAGCGATGTTGTCTGCCTTTTCCCTGATCGGTCTTGCGCTCACACTTTCTGCTCTCTGTTCGCATGCCGCCGCGCAGGACCAGACCGCCAGCGCCGCCGCAAATTCCACCGAAACCTCCACGCAGCCGAAAGGCGACTTCGGGAGCTATCGCACCTTCTATCTCATGGGCGCTGCTTCGCAGCACGATGCCAACGACATCGTCACCGACCTGCGCAACATGCTGCCCAGGGCAAGAGTGTATTACGTCCAGTCGCAGGGCGCCCTATCCATTGAAGGTTCGGCCGGCGATATTGACGCGGCGCAGAAGATGATCTCCGAGGTCGACCGTCCGCGCAAATCCTATCGGCTCACCTTTTCGCTCACGGAGATGGACGAAGACAAGACGGTCGGTACGCAGAAGGTCTCGCTCATCGCCCTCGACTCCGGAGAGAAGACCGTCTTCAAGCAGGGCAGCAAGGTGCCCGTCGTTACCGGCAGCAGTGCGGAAAATAACTCGACGCATACCGAGGTGCAGTACGAAGACGTAGGGCTCAACATCGAGGCGTCAGTCGATGGCTCCTCGGATACCCTCCGCTTGAACACCAAGATCGAGCAATCCAGCGTTTCCACGGAAGGCGCCTCAGGCAGCGCGCCGAATGCCGCCGCGGATCCATCGTTCCGCCAGACCGTGCTCCAGGGATCGGCCACGCTCGTGCCCGGCAAGCCTCTGGTTCTGGGCACGCTTGACATTCCCGGCAGCACGCACCGCGAGGAGATTTCGGTGGTCTCGGAGGTGGTTCGCTAGAGGAGCGCATGGCCGCGCCGGGCGCGTCGCTCACGCCTTTTTGACTTCCACCAGCGTGGAGTAAAACGTCGCCCCCGCGCCGATGTCCGTGAGCCGCTCGCTCGTGAGCACGTTCATGTTGATGCCGCCGGGATGCAGCTTGGCCCAGTCCATCTTCGCCGCCACCACGCCTGCGGGCAGGCTCGCGTTGAGCAGTGCTGTCAGCTCGAGCGACCCGCGATCGTTGAATACGCACACGGCATCGCCGTCCGCAATCGCGCGCGCCTCTGCGTCGGCCGGATGCATTTCCAACCGGTGCCGCAGGCGCGCCTCCATCTTCCTGTGCCCTTCGAGATTCGCAAAGGTCGAGTTGAGGTAGTTGTCTGCCTTGCGTCCCAGCAACTCCAGCGGATAGCGCTTCGCCCCTTCCCCCCATCGAGACTCGACTGGAGGGTGAAAGGCGGGAAGCCCATCCTCGCCTGCGGCGGCCAGCGTCTCCGAGTAAAACTCGATCTTTCCCGTCGGCGTCTCCAGCGTTCCCTGCGTGTATGGCAGAAACGGATGTGCTTCGGGATCGCGGTGAATCGCGAGCGGCACGTGTCCCCGCTCCTCGAGCTCTTCCATCGTGATGTGTTCCATGCCCGCGTTCTTTGAGCGGCCGTCGGCGCCGATCTTGAGCGCCTGGCGAATGATCTCTTCGGGCGTATCGCGGAAGCACGGCTCCTCGAATCCCATCCTCTGCGCCAGTTGTCCGAACAGCCACACGTTGGAGCGCGCCTCGCCCGGCGGCTCGATGGCCTGCTTGCTCAACTGCACGAAGTAGTGGCCGTAGGCGCCTTGCACTTCTGTGTGCTCGAGGAACGTGGTCGCGGGCAGAATGAAGTCTGCGTAATCGGTGGTATCGGTGAAGAACAGATCGTGGACCACGGTGAACAGATCGCTGCGCGCGAGGCCGCGCCGCACGGCGTTCTGGTTTGGCGCCACCGCTCCCGGATTCGAGTTGTACACAAACAGCGCATGCACCGGAGGACCCTCTGCCGAATCCATCCGAGATGTACTGTTTTCTGTTCCCTGTTCCCTGATCCCTGTTCCCTCGCTCCCTTGTTCCCTCGCTCCCAGCTGCGTCAACGCATGCCCCAGCCGGCACATGTTCACCAGCCGCGCGTCGCGCCCTAGCGGCGAAGCCAGCGCCAGGTCCGGCCGTTCCACCGCCTGCTTGTTCCACGCAAATGCGCCGGAGGTGGAAAGCTGTCCCCCTCCGCCGCGGTGCCGCCACGCGCCTGTCACTGCCGGCAGCATGGCAATGGCCCGCGCCGCAGTGCCGCCGTTTTCGCTGCGCTGCACGCCGTAGTTCATGCGCAGCACGGCCGGCCGCGTGGTGGCGTATTCGCGCGCCAGGCTTTCGATCTCTTCTGCAGTCAAACCCGTCCACGCAGCCACGCGTTCCGGTGTATACTCCTGCGCACGCGCGGCCAGCCGCTCCGCGCCGTGGGTTCTTTCGGCGATAAACGCGCGGTCTTCGAGCCCCTCGCGGAAGATCACGTGCATCATCCCCAGCGCCAGGGCCGCGTCTGTTCCCGGCCGGATGGCGATGTGCCAGTCGGCCAAAGCCGCCGTCCGCGTGCGGTAGGGATCGATTACGATCAGCCGCGCGCCCTTGCGCCGCGCCTGCTCTATCATCGGCCAGAGATGAACATTATTGCCGTGTACGTTCGCGCCCCAGGCCACAATCAGCTTCGCCAGCCGGAAATCCTCCGTCGGCGTACCGAATTTTCTCCCGTAGACCAGGTTCCACGCCTGCCCGCCTGCCTCTGCGCAGATGGTGCGGTCGAGCCGGCTCGCTCCCAGCCGCGCGAAAAACCGCCGGTCCATCGATCCGTAGCCCAGCACGCCGATGGTGCCCGCGTAACTGTAGGGCAGTATCGACTCCGGCCCGTATGTATCGCTGACGGCCTTCAGCCGCTTCGCGATCGCATCCAGCGCCTCGTCCCAGGTTACGCGCTCAAAAGCCTCATGCTCACGCCCGCGCTCGAGCGGCCCCTTTGCCAGGCCCGCTCTCCGTCGCAGCGGATGCAGAATCCGCTCGGGCGAGTACACGCGGTCTAGATATTTGGCCACTTTGGCGCAGAGAAATCCCAGGGTAACCGGCTGCTTCGGGTCGCCTTCTATCTTCACCGCGCGCCCCTCCGCATTCACCGTCACCAGCACTGCGCACGAGTCGGGACAGTCGTGCGAGCACACGGTGTGCACAATGCGGAATGGCTCGGCCATGGCGTTATTGTAAGCTCCGCCGGTGACGCCAATCGTGGGGCGCCGTTTCGCTTTTCCGGCCTTGCCCTGTTGTTGGAATGAGAAGCGAGCTTTGGGCAAGGCGCGCCGGGCGTCGAGTTCGCGTGCAGCCTCTTCAGCCGCGGCCTTACGCCGCCGACTGCCGCAGAACCGCCTCGAAGGGGAGAAACAGCGTGAAGACGGTTCCGTTTCTTCCACTCTGCTGGGAGCTGCGCATGCGCAGCTTGCCCTGGTGCCGCTCGGCAATCTCCTGGCTCACCCACAATCCCAGCCCCGTGCCGCTGGTTCCCTTGGTGGTGAAGAACGGCTCAAAGATCTTTCGCCGATGCTCGGGTTTTATGCCCGCGCCGGTATCGGCAACTGTCAGCATCAGTCCCTTGCGGCCCGTGGGCCAGTGCGTGGTTTCGCGGCTGCGCACCAGGAGCCTGCCGCCCGTGCCCTGCATGGCGTCAATGGCGTTGGCAATCAGGTTGTTCAGCACCTGCCTGATTTCGCCGTCGAAGCAATGCAGCGGAGTGTGCGCCGTCAAGCGCTGCTCCACCTGAATACGCGCGTTCACGATGCGTCCGTGATGAATGAAGAGCGCGCTCTCGAACAGCTCGTCGCACGAGACCTGACGCGGGTTGGTTGGTTTGCGGTTGAAGCGCAGCGTCTCGCTGCTGATAATCGAAGCCCGGCGCAGCTCGCGCTCGGCCATGCGCAGGTAGCCTTGCAGCTCGTCCATGTTCGCCGACTGCATCGCCAGAAAGAGCAGGTTGCTCACCGCTTCCAGCGGGTTGTTGATCTCGTGCGCGATCGAGGCCGCCAGGCGTCCCACTGCGGCCAGCTTTTCCGCCTCCTTGAGCGCTGCCTCGGCGCGCTTCACCCAGGCCGCATTCTCGCGCTCGCCGGTCGCGTCCAGAAAGACCGCCAGCAGCCCGGCAATCTCACCCTGCGGCCCATGAAGGGGAATTGTCGAAAAGGTCCAGAAAACCTCCTCCCGGCGGCCCTCCCGCATCGTCGGAATCGCGACATTCTCGCGCGCGGTCGCCTCGCCGTGCCGGAGCGCGGCTTCAAACCGCGGTCCAATGGCCGGCCACTCCGATTCCCACGTCTCCGCAGCCGGCGCGCCCAGCGCCTGCGGATGCTTTTCGCCGAGCAACGCGACGCACGCGTCGTTGTAAATCAGGATCATCGCCGGTCCCCAGCAGACAGCCATGGGAATCCGGCTCTCGAGAACGGTGTTGACGGCGCAAACGAGCGCGCCGGGCCAGTGCTCAACAGGGCCCAACGGAGTCCGGGACCAGTCGTGGCTGCGGACAAGATCGGCCATCTCTCCGGAGCCATGAATTTGGGGATCCATCGCCGGGGGAGGCGCTTCGCTTCCGGGAAATGAATATACATTACCGCGGTTGCTCATCGACTTCGGGGGAAGGCCGATGCGGGCAATCGACCTGCGAGTTCCGTACCTCCACCTTCACGGATGCGCCCTCAATCAGTGAGGTTGCGCCCGCATCCCCTTGCGCACTTCGAGTTTGTCCCGCATTTCGCCGCTTTTTGTGAGAGCGAACAAGCCTTCAATCGGCGCGAAAATTCCCACGCGTTTTCGCCGCCTTTCCCCCCGCACCAACGCCTCCCCGCTCCTGTACACTGGTTCCGCTAGAGCGATTCCTGAGGTGCTGCGTCCTGAAGCCGACAGTCTCAAGTCGACGCGACCAGCAGGGAGTCGTCGACCTGGCACCGGCGCTCGAAGAGCACCGTTACTCAGGAATCGCCGTATGAGCTGTATCTTCTGCAAAATCGCCGCGGGCGAGATTCCTTCCACCGCTGTTCATGAGGACGCGCGCATCTACGCCTTCGCCGACGTCAATCCGAGGGCGCCGGTCCACATCCTCATCGTGCCCCGCGAGCACATCGGCTCCCTGAGCGAAGCCGGCGCCCACCACGGCGATCTGCTCGGCCATCTCCTGTGGACGGCTGCGGAGATTGCCCGCGAGAAAGGTCTCGGCAAGGGCTACCGCGTGGTTATCAACTCCGGACCTGACGGCGGCCAAACCGTGGATCACTTGCATCTGCATCTGTTTGGCGGGCGGCAAATGACGTGGCCTCCGGGCTAGCGAGTTTCTGCGCCGCGCAGACTCACGGATACATCCGGTGCAGCGTGCGCGCGAACGGGATGGTCTCGCGCACGTGATCGAGGCCGCAGATCCACGCCACCGCGCGCTCGATGCCCATGCCGAATCCTGCGTGGGGCACGCTTCCGTAGCGCCGCAGATCGAGATACCACTGGAACGCTTCCATCGGGAGCTTGTGCTCCCGGATGCGGCTCTCCAGCAATTCCAGATTCGCCGCGCGCTGCGACCCTCCGATGATCTCTCCATACCCTTCCGGCGCCAGCACGTCCACGCACAAGGCGTAGCGCGAATCCTTGGGGTCCGGCTCCATGTAGAACGCCTTCACGTGCGCCGGATACCGGTGCACCATCACCGGCCGGTCGTACTGCGTGCTCAGCCACGTTTCATCGGGCGAGCCAAAATCGTTGCCGTACGCAAACGGCGCCTCCAAGTGCCCATCCTTGTGCGCCTGATTGAGCATCTCCACCGCCTCGTCGTAACGCAGGCGCGGGAACGGCGGGACGATGGTTTTGAGCTTTTCCACGTCTCGCCCGATGGTCTCGAGCTCCGCAGTCCGATTCTTCAGCACGCTCTCAACAATGTGCGCAAGAAAATTCTCCGCCAGCTCCATCAGACCGTCGAGATCCATGAACGCCACTTCCGGCTCAATCATCCAGAACTCGGTCAAATGCCGCCGCGTCTTTGACTTCTCTGCCCGGAACGTGGGCCCAAAGCTATATACCTTGCCCAGAGCCAAGGCCGTCGACTCGACGTAAAGCTGCCCGCTCTGGGTCAGGAAGGCCGGATCGCCGAAATAATCCACGGGAAACAGGGTCGACGTTCCCTCGCATGCCGCCGGCGTCAGAATCGGCGGGTCGGTGCGAACGTAGCCGTTCGAGTCGAAATACTCGGCCGCGGCCCGCATGATCTCCGCGCGGATGCGCAGGATGGCCGATTGCCGCGGCGTGCGCACCCACAAATGCCGGCGCTCCATCAGGAAATCGACCCCGTGCTCCTTCAGGGTGATGGGGTAAGGATCGGACTCCGGTACCCGATGCACCACCTCCAGGTCTTCGATGTCCAGCTCGTACCCTCCCGGCGCGCGCTTATCTGCCCGCACCCGCCCGCGAACTATCACGCTGGACTCTTGCGTTAGCCCTTTCAAGGCATCAAAGACATTTGACGGGACGCTTTTCACGTGCGCCACGCCCTGAATCGTTCCTGTACCGTCGCGAAAAATGGGAAACAGAAGCTTTCCCGATTCGCGCAGATTGTAAAGCCACCCGCGCAAAGTCACGGACTGGCCTTCGTGCCGGCCAATGGCGGCAATGGTGGTAACCGGTGCGGCTTGCTCGGGCATGGTCTAGGTCGCGTCCTTTTCGCCGTTTGTCGGGGGTAAGCGCGTGCGGCCGCTCCTTTGGACGGCCGGAATTTCTAGAATAACGCGCGCTCCCGGCAACCGGAGGATACCGGCGCCCCGTAAGGGGATTTGATTGGACTGGAAGCTGTTTTGATTTGGACAATATTGCCTGGGGTTGCATCCTATATAGAGCAAGGAGGCAGTTTTGGCAGCGATGGGTGAACGCGCTGAGGTAAGAAACGAGGAGATGCAGAAAACACAAGCCGATCCGGAAACCGCGGAACGGTTTATTGCCGAAAAGCGGATCGGGGAAAGAATCCGCAGGCTGCGTCTGAAAAAATCCATGGGACTGGTCGAACTGGGAAAGCACACCGGCCTTTCCGCCAGCTTTCTTTCCCAGCTTGAAACCGGCAGAGTGGTGCCTACGCTGAGAAATCTTGCGCGCATCGCCATGGTCTTTTCCAAAGATCTCTCTTACTTCTTTGAGAATGAGCCCACGGCCATGTTCCGGGTGCATCGGCAAAAGGACCGCGTGCGACTGCCGCAAACCGGCGCCGATCCGCCTACATACACCTTTGAAAGTCTCGGCTACATGGTTCCCGACCGGTACATGGATCCCTACTATGCGGAGTTCCTTCCGCAGGAGGGCCCCGTGGAGCCGAAGGCGCACATGCACCAGGGTTTTGAGTTTCTCTATGTTCTCAATGGCGAGCTCGCCCTGCGCCACGGCGAACACCAGACCACGCTCGAAACCGGCGACGCCGTCTACTTCGATGCCGGGACGCCGCATTCCTATCAGTGCGCAGGACGCAAGCCCGCCGGCGCCATCATCGTCACCATGCATCAGGCGCCCACGGCTCAGCCGCTGCCCTTCCGCGCGCCTGTGCCCGTGCCCCGCCCCATACCCGGGGGCGTGCCCCGCACCAACGGCGGTGAAGAACGCGGCGAAGGAGTCATATAGGCGGAACGCTCGCGCGAGCCCTCCCCTGTGGAAAGGCGAAGAGGAACTTCGCCCGGGCTTACTATTTTTCCGCTTCGGCCGGCAGGAGCTCGTAGCTCGCAACGGCGAGCCGTTTGGAGTCCGGCGACCAGTTGTTCACGTTCATCGATCCGTTCCCGCCCACCAAATTCGCGAGCACCTGCGTCTCGCCCCCGCTGGTTGAAAGCCTGCGCAGCACGATGTCCTTGTTGGAGGCGTGCGTGGTCACCTCCGGAGCGTAGGAAAGAAAAACGATCGATTTGCCGTCCGGCGCGGGATGCGGCGTCCAATTCCTGAACTTGTCGAATGTCAGCTGTTCCACCTGGCTTCCGTCCGCGTGCATGCGAGCAATCTGCATTCCGCCCCAGCGGTCGGTATTGAAGTAAATAAATGCGCCGTCGGGGCTGAAATCCGGGTCATCGCTGGTGCCGGTCCCGCTGGTGAGCGCCGTTTCCGCGCCGCCCTCCGCGGAGATGGAATAAATATTGATCGCGCCCCGATTCGAGCCCTGCCCCGGCCGCGTAAACAGGATGGTCTTTCCATCCGGCGACCAGCTATGAAAGTAGGAATCGGGATTCGCCGTAACCATGCGCGGCGTTCCACCCGCAACGGAAATCACGTACACGCGATTGCCGGGATTGGCCTGTGTCGTGCAGGTGATCGCCAGCCACTTGCCGTCGGGCGAAAACCCATGGCTGCCGTTGCATCCCGTGGCTGCGCCCGTATCGATCGTCTGCGGCGTTCCCTTGCCGTCGGCCGACACGCTCAACATTTTCCCGTCCTGGTTGAAAGCCAGCGTGCTCCCATCGCGCGACCAGGTGGGCGCCTGCGCGTCGCCGCGCGCCGCATAGGCAATCGTCGCCCGCCCGGAATCGACTTCGAGTACCTCGATGGTGCTGAAGAGCGCGAGCGGAGCCGTGGCGGCTGGTGGAGCTAGCTGCTCAAATTCGAGATGGGTGAATGTCGCCGTTTCCTGCGCCTGCGCGTCGTGCGCGGAGAGACCGATGCCGGCATAAAACGGCTCGTCCAGGTGCAGCTTGACCGACGCGCCTGCGGCGTGGAGCGGCTCGCCATGCAGGCTCACAAACAGCGTGAAGACGTCGCCCCGTTTCTCCACGCGCACGCGCTCCGGCGGATCGATATTCAGCTCGATGCTACCGGTCGTGCCGCCTTTGGTCTGCCGGAATTGGAGCGCCGTAAGCCCCGAGCCGTGCTGCGCCACGTCTGCGTAGGCGCCGTCTGCGTCCAAGGTCTGCCGGAACATGAGTACGGCCTTGCGATGCGGATTGTGCTCGCCCGTCTTTTCCGAGAAATCGATGTCGGCGGTCAAGGCCACGTCGCCTTGCGCCCTCTTCCAGACGAAATGAAATCCGTCTGTCGCACCCCAGATGTTCGCGCCCGCCGAAGTAACGGTGTAGACGCCGGTATTCAGGTCGTAGTGCGCCGCTCCCGGCGGGGTGACGCTGCCCACATCCGATTGACCCTCGAAGATTCCGATCGCTTGCGCACGCGCGCTGTGCACATGGAGCGAGAGCGTGGCGAGCGCAAGCACGCAGAGAGAACCGGCAAGCCTTGCAGGCATTTCAAGCGCCTCCGCTGAATCGCCTCGGTGGCGAGCAAACTATAAAGTCGGCGCGCGAAGTTGTCAACGCGCCTCGGTCTTCTCCGCGTCAGCTTGCGCGCACGCCGCGGAAATAATCCGCTACCGCCGCCCAGTTTGCCACGCGCACAAATCCACTCACAGACAGGTTGTGCGGCGCCGAAAAGAGCAGGCCCTGCCCCTCGAATCTTTCCAGGTTGCGCGGTTGGTCGTCGACGAGGTAATCGGCGCGCAGAATGCTCTTGTCTCCGCAAAAAACGTAACGGGTGGGCGGAACAAAGGAAAAATGCCGCTGCAGCCAGCGATACTTCGGTCCCAGCGAATTGGGCACCGCCATGGCCTGCGTGGCAATGAAGATCTCGAACCGGCTGGCGAGCTCCCTCAGCACCGGCTGCGCGCCGGGCATCAGCGGCAGGTCCTCGAAAAAGTCCTCGGCGTCGAGAAAGGCGCGCAATTGCTGCTGCCGATCCGTCGGAGCGACTTCCCACAGACCTTTGCCCGCCAGATCTTCGAGGGTTACGTCCTCGTCGAAGGCCTGATTGTAGCGGCGCAGGTGCTCGGCGAGTGTGTCCGCCATCACCTCGTCCATATCCACGCAGATGCGCCGCACCGCTTCGTTCCCTTTACTCAGCCGCCTGCCTGTCCGGGCTTGCGGACCGCCTGCCCGGTGCCCGGGATCATCTCCGGCTGCGGTTGCTTGGGTGTTGCCACCATCGCCGGATCCCAGTAGAGCAGCCGGCTGCAACTGTCGCAGGCAAGCAGTTCGCCCTCGCGGAGCTGGTTCCAGATCTGCGGGCGCAAGCCCATGCGGCAGCCGGTGCACTGCTGGTTTTCCGCGCGCGCAATGCCCGTGCCGCGGGCCGCGGCCAGCCGGTCAAACCGCGCCAGCCACTCGGGACCGATCTCGAGCCGCACCCGATCTCGCTCCGCGTTCAGCGCGGCCAATTGCTCCGCGTGTTGCTTTTGCCGCGCGCTCGTCCGCTCGCGCGTCTTTTCGAGAGCGCCGGCAAGCTCCTCCACTTGCCCCCGCGCGCGAGCCAGCGCACCTTCCTGCTCTTCGGTCCGCTCCAGGCTGGCCAGCTCTTCGTCCTCCAGCCGCCCGATCTCCGCGGTGGCAAACGCGATCTCGTGTTCGATCGCCGCCGCCTGTTCCGGCGTCTTCACGGAATTGTGCTGCGCCCGGAACCGTGCCGCCTTTTGCCGGTGCCCCTCCGTCTCGCGCTCCAGGCGCGTGCGCAGCGTTTCTTCCCGGTTCAGCGCCGCCGACACCTCGGCCGACTGCCGTTCCGCCGCTCCGAGCGCCGCTTCCGCGCCGGCAATCTCGCCGGGGAGCGCGCGCATGTCCTGGCTCAGGCGGATTCGTTCCAACTCCACCGCCTGCAGCTTCACGAGGTTTTCAATCAGGGTCTGCATCCGTGGTAAGAAGTCTACGGCATTTGGCATCTATACAGAAATAGGAGCTGCTCCGGGCCGGTTTCGGCGTCGAATGGAATGAGCCCCACTGCCGCGCCGGCCAACGCTCGCGCGGCGGCGCAAAATGGAAGGAAGCAGGCTGCAACCATGGACCCGGAGCCCAGTTCGGAGCAAAATCCGGAGCGACCCGTAAGCGCAAGCCCTGCGCGAAAAGGGTTCGGCCGGAGGCACCCGGTTCTCAAATGGACCGCCGTTTGCCTGCTTGTGCTCTTCGCCGGGTTCGTTGCCGCCGTGGCCGTGCTCGCACATCGTGCGGAACCCATGTTGCGCGCGCGCATTGTCGATGAGCTTCAGGAGCATTTTCACGCCCGCGTCGAGCTTGATTCCTTTCATGTTTCCCTGCTCGGCGGCCTGCGCGCGGAAGGCCGCGGCCTGCGCATCTGGCCCCCTGCTGAGGTCCAAGGCATCACCATTCCCGCGGCCGGAGGCGAGAAACCCCTCATCTCTCTCGAAGACTTCCGCTTTCGCGCCCCGCTTCACTACGCCCCGGGTAAGCCCATTCGCATCTCCGTGGTGCAGATGCGCGGCCTCACCGTCGATATGCCGCCCAAGTCCCGCTTTTCTCACGCTACGGGTTCTCCAGCCTCCGGCCCGGAAGCCTCGGGATCCGCCGGCAGCTCCCAACCGGGCTCCCCGGTCGATTCCAAGGTGAAGCAGGCGCTCATACACTTCGTGGTGAATAGTCTCGACTGCACCGACGTGCACCTGATCCTGGAACCTGGCAAACCGGGTAAGCTGCCCCTCGAATTCGCCATCGCCAGCCTCAAGCTCACCAACATCGAGAGCGGCGGCCGGATGAACTTCACCGCCGACCTCACCAACGCCCGTCCCGTCGGCATCATCCGCACCAGCGGGACCTTCGGACCCTGGACCGTCGACGACCCCGCAGCCAGCGCGATCACAGGCGAATACACCTTTGACCACGCCAATCTCGCGGACTTCAAGGGAATCGCGGGGACTCTCAACTCAACCGGGAAGTACCAGGGCGAGATGCGCAACCTCACCATCGATGGCGTGACCGAAACGCCCGATTTCCGCCTCACCATGTTCGACACGCCCATGAATCTGCACACACAGTTTCATGCCCTGGTGGACGCCACCAACGGAGATACCTGGCTCGAGCCAGTCGAAGCCACGCTTGGCGACTCGCACTTCAGCGTGCAGGGCGAAGTGGTCGGCATGCCCGCCGGCGCTATGCCCGTGCCTTCCAGCTCCGGCCCTTTGGCGCAAAGCCCCGGCGGCCACTTGATCTCCCTGACGGCCGATATTCCCCGCGGCCGCATGGAGGATTTTCTTCGTCTCACCAGCAAGAACGGCGTCCCGCTCATGACCGGCCAGCTCACCCTCAACTCCTCAGTGGAGATCCCACCAGGCAAGGAGCCGGTCCACGAGCGCATTCGGCTCAAAGGCCGTTTTTCGCTTGACGATGCCCAATTCACCAACGAGAAGATTCAGAGCCGCATGGCCGATTTGAGCTTCCGGGGCCAGGGCGATCCCAAGGCAGCCAAACAAAGCGGCGCCGCAGCGGGCATCCACGCCACCATGCAAAGCGACTTCACCATGGAGCACGGAGTGATCACGCTGCCTGACCTCAAGTACTCCATGCCCGGAGCCGAGATCGCCATGGCTGGCGCATACGGCGTTGCAGGCGGCCGGCTCGACTTTACCGGCACCGCCAAAATGACCGCCACGGTCTCGCAGATGATCGGGGGCTGGAAGGGCCTGCTGGCCAAACCGGTCGACCGCTTCTTCAAGAAGGACGGCGCCGGCACCGAAGTCCCCATCCAGATCGACGGTACGCGGGAAGACCCGCATTTCGCAGTCGATTTCAACCGGCTGAAAACCACCTCGCCTCAGAGCCCCAACCAATCGCAGTAAGCAACGGCGTCATGCTTGCGCCTTCCGCGTTTCGCCGAATACCCACTGGTCGCCGAGCGCAAAGTTCAACAACGAGCAGCAAAGGACCGCGGCACAATTCGCGGGTACCACGGGCATCCGCGCGCCCTCCACCAGGATGCGCATGAGCGCGAGGTTTCCCATCATCGACACCGCGCCATTGGCCAGGTGAAAGCGCACGCATTGGCCCAAGACGCCGGAGCGGTTACGCCGGTCGCGCCAAGTGTAATGCAGGTGCCACACAAAATTGTGCAGCAGCGTTACCTCGAGCGCCGCCGCCGTTGCCCTTAAGTAGTGCCCAGCACTCACGCGATTGAGCACAGACAGCACGCCGAGCTGCACCGCCATGCCGAGAGCGCCGACCGCGTTAAACTTGCCCCAGCGCACCAGAATTTTCACGGCAACGGCTCCTCGCGGTAAAGCGCCGCCGTATGCCGCGCGGCAACGCCGACGGCCAAGGCGAACATCGCCGCCGCCGCAATCGCTCCGCCCAAATCGAAGAGCAGAAGCCGATGCCCGAAGAGGTGCGCATACGGGCTCCTGAGCAGCGCCAGGTTGCCAACGGCGAGCAGGATGCGCATCTCCGTCGGCCCGAACCATCCCTGCGAAAGCTCAAACCATCCCAGCGTGTACGTGGCCAGGTAACTTTCGCCTGCGAGCAGCAGAAACGCCACCAGCATGGCCGCCGCGGTCCAAGGGTGCAGCAGCCCTGACCAAGCCAGGCCGGCCATGAGCGCCGTCGCGCCGAAGATGTCCACCATGTGATCGACATAGAATCCAAACCGCGGACGCTCCTGCCGCCGCACCCGCGCCAGAGTGCCGTCCAGGCTGTCGCCCAGCCAGTTCAGCGCAAGAAACAAGATGCCCGCAAGCAGCACGCGTCGGTCGTAGCGCGCCAATGCATAGCACGCGCCCACGCCGATCTGCGCTGCGAACCCAAGCAGCGTGAGCCGGTCCGAGGTGACCCACGCCGGCGCGCGCTCCGCCATCCATTTGAGCGCGCGCTTCTCCGCTTCTGCCGTCAGCGCCTGCTGCTTCCGCCGCGCCGCCCTGAATCCCGCCTCCGTCATTGCTCCCGTATTCATGGCCAACTCCCCTCCCTCACTCCGCCGACTCCCCTGACTCGCTGACTTGCTGACTTGCTGACTCGCTGACTCGCTAACTTGCTCCCATCTTCAAAGCCTTCACCACCGCGCGCAGCGTGAACTCGATCGACTCGCGCGGCACGCTCTCCACAAACGGCCCAATCGCCCATCCCAGCCCGGTCGGGATCGACCGCGTCAGCGATACAGACTCGATCTGCATATACACGCCGCCGTCGCGCTCCTCGTAGCTCCAATACGTGTTCATGCGCCACAGAAAGCCGTGCTCGGCAGCCGCGCTCAAAGGGCGCCCGTTCGCACCGATCTCCTCAACCCGCGAGCTGCGCGAGGCAATCGTCCCGCGTTTCGGCCCGTTCATGGAATCGGCCCGCGCATACGCGATGTCGTACGCCGTATCCAGCACCACCGTGATCACATGCTGCTGGCGGACGCGCAGCACCGCGACCGCGTGGTCGGCACCCAGTTCGGTCGCCTTCGCGCTCACCACCTGCGGCGCAAATTCTCGTGGATACGCGGCAAAGTCCCTGAGCACACGCTCGAACTCCGCGGCAGTTGCTCCCGGAGCAAACGCTGTCCCGCGCCAGTCATGAATCAGCGCTCCCTCGAGCTGGGCCTTGTTCTTCGCCGTCAATTCCTCAATGACCGGCTCGCCCGCGCGCACGCGTTGCCAGTCCTCCGGGGCCAGATACGTGTCCGGCCGCTTGTGCTCCGCATCCAGCCGCGCCTCCACCTCTTGCACGTACGCTTGGAACGCCGACTGCGCCGCGGCATTCGGCGCTTCACCCGCGGCCGCGACGGCCCCCAGCGCCGCGAGCGCTGCCATCGCCAGCAGCCGGTTCGTCATCGTCCTGCGTCCCTGCCTCATGCTGCGTACCATGTCCCCAAAGACGTTGCCGCGGCAATGCATGGAGCCTCACGCGGAGCGCGCATGTTTCTCACCGCGCAACCCTTTGGTCTTCTACAACTTCGCGCAACTTCTCGCCCGCTTTGCCGGGCCCAATGCCCGCGCGGATTCAGCTAAACTGGCCTCCAGGGAACATTTCAGGGGAAGAAGCGATGACCGCGCCCAGCCCGCCTTCACGCTATCGCTTCGGCGTCTTTGAGGTTGACGTCCGCACCGGCGAACTGCGCCGAAAGGGCGTGCGCATCAAGCTCAATGCCCAGCCTCTGCAAGTCCTTCTCCTGCTGCTCGCGCGCCCGGGCGAGCTGCTCACCCGCGAGGAAATTTCCCGCGAGCTCTGGCCCGACGGCACCTTCGTCGACTACGAGCACGGCGTCAACTCCGCCGTCAATCGCATCCGCGAAGCCCTCTCGGACACCGCCGCGAGTCCACTTTTTATTGAGACTCTCGCCCGCCGCGGCTATCGCTTCGTCGCTCCCGTGGAGTGCATTGCCGGCGGAGAAACCGCCTCCGCACAGCGCGAATCAAGGTTAACGAGCGAGACTGCGTCCGGACCTGAACCCGGATCCGCACCTGAGACTGCCGCAAAATCCCGCCCGCGCATGCTTGCCTCGGCCGAGGATCTCCCCAAGACACCGCACGCCGTGGTGCAGACGCTTTTTCTCCTTCTGCAGTTGATGTATCTCGGATTCTACGTGGGCGCGCTCGCGAACCTTGCCGAAATCGAGGACCTGCTCTCGCCTCTGCATCGCGCCACGCTGATCTTCACCATCCTCATCGTCACCGCGGCCATCCTCATTCCCGTCCGCGCCTTCGTCCTCTGCGCGGTTCTCTTCCGCGCGCCCGCCGTGCGCCGGAAATTTCTCAGCCTCTGGCCGTTTCTGCTCCTCGTGGATGTCCTGTGGTCTCTTTCGCCCTTTCTCCTTCTGCACCACATCGATTTCGGTCTCGCGGTCGCCTGCATGGCGCTTCTTGTCTACTCGCCCTTCGCCCAGCGCTCGCTCATTCTTATGGGCGCCGGCCGGACCCAGGGAGAAATTCCAGCCACGGTTCGTTGACGCCCGGGAAAGACCCCGGGTTGAGTTCCTTTTGACGCCGGCTCCCGCGAAAGCGTACCTGGCGTCCCCTGAACGTGCTATCGGTACGCGAAGAAAACCGTTTACACCCATTCTTCCGGCGGGCTATAGTTGCCTCAACCATCGCCCCCGGCCCCAACCAGCCATGCCGCACGAACCAGTTGCTTTTATCAGTCACTCGTCGCTCGACGGTGACACCGCGAACGCTGTCTGTCAGGCTCTTGAGCAGCGCAAGATCCGCTGCTGGATTGCGCCTCGCGACATTCCCGGCGGAGCATCCTGGGACGACGCCATCATCAAGGGCATCGACGCGAGCCGCGTCGTGGTGCTGATCTTTTCCTCCCATGCCAACCAGAGCATGCACGTCAAACGCGAGCTGCATCGCGCCTTTGAAAAGCAAAAGGTGGTCATTCCCTTGCGCATTGAAGATGTCGAGCCGGGCGGCGCGCTCGAGTTCATTCTCATCGGCGTGCAATTGCTTGACGCCCTCGAGCCCCCGCTCGAAAACCATCTCGGCCCGCTCATTGATCGCGTATCCGCCATCGTGAATGCGCCGGCCGAGCCCAGATCCTTCGCGTCTCCTTCGCTCGAGACCCGCGCTTCCACGGCGCGCGGGTTTGCGTCTTCAATCTCCGTGCATGCGTCAGCGCACGCCGTCGCCCTTGCGCCCGCGGTTGAAGCCCCCGCCGTGGCCCGGCAGGGCGCACCGTCGCCGGCTGGCGGCGAAGACACCAAAACCCTCCGCGTCGCTTTGCTCTACAAGCGCAGCGCGCAGCCCGACGATCACGTGCTCACCGTTCTCGAGTCCGGCCTGCGATCGGCCGGCCACGAAGTCTTCGTCGATCGCCACCTGCGCATCGGCGTTGAATGGGCGCGCGAAATCGAACGCCAGGTGCGCGAGTCCGACGCCGTCATTCCCTTGCTCTCCGCCGCCTCGGTGCAGAGCGAGATGCTGGGCATGGAAATCCAGATTGCCTCCGACGCCGCCCTGCAGCAGTTCGGCAAGCCGCGTATTCTGCCCGTCCGCGTCGACTATGAGGAGGGCCTGCCCGAGCCGTTTTTCAGCATCCTCGGCAATCTCCAGTACCACCTGTGGCGCGACCCGAAGCACGACGCCGAGCTGCTTGCCCACCTGCTCGACAGCCTCATTGCGAAGGAGCAGCCCAAGCTCATCCGCGACGAAACCCCGGGCGGCGCCGTTCCGCTCGAGTCGCCCTATTACATCGTGCAGCCTTCCGATCTCGAATTCCACGCCGCCCTCGACCGCCAGGACAGCATCGTTCTGGTGAAGGGCGCGCGGCAGATGGGCAAAACCTCGCTGCTGGCGCGCGGACTGCAGCAGGCGCGCAAGGCCGGCAAGACCATCGCTCTGGTCGACTTCCAGAAGCTCAACCAGGTCAACCTCGCCGACATCGAAAGCCTCTACAAAGGCCTCGGCGGCATGATCGCTGACCAGCTTGACCTCGACGTCTTCCCGGAAGATGTCTGGCGCCCGGGGCGCGCGCCCAGCGTCAACTTCGAGCGCTACATCCGCCGCGAAGTCCTGGACAAAGCCGAGGGCCATCTCATCCTGGCTATGGATGAGGTCGATCGCCTTTTCCCCTGTCCCTACGCCAGCGAGGTCTTCGGCCTGTTTCGTTCTTGGCATAACGAGCGCGCGGTCGATCCCGACGGACCTTGGAAGCGTCTGACCATCGCCATCGTCTACGCCACCGAGGCGCACCTCTTTATCACCGACCAGAATCAGTCGCCATTCAATGTCGGCACCCGCCTTGAGCTGCACGACTTCGGCATCGAGCAGGTGGATAAACTCAACCACCTCTACAAGGACCCCATCCAGACTGCCGAGGATCTCAAGCGCTTTTACGACTTGCTCAGCGGCCAGCCCTATCTCACCCGCCGCGGATTCTACGAGCTCACCAACCAGGGCAAATCCGTTGACCGGCTGCTCGAAGTGGCTGACACCGACGAAGGCCCTTACGGCGATCACCTGCGCCGCATTCTCGTTCTGCTGGCGCGCGACGAGCGCCTGCTGCAAGTGGTGCGCTCCTTCGTCCACGGCCAGCCCATCCCCGACCCCACCAGCTTCTATCGCCTGCGCAGCGGCGGCCTAATCGTCGGCTCTTCGGCCCAGGACGCTCAGTTCCGCTGCGCCATTTACCGCTCCTACCTTGCCCGCCATCTTGCCTGAGCTATGACCATCGCCCCCGTACTGCCTGCCACCGAACGCAGCTTCTTCACCATCGGCGGCACGCTTCCCGCCAATGCGCCCAGCTACGTGGAGCGCAAGGCCGACAACGACATCTACAATCATCTCGTCGCCGGCGACTTCTGTTACGTCCTTACCTCGCGGCAGATGGGGAAATCCTCGCTCATGGTGCGCACCGCGGCGCGCCTCCGCAGCCACGGCGTCAAGGTCGCGCTCCTCGATCTCACCAAGATCGGCCAGAACCTCACCCCCGAGCAGTGGTACGACGGCCTGCTCGTCCGTCTCGGCCATGAGTTCGGCCTGGAAGACGAGGTCGACGATTTCTGGAACTCGAACGATGCCTCGATCAGCCGCCTCGGCCCCATGCAGCGCTGGATGAGCGCTCTGCGCAAAGTCGTGCTCGCCTCCGTCCGCGCAAACATCGTCGTGTTCGTCGATGAAATCGACGCCGTCCGCGGGCTTCCCTTTCCCACCGACGAGTTCTTTGCCGGCATCCGCGAGCTCTACAACGCCCGCACCTCCGATCCCGAGCTCCGCCGCATCACCTTCTGCCTGCTGGGTGTGGCCACGCCCTCCGATCTCATCCGCAACGTGCGCACCACCCCCTTCAACATCGGCCATCGCGTCGAGCTCAGCGACTTCACGACGGCAGAGGCCGGCCCGCTGCTCCACGGACTCGACCGTCCCCACGGCCTTGCCATCGATCTCCTCGACCGCATTCTCTGGTGGACAGGCGGCCATCCCTATCTGACCCAGCGACTATGCGCCGCCATTGCCGCCGATCCCCACATCGACTCCATCCACGGTGTCGATCGCGTCTGCGACCGGCTCTTTCTTTCCTCGCGCGCCCGCGAGACCGACGACAATCTGCTCTTCGTCCGCGAACGCATCCTGCGCAGCGAGGTCGATCGCGCCAGCCTGCTCGATCTCTACAGCCACATCCGCGCCGGCAAAGTCGTTCCCGACGACGACGCCAACCGACTCATCGACGTACTCCGCCTCTCCGGTCTAGTTTCCGTCCGCGCCGACCACCTTGCGGTGCGCAACGAAATCTACAAGCGCGTCTTCGATCCGCGCTGGATTCGCGTCAACATGCCCGACGCCGAGCTGCGCCGCCAGCGCGAGGCCTTCCGCAAGGGCGTGCTGCGCGCCGCGGCCATTGCCTTCGCCGTCATCGCGGCCATTGCCGCCCTGGTGCTCAAGATCGGCGCCGACGGCCAGCATGTCGCCTTCCAGAATTACAGCGCCAACATGATTCAGGTTCAGCGCGCCTACGACAGCGGCGATTACGCCTCCGGCACCGATCTCCTGCGCCAGACCGCGGGCCTCGTCCGCCAGCCCGGCTGGCGCACCAAGACCAGCGCTGACGGCCACTCCTTCCTCATCAAGACCCTCTCCTTCATCCGCCGGCACATCTATCTCTATGCCCTCCTCAACGGCTTCGATAACAAGGTCGACCAGCGCTTCGAGTGGGGCTATCTGCGCGGCCGCTCCGATGGCAATGCGGCCTTCTCTTATATCGGGTACCAGGCAGAGGTCCGGGGTGTCGACCTCTCGCCCGACGGCAAACTCGCCGCGGCCGCCGCCTCTGACTCCACCGTGCGCCTCTTCTCGATCGAAGGGCTCAATGCAAATTCCAAAACCCCGCCGGCGCTGGTCCGCGCCCTCCTTGTCTTCGACGGCGCCCATTGCCCCCGGCCTTTTCTCGTCGTTACCCCCACGGCCGCCGGAAGCGTAAATCGCCAGTACGCCGACGAGCTGAGCCATTGCGATCGCCACTTCCAGCTTCCCTCCACCCAGCCCGGCATGCTTTCGGCAAAGTTTTCGCCCGATGGAAACTGGCTCGCCGTCAGCACCGGCAAGTGGAATTCCAACCGGAGCGGCGGCGGCACCGTCTACCTGTGGAGCACAAAGCCTCCCTACGCTGTCATTCCAGTACCTACGCAGCACGCTCAGGCTGTCGATACCGTCGTTTTCCGCCCTGGAACCCAGGAGTTTGCCACCACCAGCGAAGACTTGACCGCCGAGTTTTTCCGCATTACGCCTTCCGGAACCGTCCTCTTCGAAAACAAGTTCGACGCCGCTCTGCACTGTACCGGCATGCCGGGCTGCCCAAGCCGGGGCATGAACGCGGCGGCCTACTCACCCGATGGAAGCACTTTCGCCATGGCTTTCGGCGACGGCCATCTCTGGATTCAGGGCCGGCCGAGCCCCATCGTCGCCGATGTCTCCGGACTCATGTCGATCGCCTTTTACGACAACAACCGGATCTTTTTGGGCACGCGCGACGGCCGCGTGGTGGAATACGTGCTCGCTCGCGATCCCGCGAAAGACGAAGCGCCGAAGACCTTTCTTGAAACCGGGCAGGGGCTGGTCACATCGCTCACTTTTTCTGACGATCCGTACCGGAGCGTTCTGCTGACCACCGGGAGCACCGGCACCGTACTGGTTTGGAAGCTGGTCAAAGACGAGCACGACCGGCACATTGTTCTCCAGCATGGGGACAGCATCATGCTCCGCGGCGAGCGCGACGTCGTCTACAGCGCCGCCATCTCCAGGGATCAGCGAGTCATCGTCTCCGGCGGCGCCGATGTATTTATCGGATCCTCGAGCGGCCGTGTTTCCTTCTGGATGGAGCAGCCCGCTCCCGGTCCACCGGCTCCCGGCTCCCCCTCGCCCGGTCCCTTCGACGCCGTCACCTGGGAATCGCAGCCGAAGTTCGTCGAATCGGACGGCGCGGTTCAGGCGCTGGCCTATTCTCCGCAGCCGGCGGCCTGCGCACCAGCGCAATTCCCGCCCCAGATTGCCGCCATTCGCGGTGTCTCCCGGAGTACCGCCAGCGATGCACCGACGGAAATCTCCTTCATTCCCCTCGATCCCGCCACCGGCAAGCCGGATTTGAACCGCATCGACGCCCGCTCCGGCCACGTGTCCACCGGCAAGGCCTTGGCCTGGTCGCCCGACTGCCGCTTCGTCGCCACCTCCGCAACCGACGGCACCGTCCTGCTCTGGAATGCACTCACTCATTCGTCCACGCCGCTCGATCTGCCCCGCGAGAATGGAGGCGGCCCCATCGCCATCGCCGCTCTCTCTTTTTCTCCCGATGGCTGGCTCGCCGGCGCGGGCAATCTGAGTCCTTCCCGTGCCTTCACCTGGAACGGGCGCAAGTACGCCGGCCGCGGCATGATCTTTCTCTGGCGCCCGGCCGAGTCGCCCGCTCTCCGCTCCGTGGTCCAGCCTTTTGCCGCGCCGCGACCCAATGACCGGCAGTCCGCGCCCGCGGCCATGACCCTCCAGACCCTCGCTTTCTCCGGCGACGGCCGCTCGCTTGCACTTTGCGGCTCCGATGCCACGGTTCAGATCTGGTCGGAAGGCCAGCTCCTTGAGGAAACTCCGTCCTCGCCCCGCATCCTGAATGGGACAGAAATGCCCTCGAGCCCGCCCTCCTGGGTGAGCCAGCAGCGCCTGCAGGGCTCGTGCAATGCCGTCGCCTTTTCTCCTGACGGTCAGTGGCTGGCCGCAGGAACCAGCTCCCGCGAGGTCGCCGTCTGGTTTACCGGCAACTGGACCCGCGCCGTCGGCACCTGCGATACCAGCGCCATCTACGGCACTTCCAGCACGCCGCACTGTGTCCCCTCGCCGCCCCGCGCTGACGCCGCCATCAACGCCGTCGCCTTCTCACCCGATAGCCAGCGCCTCGCCTACGGCACCGCCGACGCCAATATCTATCTCTGGGGCGTTACCTCTCAGCTCCCCTTGCCCGTTATCGCCGTTCACTCCGGCGGCGTGCTCACGCTGGCCTTTTCACCCGACGGCCGCTGCATCGCCTCCGGCAGCAATGACGAGACTCTGCGCTTCACTTGTCAGGACGATCCCGCCCACGTGCAGAATCTCGTCAATCGGGTCATCAAGACCGATCAGTACCGCGCCGACGCCGACAACTGGATCGCCTTCGCGCAGTGAGTGCTCACCCCTGCGCTTTCCACGGGTCGTATGTGCCCGCGCTCCACGAGTGTCCCTCCGGATCCTTCACCATGAACTCACGGCTCCCGTAATCCGTGTTCCGGATTGCCCGCACCACCGGCGCTCCCGCTGCGATCGCCCGCGCGTAGACTGCGTCCACATCCTCGACCACGATATAGGCGCTCCGCGTCTCCTTTCCGCCCAGTTCGCCGGGAAGCGCGAAGTTTCGCCCATACTCGTCGTCCCGCGCTGACCCGAGCATGATCATCCCTCCGCCCAGCGCCAGCTCTGCGTGGTACACCGTTCCATCCGGCCCCTCGTACACCGCGCGCCGCGTGAATCCGAACACCTTTTCGAACCACGCGATCGCCGCGTTCGCATCGCGATACCTGAGCGCCGGCATGATGGTCGAATTGGCCATGCTACCTCCCTGGGCGGAAACGTCCGCCGCTTCCATGCTGAGTCGAGACAGAGTATGGGTCTTGGAAAAACCGGAAATCCCGCACTTGTCTTGGGCGCCTCGTCCCTTTCGTCCGCCGCGGCGGATGCGAAAAGAGTGCGAAAGCATTGTCCTTACAGCGGTCTCACAGTTGCTGTATCCCGAAGCCGCAGATGCTAAGTGGCTTTTTCACCAAGAAAAAGCCACCTTCCGCAACTGTGACATATGGCTACATGTACTGTGGAACCGCTCTAGTCCACTCGGATGTGATTCGCCCACTGGGTCTTGTGCGCCGAGTAGGTGGTCGCATCCACTCCGGAGAAGGCGCGGAACTCGTTGGCAAAGTGCGACTGATCGTAGAACCCGCAATCGAGCGCCAGCTCCGCCCAGCGCACATCTGCACCCGCGTGCAGCAGCCGCACCGCCCGCTGGAAGCGCTGGATCCGGCACCACACCTTGGGCGAGTGACCCACTTCTTCGCGAAACACCTGCGAGAACCGCCGTTCGCTCCATCCCGTGCTCCGGGCTACCGCGCGCACAGTGGTCAGCGCCGGTGCCCGTCCGAACCGGTCCAGCGCGTAGCGCACCACCTCCGCCTGCTCCACGCGCCGCCTGTCCGCGCGCGCCTTCCAGCGTTCCAGCAGAAACACCTCCAGGCACGCGAACCGCTTCTCCAGGTTCGCTGTTGCACGCAACCCGTCCCGGAGCGCCCGCGTTTGCGCGCCCCACGCGCACTCCAAGTCGATGCTGCGGTTGCTGAACAGGTCTACTCGATCGCCGGCAAACAGCGCAAACCCGTCGGGCTCGAAGATCACCCCCATCAGGTCCGCCATGTCCGCGCTGGAGATGATCTCGTACACGCTGCGCCCACCAACCACAATTGCGGGCGCCACGGGCACGTCCGGTCCGCAGGCCGGGCAGTCGCACAATTGGTCCCGCTCCAGGTTCAGGATCAACTGGACGCACCCGTTGGGCAGGATGCGCTCGCGCCGGTGCTCGATCGCCGGCGCGCGCGTCAGCCACAGCATGCGCACAAACCGGTCCAGCGGTGCCGCGGGCCTGCGTTCGAGATACAGCACGGTTCACCTCGTGCTCGTTATGGTACGCTCCCGGACCACACTCGGGTACAAATGTGGCGCCCCAGCTCTGGCGATTCACCGAGTCGCCGGTTGCCCCATCCTTTTCGTCCGCCGCGGCGGACGAAAAGTGTGGGAAAGCACGCACTCAACCTCACCAGCACCCCGCTAACTTGCTAACTCGCTAACTCGCTAACTTGCTGACTCGCCAGCCCCGCTAGCTCCGCTCACCCGCTATCATCCCCTCATGCTCCCCGCGCGCGACGCCGAGCTGGTTCAGATTGTCGACGCTTCCTTTGCGGAAGTGTCCCGCCGCGCCGGCCCGCATCTGGTCTGCCGTCCCGGGTGCACCCAGTGCTGTTACGGTGCCTTCCGCATCAACGCCCTCGACGCTGCCCGCCTCCGCGTGGGCATGATGACTCTGCGTGAGACAGACCCCTCCGCCGCACTGGCCATTGAAACCCGCACCCGCGCCTGGCTCGCCGAATATGGCGCCGATTTCCCGGGCGACCGCGAAACCGGCATCCTGGGTACAGGCGCGGAAGACCAGGAGAAATTCAAAAGCTATGCCAACGACGCGCCTTGTCCGGCGCTCGATCTTTCGACCGGTCTCTGCTCGGTCTATGACTGGCGTCCCATGACCTGCCGCGTCTTCGGCCCGCCCATCCGCGCTGCGAGCGAAACTGGCGCCGAAGCCCTCGGCCATTGCGAGCTTTGCTTCACCGCGGCGACGCCGGAGGAAGTCGCCGGCTGCGAGATGCCGGTGCCCGACTCGCTCGAAGCGGAAATCCTTGACGAGCTGGGCTCACAGGAGGAGACGATTGTTGCGTTCGCGCTGCTCAAGTGAGGCACGACGCCTCTCCAGTCCGTGCCGTACACTGAACCTTGCCGGCCCCCATGCCAACGCGTCCCTGCTGGGTTGAAATCTCAACCCGCGCCCTTGAGGGAAATTTCCGCTTTTTGGCTTCGCTCGCCGCGCCCCACGCGGAGCTGCTCGCGATCGTCAAGGCCAACGCCTACGGCCATTCGCTGGCACTCTGCGCGCCGGCCGCCGTTCGAGGCGGCGCGCGCTGGCTGGGCGTCACCAGCGTGGAGGAGGGCATTGCCGCGCGCGAGCTTTGTCCCGACGCTCAGATTCTCGTCATCGGCGGCGTTTTTCCCGGCCAGGGGGCAGCCGGGCTCGCCCATCGCCTCACGCCGGTGGCCTGGGAGGCGTGGCATTTTGACGAGCTCGCATCCGCCGCCCGCGCCGCGAAGGCACCCTCCGGACCGATACCCGGATCTGTACCCATCCACCTTGAAATCGACACCGGCATGAGCCGCCAGGGCGCCGATCCCAACGCCCTTGGGCCTCTGCTTGCGCGATTCGGTCCCGGCTCCCCGCTGCGCCTCGAGGGCGTCATGACGCATCTATTCGCCGCCGACGAAGCTGGCGGCGAGATCACCCAATCCCAGCTTGCGCTGCTCGACCAGGCCCTCGGCCGCATCTCCGCGGCCGGCCATTTTGCCGAGTGGCTCAACGTGGGGAATTCCGCCGCACTCCTTGCGGGCCAGGCGCCGGCGCTGGCCGAGCTTGCCGCGCGCCACGGCATGAAGGCCATGATTCGTCCCGGCCTGGTGCTCTACGGCCTTATCCCCGAGTTCACGCCCGATTTCAAACCACCTGTCGCGGCTGCCGAGCCGGCATCCCTCACCCGCGCCCGCGCCGCGCTCGCGCCGGTCCTCGCCTGGAAGTCCCAGGTCGTTACTGTTCGCAGCGTTCCCGCCGGAACCCTGGTCGGTTACAACGGGACCTTCGTGGCCACCGAACCCATGCGCCTCGCTCTTGTCGCCGCCGGCTACGGCGACGGCCTAGACCGTAAACTCGATCGCAGCCTCGGCAACCGCTTCAGCCTGCTCGTCCGCGGCGAGCGCGCGCCTATCGTCGGCCGCATCTCCATGGACCAGACCGTCCTCGATGTCACCGAGATCCCCGGCGTCGCGCCCGGAGACGAAGTGGTCCTGCTCGGTGAGCAGGGCGGCGAAACCATCACCGCCTTCGATCATGCGCGTGCGGGTGCGACCATTCCGTGGGAGGTTTTCACGCGCATTGCCGCTCGCGCTTCGCGCATTGCCGTCTGACTGCCGAGGCCGAGTCGATCCGCATGCATTCCCGGCCACACCACAGGCGCCCCGGGGCGCGCAACAGGATCCTGGCCCAGCGCAAACGTCCATCCAGAGAAGGGAATTCAAGTCCGGGAGTCGGACCTATTCATCGCGCTGCGGCCCGAGTGGCAGCCCCCGCCGGCGCCGGGCACAAGCCCGCCGCGCACTCCACCGCGGAGATCATCGCATCCATCCCCATGCACGAGTTCAGCAGCATGTGATAGAGCCCGCGCGAGCACCACTCCTGTTGGTAAAACTTGCGGATCACCGCCGCCCGACGCTTGTCGAAGGCGGCCAGTTCCTGTTCGGCGTTCTCCGCCTGGCGCGGAAACTGGCGCGCGAACCAGTCCTTCTTGGCGCTTGAGGTCGCGTACACAAAGATGTGGAAGCAGCCGGGCTTCCCGGCCAGCGCGCACGCCGCGCCGCGGCCCACCAGCACGCACTGGCCCTCTTCTGCAGCCTCCAGTATCTCTTTGTGGATAAGCGCCAGCAGCCGATCGGAGTCGAAGATCTGCTCCTCCGAGTTGCCGGTGGTGGACATCGACGAATCTTGCCAGAAGATCTTGCCGTAGCGGTAGTACCACGGGTCCAGCCGCTCGTCGAACCGGGCCGCCATCCTCGGATCCACGCCGGCCCTCCGCGCCGCGCCTTTCACCAGCTCTTCATCCAGCAGCCGCCAGCCCAGCCGCCGGGCGAGCTCGTGCGCAAACTCCCCGCCCCGAGAGCCATACTCGCGCTCGATCGTAATCACCCGTGTGGGCGCGTGCGCCACTGTGGCCAAAACCCCCGCGTCAAGGAGCATACACCCGATTCCCGGCAACGGAAAAGCACCTCGCTTGCGGCTATTCGCAAACCATTCGTCACAAACGGGCATCCATACCTTGACGATCTACACAACCGGGTGTAGATAATCTAGGTATCGTCCCCGGCGCGCAAACTCGCCGGGAACCCGACTTATGGGAAAACCAAGCGATCTCGTCCAAGGAACTCTCGATCTGTTGATCCTCAAGACCCTCACCCTCGATGCGATGCACGGCTGGGCCATCGCCAAGCGCATTCAGCAGCTCTCCGGCGAGGTCCTCCAGGTGCAGCAGGGTTCGCTGTACCCGGCCCTCCATCGCCTGGAGCAGCAGGGCTGGATCAAGGCACGATGGGCCGAGAGCGAAACCGGGCGCCAGGCCAAGTTCTACGCGCTCACTGCCGCTGGCCGCAAGCAGCTGGAAACCGAATCCGCCAACTGGAGCCGGCTCTCGGCGGCCATCAACCTCATCGTCAGCGAAGCGTGAGAGGCAGGGAACAGGGAGCAGGGATCAAGGGAACAAGGGACAGAGGGAACAAGAAAACAGAAAACAGGGAGTAGGGAGTAGGGAAGGAAGTCAAGCGGGCTGATCGCTGACCACTGATCACTGACCACTGACCACCCAAAAATGCGTTGGCTCAATCAATTCGCCATGAAACTTCACATGCTCTTCGCGCGCAATCGCGCCGGCGCTCGCCTCGATGACGAGCTCCGCTTCCATCTCGATCGCCAGACCGAAGAAAACGTTGCGGCGGGAATGGGCCGGGAGGAAGCCCGCGCAGCGGCCCTGCGGTCGTTCGGCAATCCCGCTCTGCTGCGCGAGCAAACCCGTGCCGCATGGAGCTGGAACTCGCTCGAAGCGCTCTTCCGGGACCTCCGCTTGAGCTTTCGTACCCTCCGCCGCACGCCCGGCTTTACTCTGGTCTCGGTCGCCGTCATCGCTTTGTGCATCGGCGCCAGCACCTCGCTCTTCACCATCGTGCGCTCGGTGCTCCTGCGCCCGCTTCCTTTCCGCGACCCTTCGCAACTGGTCATGATTTACGAGCACTTCCGCGCGCCCGAGCTGAATCAGCCCAACTACAACTTCAACCCTGTCGCGCCCGCCGATTTCTACGACTGGCGTTCCCAGACCAACGGTTTTGGAGACATGGCCGCCTGGCGCTATGCGCAGTTCAACCTCACTGGTGAGCGTGGCGAGTTGCCGGAAGTCATCATTGCGCGCGGGGCCACTTACAACCTGTTCTCGCTTCTCGGTGTGCAACCGGCTTACGGTCGCAGTTTTACCCAGGACGAAGATCGTCCCGGCGAAAGCGTCGTCATGCTCACCTGGAGCCTGTTCGAGCGCCGCTTTTCGGGCGACCCCTCAATTGTCGGCAGGAGCATTCATCTTGACGGCCAGCCCTATACCGTCGTCGGCGTTCTGCCCAAGAACTTCACCTATCCCGACTCAACCGTGCAGGTCTGGGTTCCTTTTGCCGCCGCGGGCATTCCACCCGAGGTGCTGCGTCACCACGATTTTCATTTCAGCCGCGTGGTGGCCCGTCTCCGGCCCGGCGTCAGCCTCGCCAATGCCATTGCCCAGGTCGACGCGCTGCAATACCGCATTCACATGCAATACCTCAACGCGCCGGTCGCCGAGGACGCGGTCTCGCGCTCCATCACCGAAGACCTGGCCCAGGACGTGCGCAAGCCGCTGCTCCTGCTCATGGGCGCGGTCGGCTGCATGCTCCTGATCGGCTGTCTCAACGTGGCCAACCTGCTCATCGCCCGTTCCGCCGTGCGGCAAAAGGAAGTGGCCATCCGCGGCGCCCTGGGTGCGCGCCGCTGGACGCTCATTCGCGAGCAGCTCATGGAGAGCCTGCTCATCTCGCTCGCCGGCGGCGTGCTCGGAGTCGCGCTCTCGTTCTCCGCCACGAAATGGCTCGCCCACGCCTGGAAAGAGCTTCCCAGCGCGCAGTCCATTCACGTCGATGGCATGGTGCTCGCCTTTGCCTGCGCGCTGGTTCTGGCTGTCGCGCTTCTTTCCGGTCTGCTTCCGGCCATCTCTTCCACGGCCAAATCGGTCTTTGCCACGCTGCAAACCACCGCGCGCACCACCAGCGCCGGCCTCGGCCGCACCACGCTGCGCAAGGCGCTGCTGGTGGTTGAAATCTCCGTCACCGTCGTGCTCCTCATCGCCGCAGGCCTCTTGCTCAAGAGCTTCGTCCGCCTGCGCGCCACGGACGTGGGCGCCGACACCAGAGGCGTCCTCACCCTTTACTACAGCCTGCCCGTAGAGAAGTACTCGACGCAGGAAAAGATCAACGCCTTCAATGAGGCGCTCCTCGCGCGCCTTCGCGCCCTGCCTGGCGTCCGCGCCGCGGCCCTTGGTTCGGTGTTTCCCGGAGCAGGCTACGGGGGCGACGATATCTTCCTCGTCCGCGAACATCCTCCCATTCCGCCGGGCACGCTTCTTCCTGACGCCATGAACCGCATCGCCGATCCCGGCTACTTCCAGGCTCTCGGCATTCCCCTTCTGCGCGGCCGCTTCTTTACCAGCGACGATCGCGGCGCCCAGGGCGAAAAGATCATCATCAGTCACCTGCTCGCGCAAAAGTACTTCCCCGGCGAAGATCCCATCGGCAGGCATCTGCACGTTCCCGCCTGGGACGTTCCGGGTCAGCCTGAAACCAACTTTGAAATCGTGGGTGAAGTGGGCGACACGCTCTGGCAGGTGGGCCAGCCCGACACGGCCACGATGTATACACCGGCTCTCGCGGAGCTCCCCAAGGTCAACGGATTTGCCCTTGCCGTGCGCACCGCTTCCGACCCGCTGGCCATCTCTGTTCCCGTGCAGAAGCAGATCGCGGCCCTCGATCCCGAGCTGCCCGTCTCCGATGTGCTCACCCTGGATCAAGTCATCGGCCAATCTCTGGCCAGCGCCGACCTGAGCGCCACGCTGGTTCTTGCCTTTGCCATTCTCTCGCTCGTCCTTGCTTCCGTCGGCCTGTACGGCGTGCTCTCTTTTCTTGCCTCGCAACGCACGGTGGAGATCGGCGTCCGCATCGCGCTCGGCGCGCAGCGCGATCAGGTTCTTCGCCTCATGCTTTTGGACGGCCTGCGTCCCGCGCTCTTCGGGCTCGTCCTCGGTCTCGGCGCCGCCGCTGCCGCCGTGCGCCTCATCCGCTCCATGCTCTATGAAACGCAACCCGTCGATCCCGCCGTTTTTGCCGCCGTAGCCGCAGTGCTGCTCCTGGTGGCCGGCCTTGCCTGTCTGGCGCCCGCCTGGCGCGCCGCGCGGCTCGATCCCATGCAGGCGCTGAGAACGGAATAAACTGCGATCGGCCCCGCGGCCGGAAACAGAAAATGGCCGCGGCAAGGAATTCCAAACGGAGGCCGCAATGCGAGGGCTCGATCGACTGGCGATGGCGATGCGGGTGCTGTTCGGGCGCAGCCGCGCCGGTGCACAGCTCGAGTCGGAACTGCGCGATCACCTCGAACGGCAGACGGAAGAGAATCGCGCCGCCGGTATGGACCACGAAGAAGCGCGCTACGCCGCCCTGCGCGCTTTCGGCAATCCCGCCCTGCTGCGCGAGCAGGTCCGCGCCACCTGGAGCTGGGGATGGATCGACCGGCTGGCGCAGGATCTTCGCTTTGCCGCCCGGCAGATTCTCCGCGCTCCCAGCTTTGCGCTGATTGCGATTCTCACTCTCGCGCTGGGCATCGGCGCCAACACCGCTATCTTCAGCCTGACGCACGCGCTGCTCCTCAGCACCCTCCCGGTTCCGGCACCGGACCAGCTGGTCCGCCTTGCCATCGACCTCCATAATCCTCGCGCAGAGGCCAACAACGCTCCGCTCAACGTCCCTTTTGCGCAATTCCTAAACCAGCATGCGCAATCGCTTCGCGGCGTCTTTGGCTGGTCGGTGTACGATTTCGTTTTCACTGAGGCCGGCGCCAGTCGTGGTTTTCGTGGCGCGATTGTCAGTGGCAATGCCTTTCAGGTGCTCGGTGTGCGCCCCGTTGCCGGCCGCCTGCTCACTCCCGCCGACGACCAGCCCGGCGGCGGGCCCGACGGATGGTCCACGGTCATCAGCCATCGGATGTGGGTGGGCCACTTTCATGCAGATCCCTCGGTGATCGGCCGCCGCATTACCATCACCGATCACAGCGTCACCATAGTGGGCGTCGCCCCCCAGGGTTTTGAGGGCATGGTTGTCGCGGAGCACCCCGACTTCTATCTGCCCATCGAGTTTTCCGCGGCGCTCAACAACAATGAAGATCAGCTTCACTCCGCAGCCGGGCTGTGGCTGATGACCTTTGCGCGGCTCAAGCCCGGCATGAGTCGCAGGCAGGCGCAGGCCGAGATCAAGACTCTATTCCCGGTAATGCTCGACGATCTCATGCCGCCTGCGGTCCGTCACCTGCCCGTGGTTGAGCGCGCCACCCTCGACGTGGACGATGCGCACAGCGGCTGGACCGAACTGCGTCTCGAATACACGCGGCCTTTGCTGCTGCTGCAGATCCTGGCCTGCATAGTCCTTCTCATCTGCTGCGCCAATCTCTCGGGGCTGCTGCTGGCCCGGGCTTCTGCTCGACGGCATGAGTTTGCGATTCGCGGTGCGCTGGGCGCCGGGCGTTTGCGTCTCATGCGCCAGCTCTTCGTCGAGAGCCTGATGCTCGCTCTTCCCGGCGCCCTGCTCGGAATCGGCCTCGCCTGGCTGGCCGGTCCCTGGATTCTGCACTCCCTCGACAGCCGCCATTCCCAAATCCTTCTCTCGCCCAAGCCCGACGCGACGGTTCTTGCCCTTTCCGTCCTTTGCGCGTTCGTTTGCGCGCTGTTGTTTGGCACGGCTCCAGCGTGGGTTGCCGGCCACACCAACATTGACGCTGCGCTCAAAATCTCCAATCGTCGCGCCGCCCTTAGCGGGGGCGCAGCGCGACGGTTCTTCATCCCCATCCAGGTGGGTCTTTCGCTCACCCTCGTGGTTCTGGCGGCGCTGCTTGGCGCCAGTGTCGTCCGGCTGCATTCCGACGATACCGGCTACCGCATGCAGGATGTTGTCTTCCACTACGCCGATTTTGGCCGGCTGCCGCAGAAGGGCGCTGCTCTCGTCGATCTTTACCGCCGCATTACCGCGCGCATGGAACAGATGCCCGGAGTGGACGCCGCCAGCGCCGTTGGCGTGCTTCCGTTTTATGGCTGGATCTTCAGCGAGTCCCTCACTTCCGCGAGCGATGCCGCCCATGCCAAAACCACCGTGACCGATATCAACAACATTGGCGCCGATTATTTTCGCGCCGTGGGCGTCCCCATCCTGGCCGGCCGCGATCTACGCAACAACGACGAAGACCTACACTCCTGCATTGTGAACGAGAGTGCCGCGCGTCTCTTCTATCCCCATGGCGCGGCCGTCGGCAGCACAATGCACCAGGTATCGCACGACATGGGGAACGGCACGACCACGGTCGACGACTGCCAGATTGTCGGGGTGGTGCAGGATTCGAAGTATGACTCGCTTCGCGAGACCCCGCCGCCGATTCTCTACAAGCCATACTTCGACGCGAGCGGGCCCGTTTCGAGCCTGTATTTCGCAATTCACGGGCGCAGCGTGGCGGCCGCAGAAACGGCCTACCACCAAGCCATTCACGAACTGGCGCCGGCCAGCCCTGAAACCGATCCCGCCGCACTGAGCGAGCTGGCCGGCGGCTCCATCGCCCGCGAGCAACTGCTCTCCGTGGTCTCAGGCTTTTTCGCCGCCCTCGGCCTCCTGCTCAGCGGCATCGGCATCTACGGCCTGGTGGCGTGGAATGTCTCCCAGCGCACCATGGAGATTGGCGTGCGCATGGCCCTGGGGGCGACGCGCGGCCACGTCTTCCTCATGATTCTCAGCCAGACCACCTCGCTGCTCGCCATCGGTCTCGCCATCGGCGGCGTGGCCGGATTCTTTGCCGCGCGCACGGTTGGCAGCTTCCTCTACGAAACCCGCGCAGGGAATCCCGGTGTTTTTCTGGCCTCGGCCGGTGTTCTCGTCGCCATCGGCATGGTGGCCGCGATGCTTCCGGCGCGCCGCGCCGTGAACATCGATCCGATGCAGGCGCTGCGCACGGAATAGAAAAGGCGCGGCGTACATCTCCGCCGCGCCCGTCGAACTCCGCCAGCTACACTAACCCCGCGAACTCCTCTGCTACTGGCTTTCAGGCTGTGCCGGCAGCGCCTTTTGCGATCTCAGATGCGGCGCATTGGCCGGAGCCTTGGGCGTCGCTGGAGCCTCCGGAACCGCGGGCGGCGCGGGCGGAAACGGGGGACCCTTCTTGATGCCCAGGTCCCCGTTGTCCGAGGTCAACTGGATGGTCGGACCGCCTGATCCAATCTTCCCGCTTACGGTTTTTTCTTCGTCTCCGCTCACCGTCAGCCCGTAATCGTCCACAATGTCGCCGTTGCGCGTGTGTCCGTCCACGGTGGCGTTGGTGTTCGGCGGCAGCGTGATCTCCACATCGCCCTTGTCGTTCCTGGCTTCGATGTTGTACGAGCCCGCCGGTTCCACGCTGATCCGCCCATCGCGGTCCTCCACGGTGCTGTCGCCGTAAACCTGGCTCAGGTCCACGTCCTTGGCGTGTGTGGTCACATGTACTGAGCCCTCGGCCTCGGTCACGCGCAGGTCGTCCGAGTCCAGCGTCAGGTCCCCGGGAAGTTGGGCCACGTCCAGCGTGGTCACGGAAGTATGCAGGTGCACCGGCCCGCTGATGGTCTCCATGTGCACATCACCCGGAATGTCGCCATTCTGCATGACCGTGCCGTGAATCTCCGAGAGCGTGATGTCGTTTACGTCGCCCTGCAACGTCAGGTCGCCTTGGATGTCGTGGGCGGAAAATTCGTCATGCCTCCCATTTGTAAAGTGCGCCACCACCGGACCCGTGATTGAGTTGAGCTGGATGTTGCCTCGGGCGGTCACGTCGATCCCCGCGCCCAACCCCGCCGCCACCACGTCGTCCCAGCCGGAGTTCACCGTCACCTTGGCCGTCTTGGGAACCGTCAATGTCAGGTTGACCTTACCTTTGTCGTTGCCGTCTGACTTGACCAGCACTGCCGTTCCGCTTACGGTCAAGTGCGGCGCCACGGCATTCCAGATTTTCCTGGCCTCGCTGTCAGAGTCGGCAAACGCCTCTTCGTGCGCCTGCACTTGGATATCCGGTCCATCCCCCGCCGTCACGCTGATGTCCCCGTGCGGGTTTTCGATGTCCACCGTCGCACCCGCGGGGATCGCTGCGTTGAGTACCTGCATGTCGTTGTCGTGCTCCGGCATTCCAAAGAAGCCGCCGTTGTCGCCGTTCCACTGCCACAACCACGGGCTCATGTGATGCCAGCCCGACGCGCCGAAACCAAGGATCGCCAGCAGGATCAGCAGGCCGACAAAACTGCCCGTGCGCCGCACCGGCGTTGGACGCTTCATGTCTAAAGTCCACTCGCCCAAAAGCGCCAGGCCCGCGCCGATCAGCAGCAGCGGCCACCAGCGCGCGTACCAGTCCCAGAATGCGCTGGCGCGGATGTGACCGGAAAGCACGAGCAGGGCTACGATTCCGATGCCGATCAGGATCAGCGGCCCCACCATCGACGGCACCCGCGGTCCGTATGCGCTTGCACATCCCGCCTTCCATGCGTGCCGCTGCGCCCGCCACGCATCGCGCTGCGCCCGCCATGCCGCTCGCTGCTGCTCGCGGTACACCCGCCACTGCGTCTTCGGATCGTACGGCGGAACGCCGCCAGGAGGTGAATTGGGAGGTGTGCTCATGGTTGTCCTCCGTCTCCGCCATTCCCGAACCGCTGCGGTAAATCCTGCATTGGAGAGGGAACCATCGCGGTTCCCGGAGCGGCCGGCGGCTGCGCCGGGTTTTGGTCCACGCTGCCTCCATACGGCGCACATGGGTACGGTCCATAACCATCCCCATACCCATCCATCGCCAGCGCCGCTCGCTCAGCCAGCAGCATGACTCCGATCATGATCAGCAGCAGTGGCCAGAACAGGCTCCAGAAATGGTCGATCACGCCGGCCTCGTCCAGCAGCGCAAGAATCCCCAGCAACAGAAGAATCGCCGGACCGCGCAAGCGGCGGATCAGAATATATCGGTTCATCCCCAATCCGTTCATTTCGGACCTCCCTGCGAGTCCTGCATGCGGCGCACAATCATCCACACGCCCAGCCCGATAAGAATCAGCGGCCACGCGAACTCAAACGCTCGCCCCGAAAACAAATCGAATTGCCCCATCAGGAACAGCAGTCCCAGCGCAATCAAGACCACCGCGCCGATGGGTTCCCTGCGCCGCCAGTAGAGCGGCGGAACGGGCGGGATGGGGGGAACCGGCGGCACAGGCGGAATGCCTGGACTGGTGTATCCCGCTCCCGTCCCGGCTGGCCCGTAAGGACCCGCATATGGGCTTTGGTTCGGATCCGGATACGAACCCCCCGGGTAGGTGCCTTGATACGGCGTTTGCCATCCCTGCCCGCCCGCTGCCGCACCCGTCCCGACTGGGCCCGCTCCTGGGGGATTCGCACCCGGCGGATTCGTCGTCGTTTGCCCCGCTCGAAAACCTCCGCCGGGATGCACGCTACCCGCCTGTCCGGGCGCACCCCGCTGCCCGATATTCAGCCAGTTCCCGATCTCGTTCAGTCCCAGCGGATCGGGAATCGGCATCCCGTCCCGCCGCGCCTTGGCCACGTGATAGGCCTCGAACACCTGGTAAACGATCCATCCTGCAATGAACAAACCGAAGATCGGGAAGTGATCCGCTGAGCTCACCAGGATGGCGAAGATGAAGATGTGGATCAATCCCTTGATGAATTGGCCGTTGTACATCGCGCCTACGCCCGGAATCACACCCAACGCCGCCGCCGCGGCCGGATTCGGCTGACCCTGCGGCGCATACAGACCCGAAAACGGCCTCTGCGCGCTCTGCCACGCCGTCGAGCACGGCTCGCACAGAATCTGCCCCGTCGCTGCCGTGCGCACGCAGCTTGCGCACAGCGCCTTGCCGCAGTTCTGGCAATAGGCCGTCGCACTTGTGCCGCTGTGGTTTACGCAATCCATGGCTTGCCCCTTTCCCGCATCTTACGGTTGGAATGCGTCAAACCCTCTTGCTTCCAACTTTCATCCGCCTGCACCAAACTCTCTTGAACTCCTTTCGCCCGGTTGCGTGAATGGTCGAGCGCCGCTTCAACGGCTGGCCCGCTCACCGGCATGCTCGACCCCTTCGGAGGGTCCACGCGCGACCCTCCATCGCCGTTCTTGCGCGATTCTCCCCCGCTCGGCTGCGCATTTTTCTGCGTTCCGTTGCCGTTGCCCTGGCCCTCGGATTCCGGCGCCGGCCCACGCAATCCGCGCATCCGCGACTCCACCTCGTACACAAAGCGCAGGTGATCGTAGTAACGGATGATCGGCACTGAGGCCATGGTCAGCTGGCGCTCCATGAAGGAGCGCATCGCCGTCGGCCGCAGGTCGCTCAAGCGCAAGCTCGACACCCGCACGCCCAACATGTTCAAGGTCAGAGCGATCGAAAAGAATGCGGTCGCGCCCGTCATCATCAGGCGCGGCTCGGCAAACCGCCGCACCCAGCCCATAAATCCCGGCCGTTGCCATTTTGCCGCGGCCAGCAGCTCAATCGGAATCGCACCTGCCGGCGCCGCGATCGGCGCGCCCAGCGGCAGCGCCACGTCATGTCCCGGCCCTGTGTGCGCCAGGATCTTTTCCACCAGGCCGGCCGGAACCTCAGGTTCGGGGGAGAGAAACTCCAGCCACTCCCGCCCCCGCCTTGACTCGTCATAGAGCGCCATGCAGGCCGGGCAAACCGCCAAGTGTTCGCGGAAAATGGCTTCATCGGCGGGCGAGAGCACCCCGTCCAGCGCATCCGGCAAGAGCGTCTCCCACTGTCCGCAAGCCGCAGAGCCCGGGATGTGGGAACTCGGAATGTCCTTGCGCTCTGCCATGGCTACATCACCTCCCGTTTATTACGTTCCAGCAGCCGCGCCAGTTCCGCGCGCCCCCTGCTGATGCGGGATTTGACCGTCCCTTCGGGTATGCCCAGCACCTGGGCGATCTCTCTGTAATCCATGTCTTGCAAATCCCTTAAAATCACTGCTTCGCGCAGGTCCACTGAGACCCTGGCCAGCGCTCCCTGCACCATCTTGGACAATTCCTTCTTGGCCGCCAGCTCGTGCTGGGAGGGGCCCTGGGCCACGAGCCGGTCCACTGGCCTGAGCTCCTCAGCCTCGTCCCATCCCTCGTCGAGAGATGACGTGGCTCGCAAATTCCGTGTACGCCGGAAGTTGTCCACCAGCAGGTTCCGCGTCATGGTGGTGATCCAAACCGGCAAGCTGCCCCGCCCGGCATCGAAGCTGCCCAGGTTCGAGTAGATTTTCAGGAAAACGTCCTGAGTGAGGTCTTCGGCGTCGGTCGTGTTCCCGGTAAACCGGTAACAGAGCCCATACACCCGTTTGTGGTGCGTGCGCACCATCTCCGCCCACGCGGCCGAATCCCCGTTCAGGCATCGGAGGACGACTTGGGACCATTCGGTCTCCAGCTTGCTTACCTCCACGCGTGGCGCTGGACGCGTCGCGCAGACGCCCGGCGCCGGGTTCACCATACCCGGTCGCCGGCCTTCGTGTCCGGCCTGGCCGCCGTCGCGCGCCTCGCGCCGCCGCTGCCTCTTCGGCGCGGCTTCCCGAACCGCCGTCGCCTGCGCCGAACGCTCTCTCCGCGCCACCCCAAACGGGGCCATGCTCCAGCTTAATGTACCCACGCACTGCATACGGCGCTGGTACGTATCGCAACTACAGTTTGTTCCAGCCCTCTAAACTCTTCGGCGTGAACCACCGCAACCGGGTTTTGTGCGAACTGCCGCGTTCACCCAAGCCTCGGGCGCCAACCATGTCTTTCATCAAAATTAACTTGCAGTTTGCAACTTAACCGTGTAAGCATACCTTCGCTGAATCAAGGAATCTTCATCTTTCCACTGGAGGCAAATCGTGAAGAGGATCCCTGCTCTGCTGTGCGTTCTCGTTCTGATTAGCCTGTCAGCATCTGCTCAGGAGCTCTCGCAGGCGGACCGCGACAAGGGCGTCCAGTACCTCGAACAGACCCGCGACGGCGTGGTGGCCGCGGTCTCCGGCCTTTCAGACGCGCAACTGCACTTCAAGGCCGGCCCCGACCGCTGGTCCATCGCCGAGTGCCTCGAGCACATCGCGCTGGCCGAAGACTTCCTCTTCATGAACGTCCAGCAGAACGTGATGAAAGCCGGCCCCGGCGCATCCGATCGCGACTACGTGAAAATTGACGCCGCCATCCTCGCCATGGTTCCCGATCGCAGCCACAAAGCACAGGCGCCGCCGCCGCTCGTCCCCACCGGCCGCTGGACTCCCGACGAAGCCCTTCAGCATTTCCTGGCCAGCCGCGAAAAAACCATCGAATTCATGAAGACCGAGCCCGGTCTGCGCGCGCACACGGTGGAGATGCCTCCCATGGGCCAGCAGCTTGATGGCTACGAGTGGCTGCTCTTTATCGCGGCGCACAGCAAGCGCCACACCGAGCAGATTGAGGAAGTGAAGGCCGATCCGAATTTTCCCAAGAGCTGAAGCCTGGCTGACCCCGCGAACGATTTGGCTCGCTGACTTGCTGACTTGCTAATCCACCCACTCCCCCTGCCGCATGAGCGGCTCGGCTGTGCCCGCAGCGGAGATTCCGTCGATATCGAGCTTCTCTGACCCGATCATCCAGTCCACGTGAATCAGGCTCGTGTTCGCGCCCCGGCAGGTGAGCTCATCCGGCGTCAGCTTGTCGCCTTCGCGCAGGCAGGACGAATACGCCTGCCCCAGCGCGATATGCGAGGCCGCGTTCTCGTCGAACAACGTGTGCAGAAATACCTGCCCGCTCGAGGCAATCGGCGAGGAGTGCGGCACCAGCGCCACCTCGCCCAGCCGCCCTGCGCCGTCGTCGGTGTCAATCAGCTTTTTCAGCACCTCCTCGCCCTGGCTTGCGCGTGCTTCCACGATGCGGCCTTTTTCAAACCGCACGCGGATGCCTTCGATCATCGTTCCCTGGTACGAAAGCGGCTTGGTCGCGGTCACGATTCCCTCGGCGCGGTCCTTGTGCGGCGTTGAGAACACCTCTTCCGTGGGCATGTTCGGAATGCAATATATGCCATTGCCCGCCGTCGTGCCTCCGCCCAGCCACAGGTGATCGTCTGCCAGACCCAGCCGGAAATCCGTTCCCGGCCCGCGATACTGGAGGGCCGCGTACCGTTTCTCGTTCAAAAACGCAGCCCGTTTCTGCAGATTCGCGTCGTGCGCCCGCCACGCGCTCACCGGGTCCTCCTGATCGATGCGTGTGGTGGAAAAAATCAGGTTCCATAGCTTTTCGAGCGCAGCCTCCGGCGTTTCGCCCGGAAACAGTGCCTCCGCCCACGCCGGCGTGGCGCTGGCCACGATGGTCCAGTTGATTGCGTGCCGCGTAATCAGCTCGAGCGCCGGCCGGTACGCCTGGCTGACCGCGCGGTTCGCCCGTCCCACTCTTTCCGGATCTTCCTTCGAGAGCAGCCCCGGATGTCCGCCCGCAATCGCCAGCCGCGCCGAGCCGCTCTTGAACGCCGCGCCCATCCCGTCGTAAAGCCACTTCGCGGCGTGGTCAAAGCTCTCGTCCGGCGCAAAGCGATAGCGCAGCAGCGTGGCCTCTTCGTCGGTAAAGAGCGTCGTCACCAGGGCCGCTCCGGCACGATACGCGTGTTCGGTAATCTTTCGCGCCAGCGGCAGCGCGTCGATCGGTGCCGTCATTAGCAGCTCCTGCCCGTGTTTCAACCCCAGCCCCACCTGCACCGCCACTGCGGCGAACAGATCAAGGTTTTCCTCCTGGGTGCGCGCTGCCGCTGCTTGTCCCCGTCCTTGCATTGTCGAAGCCCCGCTGCTGGTTTTCATTCTCGTCAAGCCCCTCAATCCCTATTAAAGACGAAAGGCGCAGGCCTCGAAAACCCTGCGCCCTCACTCTTCGGTGTCAATGCTCTTCCCCCGTCAGTACCGCTCTCCGAACTCCGGATCCACCGGGTTCTCGAACAGCGATGCATCCCGCGTGACGATCGTCAACCCCGTGGGCGTCACAAAATACCGTCGCTTGTCCTCGACCGGATCGTACCCGATCACCGTCCCCTCCGGAATATGCACGTCGCGATCGATGATCGCCCGCCGGATGCGGCAATGCCTCCCGATGTTCACGTGTGAAAACACGATGCTTGCATCCACTTCCGAGTAGGAGTTCACGCGCACGTCCTGCGACAGCACCGAGTTCGTCACCATGCCGCCGGAGATGATCACGCCCGCGGTGATGATCGAATTCACCGCCATGCCCGACCGGCCCGGCTCGCCGAAGACGAACTTCGCCGGAGGATATTGGCGCACTCGCGTGCGGATGGGCCAGCTCTTGTCGTACAGGTTGAAGATTGGCGACACCGAGCACAGGTCCATGTTGGCCTCGTAATACGCGTCCAGGGTGCCCACGTCACGCCAGTAGAGAGCCTGTTTCTTGTTCTCATCCACAAAGCTGTAGGCCACCATCTTTTTCTTGCCCAACATGCTGGGCAGGATGTTATGTCCGAAGTCGTGTTTCGAGTTCGGCTCATCGGCGTCCGCAATCAGCGCCTTCAGGAGCGTCTCCGTATCGAAAATGTAGATGCCCATCGAGGCGTCCACCGTGTCAGGATTGAACGGCGAGCGCACGGTCGTGGACGCCGGCTTTTCCTGGAACCCCACAATCTCCCCGTTCTGGCTCACTTCCACCACACCGAATCGCGATACTTCATCGGGCGCAATAGGCAGCGTGGCCAGGGTGACCTCAGCATGCGTCTCGCGGTGATGCGCCAGCATGCGGCTATAGTCCATCTTGTAGATGTGGTCGCCGGAGAGAATGATCACGTGTTTCGGCTGCTCGCTGCCGATCGAATAGATGTTCTGATAGACCGCGTCGGCCGTGCCCATATACCAGTTCGCGCCCGTCCGCTGCATGGGCGGCATCAGCTCGAAAAACTCGCCCAGCTCCTGCGCCACCGTTCCCGACCACCCCTCGCGGATGTGCCGGTTCAGGCTGAGCGCCTTGTACTGCGTAAGCACATACACCCGGCGCAGACCGGAGTTAATGCAGTTCGAGAGCGTGATGTCGATGATGCGATAATGTCCGCCGAACGGCACCGCGGGTTTGGCCCGGTCGCGGGTCAGCGGAAACAGACGTTCCCCTTGTCCGCCGGCGAGCAAGACTCCAAGCGCCTCTTTCATATCCATAGGATCCTGCCCTGGTTCAGTCTCCTGGAGACGGTCACGTTCAGAGAAGTTCTTTTGCTCGCAACAGCATAACCCCTGGGCGGCGCACTCCTCCACACTTCATTGAACGCAGGAGAATACCACACCGCCGAAACCCTCAGCCAGCGCCCGCAGCCACCAACCCGGCGGTCTTTTCCGGATTTGCCTGATCCGGCTCCCCGTCGACCGTCAGTGGAAGCGTTGTGCGCCTCACCCCGCATCGGAATTGGATGCCGGAAGCGCGCATGCCGCTTTCGCAGAGCAGGAAGGAAAAGCCGGTCGGCGCGCGGCGACTCTTGAATTACCGCCGGATGCTCGTGAACTTGTACTCCATTCCCACGCTGACCGCGGCATTGATGTCGTACTGAGAGATGTGTGCCCCGTAATTGGTGCCGTAATGGGTCATTACCGCGTCCGGCGTTACGCGGAACACCCAGTGCTCGGAGCGGTTCAGGTCAAAGTGCCCGCCCATAATCACTGCCGGCGCAAACTGGTCGTTATAAAACGCCGCGCACTCGGCCGGATTCGGGCAGGAACTCGACGGCGAGAGCAGGTCACGCTCGAAGTCCCCGTACACCTCGCCCAGGAGCACATGCGCCACCAGCGCGCCATGCTTGTTGTGCGGGCCCAGGAATTCAGGCCCCGCCGTGCCGAAGTACTCCGCCACAAATGGGCCCCGGATGGGTCCGCCGGTGCCGCCGCCGTTCAGGTGGTTTACGCCCGGCCCACTGGTGCCCACGTATGCGCGGATCGAGCTCTCCACGCCCCAGTGCTTTGTCAGCCACATTGAACCACTCAAATCCAGCCCGCCGAGGTTCGCCCCCTGCAGCAGGTTGGGTCCCGCCTTCATGTGGTCGTAGGCCATGGCCAGCGAAGCGTCAAAGCGGTTGTCGTAACTCACCTTCGCCAGCGGATTCACCGAAATGTAAGGCGTGCTCGTGGGCTCCTGGTCATTGCCCGTCTGCACGTTGTTCGATTGCGAGGAGCTGCTTTGCCCCGAGGAATTGCTTTGGGCCGATGAGCTGTCTTGGGCCGAATTGCTTTGGGTTTGGGCCGGCGCGCACGCCGGAAAGACCAGGGCTGCCGCAACGGCAATCCAGGGAAGAAACCTTGCTTGGAAACGCATCACACCCCAGCTTACAGGACCATCCCCAACCCCGCCAACGGACTGCCCCCTGACACCTGCCGGGGTCCCCAGTGAGCGATTGTTGCTCGCTCGGGCGGCCGAAACCTGATCTCTGCTTTTTACGGTTCGCATCGTTCCATTGGACGCACCCATAGCAGATACCGCACCGTCTTCAGCGTCTCTTCCGCTCCCAGCGCGTCTTCGTACCAACCGGGCTCCGGTTCCACGGCAGGCGCCGCGCGCGCCTTCCACGCAATCGGCATGCGGCTGAAGATCAGCCCCGCGCGCCCCAGTTGCCAGTCGCTCGAAACCACCTCCGCTGATGTCCATCCCCGCGCCCGCATCATCCTCGCCGCGTAGCACGCATTTTCTACCGTATTGCGCGCATCCGGCTCAATCGCAATCGCGCTCTCCGGAATCCCCTGCGCCTCGGCGGTCCGCGCCATCACTTCGGCTTCTACGTAGCGGTTCTTCACCGCGCCGCCCGTAAACAGGATGTGCCCGGCCGCGCCGCGTTCGTATTCGCGCACCGCCTCGCTCACGCGCGCCAACTCCGTCGGCGTCGGATTCCCGTATTTGTCCGCCGGATCGCCCAGCACCACGATCGCGTCAAATTGTGTTTGCTCGGTATTGCCCTTGGGCGCAAACCGCCGCGCCAGGTAGGCCCAGGTCCACAACCCGGCCACAGTCGCTGCCGCAAGCAGAATCGAACGACCGCGCCAACTCATCTTCCTGCGCCGGGCCCGTCCCGCGTTCGCGCCTCCGTGGGCGACCCTCCGCCCTCGCGCCTGCTTTTGCGCACGGGCCGGCCTCGGTCTGGTCGTCGTTTTCACCCGTCTGCTCGCCTCCAGATTCCACTCTATTGGAACAGGGAACAGGGAACAGCGAACCAAGGGAACAAGGGACCAAGGGAACAGGGAACAGGGAACAGGGGACCAAGGGACCAAGCGAGCAAGCGATCGAGGGAGCGGGGATTGAAGGAACAGGCGAGACGAGAGGGAACAGGAAATCATTACCTGCCACTTCGCCAACCTGCTCACGCGCGAACGTCGGTGCAGCCGCCGCTGACTTGTTAACACGCTAACTTGCTGTCTCTCACAACCCCAGCGGCTTTTCCCACTCGCCGAACACAAATTTGTCCAGCGCCTTCCGCTCCCGTGGCTGGGTCTCCCGCTTTATCAGCTCTTCGTTGGCCAGCCTTTCCGGCTCGTCCTGGTAGCCCAAGGCAATCACCGACCCGAAATCGTACGCTTCCGGAATCACCAGCAGTTTCCGGGCCTTTTCCCGGTCGAACCCCGCCATCTGGTGCGTTGTCAATCCCAGCGCCGCCGCCTGGAGCACCAGGTACGCGCTCGCCGCGCCCAGGTCGAATACCGCATACGAATTCGGCGAGTTGTCATGACTGAAGCGGGCTTTGGCCACGCCCAGTATGAGCACAGGAGCTCTCTGCGCCCACGACCGGTTGAAGGGCACCAGCGAATCAGCTACCTTCTTGTGCGTCTCTGTTCCCCGCGTCCCCACGATATAACGCCACGGCTGCTCGTTGTAGCTTGAAGGGGCCCACCGCGCCGCCTCGAAAACCCGCCGCAGATCTTCTCTCGAAACCTCTCGGTCCGCAAAAGCCCGCGCGCTCCATCGGTGGTGAAAAATCGGCAACACCCCATCCACCACGTGCGCCCGTTTAATCTCGTTCACTTCCCTGGCCGTCTTCATCATCTCTCCGCTCCCTGATCCCTTTATTGCATTGAAGCCAACACCCTCCTATGGATTCCTCTGCGCGTTCCGGGGATTCTCAGAGGCACACAAAACCTGTTGGAACAGGCATTTTCTTCAAGGGAAAGGGAAAAGCGAGCAAGGCGGGAACGGGAGAACGTGAAAACAAAGGGACACCGGAACGAAAGCAGCTCCGGGAGACGTGCGAACTCGCTGGCCTCAGCGAAGCGGACGCCAACTTCCGGCGTCGTTCGCTCGTTCCCTGTTTCCTGCCTTTAAAACGCCGGCTGCTGCGCGTGATCCTCTTCCTCTTCCACGCCGTAGCGGCGCAGCAGGTTGGGCAGGCTCTGCGAAAATGCCGAGCGCGGCATCACCACGTCACACCCTGCTTCCACACCTTTGAGCTTCAGGTCGCCCTGTACATGGCTCAGGAAGCCGATGATCGACACCGCCTTCTTGAACTTGGCGCGGAACTTCGGAATCAGCGTCATTGGTTTCGCGTTGAGGTTGTTCAGGTCGAAGACCAGGAGCGTAGGCCGCTCTGCGTCGGGCGCCTCCAAAATGCGTGTCACCACGTCCTTGTCGCCTTTGGCAAACTCCACCTTCACGCCCAGCTTGCGCGCTGTCTCCTGAATCTTGGCCAGGAAGAACAGATCCTCGATGAAGCAAAAGATGCGCGTCGGCGCATCCTCGCGCACAGGCGCCGCCGGCTGGGGCACATAGGCGTCGTGATAGTACGCGCCGTGGCTGTTGCTGCCGATCTGAATGGTCGACGGCGGCCCGTCGGCTACGTTGCCGTTCACCGCGCGGTAGCTGTGGTCCATGGGACCGACAAACTCCCTCGGGCCCTTCTGCCTGTTCTTGCGTTTGCCCTGCCCCTGGTGGTTGATGCTGTTGCCGGGCGACGAAGGCGGACCGGCATTCTTCTGAAAGAATTTCTTCTTCCTCCGGCTCTGGCCCTGATGTACAGGTTTGCCCTGCGGGGACTGCTGCGCCTGCGACTGGCCCTGCTGCCCCTGGTGATTCTGAGTCGAGCCCTGTTGGTTGGATTTGTTCTTGCGGCGGCGCCGGCGGCGCCGGTGTCCCTGCGACTGCACCTGGCCATTGTCAGGTGCTGGCCCCAGCTCCGGCTGAGGCTGCGTCGATTCTGTCGTCATGCGTATACTTCCTGGTACTTTGCAGTCTGGTGCTTTGCAATTTAGTTCGTCGAACTCGAGCTCGGCATTGTCGCTCATCCGGGCTTTCCTGCGCAGTGCGCGGCGCCGGACTCGGCCTTTTTCAGGCCAGCTTTTGCAAACCGCCTCCGGGACGCCGCGCCCTCACCGCGATTTATAAGCGCGGCCCTTCATCGCTGGCGTGGCCTCACTCCAAATGGCCCGGAAACGCACCCGGCTTGAGAGCATCTTGTCGAAGTTAGTTGCCTGCTCCATGCGCGCGGGCAATCTTTTCCTCCCCAGAGACGTACCAGCGCACCCCTTCGTCCGCCGTTTCCAACTCTCTGGAAAATTCCTTGGCCGCACCCTGCGCAGATGCCGTTGATCAACTTCCTTCCGTTCTTCCGGAAGGACGCGGAACGGCTGGTGCTTTTCTCAGGTGTGCCCCTTCCTATGTGAGCCTGGGCCCCGTACAGCCGGCTTAGGTATGAGCTGTTCTCGCAGGACCTGCCGGCTCGGCGGCGAGCTTGCCCTCCCCGAAACCGGGAGGCCCGCGTCAGCCGCGTGATAGGCAAGTTCGATACTACAGCGAAGGCAACGGGCTGGCAAGAGGTGTTTGTTGCTTCGCCTGAACGGAGGATTTCGATTGCGGGATTACTTCCGGGGACACACACCCAAAAGCACGAAGCGCCGCTCCCATAAGCGGCGCTTCGCGGGACCTGCACCGGTCACTGGCCTCCCCCGGCAGGTTTTGGGCGGCGGCTCCTGGCCGCCGCACCGTCCGCAGGCTTTCCCGGCCGACTCTCCCCCTTAAGGGAACGGTCGCTCGCCGTTTGCTCTTGCCGGGCGCCTGCTCTGCTTCAGGCTGCCCTTAAGTCGGCAGCCCCAAACATCACTGGCGCCTTGGTAATAGCAATCCAAGTTCCTTTCACAACATTCCTTATTTTCAAAAACTTAGCCAGGTTTTCCAGGTGTGCTGTTTTCGATTATGGGAGGTAGAAAAGGCGAAAACTTCAAAAAACCATAATTCTGTGTACCTCAATCCGTCCACGCCGGGAATCTCACTGCTGACAGAGCGGGCAATAGTGCGTTCCCCGCCCGGCAATTGTGATCCGCCGGATCGGCGTCCCGCAGCGGCGGCAAGGCTCCCCTGTGCGCTGATACACAGAGTGCTCGAGCTGAAAAAACCCCCGCTCGCCGTCCGCGCCCACATAATCGCTTACCGAGGAGCCTCCGAGCCGGATGGCATGCAGAAGCACTTTTTTGAGCGCCTGCCGCAGCCGCTCAAGCTCGGCCCGCGTCAGCCGGCCCGCCACGCGCCGCGGCCGGATTCCGGCCTGGAAGAGGCTTTCGTCAGCGTAGATGTTGCCCAACCCGGCCAGCAGTTTTTGATTGAGCAGTGCGGCCTTGATGGGCGTGCGCCGCCCGCGGAAAAGGGCTGCAAACGCCTCCGTTCCAATGGCCAGAGGCTCGTCGCCCGGCGGGCCGAATGACTCACCCCGCGCAAGCTCCCTCAATTCCAGCCGCCCAAACCGCCGGGGATCGACAAAGCGCAACTCGCGTCCGCTCGCGAGCGTCAGCCGCGCGTGCGTGTGTTTCTCCGCCGGCGCCTCCGGCGTGGTCACCAGCAGCCGGCCGGTCATGCCCAGATGCACAATCCACTGGGCCTCCACCTGCTCCTCTGCACGTGTCCGCTCGCCCGTGGCCGGCCCCATCTCACACACAATGTGCTTGCCCGCGCGGTGCACGCCGAGAAACACACGCCCTTCAAGCCCTCTGGCCTGCCTCGCCGGCGGAGTCTTGAACGGCTCGTGCTCGCCGCTGAACCACGCCTCCACCACGCGATCGCCGCGTAGGCGCGCATCGACGCCGCGCGCGATCGTCTCCACCTCGGGCAATTCGGGCATTCGCTTATTTTAATGAAGGGGTGAATCATTTACGGTCGGCGGACGCATGATCGGCGGGCGTGAGAATCTTATTCGCTTCGAAGCTCACGATCTTCCACACCCCCGGCGGGCCTTCCACGTAGACGCGCGTGTAGCGGTAGCTCCCGGAGATATCGCCGTCCGGTGTCGTCGCCTGCACGTCGGCAGTTGACGTGACCAGCGCTGTGGTCCCGTAAAAGCGCACCTTGCGATCGGAAACTTCCAGGCTGGTGAAGTGCACGCGATGCAGGTTTGCCAGCGCTTCATCCTTTGTCTGCAGTGTGCCCGAGGGCGTGATGGCCATATAGTCTTCGGCCAGCAGACCGCTCATCGCTGCGATGTCGTCCTTAAGCATCGCGTCGCGCCATACATCTTCCAGGTGATCGATCTCGTGACGCCGCTCGTGCTTCTCCTTCTGGGGGACCCCCGCCCAAAGCACGCTCACGCACGCGGCCAGCGCAAGCGCGGCCAGAACCGCTCGCCCCGCGCGGAGCCGGAGCAGGCGTTTCCAGGGGTCGGTCGCCGAGCGCGTCATACGCGTATCGGATGGTAGCCCCGGACCGGTTTGGAGGTCAACGCAATTCCGGCCGGAACATGGTATCCATTGATACATCCGCATCCATTCGAGCCCGTCCACACCAGGCACTGCCTGCGCGCTCTCCCCTCAGGTTTGACGCAAAAAGCAGCTTAAACGAGAGCGATCAGGTTCTCGAGGTTGCGCTCCCGCATCTTCTGGTACAACCCGCCGACCACGTACTTCTTGAAGTGCGCCGAATCGCGGTGCGCCGCCATTGCTTCCTCGTCGCGATATCGTTCATAAATCAGCACTGTATCCGGATCTTCCTGCACCTGGTGGGGAAAGAATCCGATGCAGCCCGGTTCCTTCCGTGAGGCATCGGCCAGATTGCGCAGCATCTCCGCGATTTCCGCGCGATCCTCCGAAGCAAACTTGAACCGGATTACAAAACTGATCATAGAGGCAATTCCTTTGTGCCACTGAGCTTGTGGAAATGGTTACTCAAGTGTACCTTTGATCGCCAAGACTACGCCTAAAGAGCCTCAAGCGCCCGGGCAAACTCCGGCAGCAGGATGGTCTGACCGCGGTCCGGACCGGTGGAAATCATGCCGATGCGCGCGCCGCTTTCACGCTCCTGAAACAATAAATACTCGCGCGCCGCCGTCGGCAGCCATTCGAACTCCGTCACCCCCTCGGTCGATTCGCGCCAGCCCTTGAGCCTGGTGTAACAAGGCTTGATCTGCTCCAGTCCGTAGACGTCCGCGGGAATCTCATCCGTCATCCTTCCGCCGATATCGTACCCGACGCACACCGGAATCTCATCCAGCTCATCGAGCACGTCCAGCTTGGTCACTACCAGCCACTCGGCTCCGTTCACCTGGTTCGAATAGCGCAGCATGGGCATGTCGAGCCAGCCGCAACGCCGCGGACGTCCCGTCACCGCGCCGTACTCATGCCCGCGCGCGCGCAGCACTTCGCCGCTCGCATCGTGAATCTCGGTGGGAAACGGTCCCTCGCCCACGCGGGTCACATAGGCCTTGGTCACCGAGATCACCGTCCCAATCGCCGTCGGCCCCACACCCGTTCCCGTGGCCGCACCGCCGGCGGTTGACGACGACGAAGTCACAAACGGATAGGTCCCGTGATCGATGTCGAGCATTGTGCCCTGCGCGCCCTCGAACATCACACTACCGCCCTCGGCCAAAATGTTATTCAGGAGCCGCGCCGTATCGGCCACAAACGGCCGCACCTTTTCCGCCGCCGCAGCATACTCGTCATACATCCTGGCCGGATCGAGCGGATCGGTCCCGAACAGCGCATGGGCAATCGCGTTCTTCTCCGCGCAGGCGGCCTCAATGTGCGTTTTCAAAAGCGTCGGGTGCAGCAGGTCCACCACGCGCAGCCCGCTGCGCGCCATCTTGTCCTCGTATGCAGGTCCGATGCCGCGGCTCGTGGTGCCGATCTTCTTCCGCCCCGGCGCACTTTCGGCCGCCAGCTCAATCATGCGGTGGTAGGGCAGAATCACCTGCGCGCGGTTGGAGACGAAAAGCTGCTCGTCAACGCCGACGCCCAGCTCGCGCAGATGCGCAACCTCTTTCAAAAACGCCAGCGGATCGAGCACTACCCCGTTGCCGATGACACCCTTGCACCCCTTGCGCAGAACCCCGCAGGGAATCAGTTGCAGAACGAACTTCTGATCCCCGATGATCACCGTGTGCCCGGCGTTGTGCCCGCCGGCGTAGCGCGCCACGGCGGAAAAGCGCTCGCTGAGCGCGTCCACAATCTTACCCTTGCCTTCGTCACCCCACTGGGCGCCCAGCACCACCGCCGTCTTCGCTCGCATTTCCGGTCCATTTCCGCAGCAGAGTCGCGTAAAAGTGTTCCGCGCAGTCGCAATCGCTCGAGTCGACCGCGGACGCGCTCGGCCCGCGGCCTCTACGATGATACAGCAGGGTGAATGCCGTTCAGGCTCTCTGAGGAAGCCTCTTCTGAGCAAAGTCGAAAGCGTTGATTCGGAGACTTGAGAATCCCATGGCGGACGGACTCAGGAATAGGCTCTATGCCCGATTTGAGGGCAAGCCGCATTCAGGAAGCGGACGCGCGATGGCAAGACCAATGCAAATCATTGCACCCGTGGTTAGACCACTGGCACGTCTGCAAGAATCTGCAATGATTGAAGATTCACTCCGTCTTTACACGCCGTTTCCCTTCAGCGATTTTTCTCTTGACACTGCGGCGGGAGCGTTATCATAATTTTCCGCGTTCATTGAGGTCTGACCAATCGGCTGCCGGGAACTCTGTCCCTGAACAGTCCGGCCGTCTTATAGCGCTCCCGCTCCACCTGTTTTTTTCCGGAGGTTAGTCATGCTGCGCCGCGCCCTTGTTGCCGCTTTGCCTCCCGTGTCTCTAGCCGCCGCATTCGTTCTCGCCTGTCTTTTCCTTCTTTCTGCCGCCCGCGCGCAGGCGCCTGTCGCTTTGCCGTACACTATGACCACCGTGGGCGGCCTCGCGCCCATGTCCTCGACCGCCGGCACGGCTTGCCCCAATCTGCCTGCAGGCCAGGTCTCCACGGACGCCTTCGGCGACGGCTGCCTTGCGGTCAACGGCATCTTCGGTGCCGCCGGCCGGGGCGGCGTGGTGGCCGACGCCTATGGCGACATCTTTATCGCGGACGACGTTGACGACGTGATCCACATGATCAATCCCTCCTCCGGCATCATGACGCGGCTGGCGGGAGCAGGCTCCGTCTGCTCCACCAAGCTCGATGGCTCGGGCGATGGCTGCATTGCCGCCACGCAGACCTCCGTCAGTAGCCAGCGCGGCATCGGCGTGGATCAATGGGGCAACGTCTTTTTGCCCGGCTACGGCGACCACATCGCCCACATCATCTGCCGCGCCGCCTCGCCCCTGTGCACGCCCGCGCAGGTGGGCACCCTCGAGGCCGTCGCCGGCTGCGTCACCAACACCGGCACCAACGGCACCACCGGCACCGGCCTCGACAACACCATCGCCCTCACGCTCAACGCCGGCACCTGCTCCACGTCGCTGGGCGAAATCAACACCCCGCGCGGCATCACCGCCGACCTTTACGGCAACGTCTACATCGCCGAAACGGCAACCTTCCGTTTCCGCGTGGTCCTGGGTCCGGAGACTTCTCCTTACTTCACGGGAACCAATCCGCTGTGGACCGCGCTCGCGGTGCACTACCCCTCGCTGACGCAGGGCTACGCCTATACCGTGGTCGATATCGGCGGCGACACCAGCGCCACTACTGCCGGCAACTCCTGCTCGGAGACGACAAACGGCGTGGTTTATAGCGGCACCGCGCTCGACAAGTTCGGCGATGGCTGCCCGCTCGACTTCAGCTCAGTAAGCACCAGCTCCAGCAGCTACGTGCAGGGCGTGGCTACCGACGGCGCCGGCAATCTCGTCTTCACCGACCCCGGCAACGGCCGCCTGCGCGTCTTCTTCGTGAGCGGCGCGGGCACGGTGGGCGCGGCCATGGCCGCGGCCATCACCGCCAACAACCCCACCATCGCCACGCCGCAGCCCGGATTTGTTTACTCGCTCGCCGGCGGCGGTACCACTTCGATCTCCGGCACGCCCACGCTCGGCTCGGCGACCAGCGGAATCGACTCCTCCATCTTCAAAGTCGCCGTCAGCCCGCAAGGCAACATCTTTGTCGGCGACAACAGCAAGGTCGAGTTCTTCGACATCAATACCGGCTACATCCGCGTTCTCTTTTCCGCCGCCTCTTCGAACGTGACCACGGGCAGCTTCTGCAGCGGTTCTTCGGGACAGACTTCACTCAGCGCTTACAGCGACGGCTGCCCCGCCTCGAAATCCCTCTTCACCAACTCGAACGGCCTTGGCCTCGCCGTCGACGGCCAGGGCAGCCTCTATCTCTACGACGCCTCCAGCAACACCTCCGGCATGCTGGTGCGCAAAGTCCTCGCGCAGGGACTCGCCGAGCAGACGCTCACCGTTCCGCTCACGCAGACCTTCGATCTCCATCTCCCTGAATCGGCCTCCGCATCGCCCTCGGGCGCAACGGCCACGCTGGCCTCCACGCCTGACATCAGCGCCGGCGCACCCACCTGCGCGCAAAACGCCGATGACTCCGTCGATTGCACCGTCGCCGTCACCGCCACGCCTTCGGCCGCCGGCCTGCGCTCCGCGGCGCTGACCATTACGCTGCCTTCGGGTTCGTGGGTGAATCCTCTCGCCGACATCGCCCTCGGTGGAATTGTCTCGGGTTCGATCCTCACGGTAGATGACGCGGCCACCACGGTCTCCGGCGTCACCACACCGCTTGCGCCCTCGACCAAATCGGTATTCAGTTCCATCGCGCCCGCGGGCGTAGCGCTCGATGGCGCCGGCAACGCGTACGTAATGGATTTGAATTCCGGCTCGATCCTGGAATCTGTCGCCGGCGCCTCTGGCGTGGCCATCTCCTCCTCGCTGCCTTCGAATCCCGGACAGATCGCCGTCGACCAGCAGGGCGATGTCTTCGCCGTCGGCAGCGGCACGCCGGAGATTGAAGAGCTCGCCGTCACCGGCGCACCGGCTTCCGCCGGATCTCCTTCGACGTTCGCAGCAACCTCCATCGTCTACACGCCCGCGAACAGCGGCACGCCCACGCCCCAGGCAGCCGCCGTCGATAAGGCCGGCAATCTCTTCGTCGCCGACAATCAGGGCTCGCCCGCAGACAACGCTGTCTACCGGCTCACGCTCGAAGCCGACCCTGCGAGCCGGCAGACCGAAATCGCCTCCGGCCTCTCCAATCCCGTCTCGCTCGCCGTCGATTCGCTCGGCAACGTCTATGTCGCCGACAAGGGCGCCGACGCCGTCCTCAAGCTCACCCCCGGCGCCAATGGCGCCTACACGCAGTCCACGCTACTCACCGGCGTGACGCCCGTCGCCGTCGCCGCCGATCCTGCGGGCGATGTCTATGTGCAGGACGAAAACAGCTCCTCGGTTCTCGAAGTGCCCGTGAGCGGCCCGGCGGAAATCAGCGTCTACCCCGGCCTCGTCGCGCCCACCGGACTCGCCGTCGACGGCAAAGGCGATGTCTTCAGCGCGGACTCGAAGAACACGTCGATCACGGAGATCATCCGCAACGCCGTCGCCTATACCTTCCCCAATGAGACCACCACCCTGAGCGGCGCACTCACCAATGGCGGAAATCTTGTGGCTACGCCCGAAAACACCAACACCTCCAGCTTCACGCTCGGCGCGGGCGCATCCAACGGCTGCATGTTCTCCGGCTCAACCACCGCCGGCGAGGCCTGCACCTTCACCGCATCGCTCGACTACGGCACCGGCAGCGCCACCGACGTGCTCTCTTTCGTGCCCACACCCGCCGCAGCCACACTCGGCGCGCTCACGCTCTCCGGCACGCTCACACAGATCGCCACCACCACCACCATCTCTGGTCCGCTGCCTGCGAATCCCACCACCAGCACCGGCGCCACCTTCACCGTCACCGTTACACCGGCCTCGGGAACCAACGCGCCCTCAGGCACGGTCACCGTCACCGTCGCGGAAGGCGGGTCGACAGTTCAGACGTATACCCCCGCTCTGAGCGCCAGCGGCTCGAACGGCGTGGCCACCGTCGACGTCACCGGCCTCGCCGCCGGCTCCTTCACCATTGCCGCGAGTTACGCCACGGCTTCCAACGCCACCTTCAGCGGCTCCAGCTCCGCCTCTACGCCGTTCACGCTCTCGCTGCCCACGGCGCCCACCACCATCACGCTGCATGTGAACAATCCCAGCATCACGTATGGGGGCACGCTTACCGGCAGCGTGACCATCGCGCCGCAGTCGGGCACAGGCACGCCCACCGGCACGGTCACGCTCTACTCCGGGACCACGCCTCTCGGCTCTTGTACGCTCTCCGGGGGCGCCTGCACGTTCTCGGTCACTCCGCCTGCGGGCTTCCAGTCCATCACCGCGAGCTATAGCGGAGACAGCACTTTTTCGGCCGGCATCTCCTCCGGCGTTTCCATCAACGAGGCCCGCGCCCTGCTCGACGTGACCGCCGATAGCTATACCATCACCATCGGCGCGGCTCTGCCTGCGTACTCCTATACTGTCACCGGCTTCGTCAACGGCGACACCCAGGCGAGCGCCCTCACCGGCGCGCCTTCCATTAGCGGCAGCGCGGCCAACTCGAACACCGCAGGCACCTACCCGATCTCCATCACCACCGGCACCCTCGCGGCCGCCAATTACAACTTCACCTTCACCGGCGGCTATCTGCGCATCGTGCCCGCCGTGCAGGCTGCGCCCGTCGCAACCGGCGATTCCCGCACGGTCACCGAGCCCGCATTCCCCGCCGTATGCCAGCAGTTGACCGCCGCCATCACCATGGTCAACAACGACATTCCCACCTCGGTGGACGCGACCGTCACCAACCCCGACGGCGCGCGCATCCAGTCCGCGCTCAACGCCTGCGCCGGCACGGGTGAGGCGGTCGAGCTCTCCGTCGACGGCATGGGCGACGACGCTTTCCTCAGCGGTCCGCTCTCGATGCCCTCGAACGTGACCCTGCTCGTCGATCCCGGCGTGGTTCTCTTCTTCTCGCGCAACGTGCAGGACTACGACACCACCCCCGGCACGCACACTTGCGGCACGGTAAATAATGACACCGCCACGGCCTCCTGCCTGGCCCTCATCGACATCCCGGGCACTTCATCGAACGTGGGCATCATGGGCTACGGCAAGCTCGACGGCCGCGGCGGCGACACGCTCCTCAATGCCTTCCCCGCGTCGTTTGCCGGGCAGAGCTGGTGGGGACTTTCGTCGATAGCCAACAGCGGCGGCAATCAACAGAACCCGCGCTTCATCCAGATGGACACGGGCGCGAGCAACATCACCCTTTACAAGATCACCATTCGCAACTCGCCGCTCTTCCACGTCTCCACCACCGGCGCCGTGTCCAACTTCACCGCGTGGGACATCAAGATCGTCACGCCCACCACGTCGCGCAACACCGACGGCATCGATCCAGGCAACGCGACCAACTTCACCATCACCCGCTCGTGGATTTCCGATGGCGACGACAACGTGGCCGTAGGCGGCGCCAACACCGCGCCGGCAGCGAACATCTCCGTCACCAACGATCATTTCTTCGCCGGCCACGGCGAATCCATCGGCAGCTACACCGAAGCCGGCGTGAGCAACATTCTCTTCGACGGCAACATGCTTTGGGGCAACGAGAGTGTCGACTCGAACTCCACCGGCATCCGCATCAAGTCCGCCAACGATCGCGGCGGCCTGGTCTCCGGCATCCAGTACTCGAACTCCTGCTTCCAGGACCACAACACCGAAGTCCAGTTCACGCCGCTCTACAACACCAACACCGGCACGCTTACGCCGAACTACCAGAACATCCTCATGCAGAACCTCACCTTCCTGACGGCGGGGTCGGTGCAATTTACGGGAGCGGACAATCCCACCACCAACCAGATCAATCCGCTCCTGGTCACGCTCGATAACGTGAACTTCGATTCGCTCTCCGCTTCTAATTTTGTTACCACCGGCGACGAAGGCACGGAGACGAACGCCGAGCTCACCTACGGTCCCGGCGATGTCAGCTCCAACTTCATCAGCGGCTGGGCTACATTTGCCGGCTCCAATGGCGACACGGTCACCAACAACATCACCGCCTCCACGCTCTTCCCGCCGGAGTGCACCTTCACCCAGATTGCTCCGGAGCTCACCGGGCCCGCGGGCGAGCCGCAGACCATCCTTGAAGGCGACAACGCCACTGCAGTCATCATCCTTACGCCCGCCGTGGGCGGCGCCGCCTATCCGACGGGCACCGTCACGCTCACCGACGCGCTCACCGGCGACTCCACCACGGTCACCCTTCCCGGCAATACCGACACGCTCTTCGTTCCCCAGAGCGGTCTCTCCGTGGGTACGCATACTTTCACCGACACTTACTCCGGCGACTCAAACTACGTGCCGGCCACAGGTGAGCCTTATTCAACCGCCGGGCCCTACATCGTGACCGTCAACGCCGGCAGCCTCACCGCGACCAGCACGTCGCTTTCCGGCGTTCCTTCCTCGATCAGCTTCGGCTCCTCGTTCACAGCAACGGCCACGGTCTCCGGCAGCAATCCCACCGGCACAGTTGAGTTCGTCGTGAACGGTTCCGTCTACTCGACAGCTGGCGTGGTTTCCGGCGCAGCTTCGGCCTCGATTAGCCTTCCCTACAGCACTAGCGCTTACACCATCTCTGCCATCTATAGCGGCGACACCGCCAACGCCGGCTCCACTTCTGCCACCGCGACCATCCTGGTCGAAGCCGCGGCCACCACCACTGCGCTTTCGGCCAGCGCAACCGCCACCACGCTCGGCCATCCGGTCACGCTTACAGCCACCGTGAACTCCGCCGCGGGCACGCCCACCGGGACGGTCACCTTCACCTACACCACCGCGAACAACAGCACGCCGGTTCTCATCGCCACCGGCTCGCTTGCAAACGGCGCCGCCACGGCCGCGGCCGATCTGCCCACGGGAACCGACGCCGTCACGGCCTCCTACGCCGCCAGCGGCAGCTTCGCGGGCTCTGTCTCGACACCCATGAACATCACCGTGAATCCGCCGGCCATCATCCCGCTCTCCACAAGCCCGATTCCGCTGGCTTACACCATGACCACGCTCGCCGGCGGCGCCGCCGCGAACTGCGCCACGGCCACAGACACCTTCGGCAACGGCTGCCCGGCTACGCAGATTGTCTTTACCGGCGGCAGCTCCGTTGACCTGCGCAGCGTAGACGCCGATCCCTTCGGAAACGTCTACTTCACTGACGCCGTCGCCAGCCAGGTGCGCCGCATTGCACCCAACGGCATCGTCACCAACTTCGCCGGCTTCGTCTCTGGAACCGCCTGCCTGCCCAGCGCCGCGCAGGGTTGCGTGCCCAATACGGTGAAGCTCAACAAGCCGCGCGGCGTTTCGACGGATGCGTTGGGCAACGTCTACATTGCGGGTTACGACGATAACAAGGCCTACATGGTCAGCGTCTCCACCGGTCTGCTCACCCTCGTGGCCGGAACCGGCACCGCGGGCACGCCGACGGCGAGCAACGGCGATGGCGGTCCCGCTTCAGCCGCCAATCTCGATGGGCCGCGCGGCATCTGGGCTGATTCGCTCGGCGACATCTACATCGCCGACACCACCGACAACAAGATTCGCGAGGTGAACACCACCGGCACCATTCAGACCATCGCCGGCACCGGCGCCGCGGCCTCCAATGGCGATGGCGCTCCCGCAACCGCGGCGGCCATCGACAACCCGCAGGGCGTGATGACAGACACCAACCTCAACGTCTACATCGCCGACTCGAGCGGCGACAAAGTGCGCGTGGTCTGCGTCACCTGCGGAACCAATTCGCCATTGGATCACCTGCTCGCACAGCTAGGCATTACCTCGCCCGTCAATGGCGACATCTACACCATTGCCGGCGGCGGCTCGTCCAGTTACTCCGGTCCCTTCCCGGTGCTCGCAACCAGCGTCGGCATGAGCCCGCAGAAGCTGGGCATTGACTTGAGCGGCAACATTTATATCTCCGACGGCGACGGTGCTGCCTGGTTCCTCGATGCGCGCACCGCCTTCATCCGTCCCATCGCCGGCAAGACCACCACCAACTGCCCCACAGAAACCGACAGCTTCGGCGACGGCTGCCCGGCTACGCAAGCCATCGTCGGCGATGGCGGCAACGGCATCGGCGTGGGCACGGATTCGCTGGGCAACGTCTACGTCTCGGACACGCTGAACGCGCGCATCCGCAAGATCACCACTAACCTCAATTCGCCGGCAACGTCGACTGGATCGACAATCACGCAGCCCGTAGAGCTCCACTTCATCGCCGGCGACTCGCTCGCTTCCACGAATGGCGTCGCGTACTCGTCGCCCGAGTGGTTGCTCACTGCTTCCTCCTGCACCACGAACACCGACACGACTATGGACTGCCTGCTCTCCTCGAGCTTCACGCCCTCCGTCCCCGGCGCGCGCTCCACGCCGCTCGCGGTGAACAGCTCGCTCGGCAACACGGCCACGCTTGCGCTTACCGGCCTCGGCCTCGGCGCGGGCGCCACGCTCGACCCCGCCACGCGCAGCACCTTCGGTTCCGGCCTCGGCGTCACCGGCCTGGCCACGGACAACGCCGGCAACGTCTACGTGTCGGATTCCAATAGCAAGCAGCTCTTCCGCTTCGCGCCGTCTGCCGTTGCACAGGGCGCAGGCGCAACCGGTACTGCGCTCGTCACACTCGTTGCTCCGGGCGCGGTCGCCGTGGATGAGCGCGGCTACACCTATGTGGCCGATACCTCCGCCGGCACCGTCACCCAGATCGCGCCCTCCGGCGCAACTGTGGCGCTGCCATTCACCTTCACCACCCCCGCCGGCCTCGCCGTCGACGCGCTCAACAACCTCTACGTCTCCGACTCCTCCGCGCAGGCCGTCTACCAGATCAGCCCCTTCACCAACGCCGAGCAGACGCTCGCCCTGGGCGCGCTGGTCTCGCCCGAAGGCCTCGCCATCGACCCATCCGGCAATCTGCTTGTCGCCGATCCCGGAGCGCCCGCCATCTACCGCTTCTATCTCGAATCGGCCACGCGCACTACGGTCACCACGCCCGCCGTCGCGCCGTCTCTTGCGTTGAATGACGCCGCGGGCAATCTGCTCATCGCCGACACGGCTTCCATCCTGGCCGTTCCCGCGAGCAGCAACAGCTCACCGTTTACCATTGCTTCCCTCACGCCCGCCGCGCTCGCGGTCGACTCCGCCGGCAATCTTTACACCGGCGCCTCCGGCGGCGTACTCAAGCTCACGCGCACGCAGGGCTATGTGCAATTCGCCGGAGCCTCCGCGCCGCCCGCCGCCGTCAACCTGCTCGAGTCCGGCAATCAGGCTTACGCCGAGACCTCGATCAGCCAGACCGACACCTCCGATTACTCTCTCGCGCCAACGGCTTCCACCGATTGCGCTCTCAGCAGCGCGGGCTCGGGCACGCTTGCCATTGGCGGCGTCTGCGCCTTCACCGCGAGTTACACGCCCACGACGTTCCTCACCACCACGGACACGGCCACCTTCAACGGCAACCTCGCTAATGCCGCACTGTCCACTCCGGCAGCCGTCCAGCTCACGCTCACCGGCCCAGCCACGCCGCCCGCCTCCACCATCACGCTCGGCGCCTTCTCACCCGCCGCGCCCATCTACGGCCAGACAGTCACCCTCAGCGCCACCGTCTCCGGCGCAAGCGTCACGCCTGCTGGCACGGTCGTCTTCACGGTCGACAGCACCACGTACTCGGCCACATTGACCAACGGCGCCGCCTCCGTCCAGGTCAGCGGCCTCAAGGCCGGCGCGCACACCGTCTCCGCTGCTTACACCAGCACCAACGGCTACACTGCTTCGTCCTCGTCCACGGCCACGCTCACAGTTGGGCAGGCCACGCCGGTCATCGCCTGGCCCGCACCCAACCCCATCACCTATGGGACCGCGCTGAGCGCAACCCAGCTTGACGCGACCGCCTCGGTGCCCGGCACATTCGCCTACAACCCCGCCGCGGGCATCGTGCTCAACGCAGGCACGCAGACGCTCACGCTCACCTTCACGCCGACCGACACCACCGATTACACCTCCGTGATGCAGTCGGTCACGCTGGTCGTGAACCAGGCCGTCAGCAACGTTGCGCTCACGGCGAATCCCAATCCTGCCGCGCAAGGAATGACGGAGACGCTCACTGCTACCGTCACCGGCGCGGGCACGCTCACCGGCTCGGTGGTCTTCACCTCCGGCTCAACCACGCTCTGCACCACGGCGCTCACCGCCAGCGACGTGGCCTCGTGCAGCTTTGTCCCGTCGGCCTCGGGCACGCTCACAATTACGGCCACCTACGCGGGCGATGCCAACCACTCCGGCTCCTCGGCCAGCCTCTCGCTCAACGTCTATGACACGGCCATCACCGAAACGTTCTCGAGCACGCAGCTCACTTATCCGGGGGCAACCAATGTCACCGTCTGCGTCGCCGGGGCTACCAAGGCCACGCCCACCGGCACGGTCAAAATTGAAGACGGCACCACGGTCCTCACCACGCTGACTCTCGGCAGCAATGGCTGCGCTTACTGGTACATCTCGCCCGGCTTGAACGCGGGCACGCACTCCATCTCCGCCGTCTACTCCGGCGACAAAAACAACTCCGCCGGCGCCTCCGCGCCCACTATCCTCACCGTCAGCCCGGTTCCGGTGACCATGTCCGTCTCCTGCTGGAACGCGAGCTTCGCCTACGGCGCCAACTACCAGTGCGACGTGAACGTAAGCTCGGCCGCCGGCTCGGCGCAGGGCTCCATCACCTATAGCTACGACGGCGGCGCACCCGTCTCCGTGCCTCTGAGCAGTGGCAGCGCGACATTCACTATCACCAAACCCGTCGTCGGCAACCAGTCGGTCGTTATCGCGTATCCGCAACAGACCAACTACGCCGCCGCTACGCCGCAGACCGAGAACTTTACCGTCACGGCCGCGCCGGTTACCGTCTCGCTCACGCCTTCCACCTACTACACCACGGCCGGCACCACCGTCACCTTCTCCGCCGCGGTGACTTCGTGGAGTGCCGGCGCGCCCGACGATAACGGTTCTGTCACCTTCTCGCTCGGCTCAACGCTGCTCGCCACCGTGCCCGTCAATGCCAGCGGCCAGGCCAGCTACGCCACGTCCTCGCTGCCCGTCGGTAGTGACACCGTCACCGCAACTTACTCTGGCGGTGCCAACTACGGGACCGGCTCCGCCAGCGCGACCATCACCATCGTGAAGTAGCGGAGAGTTCCACCAAATTCTCCGTGCCCCATCCTTGCGCCTTGTGTCTGGCGCAAGGGTGGGAAGGGACTTCCCTTAACTGAAGTTTCCGTTGCCCCATCCTTCCGGCGCTTTTGCCGGAAGGGTGGGAAGCACTCCCGCTGTCGCGCCGCCCAACCCGCTAACTCGCTAACTTGCTGACTCGCCAACTCGCTCTCCTGCGTTACCCTGAACCTTATGGGCCGCATCCGCATACTTCCTGATCAGGTGGCCAACCAGATCGCCGCCGGCGAAGTCGTCGACCGCCCCGCCTCCGTGGTCAAGGAACTCCTCGAGAACGCGCTCGACGCCGGCGCCAATCGCATCCACGTTGAAGTCGAAGCCGGCGGCCGCAAGCTCATCCGCCTCACCGACGACGGCCACGGCATGAACCGCGACGACGCCCTGCTCGCCTTCGAGCGCCACGCTACTTCAAAGCTGCGCACCGCCGACGACCTGCTTGCCATCGCCACGCTCGGCTTCCGCGGCGAAGCCTTGCCCTCCATCGCCAGCGTCGCCCGCGTCACCCTCGAAACTGCGGCCGGCGATTCCGGCCCGAGCGGCTCACACCAGGCTGAAACGCGACCGCTCGGCACAAAAATCGAGATCGCCGGCGGCAAGATCCTTTCCGTTGCCGACGCTGCTCTTCCGCACGGCACAACCCTCACCGTCGCCGACCTTTTCTTCAATACGCCTGCCCGCCGCAAATTCCTCCGCGCTGAATCCACCGAGCTCGCCCACGTGGCCGCGCTCGTCACCCACTACGCCCTCGTTCATCCGGAGAAGCACTTTGAGCTCGTCTCTGCCACGCACACGCTCGTCTCCGCGCCGCCGGTTGCGCGCACCGCCGAGCGCATTTACCAGCTCTTCGGCAAAGACACCCTCGCGGCGCTTCTTCCGGTCGCAGCTGAGACGGCTCTCGCACACGCCGGCCTTCCTGAGCCGCCTCCCTGGAAAAAAGATCCCGCCCAACCCGCTCGCGCGCCCGGAACCCTGCGCCTCACCGGCTTTTATTCGAAGCCCGAGCTGCAGAAGCTCAACCGCAACTCCATCTACATCTTTGTCAACAAACGCCTCATCCGCGACCGGCTGCTTCTGCACGCCATCACCGAGGCCTACCGCAACGTCATCCCGCCTGCCAGCTTTCCCGTCGTCCTGCTGTTCCTTGAAATGCCGCCCGAAGAAGTCGACGTGAATGTCCATCCCGCCAAAACCGAGGTGCGCTTCCGCCAGCAGGCCCTCGTCCATGACTTCGTCCGCGACTCGCTGCGCACCGCGCTCGTCCAGGCGCGCCCCGCCGCCGGCTTCCTGGCCGCGCTCGACGCTCAGCCCACGGCGAGCCCGTCGCTCATGCCGCCCGCGGTCTCGCCCGTGCCCGGTGTCCCGCAATCTGACTCGGATCGCTCCGTCCAGTCCGCCACTCCCGCCCTGCCCATAACGGCCGGACCATTTCTCGCCTCCGCCGTCGATGACGCCTCCCCGCAACCCGAGCCTTTTCAGCTCACTCCGCAGATTCCCACCCCGGTTTCCGGCCGCCTTCCCTTCACCGCCTCCGGTCTTACCCCAGGCACCGGTCCGGACGATCTCAACATCCGGACACTTGCGCCGGCCGCCACTGGCCTGCTCGAATCCGTTGAAGAAAATTCGGCTGCCGCAACGGCCCTTGTTGAAGCCGAACAGGCCGAAGCTAACCTTAATCATTTGAGAGATCTGAAGCCGCTCGGCCAGCTTCGCGAGTCCTTCATTCTGGCCGCCGGCGAGGACGGCTTGTGGATCATCGATCAGCACGTGGCCCACGAGCGCATTCTCTTTGAAAAAATCCTTGCCGCCCGCGAGGTGGAGAAAGTGCAGCGCCAGCGTCTCCTCATGCCCCTCCTGGTCGAGCTCAAACCCCAGCAGATGGTGGTATTTGCACGCATCGCCGATGAGCTCGAGCGCAACGGTTTTGAGGTCGAGCCTTTCGGCCCGCAGACCCTGGCCGTCAAAGCCGCCCCCGTGGGCCTGGAAGGCGCGGCCCTCGAGCGCATGTTGGGCGAAGTGATCGACCAATCCTCCGCGGATTCCGATGAATCCATCCAAAATCAAGACCTGACCGTTCTGTGCACGCGCATAGCCGCTTCCATTGCCTGCCACTCTGCCATTAAAATCAATACAGCCCTTGACCCGGCACGTATCGAGTGGCTATTGTTGGAGCTTGCGAAAACCCGTCATCCGACCAGTTGCCCGCATGGACGTCCAATCGCTTTGCTGTATTCTTGGAAAGAGATCCAGCGGGCCTTCCACCGCGTTTAGAACTCACGCGTTCATGAATCTGGGAAGGTGGCAGTTCTGCTCCTCGGGAGCGGTCACTGCCGGGCGCTAAAGCATTTTCTGAGTAGCTATATCCCGAAGACGGAAAGCAGAGTCGACGCGACCAACAGGGAGCGGCGACCTTGCGAAGGAACGAAGAGGACACAGTAACTCAGAAAATGCCGTAAAGGCAACACCGGGGCACAAAGATCCCGGAATGCATCGTTTGAGCCGGCTCTCGAATTACAAGGCCAGTCCCGCCATGAGGTTGGGGTCCTTAGTCGGTTGAGCCGCCGGCCCTCGATTGAGGCAAAAGAGACGCAATATCTCTGGTTACGCCGCGGCGCCAGCCTGGAAGTGAGGTTTTTCTTTGACAGCAGAGCAATTGGAAGCTTCGCGCGCGGAAAGAATGCGCCTGAACGGGCATGGGGTTCTCTCGCTTGAAGATGCCCGTACCTGGATTGAGGAGACGGGTTTGTGTCTCTTTTTGCCCCGGCGTCAGTTTTCCATGGGTGTCGCGCCGTCGTTTGTTGAAGCCATTGCCGGCGAGCGCAACCCCAACCCCGGCGCCAGGCAGATCGCACTGGGAGAGGATCTGCTGGTTCGTCTTGAGGCCGACAGCATCGCCGTGCGCCTGAACCTGCTCGGCCAGCCCGGCGAGCAGCCCGACTTCGTTGTGGCGGCCTGGGTTTTGCCCTATGTTTACGCCCTTCGCGGCGATCGCGACTGGCGCCGCAGCCCGCAATTGACCGGCTCGCGTCAGGTCTCCCCGCTCGCCATCCAGACGTACAAGCAGCTCGAAGCGGGCGACGCCACCATTCCGCAGCTCAAGCACGCGCTCGGCAAGGAGGTCACCGAGTCCGCCGTCCTGCGCGCCATTACCGAGCTTTGGCAGCAGTTGCGCATCATTCCCGTCATCGCTGCGCCAGGCAAAAACGCCCAGTGGCAGCTCCTGCGCCACCGCTTCCAGAAGGCCATTGCCGAGGGAGCGTCCACCTCGCAGGTCACGGCCATCTCCGTGCTCGCCTCCATTTACCTGCAGGCGGTCATCGCCGCCAGCATGGAAGAGGTGGAGATTTTTCTCTCGCCGCTTACCGCGCGCAGCAAGATCCGCGAGGTGCTGCGCGGCCTGGTAGCCACGCGCCAGGTGCACACCATTTCTTTCGGCCACGCACCCCACTTCTACGTGGCCGGCACGCTGCCGGAGTTCGCTGTCGCGCCCAACGTGTACGCCAGCTCCGCAATGGCCGCCTCGTCGTACTTCCCCGCGCGCAGCTTTGAAGACGATCACCGCAATCGCGCTCCCTATGCGCCCGCGCTTCCCCCTGCGAATCTGCCTGCTGCGACTGTCGCGGCGCCGGCCCCCGTTGCGCCGTCTGCGCCCGCGCCCTTCGTGGACCGGATCGCCGCGGAGGCCCACACGCCTCGCGTTCCGGCGGCGCGCCAGCCCGCGTCCACCTCCAAAGCGAATGGCGTCCGTCCCCACTTCAGCCGACCCGCCGCGCATGCACGTGATCGCAAGCCGGCGCAGTCTTCGGGAAACCGGAGCGCACGGCGTTCCAGCCGCGACGCGCGCTCGACCGGCAGTCTGCGCCACGCAACTGCCTCCCGCTGGACCGCTGCCAACGGCAAGTCGAACCACAACGGCGCTCGCAATTCTGCTCGCCAGGGGCCGGCACACCAGGGTTCCGGCGCGCGCCACGGCAACGGCAGGGTCAACGGCCACAACCATTCCGGCCTGCGTAACGGCGCCGCAAGCGCACGCAACGGCAAGGCGTCCACAACGGCCCGGGCTGCGCGCAACGGTCACAGCGCCAACGGCAAAAGCGTGCACCAATCCGGAATCGTTGCCCGCCGCAAGGGTGCAGTGCGCACGGATGTCCGCCGCAGCGATGCCCGTCTTAATCCGCGCTCGACGCGCAAACCGGCCCTCACCGCGGGCGCCAAGGCGCATAACAGTAAACGCTACGGCTTAAGGGCGCCCTCCGGGCAAAGGACCAAGAAGCGCGGATGAGCGGAGCCGCAAGCCCCATTCGCTCCACTGAGTCAGTCCGGAATACGATCGTTGCCATCGATGGCCCTGCGGGCGCCGGCAAGAGCACCCTCGCGCGCCATCTTGCGCGCCATTTCGGCCTGCTCAACCTCGAGTCCGGCGCCATGTACCGTGCCTTCGCGCTCAAGGCGCTGCGTGCCGCTGTTCCCCTCGACGAAAGCGGCGCGCTCGAGCACCTTACCACGGAGACCACCATCCGCCTTGAACCCGGCGACGAAGAAAACCGGGTTCTGCTCGATGGCGAAGACGTGACCGGCTTTCTTCGCAATCCCTCCGTCACTGACGCAGCCTCGCGCGTCAGCGTCTTTCCCGCCATTCGCACCTGGATGGTCGGCCTGCAACAGAAGCTTGGCGCGCAGGGCGGCATTGTAATGGAAGGCCGCGACATCGGCACCGTGGTCTTTCCTGACGCGCCGGTCAAGATCTTTCTCGATGCGGCGCCGGAAGTCCGCGGTCAGCGCCGTTTCGAGCAGCTAGGGCTCTCCAACAGCGCCTACGAGCTCCAGCCAGGATCCGGTACCCCCAGCGACAGGCCTATGTCGCCGGCGAGGGAAGAGATTCTGCGTGAGCTCCGTGCCCGCGACGAGCGCGATCGCAACCGGGCCGATTCACCTCTTCGCCCCGCGCCTGATGCAGTTCTTCTCGACTCGACCGGCATGACCCTCGAAGAGGCCGTCCGCGCGGCCATCGCCATCGTCGCGGCCAGGCTCGCCCCATCCTAATCTTTATCGCTGGCTGCGGCGCGCGGAGGTCTTGCCTCCAAGCCCCGGGGTTTCAGGCCCGATGTGAGATGCTATAGGCTCGGAAGGAAGTATGGAAATCACCTGCAGCCGATGCCACCAGACCGTGCAGCCAGACGACTGCTTCTGTCCTTTCTGCGGCCTGCCGCAGCTCGTCTATTCAGGTGAATCCTCAGGCGAGCAGGCCCAGCCGGATAAATGGAATGAAGTCGTCCGCGATGCCGGCAGCATCGACTGGAAGCCCGCCCTGCGCTATGCCCTACTGCTCGCCATTCCCGCAGGCGTGATTGCGGCGCTGCTCTCCTCCCTGGTGGTTCTCGGCCTGCTGATCATGGGTGTCACTGGGGCGCTGGTGGTGGTGCTCTACATGCGCAACCGCCATCCATCCTGGATTACCATCGGCGCCGGCGCGCGCCTCGGGCTGGTCACCGGTCTGCTTGGCGGATGGTCCACCTTCGCCGCATCCGGCTTCGCCCTCTATGCGGCGCGCTCTTGGTTCCACCAGGGACCCATGCTTGATGATCTGCTGCGCAAGCAGATCCTGGAATCGGCCCAACAGATGCTCTCACTCGGTATTGACCCGCAGAAGGTGGCGCTCGCGCAAGCCGTCTTTCTCACCCCGGAAGGCCGCGCCGGCGGCGTGGTCTCCAACGCCTGCTTCCTGGCCCTCGCGCTGCTCGTCTTTGCCATAGCTGGCGCCGCACTCAGCGCGCGTATCCTCGCCCGCACCCGCCGCCCGCAAAGCTAGCTCCGCTCATCGCTCACTCACTCAGGTCGTGGGCGACCCAGGCATCCCCGCATATGAGAGAATGCCCGGCGCACGATGCTCACTTCGAACCCTTCCCCTTCGTTCGCCGTGTGGGCGCCGCCTTGTTTTGCGGCCGATTTCGATTTGCGCCACCAAGCGCGTATTCGCTCTGCACCAGTCCGCCGCGATACGTGCGCGTGGCCACGTGGCTTAGACTGACGTCGCGCGGCAGGGGGCCGAACAACGGAATGCCTTCCCCGATCAACACCGGCACCCGCGTGACCACCAGCCGGCCGATGAGTCCTGCGGCAAGAAACCGCTGAATGGTGATGCCCCCGTCGATGTAGGCGTGCTTGAATCCCCGTCTCTCGAGTTGCCCGACGATTTTTACCGGCTCGCCGGCCATCTGTTCCACTACGCCGTCCCGGATTGACGAAAAATCGAGCGGCCGGCTGCTCAACACCACCACGGGCTTTTTGCCGTAAGGCCACTTGCCGAAAGTCAGCACAACTTCGAAGGTCTTGCGCCCCATCACCACCACGTCCACGCTCGCGTAGAATTCCTTGAAGCCATGCGGCTCGCCTCCTCCGGCATCCAGGAAGTCGAGTTTGTCGTCGGGCCGGGCAAGAAAGCCGTCTACGCTCACGCCGCAGAAGACCGAGAGCTTCATTCCGCGCCTCCTCGTCTCCATCCCGCAGCACCGGCGGAGCTCCGCTCGTCCTTCAGCCCCTTGCTAACACTGCCAACTCCGCCAACGCCGCTGCTTTTCTCAATGCTGCATTCCCGGCATGTTCTCCATCCCTTGCGGCGGATGCTCCGCGGGTGGTGTGTATTTTTCCGGATCGAGATGCCCGCGATGGCACGTCCCGCAGGTCAGCGGCGCCGCCGGCTCGTCCATCTTGTCCATCTCCGCGACCCGCGCCACGTAATCCTTCTTGTCGACCTCCCACATCTGATACATGATCCGCGCCATCAGCTTCTCGTCCTTCTCGTCGGAGGCATAGTTCAGCCGCGGCCGCCCGTTCGGGCCCACATTCTTGGGATCGACGGCATGGCAGGTGTCGCATTTCACGCCCAAGTCGCCAGCCCAGCCCTGCATGATTTCGCGCACCTGCGCGCCGGTCAGGTCCTTGGGCAGAACCTTCAGGTTTGTGGGCGCGGGATATTCGCGCGGCGGCCGAGGCGCGCCGGCATTCTGTCCCGCCGGGCCCGGTGCGGGCTCGCTCTGCGCCGGCGCTGAGGCTGGAGACGGCGCCGCAGAAGGTGCGCTCTGCGGATCTTGCGCGGCCAAGGTCGCGGCAAGCAATGCAGTGGCAAGCAGGGCGATGCGGGCAGGAAAGGGAAGGAAAGGTCGATTCACTTGTCAGGGCTCCTCGCGTCCGGTGAGATGAATTCACTTCGCTCGGCCCCCATTCTACCTGACCGCATATCCGCACACGGCAAATCGCCCGCGCAGCGGAAGAAGTCCCGGAAGGAGGCAATGAGTCAGCTTGAAAGGTGGCGCTTCAGCTCGAAAGGGTTGACGGGCATCTTAATCGAGCCTTTCATCCAAGGAGCAGTGGACTTCAGGCCCCGAATGCGCCGACAATTGGCCGCCGGGCTTTGGCCGCGGAGGAAGTGTGCACTCCATGGCTCAAGTGAAGAAAGGCGGAGAAACACCGCAAGCTGAAAACAGAGTGGGAAATGGGGTTGAGAGGAAGAAATCTACAGCAAGACCAGGGTTGGCATGTCCCGAATTGGCCTTGAAGTTTCTTTGCTCGGTCGCCGCTCCTTAGGGCCGCGTCGACTTGAGGGTTGCAGCTTCGGTATACAGCATCCCTGGTCTTGTTTTAGCTCGCGAGCTTAAACTCAGACCGCAGTGCGCACTCCGGAGCCTTGCGTGCGCTCGCCGCTTCGCGTTCCATGCGCAGCACCTGGTTCTGCGCCTCAATGACCATCTCATGCAGCGCGGCATCGTTCTTGACCCCGATGGCGCATTCAATCTCTACAAGCTTGCTCAACAAAGCCAGAGGCCCCATTACTCCTCCTCGATCTGCGATCCTCGTTCGTCGATCCTAATCGATCACAACGGGCCCCAGCGATTTATTGGGACCGGGCGCGCTCCGGTCCCTCTCGCTCTAATGTAATTACTTCAGATCCCAGTAAACCTCTGAATCGCTGCGCTTTCAATGCGTCTTAAGGGGCATTACGGTTGCCGGTTACTCCGGTTCCCGGCGCCCCTTTCGCGTACGCTCCCACATACTTTCGTACATGACTTTGGTCAGCGAAAACGCCTCTCTTCGCCGTCTCTGCGGTCCTTAGCCTGAAAATTGCAGGGAATTCTCCTCTCCGCAATCTCGCGTCACCCTAAAACCATTACTAGCCCGCGCATTTGCCGCGGCCCGCTCATGCACCCATGACCGTCGAGGCAAAAGCGCAGCGGCAGTTCCGCCGCATGGCGAATCCCGATCCGCGCCGTTACCCGCACGCGCCCTGCGCAAAACCCGTCGTCGCGCACCTGGAGCGCGGAGCGGGCATCGAGCAGGTCGAGTCCGTTGTGCGCAGCCCGCGTGATCCCGAGCGCCTGGCACAACCGGCTCGGGCCACCGGCCAGCATGCGCAGGTCGGGTGCCCCATCCTTGCGGCGCTCTAGAGGCAAAGGCGGGAAAGCCCGATTGTGCCCCTCGCGAAACTCCAGCGCCGGCAACCCGCGATTCCTCGCCATCTGTTCCATCCCCATCACCGGCTCGAGCGCACGCACAAGAATGCAGCCTGCGCGGCCCTCCGGCTCGCACGCGATGTTCATGCAGAAGTAGCGGCCGTAGATCGCGTACACATACGCATGCCCCGCTGGCCCAAAGAGCACCTGGTTGCGCGGCGTGGGTCCGCGATGGGAGTGTGCTGCCGGATCGGGCGTCTCATGATGCGGACCGAGATACGCTTCGACCTCGACGATGCGCCCGGCCAAGAGCTCACGCTCTCCCACCCTTCGGACCAGCAATTTGCCGAGCAAACGTGGCGCCACCCGCTCCGGCGTGCCTTCGAAAAGCGTGCGCGCAAGAAGCTGTCCAGGCAGACGCGTGTTCCTTGCAATCATTTCCTTAACGCGCATGCTCTCAGCCCTTGCCACACTTTCCTTAACTCGGCACCACTCCGGTAAGTATCCCCCGGCAGAGCCGGGGGCCTTATTTGTGTGAGCCGCTCAAAGCGGCTGTTGGGGGTCGCTGACGCGGCCCCAGTTTGATTGCGCCGCCTGAAGGCGGCCGGTCAGTTCCAAATCTGCATCTGGTCGATGCGCTTGTCTTCGTCTTCCTGGTTGCGGATGTAGTCCCGGATCGCCTTTTCGTCCC
>JASHOQ010000069.1 GCA_030041045.1 Acidobacteriaceae bacterium
AGCCCTCCCTGGTGCGGTTCGATGCGGCGGCGAAGGTTTTTCGCCTGGATGGCGGAGGAGTTTCGTATGTCTTCGGCGTGAACGCGCGCGCCGAACTCGAGCAGCTTTACTGGGGCGGGAGGCTAAGCGCGGACGATCGTTTTCCCGCGGCGAAGCCGATGCCGCAGTGGGCCTCTTTCGACGATTCCTACACGAATACGCCGCAGGAGTATGTCGGGTGGGGCGCTGGATTATTTGTCGAGCCGGCGCTGAAGATCGGGTTTCCTGACGGCAACCGCGACCTGGTGCTGCATTATGAGAGCCACACGGAGAAGGAAAACGGATTTGACGTAGTGCTCAAGGATATCGAGCGGCCGATTTATGTCACGCTGCACTACGCGATGGATGGGGAGAGCGGCGTGCTGGCGCGCTCAGCGACGATCGAGAATCGCGGAACCGAGCCGGCGACGGTTGAGCAGGCCGCGGCGGCTGCGTGGGCGTTGCCGGCGGGACCGTACACGCTGAATACGCTTACCGGGCGATGGGCCAGCGAGTGGACGTTGAACCAGGAGGCGGTCGATCACGGGGCACATGTGATTGAGAGCCGCCGGGGCTCGACGGGGCACCAGGCGAACCCGTGGTTTGCCATTCAGGCCGGTGCGGCGGACGAGAATCATGGCGAGGTATGGTTCGGCGCGCTGGCGTGGAGCGGCTCCTGGCGTATCACGGTGGAGCGGGATCAACTGGACGCGGTGCGCATCACGGGAGGATTCAATCCCTTCGATTTCGGCTACGTGCTCAAGCCCGGCGCGAAGCTGGAGACGCCGGTGTTTTACGGAGGATATGCGCATGACGGGCTGGGTGGAGCTTCGCGCTTGCTCCACAGGTTCGAACTCGAGCGCATTTTGCCGCACACGAATGAGAGCGCCGATGCGCGCACGCCGCGCCTGCGGCCCGTGATCTACAACTCGTGGGAGGCGACGAATTTCAATGTGAATGAGGCCGGGCAGATGGCCTTGGCGGAAAAGGCCGCGGCGCTGGGCGTGGATCGGTTCATTATGGACGACGGATGGTTCGGTGAGCGCAATAACGATCACGCGGGGCTGGGCGACTGGTACGTGAATCCGCAGAAGTTTCCGCATGGATTGAAGCCGCTGATCGACAGGGTGCACGCGCTGGGGATGGACTTCGGGCTGTGGGTCGAGCCGGAGATGGTGAATCCGGACTCGGATCTCTACCGCGCGCATCCGGACTGGGTGTTGCATTTCCCCGGACGGCCGGAGACCGAACAGCGCAACCAGCTTGTATTGAATCTGGCGCGGACCGATGTGCGCGACTTTGTGCTGAACACGCTGGACCGGCTGCTGAACGAGAACGACATTGCATTTTTCAAATGGGACTATAACCGCAACTGGACTGAGCCGGGCTGGGACCAGCTTCCCGCGGCGGAACAGAAGGCTGTATACGTGGAGTACACGCGCAATCTCTACTGGATTCTCGCGGAGCTGCGCCGGCGTCATCCCAAGGTGGAGATCGAGTCGTGCTCGGGCGGCGGGGGACGCGTGGACCTGGGCATTCTGCGCCATGTGGACGAAGTGTGGCCGTCGGACAACACCGATCCCTTTGACCGGTTGAGCATCCAGGACGGATTTACCTACGCGTACACGCCGCAGATCATGATGGCCTGGGTGACAGATTCGCCGCACTGGCTGAACCACCGCAGCACTTCGCTTTCGTACAGGATGCTGAGCGCGATGCAAGGCTCATTGGGCATCGGCGCCGATATTGCGAAGTGGACGCCAGAGGAGGCGGCGCTGGCCAAACGGCTGATCGCGGCCTACAAGCAGGTTCAGGCCACGATCGTGCAGGGCGATTTGTACCGGCTGATCTCGCCGCAGATGGGCAGCGAGTTTTCGTCAACCGAGACGGTGAGCGCGGACAAAAGCCAGGCGGTGGTGTTCGCATTCATACATTCCACGCAGGAAGGGCGCGGCTTTCCGCTGCTGAAACTCAAAGGACTGGACCCGGCGGCCGATTACACGCTGACCGCAATCGAGGGCAAAGCGCGCGCGGACACGCCCCAGACGGCGAGCGGCGCCTGGTGGATGCATCGCGGCCTGGAGATGGATGACAACTTCAGAGGCGATTTTCAGGCTGCGGCCTTCCGCCTCGATCGCAAGTAGACCCGTCCCTCGCGCGGAGGCTACTTCTCGCTGCTGGGCGGGGCGATTCCCTTGAGACGTAGATAGAGGGCCAGGGTGGCGTATTGCTCGTCGTCGTGGGCCACATTTTGCCAAGCCAGGCTGATGCGCGTGCGGTTGAGGGGCCCCGCGACCACGTGTTCGAGCAGGTTCGCGCCGGAGAGGGCTCCGTAGGCCTTGTCACACTCGGCGAAAGAAGCCTGCAAGGCGGCAACGATGTCGGTCTTGGAAGCCGTTTCCGGCGGCACTTTAGCCAGTGTGCCGGGGTCGGTGCCGTTCAGCGCGCCACAGATGCGCAACTGTACCTCCGAAACGTGGTTTAGCACGCGGGCGTAAGTGCGAATGTCCGGCGTGGGGCGGAAGGCGTAATCTTCAGCCGGCATTTTGTCCGCGGCCTTGAGGATGTTGGCCTTCAGGCCGTTGTAGCTGCGTAGCACGTCGGCCTCGGGCGCCGAGGGTTGCGCAGCTGTTGTCGGAGCCGATGGCGCGGGGGAACTCTGCGCCCCGGCCACGGCGGTCGAGAGGGCAAGGCCGGCGACGAGAACAAAAGGTGCAAGCGCGAAAGTGGATGCAGATTGCATAGCGTCTCCGTCTGAGTGCATCTAAAACAGAGCTTACTAGAGTCGGCCGGGCTTGGGGCGCTCCTGTCTACTGTTTGTGCTTTTTCCTTTCCACTGGCGCGGGATGGACATCTTTTCACGCCCTCCTGCGTAGTAGACTTGCGTTTTGGAGAGCAGCGCCCGCAAGGAGAATTTGCTCCAAATGCACATTGTAATTGCAGCCTCAGAGTGCGTTCCCTTTGCAAAAACCGGAGGACTGGCTGACGTGGTGGGAGCTTTGCCGCGCGAAATGGTGAAGCTGGGCCACGAGGTGACGGTCTTCCTCCCCCTCTACGCGCGCGTGCGGCCGTTCGTGGAAGGCAAGAGCCGCGAGGCGGTGCGGTCGATCACCATTCCCTTCCGTTATTACAACCGGTTTGTGTCCATTGTGGATGGAGGCCGGCGCGACGGCGCGCAGTTCTATTTCGTCGATTGCGCGGAGCTCTTCGACCGGCCGGAGCTGTACGGTCCCGCGGGCGGCGAGTATGCCGACAATGCGGAGCGCTTCGGGCTGTTTTGCCGCGCCGTGGTAGAGGCGGCAAAGCTTCTCGGCGTCCCGGAGGTCTTCCACGTGCATGACTGGCAGGCCGCGCTGATTCCCGTATATCTGCGCACCACCTATGCCGACGATCCGACGCTGCGCTCAGCCGCGGTGGTGCTGACTATCCACAACGCCGCCTACCAGGGGAAGTTCCCGCCGGGCACCACCGAGCAACTGCTGTTTCCCTGGAGCCTGTTCACCATGGACAAGCTGGAGGAGTATGACCGCTTCAATTTTCTGAAAGGGGGCATCGTCTACTCCGATCTGCTGACCACGGTGAGCAGGAAATATGCTGAGGAGATTCAAACCCCCGAGTTCGGCGAGCAATTGGACGGAATCCTGCGCGTGCGTGCGGCCGATCT
>JASHOQ010000070.1 GCA_030041045.1 Acidobacteriaceae bacterium
GGGACGAAAAGGCGATCCGGGACTACATCCGCAACCAGGAAGACGAAGACAAGCGCATCGACCAGATGCAGATTTGGAACTGACCGGCCGCCTTCAGGCGGCGCAATCAAACTGGGGCCGCGTCAGCGACCCCCAACAGCCGCTTTGAGCGGCTCACACAAATAAGGCCCCCGGCTCTGCCGGGGGATACTTACCAAAAGCGCACAGCAACTGCGAGGGAAAGCGCGGGGCCGGGAACAAACGACTGCGGGCAGGTGTCTCAATCGATGGAACCCCCGGTTTCCAGTCGTCACATATTTCTCAATGCCGGCATGGTCGAGCGGTAGAATTCACGGAACGGTCGAACGGAAGCGAGCGTAGCTCGTCTTGTCTATTGATTCTTCTTCCACCCGGCTCTTCAGCGGAGCGCACCTGCGCCGTCTCCGGAGTCTTCACCCTTGGCAGAGGATGCGCTTTTCTGAGAGGGAGCATTGACATGAAGGTTCGACTGCCGGTATCCGGTTTGAAGTTTGCCCGCAACTTGCTCCTCAGCCTTGCTTCGCTCGCGTTTGGAGCCTGCTTCTGCTCGCCCGCAGCCTTTGGCGCGCAGGCAGCACAGCCTGCTCCGCAAGCAGCGCCTGCGCCACAATCGCCGCCGCAAGCCGCGCCGCCTCCAGCCGCTGCACCCGCATTCAATCCCAAAGACATTGCCGACACCTGGCAGGGCACGCTGCATGCCGGCCAGGATCTGCGCACGGCGATCAAAATCACCAGGAACGACAAGGGCCAATACCAAGCCGTCTTCTACAGCCTGGATCAGGGCGCGCAGCCGCTCAACATCGACTCCATCACCCTCGACGGCTCAACCGTCAAGTTCACGCTCAACCTGGTCGGCGGCAAGTTTGAAGGCAGTCTCAGCTCCGACGGCAAGACCATCAACGGCAACTGGAGCCAGGGACCGAACCCGCTTCCGCTGGTGCTCACGCGCGCCACGCCGGAGACCGCGTGGGAGATTCCGGCGCCGGCTCCGCCGCCCAAGCCCATGGCCGCCGACGCCGATCCGTCGTTTGAAGTGGCCACCATCAAGCCCAACGACTCCGGCGCCACCAGCATGCAGGGCCTCGTCATTCGCGGGCGCAACTTCATGACCCGCGCCTCGTCTCTCCAGGACCTGATTTCGTTTTCCTATAACGTGCAGTCGAAGCAGATCGTCGGAGGTCCCGGCTGGATCAATTCCGACCGCTACGACATCGATGCCCTGCCCGACGCCGAGGGTGTGCCCAACTCGCAGCAGGTTCAAGTCATGATTCGCAAGCTGCTCGCCGACCGCTTCCAACTCAAGTTCCATCATGAGCAGCGGGAGATGTCCGCCTTTGTGCTCACCGTGGCCAAGAGCGGAGAGAAGCTGAAACCCACTCAACTGCACGGCAATCTGCCCGGGCTCGGTTTTCGCCCGGGCGACAGCGCCGGCAGCCTCAAGTTCATCGCCCGCAACGCCACCACGACCGATGTGACCGGGATTTTGCAGGTTCTTGTTCTCGACCGGCCGGTCGTCGACCGAACAGGGATTCAAGGCCGCTACGACATCGACTGCACCTTCACGCCGGACGACTCAGAGTTCGGCGGGCATCCACCCGCGCCGCCCAAATCCGATACCAATGCAAACGCCTCGCCTGATGCCGCGCCCTCGGCGCCCAGCCTGTACGACGCCTTCGAGCAGCAACTCGGCCTCAAGCTCAGCGCGGAGAAAACCTCAGTCGACGTTATCGTGATCGACTCGGTGGAGAAGCCTTCGCCGAATTAAACGTGAATGCCGACCGCGCCCGGGAAAGTTCCCGAGCAGCGCAAACGAAATGCCCGGAGCCTGCGTCTGACGATTGGAACCTTTCGCAATCACGGAAAGAGACGCGGCCTCGCCGGCGATTGCCGCGCAAACGCGAGTTCGCATGGGGGCTGTGCACAGGATGACTCGCCATCGGGCACACACGCAGTCAGGGTTCGAGCGCGCGCCGGCTCTCGTTGCGGTTTGCATTCTGTTTGCGCCTCTCACTCTGACGGCACAAACCGCAGCGCCGGCCGCGCCCACGGCTGCCCCGGCCGCTGTGACGGCGAACGATACATCGGCTGCGCTGCCCGTCTTCGATGTCGTCTCCATCAAACCCGACAAGAGCGGCAGCATGATGAGCCGTGTCGCGTTTACGCCTGACGGCATCTCCGTTTCCGGCATGCCCCTGCACATGCTGCTGCGCGAAGCATTCAACATCTCTGACAACCAGTTGCTTAGTGAGCCGGGCTGGGTCAATAACGACCGCTTCGACATTGAAGCGAAAGTCGCGCCGGAAGACGTGCCCAAGCTGAAGGTGCTCAAGCCAACTGACCGGTGGGCTATGCTGGTGCCTGTTTTCCAAGACCGCTTCGCGCTCAAGTTTCACCATGAAAGCAAGGATCTGACGCAGTACATACTCGTCGTTGCCAAGGGCGGATTGAAGATGAAGGAAGCCGCATCCGGCGACGCCTATGCGAATGGGTTGAAGAGACCCGACGGCAAAGCCGGCGGCGCGGGCATGATGCGCGCCGAGCCGGGCGAGCTGATTGCACAGGGAGCCCCGGTTGAGAATCTGGTGCGCTTTCTTTCCTTTCAGTTCCACAGCCCCGTGCTCGATAAGACCGGTCTTACCGGCAAATACGATATCGACCTGAAGTGGACGCCCGACGAAACTGAGGCCGCCATGATGAGACCGCCGGCAGGCGCCCCGGCGGATGGGGGAAATCCGGCGCCACCCCCGGCTCAAGGGCCCTCCATCTTCACTGCGCTCGAAGAGCAGCTCGGCCTCAAGCTCGAAGCGCATAAAGAGCCCGGAGATGCCATCGTGATCGATCACATCGAGCAGCCATCGCCGAATTGATGCGGACACAGAGAGTGAAAAAATCGATGCGGCGTGCGGCCACACTCTCGATCCTCTGTCTTCTCGCATGGCCTTGCGACCTTGCGAGCGCGGCGGCTCGGCAGAGTTCCGCCGTTGCAGGCCAATCAAGCGCAAACCAGGTGAGTGCAGACAAGGCTAGTGCGGGCCAGGCGAATGCGGATCAGGGCCCCAAGGATCACGGTCACGAGGTTCACGGCCTCGTCACCTTCGGCGGGTTGCCCTTGCCCGGCGCCACGGTCACGGCAACGCAGGGCATGCAAAAACTGGTCACCACCTCTGATCAGGGCGGCGTCTACCACTTCGACAATCTTGCCGATGGTGTGTGGACGATTGCAGTGGAGATGCAGTGTTTCGCAACCATCCACGCTGAGATCACCGTCTCTCAAGATACGCCGCCGGGCAAATGGGAGATGAAGCTTCTGCCCGCAGACCAGTTGATGGCGAGCACCAAAGTGGTGACCAACCCGATTCTTCCCCTGCCCACTCTGGTGGCGCCGGCCAAGAAGGCTGAAACCGCCAACGCGCCGGCCGAAATGCCGAGCGCTCCGGAAACCTCAAACGACCAGACCGCGGAAGGCTACCTGGTGAATGGCAGCGTGAACAACGCGGCCACTTCGCGCTTTTCCACCAATCCCGCCTTCGGCAACACGCGCGCCGGCGGCAAAGGGCTTTACACCGGCGGCCTGGCCATCATTCTCGACAACTCTGCGACCGACGCGAACAGCTATCCCATCAGCGGAGTCGCCGCGCCCAAGATCTCTTACGATCTGATCACCAGCAATGCCTACCTCGGCGGCCCCATCAACATCCCCCACGTGCTGCCGCGCGGGCCGAGTTTCTTCGTGAACTACGCGTGGACGCGCAACAACAACGCCACCATCGATACCGGCCTGGTACCCACGCTCGATGAGCGTGCGGGCAACCTGGCCGGACTGGTGAACGCGGCGGGGGAGCCCGTCACCATCTACAATCCCGCCACCGGCGCGCCTTACTTCAACAACCAGGTTCCCGTCAGCGCGCAGGCCGCGGCGCTGCTCGCACTCTATCCGCAGCCGAGCGCGCAAATCTCCAGCGCCTCCGGCTACAACTATCAGGCCGCGGTGCTCAACAGCGTGCACCAGGACGGCCTGCAATCGCGGCTCATGAAGTCGCTGGGCCGCAGAGATCAGCTTTATGGCGGCTTCAACTTCCAGAGCACGCGCGCAGCCAGCGCGAGCCTCTTCAATTTTGTGGATGCCATCGGCACCCTGGGCATGAACGCCAATGCGCATTGGACGCACCGCTTCAGCTCCCATCTGTTCCTGTTCGCCGGTTACAACTTCAGCCGCCTGCGCACGGAGCTCACGCCCAACTTTGCCGATCGGATCAACGTGTCGGGAGAGGCCGGCATTCCGGCGGGGAGCTTGGCCAATCTGCAGGAGCCCGGCAACCTGCAGGATCCTTCAGACTGGGGTCCTCCCACACTCAGCTTCTCGAGCGGCATCGCCTCGCTGACTGACGCGAACAGCGAATTCAACCGCAGCCAGACGGACGGTGTCTCTCTCTCAGCGGGCATCTACCGCGGACGCCACAACATCTCCGTGGGCGACGACTTCCGCAAGCAGGACTATAACGACAACTTCCAGCAGAACCCCCGCGGCACGTTTGTCTTTACCGGCGCGGCTACCGCGAATGCGGCGACGAGCGCAACCAGCGGCTCCGATCTGGCCGACTTTCTCATCGGCATTCCGGATACCAGCGCCATCGCCTACGGCAATGCCGACAAGTATTTTCGCGAGCCGGTCTACGATCTCTTCGTCAACGACGATTGGCGTCTTCTTCCTTCGCTCACCATCAACGCCGGCATGCGCTGGGAGTACGGCGCGCCCATGACGGAGCTGCACGGGCACCTGGTCAATCTCGATCTCAATGCGGGTTTCACTTCCGGCGCTCCTGTGGAAGGAACCGATCCTGTAGGCTCCATCACCGGCGCGCATTATCCCGCTTCGCTTATCCGGCCCGACCGCCGTGGCTTCGAGCCGCGCCTGGGGCTCGCGTGGCGGCCCATCCCCGCATCCACGCTCGTGGTCCGCGCAAGTTACGGCATCTACGACGACACCTCTGTCTACCAGAGCCTGGCGCTCGACATGGCGCAGCAGGCGCCCTTCTCCAAAAGCCTGAGCGTGGCCAACAGCTCTGCCTGCCCGCTCACGCTTGCCAGCGGTTTCGTCAACTGCGCCGCCGTCACGGCGGATACCTTTGCCATCGACCCCAACTATCGCGTGGGCTATGCGCAGGTGTGGCAGCTTGCCGTGCAGCGCGATCTCCCCGGCGCGCTTCAAATCGTGGCCACGTATAACGGCGTCAAGGGCACGCACGGCGCGCAGCAGATTCTGCCCAACACCAATCCCATCGGCGCCGCGGACGCATGCCTCGGTTGTCCCACCGGATTCGTCTATCGCGCTTCGGGCGGGAACGCCACGCGCCAGGCGGGCCAGTTGCAGTTGCGCCGCCGGCTCAAAGACGGATTCACGGCCACGCTCGAATACACGTACTCAAAATCCATTGACGACGATGCCGTGCTCGGCGGCCAGGGCTACGTCACGTCGTCCACGCAGAGCCAGAACGCCGCAAGCGGCGCAGCGCCCACGCAGACTGCGTCCATCGCGCAGAACTGGCTCAATCCCCGCGCCGAGCGCGGCCTCTCCACCTTCGATCAGCGCCAGCTCCTCAACCTCACCGCGCAATACACCAGCGGGGAAGGCCTCGGCGGAGGCACGTTGCTGAGCGGCTGGCGTGGGCGCATGCTCAAGGAGTGGACGCTCGAAAGCACGCTCAGCGAGGGCACGGGCCTTCCCGAGACGCCGATCTATCCCATCGACGTTCCCGGCACCGGCTTCTCGTCCGTCATCAGGCCCAGTCTCACCGGGGAATCCATCTACCCGTCCAGCGGAATCACGCACCTGAATGCAGCCGCGTATCAGGCGCCGGCCACGGGCGCTTGGGGCACTGCGGGCAGGGATTCGATCACCGGCCCCAATCAGTTCAGTCTGAATAGCTCGCTGGCGCGCACCTTTCGCCCCCATGGCAAGACCTATCTCGATCTCACCGTGGCCGCCACCAATGTGCTCAACCATCCTGAGTTCACTGCCTGGAATACCATCTGGGATGATGCCGCGCTGAGCAACGCGCAGCAATTCGGCCGTCCCGCCGCCGCCAACTCCATGCGCAAGCTTGAAACCACGCTGAGGTTCAGGTTCTAGCCATGCGATTCCTCACCGCACTTCTGCTTTTCGCGCCCGCGCTGGCCGCGGTTGCGCAAACTGTCGGGCAAAACCAGGCGCCCGGTGCTCCGCAGGTGATGCTTACCGTGCAGTCGCAGCTCGTGGTCGAGGCCGTCGTTGTCAAAGACAAGCAGGGAAACCCCATTCGCGGGCTTACGGCGAAAGACTTCGTCGTAACCGAGGACGGCGTCGCGCAATCGGTCCGCTTCTGCGAACACCAGGATCTTGCGGCGAACGCGAAGCTGCTTCCCGCCTCGACGCCAAAAACCGAGGATGTCACCATCTACAACCAGCTCGCGCGCGAGCAGATTGCGCCCGAGACCATGGACAAAGAGCGCTACCGCAATCGCCGTCTCATCGCGCTTTACTTTGACATGGTGGGCATGCGCCCCGACGACCAGATGCGCGCGCTCAACGCGGCCGTACAGTTTGTTCGCACGCAGATGACGTCCGTCGACCTCATCGCCCTGCTGCGCTACGAAGGCTCTTCGGTCGATATCCTGCAGGACTTCACCGCCGACCGCAACCGCCTGCTCAGCATTCTGGAAACCATGGAAGTGGGCGAGGGCCAGGGCTTTGCCGAGACCACCGACGACGCCAGCAGCGCCGATACCGGCGCCGCTTTCGGCCAGGACGACAGCGAGTTCAACATCTTCAATACCGATCGCCAGCTCTCCGCGCTCGAGACCGCGGCGCACATGCTCGGCCGCGTGCAGGAGAAGAAATCCCTCATCTACTTTGCCGGCGGCATGCGCCTCAACGGCATTGACAACCAGGCCCAGCTTCACGCAACCGTCGATGAAGCCATCCGCTCAGGTGTGGTGATCTGGACTGTCGACGCGCGCGGTCTTGTCGCCGGCGCCCCGCTCGGCGACGCTACGCAGGGGTCGCAGGGGAATGCCGGCATGTACACCGGCGCTGCGGCGCTCGCCGTTACCAGCAACTTCCAGCTCTCGCAGGACACGCTCTACGCCCTGGCCGGCGACACCGGAGGCAAGGCGCTGCTCGACTCGAACGATCTCGACAGCGGCATCGTGCAGGCGCAGGACTCCGTCTCCGACTACTACATCCTCGGCTACTACACCACCGACTCCGCGAAAAACGGCCGCTTCCGCCGCATCAAGATCGCGCTCGCCGGTAACGAAACCGCCGACCTCGATTACCGCCAGGGCTACTACGCCGACAAAGAGTTCAGCAAATTCAACGCGACCGACAAAGAACGCCAGCTTGAAGACGCGCTTATGCTCGAGGATCCCATCACCGATCTCACCATCGCCATGGAGATCGACTACTTCCAGCTCAATCGCGCCGAGTACTTCGTTCCCATCATCGTCAAAATTCCGGGCCGCGAGCTGGCGCTGGCCAAGCGCGGCGGCTACGAGCACACCCTCATCGATTTTGTGGGCGAAGTGAAAGACGTAGTCGGCGGCACAACGGTTCAGAACGTCCGCGACGACGTGAACATCAAGCTCTCCGATTCGACCGCGGCCGAGCTCGCCAAGCGCCCCATCGAATACGACACCGGCTTCACCCTCCTGCCCGGCAAGTACATGATCAAGTTTCTGGCGCGCGACGATGAGACCGGCCGCATCGGCACCTATCAAACGGAATTCGTGATTCCCAACCTCAACAAGGAAGACAAGCGCATCCCCATCAGCGCCGTGGTGCTCGGCAGCCAGCGCGTGCAGTTCAACCAGGCGCTCTATGATGCGGCCAAAGCCAAGGACAGGACCAAGGATGACGCCGTCAATCCCCTCGTCTCCGGCGGCACCAAACTCATTCCCAGCGTCACTCGCGTCTTCAGCACCACGCGGCAGATTTACGTTTACTTCCAGGCCTACAAGCAGGTTCCTTCGCCGGGCAATCCGCCGCTGTTTGCTTTTGTCAGTCTTTATCGCGGCGGCGCAAAGGCGTACGAGACCACGCCCATGGCCATCGCACCCTCCTCCGCAAGCCGCCTGGGCACCATGCCGCTCAGTTTCAGCCTCGGCGTCAATGGTCTCCCGCCCGGCGAATACGATTGCCAGGTGACGGTCCTCGATCCCTCTACGCAAAAGGCCAGCTTTTGGCGCGCGCCCATCGTGCTGGTCGAATAGCGGATCGGACCGTCCCCATCAAAAAAAGCGCCCGGACCTCTTCGGCCCGGGCCTGTATTTTGGTTCCTCGCGGCCTTCTTAAGAGGACGCGCAGAAAAAGTTCCTCAGCGGCGCACCACTTCGAAGGTGAGTGTTGTCGATTGCGTCACGCCTCCGCCCGTGCCCGTAATCGTGATGGGATACGTTCCCGTCGGCGCGCTTCTTGAAACGGACAGGTTGAAATGCGCCGTGCCTGACCCGGTGATCGATGCCGGGCTGAAGCTCGAGGTCACGCCGGAAGGCACGCCCGAGGCCGAAAGCGCAACCGCCGAATCGAATCCGCCGCTGGCCGTCACCGTTACTACCGCGTAGCCGCTCTGACCCTGGTAGAGATAGCCTGACGTGGGCGAAACCGAAATGGTAAAGCTGCCCGAGACCGGCGCGGTGATGGTGAGCGAAACCGTGGTGGTTTCCGTGGTGCTGCCGGAGGCGCCGGAGACCGTGATCGTATAACTCCCCGTTGCCGCCGTAGAAGCCACCGCGATGGACATGGTCGAGCTGCCCGCCCCGCTGATCGAAGTCGGGCTGAAGGTGATGGTCACGCCCGTGGGCGCGCCGGAGGCCGCAAGCGCAATCGTCCCGCTGAAGCCGCCGCTCACCGTGCTTGTAATCGTCGACGCGCCGGAGTTGCCCTGCACGATGGAGACCGAGCCCGGCGAAGCCGAGAGGCTATAGCCCGGCGTCGAAGTCGACGAACCGGCCAGCGCGTTGATCAGCCCGCTCCCGTTGGGGCTGCCCCACCCTGTGGCCAGATCGTATCCCGTGGTCGCCGAGTAGCCGTTGCTTCCGCTGGTGATGTCGTGGAAGTCGCTATCGTAATTCGACCCCTCGCCAATGGTGTAGATGGTCGGGTTGATGAATCCCACCGTCTTGTTGCCGTTGGCAATCGACTGCTGGTTCACCAGCGCGGTGTAGCCGGCCCACAGCGGCGCGGCAAAGCTGGTGCCTCCATATTCGTTCGCCGTGCACGTGGTCTGGTCGGCGCACACGTAATAAGTGAAGTTCGCATTGGCTGAAACATCGGGCGCATTGCGGTAGCTTTTCGAGCAGCTCGAGCAGCTCGCCGCGGCCGTTGTCTGCCACGAGGGAATCGCGAATTTGTCCGGCGAGATGCCGCCGCCGCCGTCGGACCAAGCCGTCTCTGAGGCCCACGGTCCGGCTGCAGAGCTGGTGGTCAGGTCTGTTCCGCCAACGGACATCAGATACACGTCATCGGCAGGAAAGACCTCGGAAGATGTGGTCCACGCGCCGCTGTCGCCCGCGGCCTGGTACAGGCTCTGGCCCTGCGTCTCGAATTCTTCGAAGTAGGGATTGTCCGTGCTCGGGTCCGCCGGGCTCCAGGTCCACGAAGAGCTCAACTGCGCGTTCAGCGGGCTGGCCGTGGCCATGGCGTTGAAGATTGCAGAATCCGTCGAGCCGATATACATCACCAGGCTCGAAAGTCCCGGCGCCATGCCCAGCGCCTGGGTCATGTCGATCGTCTGCTCGGTATCGTCGCAATCGCCGCCCGAGCGCGAGTCCACGCAGCTGGTGCTGGTGCCATCGGTCGAGTCCAGCGTAATGGGCACGCTCTCGGTCTGTCCCACGTTCTTGTAGTACGTGTCCAGATCCGACAGGTCGGTGCCGTAAAACTCGAGCAGTCCCAGCGACTGCCCGCTGCCGGTGAGGGCTGTCCCGCCGTAGTAGGCGGCGCGCATGTCGCTGCCCAGGAACGACTCCGACGGTCCCGACCCGATGGTCGCGCCGGAAGTGCTCCTGCCGCTGTTGTGCTCCAGGCCTGCCGGATGCGGAAGCGAATAGTTGTCCAGACCGGCGATGTGCCATAGCTGAAAAGGCAGGTCCGCCGTGGGCTCGCGATCCGGCGCGTAGAACGTGCGATACTCCGTCGGATGCTGATAAACGCCCATCTTAATGTTGAACGCCTTCTCGATGCCGGCAACCGATCCCGTCAAATCCAGGTTCACGCGGTTGCGCGAAGTGGCCGCCACCGTGAATCCGTTTTCACGGGCAAAGGCGATCAGCGTGTCGTAGTCTTCCTGCGTGGGGCCGAAGCGGGCCGTGAACTCATCCACACTGAGGAACTGGTGATACGAGGCGCTGGACGGGTTGTAAAGGTCTGCGAGCAAGCCGTCGAGCTCCTGCTGATTGCGCAGCGGCAGCACCAGCACGATGCGCATGGTCCGGCTCTCGGGCAAATGGTCGATGAGTCGCGCCTGGCCGTTCACGACGGCCGGCCGGGTGTGAGTGGTCAGAAGGTTTTGTCTCTGCGCCTGGCCGATTGCGGTCGCGGCGAACAGGACCGTGGCAAGGGTTGCCAGCGATATGCTCGATTTTCGGATCATACATTCTCCTTATACGGGCAGACTGTCCGGGCAGATCGGGAAGAGAAGGGAGGTTCGAGGGAGTGCGATCGGATGGAGTGCGAGCCGGGGGAGCGAGAAACCGGTCGACTTCAAATGTGGATGCATTCTGCGGCAAAACCACCGCGCATGTCTAGGGAAATCCGCGGCCGGAAGCAAGCTTTGGTTTGATTCTTTCCGCAATGGACAGATTTGTGCGCCGCATAGACAAATTCGGCCATTTTCCCACCGCCGGCAAAGCCGTCCGCGCTTCCGGGGCATCAGGTCAAAGCGGATTCTCTCCGCGTCTCGTTCCTCCCTGCGCCAGTGATAGCATCAAAGAGGACTGATGCCTACAGAAAAGCTGCAAATCATCCCTCTTGGAGGCCTGGGCGAATTTGGCATGAATTGCCTGGCCCTGCGCTGGGAAGACGACATCATCGTCATCGACGCCGGCCTCATGTTTCCCGAATCCGAATTGCTCGGCGTCGATGTCGTTGTCCCCGATATCTCCTACCTGGTGGAAAACCGCCAATCTGTCCGCGCCATTCTGCTCACGCACGGGCATGAAGACCACATCGGCGGCCTTCCCTGGATCCTCAGCGAGCTCAAAGTTCCCGTCTATGCCACCGAGTTCACGCTGGCTTTTGTCGAGGGCAAGCTCGAGGAGCATGAAATGCTCGACGAGATTGAACTCATCGAGATCGCACCCAGAGAAAAATTCACCATCGGCCCTTTCACCATCGAGCCCATTCGCGTCACCCATTCGCTGGTTGACTGCGTGGCGCTGGCCATCGACACCCCGGCCGGCATCATCATCCACACCGGCGACTTCAAAATCGATCTCACGCCGCTCGACGAGAAGGCTTTTGACATGCACACGTTTGCCGAATACGGCAAGCGCGGCGTGCTCGCCCTCTTACAGGACTC
>JASHOQ010000071.1 GCA_030041045.1 Acidobacteriaceae bacterium
AGTTCACGCCTTCGGCCAGCGCCACCTTCGCTACGCTTGCCCCGGACTGAAAGGTCAACTCCACGATCCGACGCTTCTCAGCAACCGATCGGTATACTCGCTTGCTACTCTCCGACCTCACGCCATCTTCATGGTCCATGAACCCATCGTTCAGCGCCGAGCCGCCCCTGATCCAGATGGAATCTTCGAACGCTTACGGTCTACTGGACGGCGGTCTGCGTCAAGCTGTTCACGGTGAATTGCTGGGTTGTCCCGTCCGTAGTACTGATTTCGAAACCGTAGCCGAACTGGGTAAGTGTGCTACCCGCCGGCAGGCAGTCCGTAGTACCACTCGCGGTCTTGCATATGTCATTGCCTTCCAGGTACTTAAGCATGGAATAGATGTCCACGCTCCCGGAGCTCTCGCCAAAGGTCTTGCTGCCGGAAGGAGCATAGTACTGCCAGATGAGTTCCGGATTCGACGAGCCAAAGGTGCCGTTTTGACATAGGTTCCAGTACCCTACCGGGACGCCGTTCGACCCGCCGAATTGGACGTCAGTGGCGATGACGGTGGTCCAGTCCGTACACACGTCCGTGTTGATGTTCTGGTGCTGGATCATTACCTCGCTGGCCCAGTCGTTGAACCACATGTCGTAGCCGATATCGCTGACGGTACCCGTCGACGCACTGGGCGCCGTCTCCGAGAACGACCCCACGATTTCGCTGAAACTGTCCAGGGTCGGGTTCGGATCGTTCGTCTGTCCATCCTCGTAGTACTGAATGGCTGCGCTGGGGTAAGTGTGGATGGCTCCCGAGGTATCCGTGGGGAAGTTGGCTTCTATATACCAGTCACCAGGGCTGGTCGTGTACATGGTCTGACTCCACGTGGAAGGCGGGTTCCACACGTCGTTTTGCGTGATTTGTCCCCAGGTAGTCGGACTGAGCGACGTGTCGTAATACAACCCGCTTGAGGGACAGATACTATCGGCGCCGGTAATTTCGCACACCGATCCCGATGACACAGTAAACGCAACTGTATAGCTCTGCGGCGAGTTGCTTGCTCCGGAGCTCGATACGTTCACTGTGGCGTTGTAGGTTCCGGCCGCGAGGCTCCCGGTCGTTGGTTGGGTGGAGCACGTATAGGGGGCCGAGCTGCCGGTGCAATTCACGCTGAGCCAGCCGCTGCCGCTGTTGTAAGTGATTGAAGTTGTCGGGGACGCGAGCGTGCCGCCGCCGGAGTTGCTCACGGTAACATTCTGCGAGGCTGGATTCGATCCGCCCACGGTGGCGCTGAAGCTGAGGCTGGTTGGGGAAAGCGAGATGGCCGGCGACGACTCCGGATTCACAGTAAAGGCAACCGTATAGCTCTGCGGCGAGTTGGTCGCTCCCGAGCTCGAGACCTGCACCGTGGCGTTGTAGGTTCCGGCTGCGAGGCTCCCGGTAGTCGGCTGGGTGGAGCAGGTATAGGGGGCCGAGCTGCCCGTACAGTTCACACTGAGCCAGCCGCTTCCCTGGCTGTAGGTGATCTGGGTAGTCGGGGACGCCAGCGTGCCGCCGCCGGAGTTGCTCACGGTGACATTCTGTGCGGACGGATTCGAGCCTTCCTCCATGGCGCTAAAGCTGAGGCTGGTGGGAGAAAGCGCAATGGTCGGGCTGCTCGAAGAGGCGTTGTTGATCAACGAGTAGCTGTTGAGCGTGAAGGTCTCTTGTGTCGAGCTGGTGGTGTAGATCATGAAGCCGTACGAGACCTCGGTCATCGTACTGCTGCTCGGCAGGTACCCATTGTTCTCCAGGTACTTGATCATGGAGATAAGCTCCACGCTGCTGCTGGACGTGCCCCAAGTGCTATCACCGCCGCTGACGGGTTGCCAGTAGTAGAACGACCCGTTGTAGCACAGGTCCCAGGACGCGGTCGGAACGCCGTACGACCCGCCAAAGGAGACGTTCGTCTCTACCGGGGTGGTGTCATTGCACTGCGAGGTGTTCACCATGTCGTGCTGGATCTCGATCTCGTTGCCGTAATTATTCAGATACAGAAAGAAGCCCACCTCTTCTTCGGTGTCGGAGTTGTGGGGCGTAGTTTCATTGAAGGTTCCGACGATGTTCGTGAAGCTGCTCACCGCCTCGCCGTCGTAATTCTGGTCAGTGTTGGGGTAAGACATCTGGTGGGTGCTGGTTCCTATGTCGGCTGACACATACCAGCTCGAGCCGTTGGTCGCGGTCAGCGTCTGATCCACGGGGGAGACGTCATAGCCCCCCGTTACGTCATTGTCGACGTAGGTGTTATAACCATTGCTCTCGCTCAGAGACGAGCTCTGGGCGTATGCCCCGCTCGACGGACAGGAGCCTGTGTCGCTGGAGGTGACGCATTGACTGCGAGCTAGTGAACTGGACGCCAAAGCGAACAGCGTCAGGGCCAATAGCGCTGACATGAAGTCACGAACGTGTGTTTGTTTCACGGGGGAATCTCCTTCTGAAATGTGAACGTCCTCTCTCTTGTCGGTCCGCCAGAATAATGGGGAAGGACAAAAGCGGAATTGGGTCGCAATCCGACAAGTGAGTGGAGGAGAACATTGTTGGAGATTCGACGAACTCCACGGATTCTTTGGAACTGCCGCAGGCAGAGACTTGACTGTCGCTATTCCTTGCAATCAAAGAATTTGCTTTGAGCTTTTGAAGTCGTCCAGGCGACGGCAGCTTTGCAGTATTTTTGTTGCGGCACTTGTGTTGCCGCATGTGTTTGGAGCGTCACAGTTATTTCTTGACAGCACCGCAGCCAGACTGGCGAAGACAAGCAGGCTCAGAAGGTGGCTGAATCCTGCCCTGACTGCAACGCGGCAATATCGAGCGAATCCTCTAAAAGAGGCGGAGCGACCTTGCGTGCGTCTCCCCCCGAATTTCTCGGCCCAAACATTGATATATCAAATATTGACGAAATGTCAAGGAAAAAATTGAAAATATTTCTCCGGAGTTAATCCCCGGAAGAATCTGTGAAGCAGTTGATTCTGTACCGCCTAAGGAAAAAACAATTCTCTGGATGGCCATAACAGCGAACGTGCCGCTCCTAGCGCCGGCAGCCTCACCGCCCTGTCTCCCGCGCCCGTAGTCCGAGACCGGACGGGTCTCTGCACGGTTTTGCGGCGCGTCAGCTGCAGTTCCGCGTTGGCCCAAGATTCCTCTTGCCGGCCCTTACACAAGCATGTATTGACATATCAGGTGACGTATCAAGTTTGGGGGCGTAATCCGGTTCATCCAGCCTTGGGAGGATCAACGGATTGTGCTCCAACCTGACCCAAGAATTGCTCGATCTTTGCGACTACGCTTTTTGTTGTATGGCTCCCCTTGGGAGAGCCGAGCGTAAGCCGCGATTTGGAGGCAACTCCCCTGATCTCTTACTCTGGATGAGCGCATCGAATACCGGCGGGGCAACGTTCCCGGCCGAGTTTCCTGGTGCGCAGACAAAGGGAAGCGTTCCAACTTCATGTCCAAGTCACTGTCGTTCATAGGATTCGTGTTGAAGAATCTCCAGCGTCGGCGGTTGAGGACACTGCTCACGCTATCCGGGATCGGAGTGGCGGTTGGCGCGTTTGTAGGTTTGGTGGGTTTTTCGAGCGGATTCGAACAGCAATGGCTCCGGATCTACTCCAGCACCGGCACCGACATCGCTGTGATTCAGGGCACTTTCCTCAACACAACGCTCAACGAGTCAGCGGCGGACAGGCTCAGGAACCTGCCTGTAGTGGCGCAGGCCGCATCGGTAATTTATAACCTGATGGACCTGACGCCGGACGTGAATGCCCTGGTCTACGGCTGGAATGCCAACGGGTTTCAGACCGATTCTCTGCAGATTCTCGCGGGGCGGCGATTCCGCGACGGTCAGCGCGAGGTGATGCTTGGCGATCTGCTGGCTCAGGATTTGAAGAAGAACGTCGGCGACACGCTCGAACTCCAAGGCACGTCATTCAACGTGGTCGGAATTTATCACGGCGCATCAACGCTTGAAGCCGATGCCGTCATCATGCCTCTGGACCAACTGCAAGAGCTGAGCGGCATGGAAGGCAAAGTGTCCACCGTCGATTTGCGGCTGCGTCCGGCGCCTGCCGGAGAATCGCCGGAAGAATATTTGAAGCGCGCGCAGGCCGAGATTCAAGCCGCACTGCCCGGAGTGCGCGCTGTTCCCGCGGCAGAGCGCGCCAGCGACAACCAGTTTGTGAAGCTGGCGCAGGCTTCCGCCTGGGGTACATCTCTGCTCGCCCTGCTCATCGGAATACTGGGCATCGCCAACACCATGGCGATGTCAGTCTTCGAGCGGACGCGGGAGATCGGCATCCTGCGCGCCCTGGGCTGGGGGCGATGGCGGGTGCTGGCGCACATTGAAATTGAAGCCCTCGTACTCGGGCTGGCCGGGGGTTTTCTCGGTATCGCCTTGGGATGGTGCGCTCTGCGCGTGCTGGCTGCCTTGCCGGAAACCGCGAGCTTTTTTGCGGCGTCGCTCCACTGGCCGCTGCTGGTCGAGGCGGTGGGCATCGCCATGTTCGCCGGCCTGATTGCCGGAGCGCTTCCGGCGTGGCGCGCGGGACAGCTCTCCCCTGTGGACGCACTCAGGCACGACTGACACACTCGTGCAATTTGCGTGGCGCTCGTCGCCGGCGGCGTTCCAGTAATCGCTCTTGCCGATCCCGCTCATTGTTCGAGAATCAGCTTCAGCAAGAGTCTGCCTGTACTGCCCAAATGGCTGCTTCTGCTGTTTAACATCAACCAGGCATTGAAGAGAGCAATGGCAAGGTTTGGAGCATTTTGTTTTCCGGCAACCGGACACCTTAATCCGATGGCTGCCTTGGCACGCTCATTGCAAATGAGAGGCCACGAGGTCGTCATCTTCGGGATCGCCGACATCGAGGAGCGGGTACGAGCGGCCGGTATCGAGTTTCATCGAATCGGCGCCGAAGATTATCCCAGAGGCACCCTCCAGAGACTGGACGATCGAATGGCCCGCTTAAAAGGGCTCGCGGCTCTTCGATTCACATTGAAGAGAGTGAAGCATTTGATGCGGATGGTTCTGCGCGACGGGCCGCAAGCGGTGCGGACCGTTGGCATCGACGCGCTGCTGGTGGACGAGGCGGACTTTGCCGGCAACGTGGCGGATTACCTGGGGCTGCCATGGATCTCCATTGCCTTGCTGCCTCCGTTGGTTCCCGACGACCGCTTTCCACCCTTCTGGCTGGGTTGGCAGGCGGGAGAGGATCCGTTCAGCCGTTTGCGAAACCGCGTTGCCATGCGATTGCTTTCAAAGATGGCCTCTCCGATCTTGAGGCAGGTGAACCGGCAGCGCCGAGCATGGGGACTCAAGCCCCACAGAACTCCAGAAGACTTGCTGTCGCCTCTGGCGCAGATCACGCAGTTGCCGGAAGCTTTGGAATTCCAGCTCCGCGGCGACAAGCCGGCGGGGCTTCACTACACGGGCCCGTTCGTGCACGCTCAACAACGTCCCGAAGTCAAGTTTCCCTGGGAACGACTTGATGGACGTCCGCTCATTTACGCCTCGCTGGGCACTTTTCAGAACGGATCGGAAACCATCTTCAGAACCATTGCGGAAGCGTGCGCCGGACTGGACGCGCAGTTGCTGCTTTCGCTCGGCGGTGGACTCGATCCGGCCAAACTGGGCAAATTGGCGGGCGCTCCCTTGGTCGTGCGCTTTGCTCCACAATTGGAAATTCTGAAGCGGGCCGCGCTGGTGATCACGCATGCCGGCATCAACACTGTGCTTGAGTCCCTGGCCGAGGGAGTTCCGCTGGTGGCCGTGCCTCTGGGCAACGATCAACCCGGAGTGGCGGCTCGAGTCAAGGCGCACGGAGCAGGCGTAGTGGTTTCTCGCCATTGGCTCAATCCGGGAAGGCTGCGCACGGCGGTCGAGCGCGTCCTCCATGAAGAGCGATACCGTGATGCAGCTCAGGACCTCAAAAGAGCTATCCGGCAGTTTCACGGGCCAGACCGCGCGGCGCATCTCATTGAACAGGTTCTTAAACTCCGTTCGATTTAGTCGAGCCGGCGTCGGGGGTGGATTTCCCGGAACTCAAGGGCATGACAACGGGCGAGGCCGCCATCATAGTGATACTCTGGGACGGAATTTCTTCGATGGACATGATCCACTCTGCTGGATACACTGGTTGTCGACTTCACCAAAATGCGAATTCCCGTTGCACGGCCTGTCAACAGTGGTTTACCGCATTTGCCCGAAGTCATCGCGGTCGCAGGGATTTCAAGGCGCAAATCCCTGTGGATAGGGATGGCGATAAAGGCATTCTTGGCCGCCGTGAGCAGTTGCCCGGGGTCTGGATACAAATGGATGAGAATTTGATAATTAACGTCTTTGAAACAATCGAGCGGATTGCAGCCCCGCCGCAACCAGCCGGCATCTTCGGGGCGCCGGTTCTCTACTGGCTCATTAATACGGCTTCGCTCCCGTCCTGTCGCCGCACGTTTTGTCCCGATGGAGGGGCGGCCGCATGACTTGCCCCATTCTCGAAGTGTGTGACGTGCACAAGAGTTACGACGAAGGGCGAATCGAGGCCCTGCGCGGAGTCGATCTCTCCATTCAAGCCGGCGAGTTCGTTGCCATCAGCGGGCATAGCGGCAGCGGGAAATCGACTCTTCTTCATCTGCTCGGGGGGCTCGATACTCCCAGCAGGGGGACGGTTTTGTTCCGGGGCGCGCCCCTGGGCTCTTCCATTGATCTCGATTCGTATCGCTCCGATCACGTCGGATTCATTTTTCAGGCCTTCCACTTGCTCCCCACATTGCGCGCGGTTGAAAACGTTCAGGCTCCGATGCTGGCGGCGAGAAGAAACTGCGGCGATCGGCGGCAGCGCGCCGAGACCCTGCTGCGGGAAGTGGGCCTGGAGCATCGCATCGATCAGCATCCCAATAAACTCTCAGCGGGGGAGCGGCAGCGCGTTGCGATTGCCAGGGCGTTGGCCAATAACCCTGCGATTCTGCTGGCAGATGAACCAACCGGGAATCTCGATAGCGCAAACTCCGCGCGCATTATGGAGATCCTCACCGGCATTCAGCAGACCCACGGCATGACGTTGATCGTGGTCACGCACGAGGTTGAAATTGCGCAAGCAGCGCCGCGCCATATCCGCATCTGCGACGGGAGGATCGCGTCATGAGGCACATCCTTATTGTGCCGGTAGCGCTGCTGTTGGCTGCCACGGCGACGCGCGCGGCAGACGTGCAAACGGCGCTGGTGCCCCTTCGCAATCGTATTGAGAAGTCGGACTATCGTGCCACAGGTCAACTGGTCAGAGTAGACGCAAATGGCAATCGAATCAGCTACTCAGTCAGCGTGAAGGGGCTCTGGTTTTCTGGTGCAATGCACACCATGGTGGATATTACTCCGCCGAAAGCTGTTGCCGCGCGAACCCAGACCCAGGACGAGCCTGTCCGCATTCTGCTGGAGGCGCGTCCCAATGGCGAGGATTCTGTTCGGATTTTCGAGCCACACGAGTCTACGCCCATCGCGCTGCCTTTCGACAAGTGGGACCAGGGTTTTCTGGGTAGCGGGTTTAGCTACGAGGACCTTCTGGAGCCGCAGTATTTCTGGTCAGGCCAGACCATCCTCAAGAGTGCGGATTTTGGCGCCCACCATTGCGAGGTTCTCAAGAGCACGCCCGGACCATCGGACCGTTCGCATTATTCCGAGGTCCAAACCTGGCTCGACCGCACCATCGATTACCCCGTTTATGCAGAGAAGGTGATGAAGGATGGAGGGATTGTGAAGGAGTTCACGTATTATGGTTTGCGTCAATCCAGCGGGGTCTGGTCAGCCACTCAGGTGGAAGAAAAGATTCGCGGGCGTGCCGGGTCAACCCTCCTGATCGTCAAACGAGGGAGTGCGAAGGCAAATCTCAGCGTCAAGGATTTCAGTTCCGAGCACATCAGCCAATTCGAGGATCGCCCATGAACGTTTCACTCGTGATTTTGTCTGCAGTCATAGCGGTACCCGCCTCGGGGTTCCTCTATCAGTTCGTAGGCGCGCACCGCGATCGGCGGCGGTACACGGCTCGCGGGCGTTGGGTGGAAATTGAGCGCGGGCAAAAGCTCTACGTGGTGGAAAAGGGTTCGGGCGGGCCAGCCGTGATCTTTGAGGCCGGTATTGCGGCCACCAATCTGAACTGGTGTCACATACAGACCCAGGTTTCGAATTTTACAGCAACGGCGTCCTATGATCGTACGGGTCTCGGCTGGAGCAGCCCATGCCGCACGCTGCGCACGCCGGGAAACATTTCCTCTGAGCTGCACACGATGCTCGAGTCGGCAGGCCTCAAGCCGCCGTACATCCTGGTGGGGCACTCCTTTGGCGGGTTGGTCATGCGCCGCTACGCGGTGATGTATCCGGAAGAAGTCGCAGGCGTTGTGCTGGTCGATCCCATGCGGTGCGAGGAATGGCCACCGCTCAATCCTGACAAGCAATTCATGATCGACCGGGGTAAGAAACTCTCCGGTTACGCGGTTCCGATTGCTCTTTTCGGATTGGCTCGGCTGGCCGTGAGTTCAGCGCTCTGCGGCTCGGGAAGGCTCTCAGGGCGTCTGGCAGACGCTGGAGGAATTGGAGCCCGCCATGTTTTGAGACGAGTGACAGAAGAAGTGGGCAAGATGCCGAGAGAGGTTTGGCCCATTGTTGCCGCACACTGGTCGCGGCCGAGCTATTACGCCGGGATGCAACGCCACGTGGAAGCGGTACCCGATACAGTTCGCGAGATGCAGGACACCGATCCGATTCATGAGATCCCGGTACTGGTGCTGACTCCGGGGAAGTCGACCGCCCTCTCCGACGAGTGCCTGGGCAAGATCGGAGACAATGTGCGGCAGGTGATTGCTACGGAAAGCGCCCACTGGATCCATCTCGACGAGCCGGAACTGGTGGTTGATTCGATTCGCGAGATGGTGGCTGCAGGGGCCCCTGTGGAGATCCAGGTGACGGCCTGACGCGGTTGCCTGCAAAAGCAACGGCCGGGTAGAACCGGCCGGAGCGGTTTCACTTCGCCAGTGGTGCAAATCGCTCCTGAAGCACCCGTCGCAGGAACTTTCCAGTGTGATTCTGCGGCAGTTCGCCGGGATCGACGATCCAGATGCGGCGCGGCGCTTTGTACGCCGCAAGATTGCTTCGGCACCAGTTCAGCAGGTCCCCTTCATTCGAGGAAGATCCAGGAGACAATTCCACCGCGGCCACAGGAACTTCGCCCTTTTCGTTGTGCGGCAGGCTGAACGCAACGGCGCGGGCCACGGCAGGATGAGCCAGCATGGCTTCTTCCAGCTCGCGTACGTAGACTGAGTAGCCGCCCGACTTGATGACGTCGTTGATGCGCCCCACAAGCCGGATGAGTCCGAGGCGATTGCGTGTGGCCAGGTCGCCGGTACGCAACCAGCCGTCGCCGGTCAGAAGGCCTTGCGCATTGCCTTCATCCTTCCAATAGTGCGGAGCCAGACCGCGACGGCGGATCTGGCATTCGCCCGCCCTGCCCGGCGGCGCGATGCGGCCGTTCTCATCGACCACGCGAACATGAAAGGGCGGCACTGGAAGACACAAGTTCCCGCTCCCGGACAGCAACGGCAATTCGATGCCCATCATGGCGAGACCGCCAATCTCAACCGTGCCGTAACCATTCAGAAGAACGGGAGGGATTCGCCCGCCACCGGGCAACCGGAACAGGGCCCCAAACCGCCTCAGTCGCCGTCGAACGTCGGAAGGGAGATGGTCGCTGGCGGAGAGCCAGACACGCACGCTGGCCAGACGGGCGGGCTGCGGATTCGAGTTGACGAGCCGGGCAAACATCGTCGGTACGCCGATGAAGGCGGTGACACGGAAGCGCTCAACGAGATCGAGCGCCGATTCGACCTCGAAGCGATTGAGAAAACATCCGCGGATGCCCGCCATGAGGCCATAGAGCGCAATACTCACGGCCATGATGTGCGACCAGGGCAAGGCGATGAGCGCAAGGTCCCGCGGTCCCAGGAAGATTCCCGATAGCACTGTGGATGCGCGTCCGCCCAGGAGTGCATTGCTCGACAACGCTGCGCCCTTGGGAAACCCGCTCGTACCGGAAGTGTGAAAGATGGCAATGGTTGCGGCCGGATCGATCCCGGTCGGGGGCAAGGGCGTATTCGTCGCCGAAACGCGCTGGAACCCGTCGAGCGTTTCTGCCTCATCATCGGCTTGGAGCCAGGCTTGCACCTTCAGGGCCTGGCGGCTGCCGATGTTGCGCTCGAACACGGCCTTGTCCGTAACCAGAATCTCCGTGCCGCTATCGGCAAGAATCCTGCGCACCTCGGCAAGGGAAAGAAGCGGATTCAGAGGAACCGCGATCCCTCCGGCGCGGATAATGGCAAGAAACCAATGAAAGCATTTCCTGTCGTTGCTGCGATAAACCGCAACCGGTTGCCCGGGACGGAGGTGGACTGACCGGCGGAGAAAGGCATCGATGGAGCAGACTTCGGCATGTAGATCCGCAAGATGAAAAGGTCCGGCCTCGTCCACGGAAACTTCGCAGTTCCCCTTGCGCCGAACCAGCTCATCTACGAGATTGGCCACCGTGACGCCGCGGTCCCGGGCGAGTTGATAGCGGAGCATTAGACTCATAGCGCGGAAACCGGCTTGCGACCCCAATCGCTGGCTACGCAGTACTGGAAAAGCCTGTCGATATAGTCGAGCACTGGCGGCGGACTCACGCCGGCGGGTTGCAAAAGACGTTCCGCGTTGCTGGTGTCGAATTGCATGCGCATGGTGAAGTAGTTCCGGTAGGCGCGGCCGTCGAGCAGCACACGGCGTTTAGGTCCCCATAAAGAGATCATGAGAAGCGGCCGCAGCAGAGCGAAGAAGAGTTTTGGATCAACATAACGCGGCTCGGGACCATGGAAATACTCCATGGCGCGACGGGCAACCTGATCAATGGTTGCACTGCCGCGGGGTCCGGCGCAAAGGTGGATCGTCGATCCCAGCGCGGCCTCATTGAAGAGGAGACGGGCGACTGAATGGGCAACAAAATCGACGGGGACAATGTCCAATACTGCATCCGGATATCCGGGAACGGTGCGCCAAAGCCGTCGTTGATAGATTTTCAGGGGCCAATACATCATCTTGAAACTTGAAGTGACGCCTGTTCGGGAATCCCCCACGATGATGCTGGGGCGCAGAATGACTCCGGGGATCGAACTAAGCAGCGACCGCACCAGGGATTCAGCCTCGGCCTTGGTCTGTTCGTAGGAATTGCGATAGGTCTGGCCGGCGACGAGTTCGTCTTCCCGCACCAAGTCCGAGCGTTCGCCGGCCACATAGGCAGTACCGACGTAGGCGAAGCTTCGAAGCTGGCGCGCACCGGCCACAAAATCGAGAACGTGCCGGGTGCCTTCGACGTTGATGCGGCGTGCTTCGTCGAGCGAGTGATCAAAACGTACGGTGGCGGCGGAGTGAACCACCCGGGTAGTCTCCGCCTGCAGGCGCGCATAGGTTTCCGCAGCCAGCCCACAGCCGGACTGGCTGACGTCACCGGAAAACACCTGAACGCGCGGCCTGTCCGCCGATGGGATGAAGGAATCAGCGCGCTGCTGACCCGATTGTCCCGCTCGATCGCGGACGAGCAGCGCGAGTGTGGCTCGGGGCTGTTGCTCGAGCAGTTCGCGGACCAATTGCACTCCCACGAATCCAGTCGCGCCCGTCACCAGGATAAGTTCTTCGCTCTTCATTTCGGAAGCGACTTCAACCCGCAAACGACTCGAGGCCAGTGATGACTTTTGGGGCCGCTGCACCGGGATAGGTCACGGGTTATTATAGTCGGTCGTCTCGGCCCCAATCGGTCGGTGGCCGTGGGGTGAGCTCTGGCGTCAAGGGAGTCCGCGATCCGGCTACAGCGGTTTCACAGTTGCTGTATCCCGAAGCCGCAGATGCTAAGTGGCTTTTTCACCAAGAAAAAGCCACCTTTCGCAACTGTGAGATATGGCTACATGTAGTGTGGAACTGCTCTAGCAATTGGCGCTCGCGGTTCTGTGGCCCGCGGTGCCTTGCCAAGACTCGAAGTGCCAGGAACGCGCTATCTTTTCTGGGAGATGGCCTCGTGTGGCTAGAGCCGTGAGGCGGAGATATGGGTGACAGAACGTGCCCGTCTCATAGTTGACAGTTTTGGCGCGAGTATCGCCGCCGGATGCGAGCGAAGCGGGCTCTCGGGACATGCATCCCGAGAGCCCGCAGGCGTCCTGCAGCACAACAAGCTTAGAAGGTGAAGCGACCGGTAAGTGTAACCTGCCTGGGATCCATCATGTTCCCGGGTGCCGACAAAGTTCCAGCGCCCGTGCCTGAATTTTGGCCGATCGCGCCCACCGCAGGATTTGTGATCGGTGAGATGGAATTATTCACTGCGCTGGGATAGAAGTTCTGGTTGTTGAAGAAGTTCGTGAACTCGCCCACAAGCTCGAACTTATACCGTTCCCTGATCGCGAACTGGCGGGTAATATTGAAGTTCGTATTCTTGAACGCGGGCACGCGCAGTCGGCCGTCATACATCTTCGTAGTTCCGTACCAATACTGGTCGACGCTATAGTTGCCATTGGGGAACTGAACGATCTGGCTCGTGAAAGCATCGGGGTTCCACTTCAGATAAGTGTACGCACCAGGAGTAACTACGTGGCCGTCAGGGAGTGTAGCGGTCTCGCCGGCTGTATACCAATGCTGCAGTGTCTTAGGAACTTCCAGCGGCTGGCCGGTGGGGATGCACTTTGAATCGATGCTGCCGCTGCAACTGGGACCCCATGGTTGGCCCGTTTGCACGGTAACCACTGTTGCCACTTGCCATCCGCCCGCCAGCCCCCGGGAAATCGGACTCCCCAGTTCATACCTCCCGCCGCTGCCCCACTGGCTCAGGTACGACACCGTACCAAGGAAGCGCTGCGGAATATCGTAATCGAGAAGTCCATTGTTGCTCTGAGGGTTCAAGTAGTTGAACCCGCCGCCGCCCGCAGCGTGTCCTCCTTGTGATTCTTCATAGGATGACGAGTCCACCCCCCCATTAATTCCTGTCGTACGGGAGTAAGTGTAATTAAATTGAGCTGTCAATCCCGTCGAGTAGGAATGCTGCAACTTGAGTTCCAGGGAATGGTACAGTGACGTGCCCTCGTTCCCGATCACTGTTGCCCCCAGCATAGCAAGAGACCCCTCAGAAGCATCCATCACCGTGATCTCTCCCGCGCCGCTGTTGCCCGTTGCCAAATTAACCAGGGCGGGGTATGGATTTGAGACATATTGTTGCGCCGGATCAGCCGTGCCGTTAGAGGCGAGCCACCCGCTTCGCCATCCCATCAGGACGGTTTGGGGAATTTGCCAGGTGCCCTGGAGAGGATAGAGACGCCAGGGAAGGAGGCTGCCTTTCGACCCCACATACCCTGCGGACGCGAGCCAACCATGGAATTGACGCTCCACGAAGGCGTTCCACTGATCCACATAGGCGTTGTGGGCGCCGGTGCGCATGAACATGTCTGCGCCCGCTGCGCCGTTCTCATCGCCATAGATCTCCGGGCTTTGTACAGCCGCCCCCGGAGCGAGAAGCGGCTGCGAATCTCCTCCCGGATCCTCAAAATGTCCCACTGGCAGCCCGTTATAGGGTGTCGTGATCCCGAGGCCGTAAGGTTCGTCTTCCACGCCGCCGTTCCACGCGCCACCGCCGTAGACGGTTCCATTGGCATTGTAGCCGGTGTTGCTTTGCGCATAAATTCGCCCATAGCCCCCACGGATTACGGTCAGGTTTCCCAACCTGTACGCCGCGCCAACGCGAGGTGAAAGGTTGCCATATTCCGTGTTCCACAGGTTCCGGGAATAACCGCTGACTCCGGAGAAAGCGAAGGCTCCATATTGCGCCATTGGATTCTGATAGACAAGGTCCGAATACGCGCCACTGGGAGGAGTAAAAGTAAATGGACTCTCCACGCTCGTATCGATATCGTATTCACGGTTGTGCCGCGCCGTTGGTCCAGGCTGTATCTCATAGCGAAGCCCGAGATTAACGGTCAGCCTGCCGGTCGCCTTCCAGTCGTTCTGCGTGAACAGGGCAAAAAGCCGATCGGTCAGCGCCGGAACAGGCGAACTGCCAGGATCAAGCCTGTACCCCATCACGCCGATCGCCGCCTGCGCCACGTTCCCAAGGTAAGGCGCGCTGCCGCCGTAGTAATTGGGGTTCACTAGGCCCTGCTGGTTCGGGTTAGTGTTTAATCCGCTGGAGCTGCCATTTGCGTTGCCATATTCCTCGCAGTAGCACTCCGTGTCGTAGGATCCGAGAGAGGGATTCGCCCATTCAATGTCCGCCCAATTGCTTTGGTAGATGCGATCGTCGGCGCCTTCTTTCAACGTCCATCTGCCGATCACCTTGGTGATGCTGCCATTGAAGTCATAATTATTCTGATGTTCGTTTTTCCATACCCATTGGGCGTTATTCAATGACTGGCCATAAGCGGTCCCATAGCCGAGGGAGTAGACTGACGGAGCCACTCCGGGAATAAGGATCAAAGATTGCTCGGCAGTCGGCATGCCGTAGGCCGAGTAATCTGACGCCGACCACGGACTTGTTGTTCCGGGGTAGTCCACCCCTGATTCGGGATAGTTGGACTGAGCCGCCACCCGCTGAAAACCAACATGAAGGTCGATAAAGGTGGTCGGATTCAGCGCAATGGTGTCGCCAATCGCGGCGTTGGGATTGTCGTCGACATTGTCGTTTTGATTCTGCCATCTCCAGGGACTCGACGCGCCCCACGCGTTCGCTCCAATCTCCTCAGCCTCCTGCACCCCCCCGGAAAGATAGAAAGAGTTCCTCCCAAAACGAAAGTCCATCCGCGTATTCAAATTATTGCGCGTCGTAGGATTCGTCTGGTTAAAGAAATAGTTGTCATCGCCATAGATATCGCTCGGCGCGTGGTTTGGCTGCGGATAGGCATTCAAGTACATCAGGCCGTACGTGTCTGGATTTGAAATCACCGAACCGCAACCGTAACTGGAACAGTTGGTGGAGGTGGGGTACGGTTGTCTTTGATAGGTGGTGCTACCGGCGGCCGTTGGCGTCGCCGTAAATGGGTTAAACCAGGTAGCAGGCACCGGAGTGCCGTTTGAATCAATCAGCGTCTGCCCAAAATCCCCTTGCCGCTGAAGTGCGGTCGGCACTGTGGCGAATCCGGTGTAAGGCTCAACGTTCCACAGCCGATCGAAGGCGAGAAAGAAGAATATTTTGTCTTTCCCGTTGAAGAGCTTGGGAAAAACGACCGGGCCTCCCACGCTGCCGCCGGCTTCGTCGACGCGGTATTTTGCGCGCGGAATACCTTGCATGTTGTTGGCAAGGCCATTCGCGTTCAATTGCTCATTGCGCAGGAGGTAAAAGAGATCACCATGAAATTTATTGGTGCCGCTCTTGGTGACCATCTGGATGATGGCCTGGCCCCCGCCCATATCGGCAGGGAGATCGTTCGTAGAGACACTGACTTCCTGCAGGGCGTCCCGATTGGGCATGACCGTTACTTCATGCCAGCCCGAGCCCTGCACGGGAACCCCATCGACCTGAAGGTCATCGAGCCCGAGTTCCCCGCCGTTTACCCGGATCGCGGAATACGCCAGGCGATCCTCATAGCCCACACCCAGATTTTCGTCGTTGTACATGCCCAGGTCCGGCACCACGCCCGCCTGCAAAGTTGCGTAGTACAAAGGATCATTGTTGATATTGGGCACATTGTTAATCACATCGGTACCCACCGATCCCGACACCGTCGAGGTTTCGGTCTGAAGCTGCGCAGTAGAAGCCGCAACTTGAACCACCTGGTCTGTCGCGCCCACGGCGAGTTTCGCGCTCACTTGCACCGTCACATCCGTTCCCACCACAATGTCCTCTTCACGGTAGGTCTTGAATCCCGGTGCATCGACTGACAGGGAATATCGACCGGCCGCGAGATAGGGTATGGCGTAATCGCCCACGGGCCCGGATTGCGTTCCCACGGTTTCGTTCGTCTGCTGATTCGTTACGGTCACAGTCGCTCTGGGGACAACCGCGCCGCTCTGATCGGTTATCGTGCCGGTAATGGTGCTGTTCCTTACCTGCGCCAATGCCGCACCGATGGTGAGCGAGAAGGCGAGAAGGGCGATTGAGACCTTGACAATGCGCGCCATTCCCAGCCAATGTGTCACAAACTTCCGTGCTTTCATTTGGTCCTCCAACCATGAGTGGCTATTTCATGAACATTTGGCATTCAATCAACTCTCGGCCGTTCCATCTTCGCTTACCTGTTGCGCCTGGCCAACGCAGGTGAACCGAGACGCTGAACAGGGCGAAGATCGCCCAGCAGCCATCGTCCTTCCATCTCCGGTCTCGATTACCCATCAAAATGATGAGCTCCCCTTCCTTCCCGCGTTGGACCAAATCCCCATTCGAATGGTTGCTATTTGAAACTTTTCAAGCGAATAATTGATATGTCAATAACAACAGGTCTGTCAAGAAGAAAATTCAACAACTTTTCGCTGGCATTTGCGCGTAGAGGGGAAGTCAAACAATCGATATGCGTTACAGCCAGTCTGGCAAGCTGAATACGGCTCTGGCTCATCACAAAATGTGGAAATCGGCGAGGCAGGTCCTGCAGATTCACAGTCGTCGCTGCCTGTGTTTCAGTGCTTGTAAACGTAATCGAGTCAGGCTAAAGAGCCGTGAGCCAATGCGCGCGCACCGGCTTTCGGCTGATTGGCGCCAAGTGGAACCTTAGGATTGCCTTTGAAAGTGATTTATTCAGCAAATATTTGAAAAATTTCAACAGGTGCTCGGTCAATTGAGGCAAGGACTATTGCTTGCCTGGCAATCGCTGAGTACAATCGAACGCGAACAGTTGCCGCAAAGGTAAGGATTTTAGTCGACAGACACATCCGCTTCAGAGTTTTCCTCTGAGGTTGAGATTGCCGATAGGGTCAATGATTAAGGAAGCTATTCCATGTCCACGATTGTGCAGGTAGCCAAGCGAGCGGGAGTCTCGATCGGGACCGTTTCCCATGTGATACGCGGAACGGCGCGAGTGAGCCAGAATCTTCGCAACCGCGTGGGCGCTGCAATTCGGGAACTTGAGTACTATCCCGGTTCCGTTGCACGGGATGTCGTCAAACAGACTTGCATGCTGGGTATGGTTCTGCCCGATATCACCAATCCATTTTTCCCGGAAATGATGCGCGGTGCCGAAGACCGCGCATACGAACGCGGTTACTTGCTGGTCACTGCCAACACGGATGAAAGCATTGCAAGGGAGCGGAAAGTTGTGTCCGCCTTGCGATCGCGACGAGTAGACGGAATACTCCTGGCGGCGAGTCCCGGGGGCGATGCGCGGCATATTCGCGCGGCGATGGAGAACGGTATCTCCGTGGTGTGCGTGGATCGAGCTGCCAAAGGTGTCGAGACCGATGCTGTTCTGCTTGACAATGTGCGCGGCGGACAAAGATGCGTTCAACACCTGATCCGCTCCGGTCATCGCAAAATAGCCATCATCACTGGGCCGCTCGCAGTACAAAGCGCACGAGAACGGTATCAGGGATACCGAGACGCACTCCAGGAGGCAGGAATAGATATTCCTCGGCAATTCATTCTCGGAGGAGACTACCGAAAGGAGTCCGGCTACAAGCTGGCCAAACAGCTGGTGAAGATGCGTAATCGTCCTTCGGCTTTATTCGTAAGCAATGGCCTAATGACAACGGGCGTGCTTGAAGCATTTGACGAGCTGGACATTCAATGTGGACGGGATATTACATTAGCCACTTTCGGTGACTTGACCGTCGGCAAGCTCTTGCACTCTCGCTTGACCACCGTTGTTCAGCCCGGCTACGAGATAGGATCGCGAGCCGCATCCATTCTGATGGATCGGATAGAAGGAAAGCTTAAGGGAAGCTATCACACGATGAGACTTAGTCCTACGCTAATGGAGGGAGAATCAACGCGTTCCGGGCGACAAAAAAGCGACCATACCAGGAATGGGCACAAGCCGGTCTCTCCCTGAATGCCGCGTCTGCGCGTCGCTAATGCATAATTCTGCAACCTTCCTCTGCAGTTGAATCGGAGATTTCCCCTCGCGATTGCGCGCAAGTGTGACATATCAGTATATTGGCCGGCGGCAGTTGGAAAATGAGAACCGCAGGCAGGAGTAGCCGGCAGCCGAGCAGACCCTGGACATTGTCGGTTCAAGGCGGCACGATCGACAAAGTGATAGCGCCCACTGGCTCGACGCGCCAGCCGTCGAGGCATTTCGCGCAGAAACGGAGGGCTCAGTGCGCTATTTTGAAATTAACAGCAGAAGAGACTCGCCACACTGGTTATATGTGGCCCCGGCTCCGCCAATCAGCGTTTCGTTGCCCGGTGTCACCCAGGTATTCGGCCCGTCATTCCAGTTGCAGGTGTCGGTTACTCGGTACCAGTTGGTTCCCGTGGGAGGCTGAGGCAGCGTGAACGTTACCTCCCCCGACCACCCGTTGTAGGCGATATACATGGAATTCGTATCGCCGAAGGGCGACCCGTTCACGGTATAGGCGATGGCGTAGTTGCTTGTATTGCTCCAGTAACTGGGCGTAGCCTGCACGCCCGCCGGCTCCCACCACTCCACCTGGCTTGAGCCATACCAGGTCGCCGGCCGCAGGGCAGGGTGCGCCAGCCGGAAGCCAATGGCACGCTGTGCGAAGTTATAGAAGTTCGACTGGTCGGTGGTCCAGCTATAGCTGAGCCAGTTGGCGGTCGAATCCACGTTGTAGGGGTTGTTATTGCAGTTGATCGAGCGCAGATACTCGTCGCCGCCGGCCATGATCGGCGTGCCCGCCGAGAGCATGGTGAAAGCCAGCCCCGTGCGTGCCGCGCGGCGCTGATCCTTTGCCGCGCCTCCCTGGTTCCAGCTATGGTTGTCAGCCGATCCGCCGTTTGACGGTCCATTGGGCCAGCCCTGGCCGTTGTTGGGGCCGTTGCAATAGTAAACATCGTTCAGCGTAAAGCCGTCGTGGATGTCCATGTAGTTGGTCGAGTTCCACGGCGAACGGCCGTTCGGTTGAAAGATGTTCGACGAGCCTGAGAAGTCGTTGGCATCCTGCCCGATGGAGATCGTCATATTGCCGAGCTCATTCTGAGCTTGCCGCAGCGTCGCTTCAAAGGCCCCGTTCCACTCTGACCACCCTGGCGGAAACTGGCCCTGGTCATTGCCTCCACTGTACGACCACGGCTCGGCGTAGAGGTCAAGGCCGCGGCCGCCATTGGCCGGCCGCACGGTAAAGTTTGCCAGAATCTGATTGATTGCTACGTTGGGATCCGCAGGAGCGAAGTTGAATCCGCCGTTGGGGCAATTGGGCGCCGCCGGCTCATACGACTGGTTGAGGCAGTTGTTTCCAAGAATCGGAGCTTCGTCAAAGCGGAAGCCGTCTACGCCCATCGTCTGGCTCCAGTAGGCCAGCGAGTCAATGATGATGTTCTGCGCCACCGGGTTATACGTATTAAAGCTGGCGCCGATGCCGCTGTCGTCGTAAAACAACTGGTTGCCCGTGGTGAGCTCGTAGTAGGTTACATTGTCCAGTCCGCGCCACGAGAAGATGGTCGCCGTGGTCGCGTCCGATCCGCTCCATGTGCCGCCTTCGTCCGTGTGGTTGTACACCACGTCCATGTACACCTTGATGCCGGCATTGTGGAACTGCTCCACCATCCACTGGAACTCGGCCGTCGGCCCGCCCGGGGCTTTGTTGTAGGCATAGCGGCGATCGGGCGCAAAAAAGTCCTCAGTCATATATCCCCAATAATTCTGGTCCTGGGTGGAATTGGGAATCACGTCGTTCTCGTCATTCTGCGTTTCCTCGATGGGCAGAAACTCGACCGCGGTCACGCCCAGGCGCCCGAGATAGGACGCTTTCAAGCCTGCCCCGTGATATGTTCCCTGGTATTGGGCCGGGGTACTTGGATCCTGCTCGGTAAGGCCGCGCACATTCACCTCGTAGATCACGTCGTCCTTTTGCGCACGGGTCGGATTCGCGCCGGTGCTTTGCGTGCTCGGCTCAAGCACGATGCCCTTGGGTGCATAGGTTCCGCTGTCGATGTCGCGGTTCGATGCGCCGGAGGCAAAAATATTCGCGTTCTGGTTGTTCGCATTCAGCGGATCCTGGCTGATCTCGCGCGCGTAGGGGTCGAGCAGCAGCTTGTTGGGATTGAAGCGGTTGCCATTAGAGTCCACGTCCGAGAGGAATCCGGCTGAAGACCCCTTCGTCCAACTCGCGCTGTAAGGCCAGTTCGGCCCCCAGGCGCGATATCCGTAATAAACGGCGCCGGTGATGCCGGCGGCCTGGATCGTGGAGACAGGGACAACCACCTGCCACACGCCATTGCCCTGGCTGTTGAGCGGGAATGTGGCCGACTCCTGCGCGCCATAGCCCGCCGTGTAAAGGTAAAGAACGATGGATGTGGCCTGCGATGAGTACACCCTGAAGGTAATTTGCGTGCTGTTCGAGTTGTAGAATGCGCCCAGATTCATGCTGTCTATGGCGGCGTGAGCCGGTGCTGTCGCAATGTCCATAAGGCATGCGCAAAGCAGAAACGCCGCCAGCGTCTGCGGAGTTTTCATTCTGGTCTCCTTCCTTGAAAGGGGATTTGCCTCTCGTGCAAGGATGAATCCGGGCGCATGGAAAGGGGATGCAAACACGTCGCGAACTGCTGGTGGTCTGCCCGATTGTTCGTGCCAGTTGGAGCGTTAGTCAAGCGCAGAGGTGAGGAGACAGGAGTCGTTGGGCCTTGCGCGCGTCTTCAAATCCATTGTGCGCCGATGGGGAGAGGCTCTCCGCAATGTCCAAGCGGAGGAGCGCGAACGCCGCGCCCTTTCAGGGCCCGAGCTCAGATCTTCGTCCAGTCGAGAATTACCTTGCCCGCCTTGCCGGAGACCATGGCGGCGAAGCCTTGCTGGTAGTCGGAATAGGCAAAGCGGTGCGTGATCACTGGCGAGATGTCCACGCCCGACTCGAGCATCACCGACATCTTGTACCATGTCTCGTACATCTCGCGTCCATAAATGCCCTTGATGGTGATCATATTGAAGATCACCTTCCGCCAGTCCATCTCCATCTCCTTGGCGGGGATGCCGAGAATCGCGATCTTGCCTCCGTGGCTCATGCTGGCGATCATGTCGCGCAATGCCTGCGCGTTGCCCGACATCTCCAGGCCCACATCGAAGCCCTCCGCCATACCGAGCTGTTTCTGTACCGCGGTAAGCTCGATTTCGCGCGGGTCGACGGCCAGCGTGGCGCCCATCTTTCGCGCCAGGTCGAGCCGGAAGGGATTGAAGTCGGTCACCACAATGTGCCGCGCGCCGGCGTGGCGCACCACAGGGATGGCCATGATGCCGATGGGACCGGCGCCGGTGATGAGCACGTCCTCGCCCAGCACGGGGAAGGAAAGCGCGGTATGCACGGCGTTGCCGAAGGGATCGAAGATGGCCGCGATCTCCTGATTGATGCCGGGACTGTGGCGCCAGATGTTGGTCATGGGCAGCGCGATCAGTTCGGCGAAGGCGCCGGGGCGGTCCACGCCCACGCCCTGCGTGGAGGCGCACAGGTGGCGGCGCCCCGCCATGCAGTTCCGGCAGCGCCCGCACACCACGTGGCCCTCGCCGCTGACGATGTCGCCGGGGAAAAAGTCATTCACGTTCGCGCCCACGGCCACTACTTGGCCCACGAACTCGTGGCCGATGGCCATGGGCACGGGAATGGTCTTCTGCGCCCAGTCGTCCCACTCGTAGATATGCACGTCGGTGCCGCAGATGCCGGTATAGCGCACGCGCACCATCACGTCGTTGATGCCGACCGCCGGCTCGGGAATGTCTTCCAGCCACAAACCGCGTTCGGCCTTGCTCTTGACCAGCGCCTTCATCGCCTGTCCCCTGGGAACCACTCCCAACCGATGTTACGCCGCGACTGAGGTTCCGCGGAGTTTGTCTTTGTGCGCGGGGATGCCCGCAATCACCTGGCCGTGCCATCAGCGGCAGAAAGATTGTCTCAGTCCTGAGCATAGTTGAGACGTCAAGCGGAGCTCTCACCTGCGGTCAATACTCCCGCTGCAACCGGGCGCATAAGAGCCCCTGTTTACGGCTGCGGGCGATCGTTACCAGCGGCGCTACGGCCGCCGGCGCGTGACACCCTCAGCGGCGTACGCCGTTAGTTGTTAGTACTGGAAAGCGCCATCGCCGGTCTTGAGCATCAGGCTTACAGCGGCAGCAGCAAAGGCAATCAGAGCCAGTCCCACCAGCACCTCGAGCGGATAAAAGCCCGCGCGATCGAAGAAGTGCCCGACAACGACCGGGCCTATGCCGCCGCCAATGGCATAAGCGGTCCAGGTTAATCCGTACAGCATGGAAAAGTGCTTCCGGCCAAAATACCGCGCCAGCAGATAGGGACCAACGTCGGCTTCGCTTCCCAGGCCGATACCGAGCAGAGCTGCGCCCAGCAGTGCAACCAGAGACGTGCCTCCGAGCGCGAGAATCAGGGAACCGATGGCCGCGAAGGCAAGCACGCAGGTTTGAATGCGCTGCGGAGAAAGCCGGTCGAGGAGGAGGCCGACGAAGAGGCGGCCAAGGATGCTGGCGCCGCCGCGGAAGGAGAGCGCCAGGGCCGCGCTCGACGCGGATATGCCGTGTTGCGTGAGCACCGGCGCAAGGTTGGTGACCAGCCCGTTCTCGCTGAACGCAGAAAGAATGGTGATGGCGGCCAGAATCCAGAACGCTGCGCTCGACAAGGCTTCGTCCACAGTTGTTCCGGACATTGGTGTGGCCTGCTCGTCAACGATAGGCGCAGGACGATTGCGAACCAGCGCCGCGGTGAGGGGAAAGCCGAGCAGCGCAATTCCACCCAGCAGGAGATACGCACTGCGCCAACCGTAGCTGCCGATGACAAATTGGGTGATGGGCGGAAAGAGAATGGAGCCCACGCCGCTCCCGGTGAGAATGAGCGCAAGAGCGAAGCCGCGATGCTTCTGGAACCAGGTGAGCATGGTTCGCGTGTAAGCGAACTGCGCGGTACCGTTGGCCACCAGCCCCATTACAAAAAACGTGAGGTAGAATCGCCCGATGCTTGAGCCGAGCCGGCTGAGCGATGCGAGCGCACACGCGAATACCAGAATGGACGGGAGGATGATGCGCCGCGGAGGGAAGCGGTCGAGCAGGATTCCGATGAGCGGCGAAACCAGCGCCACGGTGATCGCCGCCAGTCCGAAGGCGGCGTCCATTGATTCCCGGCGCCAGCCCAGAGACTGGTGCAGCGGGTCGAGGAACAGGCTGAACGTGTAAGGGATGATGGGCGCAAAGCTCGTCATCACGCCCACAAAAGCTGCGCTTGCCACGCTCCAGCCGGGATAGCGGATCGAGCTCTCGTTGATGAGCACTCGCCCGGCGGTTTGCTCCATGGCTTGCCCGGGCTCGCTCATGCGCTCGCAGGCCTGTGGCGGATATAGCCTATGCGCCCCATGCGTCCGCCCAGTTGGCGCGAAGTTAGGAACACATGGCCCTGGCGGGCGATGGTCACGAGCAGCCTCCATCCAAATCGGCAATTCACTGATCTTTTCTGAAGCGCAACGTGCCTCACAACCAGCTTCTTGCCGAGCCGGAAATCCATCGTTCGATGGATGGATGCTGTGCACTGGGAACGCTCGATTCCGCGAGAGAAAGCTTGATTGCCCCACCTGCGATGGATCGAGCTTTCGTCCTGATGATGGATGACAACGGAGTTCACTTCCTTGATCATAAAGGCCGCAATCTGTCCCCAAGATTGACGCATGGCAATTTCTCTCGCGGTCACAGTAGGCTTGCGGCTGGCCCGCAAGTTCAGCTGGAGTTTTGCGCTTTTCTCACCGCACTCCCGACGTGGCGAATAAAGCCTCGGCCCGAATACGTTGACGAAACCATGATCGAAGGCTGATTGATGCGCTGCTGCACCCAGGGCTCCCGACTGTCAGTCTTCGGCAAAGCCGGGAAACGATTCAATGGAGGATTTGTGAAGCTCGAGAGCAAATACATACCACTCGGCATGGTGCTGGCGGTCGCGACATTTTTTCCACTTCACGCCTTCACGCAAGCGACTACGGCATCCATTCACGGCACAGTGACAGATCCAAACGGAGCTGTGCTGGCCGATGCGGTGGTCACCGCAGTCAACACTAGTACGGGGATTTCGGACACGCAGAAGACCGACAACAAGGGCTATTTCATCTTTCCCGACCTGCACATTGGCGGTCCCTATTCGATCACCGTGGAGGATTCCGGTTTTCAGCGCTTCACGGCTACCGGCATCATGCTTGACCTCAGCTCCGCGCGGGAGGTCGATGCCAAGCTTCAGATTGGGGCGTCCTCACAGACCGTGCAGGTGAATTCCGATATTGTTCAGGTGGAATCGTCTGACGTTCAACTGAAAAACGTGATGGCAGCTCAGGAGATCGAGGAACTCCCCACGCTGGGCCGGGATGCAGTGCAACTGCAAAAAACAGCGCCGGGTACGGTTGAAGCATCGGACCGGGAAGCAACGTTCTCGACCAACGGCAGCCAGACCCAGGAGAATTCGTACCTTCTCGATGGCACCGACATCAACGATTTTCTGCTGAATCAGCCGGGGATTGTCGTCAATCCTGACGCGCTGGCGGAAGTGAATGTGATCACCAGCACCATCGATCCCGAGTTCAGCCGTAACTCCGGCGCCATTGTGGATGAGGCGCTCAAGAGCGGAACGAATCAGTTTCACGGAGATGGATTCGAGTTTTATCGAGACACTTTCCTCGATGACGTACCCTATTTTTCAACGTTCCGTCCGCAATTCCATCAGAACGTCTTTGGCGGAACGCTGGGCGGCCCGATCGTTCAGAATCATGTGTTCTTTTTTGCCGCCTATCAGGGATTGCGAAACCGATCAGCGCAACCAACCAAAACCCCTGTCTTTTCTCCAGCCCAAAGGAGCGGGGATTTCTCGGCCGACGTGTCTCAATTTTCGAGCAATCCCATTCCGTTTCCTAACGGAATTCAAGGGCCTGACGGTCTCTGCACGCAAGGCACGCCGTGGAACAGTTGTTTCCCAACCCCGCAAGTGCCCGTGACCGATTTCAATTCGATTTCCAACAATCTTCTTCAAGAATACGTCCCGCCTCAAAATGACGGGGTCTATTACAACTTTAACGCTCCTAACACTTCAGACGACGACCAGGGCATCATTCGCATCGACGATAAGTTGACGTCGAAGGACACGCTTTGGGCGTCGACCGTCTTCGACTCCAACCCGGCCATGAATACTTTGCCGCTTCCCTCAACGCAATCAACGGGAGAAGGCGCGAACCTGCCAGGATTTGCGGCCGACAATTCGTCGCACACCAAGATTTTCAACGCGTCATGGACGCATGTATTCAACAGCACGACTTTGAACGAGCTGCGGGCCGGCTACTTCCGGTTCAACTACGACGAGCTGCAGCCGGCTCCCTCAACGCTCGCTGCTCCATCGTCGTTCGGGTTCAACATTATTCCCCAGGACTCCGCCGCCGGTACATTGCCCTATATCAATGTACTTGGCTATTTCACGCTTGGCTTCAGCACTAATGGGCCGCAACCTCGAAAAGACGAAAACTACACTTACGTGGATAACTTCAGCAAAGTCGTTGGCAACCACGATCTCAAGTTCGGCGGAAATCTGGAGCGCTTCATCATCAGTAATCCGTTCTATTCCAACAACAGCGGTGCATTCAATTTTGACCCATTCTCCGCGGTCTATAGTACCGGCGATGCAGCCGCTGACTTTCTGCTCGGAATTCCGGCAACCTATGAGCAAGGGTCAGGTTTCTTTGTTGATGTGAGGGCGTCGCAATACTATGCCTACGCCCAGGACCACTGGAAAGCCACAGATGCGCTGTCGCTCGCCTATGGCGTGGGTTACGACGTGGAAACCCCTTACGCGAACCTGCAGTACGGTGGCGTTGGGGTCACGTGCTGGACGCCGACCGATGCGCAGTCGAAGGTCTTTTCCAACGCACCTCCCGGTCTGCTCTATCCCGGCGATCCCGGATGCAACAAGAATGGCAGCCCCACCACGCACTGGGACCACCTTTCTCCGCGTGTCGGGTTTGCCTGGTCGCCGGCAGAAAATCTCGGATTGCTCGGTGGAGCGCGGGGCCAGCGTGCCTTTGTCATTCGCGGCGGGTTTGGCGTCTATTGGAACCGGGTGCAGGGCGAAGGCGCACAGGTCAATTCCAACGATCCGCCTTTCTCAGAAAACAGCGAGGGGGCTGCCGGGTTGGGCGGCAATCCGAGCTTTGCAAATCCGTTTGCCGATATCGCGGGTACGCCAGGCGCTTCTTATCCGGCAAATCCGTTTCCTTATGCTGTCCCCACTTCGGGATCAAACGTGAGCTTCATGTCGCTTTATCCGTTGGAAATGGACAATCTCACCTCCGAGTTCGATGTTCCCTATACCTATAACTTCAACCTGAATGTGCAGCGTGCGCTGCCCAGCAATATGGTGCTGACGGTTGGCTATGTCGGCTCCGTGGGCAGAAAGCTGGATCGCGCACGGGAAGGCGACCCGATCACGCAGCAAGGGCACGATGACTGCCTCAACGGGACTGGATCGAGCACGCCCATTACCCTATACTCCGCGCAGGGCCCCGAAACATTTACGTGTCTCGAGTTAGCCGGCTCGCAGTCGCTTTATTTCCCGGGCGAGAAACTGCAACCCGGGACGGTGCCTGGAACACAGATACCCGGTGTGTTCCCGAATGGCTTACCGTACTACCTTTCGATCGGCGGCATGCACACCAGTGGATCCTCAAGCTACAATTCGCTGCAGGTATCGCTCCAGAAGGCTCCCACGCATGGATTGTATTTTGGTCTTTCTTACACCTACAGTCATGCTCTGGACAATGCGTCCAGCCTTGAGGACTCAGTGGCCAATGGGTACGGCACGAATTATGTTCCCGGCTTTGAGCACCTGAGTTACGGAGACTCAGTGTACGATGCGCGGCAACGGCTTGTGGCGTCTTACAACTACGGAATTCCGCTGCCGCAAAGCGTGCGCGACCAGACCTACGTCAATGCCTTGCTGGGCGGATGGCACCTTTCAGGAATTACCGCCCTTCAGAATGGATTCCCGATAACGGTTTATGACGGCGGTGTTTTCAACTCGCTTTACTGCGACCAGTTCAGCTTTGTGAATTGCCCCGACGTGCCCAACACCTCCTCGTTTCATATCAAAACCATGAATCCCAGAAACTCCGGCAACTACTGGTTCAACGCATCGACATTTTCCCAGGAATCAATCGGCACCTTCGGCAACGTGAAGCGCAACTTTTTCCACGGGCCCGGATTCAACTACACCAACTTCGAGGTGTACAAGAATGTTCCGCTGGGAAGCAGTGAGAGCCCGCGTTACATTCAGCTGCGTCTTGAAGCCTACAACGCATTCAACCACGCGAACTTTGCAAATCCGAGCGGCAACTTTGGAGCTGCAAACCTGGCCGCGAACGGCATCAACGCTCTGGCCAGCCAATCGGTCTTTAGCGTGATCACTTCTGTCGATCAGCCTGTGAATGCAGGCGGGGATCCGCAGCCTGCGCGGGCGATTCAAATTGCGGGAAAATTTTACTTCTGAGGGACGCATATGCTCCCTGGAGAAGAACCCGGCCAGGGAGGCTGCGGCTGTTCTTGTATTTCAGGCAACTCGGGAAGAAGAGGCTCAGGCGGTCCGCGCGCCTTCCCATTCGCTCGTACTTTTGAGAGACCGGCGACAGCGAGACCCACGTCGAACCCGGGAGCGGCCCAGCGAGTGGCGCAGGACACGCTTCGGCAGCTGTTCGTAGTGCAGAGAACTCAATCGAAGCGGAGCTCAAGCGGAGTGCTATGCTTGTCGATGTGTACGAGCAGATTGAACGCCTCATCGATCTGACCGATCCCGCGCTGAACCATCTCTATGACCTGAGCGTGGAAGAGGCTCGTGCGCTGGTGATGGATGGCCCCCCGGAAGGCGTAAGCCGGATTCGCGGCTCCTTTGCTCTGATAGCCAGGCGCGGCCGGACGGTGCGCATGGCGCGCTCGCTCGACAGGCCGCTCCGCTACTTTCTCGCTAAACGCAAGGAGGGTCCCGCGCTCATAGTCTCCGATCGCATCGACAGCATCTACGAATGGCTCCGGGGCGAAGGGCTCGCCGGCCAGTTCCGGCCCAGTTACACGCGCATGGTGCCTGCGCATTACGTGGTCGAATTGCAACTGGTCGGTTGCCCCGACCCCGATCCTGTTTACCAGCGCTTCTTCACTCCCCCCGCTGAAAAGCTTCCTGCCGATCTTGATGTAATCGGCCGCGCCTATATCTCTGCGCTTGCCGAAGAAATTGCACACTGGCTTCGTTCCGTTCCCGGGGATGAGCCGATCGGTGCTTGCTTTTCGGGCGGCATCGATAGCGGCAGCGTATTCCTCGTCGCCTATCACGTAATGCGCAAGCTCGGCATGAGCCCGTCAAGGCTGAAGGCATTCGTACTCGACCTCGGCAGCGGCCCCGACCTCAGTCAGGCCCGCGCATTCCTCGAGACGCTCGGATTGTCGATGTTCCTGGAGCCAATCGAAGGTGACCCTTCGGCGCTGGACGTGAGCGAAACCATCCGCGTCGTCGAAGACTACAAGCCGCTCGATGTCGAATCGGCAACCATGGCGCTCGCGTTGGCCAAAGGCATCCGTGAACGGTATCGCGATTGGCGCTACTTGATCGACGGAGACGGTGGCGACGAAAACCTGAAGGACTACCCTGTAGAAGCCAACCCCGAACTCACCATTCGCAGCGTGGTCAACAACCCTATGTTGTACCAGGAGGGCTGGGGCGTTGGAAAAATCAAGCACTCGCTTACTTACAGCGGCGGGCTGAGCCGTTCGTATGTGCGCACTTATGCAACCGCACGGCGCTACGGATTCTCCGGTTTCAGCCCGTATACCATGCCGGGCGTAATAGTCGTAGCCGAAGCCATTCCGTTCATCGAATTGACCAGCTATGATCTGGAACGGCTATACGCGTTGAAGGGCGCGGTGGTTTCGCGCGGAGTGGAAGCGGTGACGGGAATGAGGATGCCGGTCTTCACCAAGCGGCGCTTTCAGCACGGGGCGCTCTCTGAAGATGCGCTGCGTCAGCGCCTCCCCTATCGCGAAGCCGAGTATCGCAATCGATTCCTCTCGCTTTACGAGTAATGCTTCGCTTGCTGTTGACCTATCCCGATGGCGCTCAAGAACGCGATGCGTGGATTCTTGCGCGCCGCGGTCCGCGCAACGCCGTTGACCCTTTGCGGCCCCATGCGTATTTTTCCGAAGGCGAACGCACGGCCGCAGGCGACATCGCGCCCACGGCAACCATATTTCTAACCAATCGCGAATGTCCGTGGCGATGCCTGATGTGCGACCTGTGGCGCAACACTCTTGCAGAAACGGTGCGGGCCGGCGCCATTCCCCGGCAAATTGACTTCGCGCTCGAACATCTGCCGGAGACAAGGCAGATCAAGCTCTATAACAGCGGCAGCTTCTTTGATCCGCGCGCCATCCCGCCGGGCGATTACGCGGCGATTGCGCAACGTCTCGACGCATTCGAGCGCGTGATCGTCGAGTGCCACCCCGCCCTGGTGGGTGAGGCCTGCCTTCGATTCAGAGATCTGCTTCATGGCAGGCTCGAAGTCGCCATGGGGCTCGAGACCGTGCATCCGGAGATTCTTCCGCGCCTCAATAAGCGCATGACGCTCGAGATGTTCGCGCAGTCGGCGCGCTTCCTGCGCGAGAACGCCATCGATCTGCGCGCGTTTGTCCTCGTGCAGCCGCCGTTCATGCGCGAAACGGAAGCAGTTAAGTGGGCCTTGCGCTCCCTCGAGTTTGCTTTTGCGTGTCACGCGACTGCGGTTACACTAATTCCCACCCGGGGCGGCAACGGCGCCATGGAAGAAGTGGGAGCTGCCGGCAGTTTCTCTCCGCCGGACGTGCGCACGCTCGAGGAAGCCATGGAAAATGGAATCTCGTTACATAAGGGCCGCGTCTTAGTCGATCTCTGGGACGCTGAGAAGTGGCCCGGTTGCCCGCGTTGCCGTCCCGCGCGAATTGCACGCTTGCGCACCATGAATCTTGAGCAGCGGATTCCGGAAGAGGTCCATTGCAACGCATGCACGGAGGCGCAATGACAGACCATCACGACATCGCGGTGATAGGGTCGGGCTTTGCCGGCTCGCTGCTTGCGATGATCGTGCACCGGCTTGGCCATTCTGTTGTTCTGCTTGAAAAAGGCACTCATCCGCGCATGGTGATTGGTGAATCGTCGACCCCGCTTGCGAACCTTCTTCTTGAAGAGTTGTGCAGGCGCTATGACCTGCCGGCCCTCCGACCGCTGGCCAAGTGGGGGAGTTGGCAGCGGACGCATCCTGAGGTCGCATGTGGTTTGAAGCGCGGTTTTACGTTTCATCATCATGGACTCAAGGGCGCGGAGCCGTACGACTGCGAGCGAAGAAATCAGCTTCTCGTTGGCGCGAGCCCGCACGACGGCATCGCGGATACGCACTGGTACCGCGCCGACTTTGATCATTTTTTAGTGAAGGAAGCGCAGAAGCTCGGCGTTGGCTATGTCGACCAGGTTTCGCTTCAGGGCTTTGAAAAGGACGAGAGAGGGGTGCGACTGACCGGTGAGCGCCGAGGCGAGCCAACAGAGTTTCGTGCTCGTTTTGTCTTCGACGCCACCGGGCCGCGCGGCTTTCTTCATCGCGCGCTTCGGCTGCGCGAACTTCCGCTGCCCGATTATCCGTCCACGCAGAGCCTCTACAGCCATTTTTCCGGCGTGGCCCGGCTCGAAGAATCAGAATTCAGCCGCTCTGACGGTCGTCCGCCTTTTCCCATCGATGATGCCGCGGTTCACCATGTTTTCGATGGTGGATGGATATGGGTTCTTCAATTCAATAACGGAATCACGAGCGCAGGCGTCGCGGCCACTGACGCATTCGCCGAGCAAATGCGCTTCACCGAGGGCGCATCGGCCTGGCAGCGGATCCTCGACCGAATCCCAGCTTTGCGCGCCCAGTTTGCGCGGGCCCGTGCCGTGCGGCCCTTCACGCACATGCCGCGGCTTGCCTTCCGCAGTTCCGCCATTGTGGGTGATCGATGGGCATTGCTGCCATCGGCCGCCGGCTTCGTCGATCCGCTGCTTTCCACCGGCTTTCCCCTCACGCTGCTCGGCATTGCGCGCATCGCTCAAATCCTGGAGTTCCACTGGGAGGGCAGGGAATTTGCCGCGCAGCTTCAGAACTACGCGGCACAAAGCGATCGCGAATTGTTGGCGACGGCGCAACTCATCGGCGTGCTTTATACAAATATGAATCGTTTCGATGTGTTTGTCGCGCTCACGCTGCTCTATTTTGCGGCGGCGAGTTTCGCTGAGTCGGCGCGAAGGCTGGGCAAGCCGCATCTCGCGCCGGCGTTTCTTCTTTGCACGCATCCGGAATTCGGTGCAGCCTGCGAACAGATCTGCAGCACGGCGCGGCAAAGCTTATCGGAAGTCGAAGCCAACGATTTGATCGCGCGAATCCATGCGGTCATTGAGCCATTCAACGTTGCCGGCCTGGGAAGGCGCGAACGCCGCAACTGGTATCCGGTCGAAGCCGGCGACCTGCTCAATGCGGCCGCCAAACTCGAGTCCAGCCGCGAAGAGGTGCAGGCGCTGCTCGAGCGCTGCGGATTTGTGTGCGAACCCGCCTTCGGTCGCGTCGCTACTGCTTCGTCTTCGGCGTAAAGAAGATCGGCCGCGCCGATACAATCCCTTTTCCTTCTTCAATCACGAGAAACTGGTCCGGCGCAATGTGCGCGAGGGACTCTTTGCGGCCGCTGGGCCAGTCAATTTCGAGATTCACCTCGTGGATGCTGCCCGGTTTTCCAAGTCCAAAGGTCAACGGAAACTCGCTTTGCGACAGGTAGCTCGATCCCGACTTGACCATGGCAAGCTGCCGCATTCCTCCCTCCGCGGTGAGCCTGACTTTGGCCCCGATTGCGTCGCGGTTCGATTGGGTGCCCACAAGTTTGAGCTGCAGAAGGTCGTTGCTATTGCCGTTTTCGTTGCGGAAGAGATGCGCAGGGCCGTTGTTGGTGGTCACAACCACATCGAGGTCGCCATCGTTGTCAAAATCAGCGTAAGCCGCGCCGCGTGCCACCATGGGCCTCCGCAGCGCCGCGCCAGCTCGAGCTGAGACATCCTGGAATTGTCCCTGGCCGCTATTGTGGAAGAGCAGCGGCGGTTCGGCATAATGAAGATTGGGGCGCACAACGTTGATGTCGTCGGCAACGTGTCCGTTCGCCGCAAAGATGTCGAGATGGCCGTCCAGATCGTAGTCGAAGAAGAAGCATCCGAAGGTGAGGGACAGCGCGGACGGGCCGACGATTCCGGCTCTGTCCGACTCATCCGTAAATAAGCCGGACCCGTCGTTGTGATAGAGCGACATGCTCTCATCGGTGAAGTTTCCGATGAGCAGGCTCTGGCGGCCCGAGTTGTCGTAGTCGCCGGCATCGGCGCCCATACCGGCGCGCGCGCGGCCGGCATCGCTGAAGGCAACCCCGGCGGCGAGGCCCACTTCAGAAAACGTGCCGTTGCGATTGTTGCGGTAGAGTTTGTTGGGCTGCGTGTCGTTGGAGACGAAGAGATCGATCCAGCCATCGTCATCGTAGTCGAGCAGCGCCACGCCCAGCGATTTCCCGGTGGGATCGTAGAGGCCGGCGCGTTTGGTCACGTCCTCGAATCTTCCATCGCCTAGGTTGTGAAACAGCCGCGAGCTTTCGCCTTTGTAGGCCTCGGGTGTGCAATAGGATTTGTGCTTGCCGTCAAGGGAACAGTATTGATCGGTTTTCTGTGACCACTCGACGTAATGCGCCACAAAAAGATCGAGCCTGCCGTCGTGATCGTAGTCAAACCAGACGGCGCCAGTTGGGAACCCTGAGTCGGCGAGCCCGGCTCTAGCGGTCACGTCGGCAAACGTGCCGTTATGTAAATTGCGGAAAAGATGGCTGCCGCCGATGGCCGTGACGTAAATGTCTTCATAGCCGTCGTTGTCGAAGTCGCCCACCGCACAGCCCATGCCGTACATCTCAACGTCGAGCCCTGCCTGGCGCGTCACGTCGGTAAACGTTCCATCGCGATTGTTGCGGTAAAGCGCAGGATACGATTTGCCTTTTATATGACCCGGCCAGTCCATGGAGTTGACGAAGAAAATGTCGGGCCAGCCATCGTTGTCGTAGTCGATAATGCACACGCCGCTGCCCATGGTTTCAGGCAGGTACTTGGCGCCGAACGCGCCGCTATTATGCGTGAAGTGGATGCCTGCCTGATCGGTGACATCGGTGAAGGTAATGGGTCCCGATGGGCGCTGCATCGCTGGCTGCGCGGCGTTGCCCTGTGTGGATTGCGCGGGCGCCGGTTGCGCAGCGCTGCTTTGTTCGGGCTGCGGCGTGGTCCCCGCCTTGCAGCTGCTCAGAGTTGCGGTAGCGAGCGCCAGCAAGAAAGCAAGAATCGGGGAGCTCGCTTGCGTCGAGCGTCTCCAACATGAATAGCGCGAAGACCGGGCCTCCGGGGCGTTACGCACGAGCCGCCTTCTGTCCGGGAATCGCAGCCGCAGGTGCGGCTTGCGGCTTGCGCGAATTGATCGCCATCTCAATCAGAAGCGCCGCAGGGCCAACCCAAAACAAGGCATAGAGAGGAGCATAGATGCTGCTGTCGAGCCGGAAGAAGAATTCGAGCGCCGCCACCGCGAAAGCCACAATACATTGACCCATACGCGAACGCACTGTCGTCTTCGGATCCGTGATCATGAAAAAGATGAAGAGCTGATACATGGGTCCGGTGATCGGCGAGATTTCTGACCGCCAGGGATCGCCGGTGATGTGCGCACGCAGGAACGAAAGCGTGATGAAGCAGACCACATAGGTGAGCGTGATATTGAATCGCTTGGCGCGCCAGACAATGACCGTGCCCAAAACCCAGATCACAATAAGCGAAGCCAGGTTGTTGCCCCACTGAATGCTGAGCGAGGCCACTGCCTGCGAGGCCAGGATCAGCATGGTGCAGATGCCGAAGTTTGACGGGTTCCAGATATGGCGGCCGCGAACGCGCAGGGCGTACTTCGAAGTGATGGAGAGCGCGCTGCATAGCGCATACGGCCAGAAGGCCGGCGAGCGCAGTAGAATGCCCACGCTGATGCCGGTAATGTAAGCGCTGGCAGGGTGCGGCCATTTGCGGTAGAAAATTCTGCCCAGCACCACTTCAAAAACCATAGCGGTGACAATGGCAAGCAGCGTCTTCGAGTAGCTCTCGAGAATGCCAAACGACAGATTGCCGAAAAGGAGAATCAGGGTGATGAAGATGGGTGGCAGAAATGGATTGAGCCAGCCGGGCACTGCCAAAGCTCTCTTCCACTGAGGCCGCGCTTCAGCCTGCGGGTCCGTTCGTGTCGTTGGGGCGGTCGGCTGGCTGGTCATGGTTCCTTCACAGTGTAGAGGCGATCGGGTGTCAGATTGTCAAGCGTCTGCACGGTACCTGAAGGCCAATGAATCACTGCCTTTTCAATCTTAGGACTTTTTCCCAGACCAAAGTGCACGCGCCGGTCGTTCTGAGAGGCGAAGCCGTTGCCGCCCGAGACCTGCTGCAACTGCTCTTTGCCATCCCAGTAGAGCGTAATCTGTGCGCCAATGGCGCTGCGGTTGCTCTTCGTGCCCTCGAGCCAGAACTCGATCCAGCGATTACTGGTCGCCACCGTGTTCCTGTAGATCAGCAGCGGCCCGCGTTGGTTGGCGACGACGATGTCGAGCGCGCCCGTATTCCACAGGTCGGCGAGCGCCACCGAGCGGCCGTCGTAGGTGTCGGTTGCACCCACCGCCTGCGCCACATCGACAAACTTTCCCTCGCCATCGTTGAGCCACAGCCGCTTTTGCTGGTAGCCGGAAAGACTGCGGCCGTCGAATGAGGGCCAATTTGCGGCGTCGCCGATGATCGAGCTGTTGCCGCCGGCTACCTTCGAAAAGTCATACCAATAGCTTCGATGTCGATCGAGCGAGATGAAGCCGTTCACCAGGTAGAGGTCGAGATTGCCGTCGTTATTAAAGTCGCCGAACTGCGCGCCAAAACTCCACCCTCCCAGCTCCACGCCAAGATCACGCGCCATGTTGTCATATTTGAGCGCCGGGCCCGGCTGCGGCACCCACAGATTATTCCCCTGAATCAACACGTCTTCTTCCGAGATATTTGAAACATAGATGGAAAATTTTCCGTCATCGAAAATATCTCCGAAGGAAACGTTCATGCCGCTTTTGGGCGCGAAGCCCACGCCGGCTTCCTTGCCGGCCTCGTGAAAATGTCCGTGATCGTTGATGTAAAGTTCTGACACTCCGTAATCGTTAGCGATGAAGAGATCCGGGTAGCCGCTTCCGCTCAAATCGGTAGCCGCGCAGGCAAGGGCCCAGCGGTTGCTCTGGATGCCGGCTGCCGCGCTCACCTCTTCAAAATGGCCGTTGCCCAGATTGTGGAAGAGATACTTGCGGCCGCCATTGTTCGCGTATTCAAAACTGTTGGGCATCATGCGCGTGTTACGCAGGTGCCAAAGGTTCACGTCTTCGGGATAATATCCGCCGACAAAGAGATCGAGTTTACCATCGTGATCGTAATCGATCCACACCGCGGTGTTGGCGTTGATCCACGGCGGCAGCCCAGCCTGATCCGTTACGCGGGTGAAGTGCTGGCCATGGTCGTTGTGAAAGAGCTCGGGCCTGCCCCACTTGATAAGGAAAAGATCCTCATAGCCATCATTGTCGTAGTCGCCCCACACCGCCCCCATGGAAACGCCGGTGCCGGGCTGGTTCACATCGGCAATGCCCATTTGCTCCGCCACATCGGTGAATGTTCCGTCGTGATTGTTGCGGTAAAGATGATTCTTGCTGCCGATGGCGCTGTTGGTCACGTAGATATCGGGCCAGCCGTCGCGATTGTAGTCGACGATGGAGACCGAAGCGCCCATTGATGCCACTTCAGGCATGATGCCGTCGAGTTTGGGATCGAGCGTGGGCGCCTGGTGAACAAAGTCGATGCCGGCCGCGTGCGAAACCTCCTGGAGCGAGAAGCCGTAGCGCGCGAGCGCTGTATGGGCATCGGGATTGGATTCCGTCTTAGCCGGCGCTGAAAAATGGCGCACCATCCACGGCACCGCGAGCAGCAGCGCGAAGAATAAAGTTACGAGGATTCGAGCGATCGGGACCTTCCTCATTGCGCTATTCCCTCGCGCAAAGCACTGCGGAAATCGTCCGCACTCACGTAGCGAGTCTGATAGGTCAGCCAATCGTCGCGGTGATGGCGATAAACCCATTCCTCTTCCAGCGTGCCCGGCGGCGTGTTGTATTCGGTGCGCGCGTGGTAAGGGAGCGGCTGTACGGTTCGCGAGAAGGTAGAGTTATAGTCGCCGTCCTTTACCCAACCATCGCCGTCGATCACATAGTCGCGCACCCATCCCGCAGGCGGAGGGGGCGGCGCAGCAAAGCGCAGGGAAAGCTCGTCGCCGGCATTCATGATCACATAGCGGTCGTCGATTGCCTTCAGCAGCTCGCGCACATCGCCGTAACGCGTGTAAAAGCCCTCGAGGTCACGCCAGATCTGCGTGGTTGCGGCGAGCTGGTCATAGTCGGGAATCTCGGGCGACGAGGCATTGGCCTGACGAATCACGGAGAAGCCGCGATAGTGCAGGCCGGCCGTCTGCGGCGCAAGAAGCGTAATGCGTGTCGGTGCGTCGGGGAGCCCCTGCGCCCACTCGATCTGATCCCAGTAAATCTCGAGATTGGTGCGCAGGCGCAGTTTGTGCGGTGTTCCCGCGCGGAATAAACCAGTCAGGTCGATCAGACAGGTTTTGTTGCGGCCGGCGGGAAATCCGAGATTGGCGCGCGCAACTCGCCAGCCGCCGCGGCCGTCAAGGATTTCGATACTGAGCGGCTCAGGACGCACGCGATCGCTCTGAGACATGGCGACGTTTACTGAAGAGTCGGACGGATGCAGCCATCCGCGCGCAATGAGCCAGAGAGGGCCGCTCGCAGGCAGATCGTTGCCGAGGTCGATTTCCACGTAGTGGTCGCGCGTGACCCCCTGATACTGGCCGCGCCCGAAGGTGTCGAGATACTTTCCGTCCAGGTCGCGCAATGTCGCGGTTACGTCGTTGCCAAGGTCATCGGTTGCGCGCGCAATCGCGTGCGGCTCGGCGACGGTGGTTACTGCAAGCCTGACCGGCGGCACCACGAAACGCTCATCCGTGAAGACTTCAGTTCCCGCAGGGTGGTCGACCGCCATGAGCGCGAGGTAGTCGTAATAATAGGTTTCCCACAACTCGCCGGTGATGCTCAGGTCGAGCGAGCCATTGCGGGGTACGAGCGCGATGCCGGGAATTTTGTACCACTCCTCAGTTGCCGCAATGCGCGTGGGACCCGAAGAGTCGATGCTCAGGCCAAGCGCGGACCCCCAGGGTACGGTGTCTTTCACAAACTGCATCGAAGTTCCGTTCCACGCGAAGAGGAACGGGCACGACCCCTTGAGCCGCTGCTCGGTGAGCACTTCCTGGTCGGCCTTGAGTGCAAACTCCGCGCGCACCGTGCCGTTGGGCCACACAATGCGCGCCACCTCCGCGCCGTTCTCGTTGCCCAGGCCGAAGTGGAGTTGCGGGCCGTCGATGGACTGCATCTGAAGCAGCAATCCGGAGCGGATTTCAATCTGGCCGCCGATGCCGAAGGAATTGATGCGCTGATCGCCTGTAGCCTGATGCGCGCGAGGACGGATGACCTGCCAATGATAGTTTTTCGTGGTGCGATTCACGGCATCGATGGGCTCTCCCGCAGCGGTCAGGCCGAGAAGATCGAGACGGCCCTCGGCGCTTGCCGGAGCAGCATCAAAAACCCGCGCGGGGCCCTGTGGAGACGAAAGGAGCGCGAAGTGCTGACTTTGGTCTGCAAGCCAGATGGTGGCGCCTCCGGCATTGCGCGGAGCGCCGACGCTGGCCAGTACAAGATCGAAAGCGCCGTTGTTGTCGAGATCGGCAACGCGCAGGCGCACCTCGCCGGCAAGCGTGTGTCCCGCGTCGGGCACTTGTGCAAGTTCTCCCGTGTTCCACTCCCCGTTGATATTGGAAAGCCGGACGATCGTGCCGCCCGCTTGCACAACCAGCAGATCGAGGATTCCGTCGTGGTTCGCATCGGCCGCGGCGATGGCCTTCACATCTTCGAAGCCGTCGGGCAGGCGAGCCTCAGCAAAGTTGCCGAGACGCTGATTCATGAAGACATGCAGGCGGCCGGCGCCGTCGATCAGCGATGCGTCGGGATTGCCGTCGCCGTTGAGGTCGGCCCAGACGAACTGGCGGATTCCCGAAACTGCGGCGAAGGGATGGATGGGTTTGAATGTGCCGTCGCCGTTGTTGCGCAGAACCGTGGGCAACCCGCTCCGCGTGCCCAGCACGATGTCGAGGTCGCCGTCGGCCTCAATGTCGACGGCCCAGGCGCCTGTGTAAGCCGCATTCAACAGCTCCTGCGGCAATCGGGTCTGCGCAGTTACATCGGTGAACTTCGCCGGATCATCCTGGCGCATGAAACGCACGCCCGCCGCGCCGGCGAGGACAAGGTCGGTCTTGAAGTCGTAATTGAAATCGATGGGCAAAACCGATTCGGGTGTCAAGGCACCCTGGGCCGTACCGCCCGGAAACGGAAACAATGCGCCGGTGGACAAGCGCACCTGGCGCGCATTGGCAGTGACAATTGCCGGCGCACCCACGCCGTTCAACGAGACTGCGCCAATCCAATCCCATTTTTCACCAGCCGGGTTCGGCAGCGGCTGATTGCTGAAACTCAGCGCGGTGTCCGGCGGAGCAGGTTGGCCCGGCGGCGACGCCAAGCGCAGCAGATGCGTGAAGGGCTGCGCCTCATCGCCGGGCGCGGGCATGATCAGGGCAAGTTCCTGGCGAAACGCGGGAAGCTGCATGAGCACGTTGTGCAGGAACACGCTGCGAATGGCCGCCGCGGCAGGCGGGCCTGAGCTTGCCGCCGCCTGGAGTTGGCTGAGTTGCTCGCGCGCATCCTGCGGCCAGTCCGCAGACTGCTCTGCGATGCGAGCCACTGCCGAGCGAAGCGTTGCCGTGTCTCCACGCTTGGCGGCGATGCGGCTGAGTTCGAGAAGCGCGGGCAGGTTGCGCGGCTGGGCGGCAAGGATCTGCGCAATGAGCTGCTGAAACTCCTCCTCGTTTCCCTGAGCTCCCTGGCGCTCCACCTCGAGCGCGAGTTGGTACTCAGCCTGAAGATTCGAGGAATTGAGCTTCACCGCTTCGCGCAGATTCGCAATTGCGCTCGCCGGGTCGCCGCGGTTGCTGCCCAGGATTCCCAGCAGATAGTAGATATGATCGTTCTCCGGCGCGAGCTTGCGCGCCCGGGCAAAACGCTCGCCGGCGAGATCGAAGTTGCGCTGCCGAAGGGCGAGGATTCCCCAATCGGTCCAGGCTGCCGGTTCGCCGGGGGCAAGCTCGACGGCGCGGGAAAGGGAGCTCTCGGCGCGTACATCGGCGCCCACTTGCAACGCGGCCAGGCCGACATAAAACGAGGAAATGCATTCTCGATAATTTGCAGACGACGGTGAGGGCAGGCCGCGGTGACACCCGGCTGTGACGGCAAGGGCAGCCGCACAAGTTGAGGCGAGGAGCCGGGGCGAGCAGTGGAAAGGGCCGGATTTCATTGCGATCTTGTTGAGGACAATTCTAAACATTGATCTGTGCGGCGGGATACCTCAACTCATTGCGCCGCGCGGGCGCGCGCAGCTCGCGCGCGCCGTGAGCGGCTGCGCTTGACGCTGGCCGCCTTGAACCACAGGACGCCGATACCGAGAAACGGAAGCAGAAACAACAGCAGGTCCCAGCGGCCCAGCAGTGTGGGCGTCACCGAAACATCCGTATCCGCCGCGCCATTAGCTGTCGCACTGGAGAACGCAATGTGCACGTGCCACATCTCCTGCTTGTCGAAGGGTACAAGCGTCTTGAACTCGACGTGATCGAGCAGCTTTTCCCGCCAGGCGCTGTAAGTAGCCACCGACAGCCTTTTGCTCAGCGGCTGCACTGAAACCTGCACTTTCATATCGGCAGGCACAGTGAGTCCGCTGCCTTTGGGCGGGTCGATGATGATGTAGAAACTGCCGGTGCCTACATCGGGATTGCTCCAGACCTCAACTTGGAATGGGCCCACTCTGCGATTCTGCATGATGGGGTAAGGAGGACCGATGTGCGCCCAGGCCGGAGCGCAAACGCAGAGAGCAAGAAATGCAAGGGCAACCACAGGGCGCGGGGCAGGGAACAGAGACGAGATGTTTGGCGAATCACAGCCGATGCCGCCGCTGCTGGAGTAAGAATGCATGAAGAATTATCCGGCCAGCATGGTGGCGCGCATGTCCATGGGTTGAGTCATCAGCCACACGCAGCACACGAACAAGATCACGCACAGCACTCCCCACGGAGCGAAGGCGCGCAGTGGATGTTGCTCTGCGTCGTCCTGAGCAAGCCCCCACGCAACCAGCAAGGAGCCCGCAAGTCCGAGCAGCAGGAATCCGAATTCAATGGGCTCCACAACTGTCTTGGGCAAACCCACCAGCGTCCATCGTGGATCGCCGAGAATCGGCCAGCCGAGCTCTGCGAATGCATTCTGCGTAACGGGGACGATGGTGTAAAGGCCGGTAAAGAAGTGGAATCCATAATGCGCCAGCCACATGCCGAAACCGAGCGGCGAGAGCGCATAGGCATAGCGAACGGCAATGGCAAGCCACCCGCTCTTCACCCCCGCCCACGCGCGCGTGATCCAGGCGGCCGCGCCAAGCAAAATCGCGGGCTCTACCAGGATGACCGCGGTAAACAGGATGCCCAGTGCGCCGGCCCGGCTGTGGAAGTGCAACGTCCGTTCCAGCCAGCTCTCGGCAGTGTAGACCGGGCTCACCATGCCGAACGCATTCATGAGCGCGCCGAAACAGAAGACCAGGGCCAGCGCGGCAATATCGTTGCGGCGCGAGAAGCGTCCAATGCCGGAGCGGAGCGGATCGCTCATCAGCTCGCCGGCCGGCAGGCGGCTGAGGATGCCCACGTTGTCGTGCGGGCAGGCATGGACGCAGTCCAGGCAGAAGGTGCAGTCCATGTTGCCCACTTTGGCCGGTTGAAAAAGCGCAAGCTCGCAGCCGCGTTGCAGCACCACCAGCGGTGAAGCCGGCTCGCGGCGGCCGCGGATGCAATCCCTTGTCTGGCAGCTGTCGCACACTTCCTGATCGCGGACGGCGACTTCAAGCGGCGAAGCCGTTGAGGCGATAAAGTTGAACTGGCCGATGGGGCAAACATATTTGCAGAATGCACCGTGCTTGAAAAGGCCGTCGACGATCAGGATCGCGGCAAAGTAGCCCAGTATCACCCACGCCGTGAGCCACGGTGAGGCCCACAGGCCGAACAGCTCGTAGCCGAAAAGCACGCCCACGAACAGGGCAATCGAGAGCCACTTGTTGCGCAGGCGCCGCGGCCACGTGAACCGTGGATGAATCCACTTGCGCATAAAATTGCGGGCGAGCATGAAGGGACAGGAGAAGCAAAACAGGTTGCCCGCGCACAGAATGGCCAGCACCAGCACCCCGCGGAAGTGAACCCAGGTGAGTACGGTCGCCAGGTTCTTGGGCGAAAGCGTGGGACCGAGCAGTCCCTCGAGGATCATGACCATGCTGAGTACGAATAACGGAATCTGCAGCAAGGTGCGCGAGTGACGCCAGCGCAGCAGCGGCCCGATGACCGGGACGGCGAGAAGATCGAACGGCTGTGCTTCAAGGAACTCTTCCTCCCCGGCGTGACCTTCTTGCTCCGCGGCTGAGAAGAGCACGACTGGCGGCTTGCTCAATTCGATTCGACCCCCTTTACATCCATTTGCCGTTCCACCCTTCTGCCATCGCTCAGCGTAATGTGGAAGAGCACCACCCAATCGCCGCCCATAGTGAATTGGAGCGGCGCCCTGTAATTGCCCGGCGCGTCCTCCACGGCATCTGCGAAAACAGGCGCCATGCCGGGGTGGTCCATGTCACCCTCCACCTGAACGCGTGCGCCGGCAATGGGCTGATGCGTCGCATTCGTCAATTTGCAGGAGACAATCTCAGTTCCAATTCTAACGGGCAGGGGCGCAATCGATTCCTCAATCGCAATTGCTCCTGAAGTTTCCGGCGGCTTTCGGCAACCCGTGGCAACCACCGCCGGCAGGGCCGCGAGCATCAACACCCCACTGAAACGCTGAGAGGCCGCCTTCAAGCGGCCTCTCGTAACACCCGCAATCATTCTCGAATCCCCGAAATTCAGCACGCCGGCAAATAGGCTATGCGCGGCTCTCCGCTTCTTCACCTGGTTTGTCCTTCAACCACGAGCAGCTGCAGGCCGCCGGCGCTTCGCCTTCAGGCGGAAACATATGGTAGTACATCGCGATCACCATGGGGATGAACACGATCGCGTTGTAAAAAAGGTGAAGCTGTACGCGCGGGATGAAGAACTGAATGATGCTGTACGGCACCGGCTTGCCCATCAGATTGTGATGGATCGTAGCCTGGGTAATCAGCAGCAGGTGTTCGAAGTGATGCCAGACCTGGATCCAGAATGCGACCATCCACCACGTGTGGCTGAGACCCGTAAACCCTTTGCGCAACACCCAGAGACCGATCAGCATGACCAGGGCGTAGCCATAATGCAGCGCCTCGGACTTGATGAGCCACGGGTACCAGAGTCCCAAAATGCCGTTCGCCTTGGACGCCGGCCAGCCCATCACCCAGATCTGGTAAGCCTGGGCGAAGTGCTCGCCCCAGTGCGCCAGCACAATGGCCATAAAGATCCACAGGGCTCTTTCGTGCCACTCCCCGTTGAGTTTTTCTGAAAGTGTGGGACGCCCGGACGACGACAAAACATGGCCGTGCACGTTGGAAATCGATGTAGCCATTTCTTTTAACCTCACTTGCGAAGGAGAACGGGAGAGGATTCCAAGTCGTTACCAAGTGTACTGGCAAATCAGCCCAATTGCAGTCGGTTAAAAGAGCTATCCCGGTCTCCATCTTTCGGTTGAGGCCGCAGGGAGGAGCTTCAGCCTTCATTCATCCCGGCGCATCGCCCTCAGGCGCCGGCAACCGGCTGGCGAATGGATGGTTGTGTGTAGCCCTCTTTCGCAAGGTGCTGGCCCATTTGCGCGTACATCTCGGGGTTGTCGGGTTGCCACGTGCCCAGGCCATCGACATATCGGTTATACATGCAGAAAGCCGCCGCAATCAGCACCGTGTCGTGAATCTCCACGTCGGTCGCGCCCTCGCGCCGCGCGGCGTCAACGTCGGCAGCGTTCACCAGCTTGCCGTCCTGCTGCACCTTATCCGCGATCGCCAGCAGAGCCTTCAGCTTCGCTGAGATGGGGGCCGTTGCGAAATCAAGCTTTACCTTTTCCACCACCGACGCATCGCCAAGATGACTCGAAGCCGCGGCGGCGTGGCTGGAATAGCAAAAATGGCAACTGTTGCGCGACGACACCCGCGATGCAATCAACTCGCGTTCGCCGGGCGTGAGCGAATTCGGAAGATGCAACAGAATATGGGCCAGCTCGCGCATCGGCTTTGCGGTCTCGGGTCGAAAAGCGAATCCCCCGCTGATGCCGGGAAAGCCTTGAGGAAGGTCGATGTGAGGCACGGATCAGCTCCTATGCGTGCGCGGCGGCGCGAGTGTGGCTGCCCAGATACTCTTCGCTCACTGCCACATAGCCTTCGCGTGCCACGCGCTTGCCGCGTTCGCGATAAAACGCCGGGTCTGTGGGCTGTTCCGTGCCCAGGCCATCGACGTAGCGGTTGTACATGCAGAAGGCGGCCGCAATTAATACGGTATCGTGAATCTCAAGGTCGGTTGCGCCTTCTCTGCGTGCGGCTTCAATGTCGGCTGTGGTCACAAGTTTGCCGTCCTGCTGAACCTTGCCGGCGATATTCAGGAGCGCCTTGAGCTTCGGGCTGATCTCAGCCTGCAGGTAGTCGACCTTCACCTGCCGGACGAGGTCCTCGTTGCCGTCCAGATGTGCGGCCGCGATCGCGCCATGAATGTTGTGGCAAAACTGGGTGCAGTTACGGCTTGAAACGAAAGTGGCGATCAACTCGCGCTCGCCGCGCGCGAGCGTGCTGGGGCCGCGCAGCAATATTTCCACGAGCGCGTTGAGGGGCCGCGCGGTTTCAGGCCGGAACGCCATGGCGCCGCGAATGCCGGGAAGGTCGGGGTCGAGCGGGATGTGGGCCATAAGATCCTCTCACTTTCGCGCAAATGGCGGTTCGCGGCTCTCCCAGGCAGAAAAGACCACATCCGCCTTCTTCACCTGGGGCGAATGATACGACGGGCTTACGCCAAGCGCATCAACCGTTGGAAGGAGAGCGTGAGAACGGATGTTCGAAGACCGTCAACCGATGGCGGAAATTGAATGCTTGGGGGTGGTCTCCAAGAATCTCCGTGAAATCAAGTTCCCTTTGCGGATCATGCCCGAATAGTTCGAAATTGCGCTTCGCAGCGCCCGAACCGAGCCTGCCGGATAGAGGCAGTTCTGGACAAAATGGGACGCTGCCGGTCTAAGACTGAGTGAACTTTGCGTTGACTTTCTTTCCATAAACTCTTAAAGTTGGTCATCTCGTCGTCACATCTGGCGAATCTCGCCCCGCTGCAAACTACCCGGTTGCCTGGCCTTATGGAAAGGGGATCGTGATGCAATTTACCATCAGTTGTCCCGCGTGTCCGCTGAACCCAAAGGAAAAAACGCCGGCAGTCATTCGCCGCCGCCGGCAGATTCTGGGGGCCGTCTTTGCGGTCGTGCTCCTGCTCCCTCCGGTCCTATTAAGCCAGTCGAACGGGAGTTTTTCCGGGAATGTCGTCGACAAATCCGGATCGGCGATTCCCGGCGCAGCCGTGACCGTCACTTCTCAGGAAACGAGCCAGGCCCGCGCTGTGAAAACCGACGACGCGGGGCATTATCTGGTTCCATTGCTTCCCGTCGGCATGTACACCGTGCATGTGGACGCGACCGGTTTCAATAGTGCAGAAAACAGAGACTTGCGCTTGCAGGTGGACGAAGCCCGGGAACTGGATTTCGCACTCGCACCGAAAACGGTGGTGGAGACGGTAGCAGTTTCCGCCGAAGCGGTTACCGTCGAAACGGCCACCCCCTCTCTCGGCCAGGTGATCACTTCCCAGCAGGTGACGCAACTGCCTCTCAATGGCCGTGATTTCGTGCAACTCGCCACACTCACAGCCGGCGCCACGGCAGAGACCAACCCCGGCAGCTTCTTCAACGGCGCCACTGACAGCGAAGTGTCCGCCCGCGGCTCCTACTCTCTGTCGGTGGGCGGTTCCCGGCCCAACAGCACGGATTGGCTGCTCGACGGCGTGGACAATAACGAGCTCACCGCCGGCGGCATCGGCATTTTCTCCTCGATCGACGACATCCAGGAATTCAAGGTGCTGACCTACACCTACTCGGCTGAATTCGGCACCCGGGCCGGACCCACCGTTCTGGTCACGACGAAACAAGGATCGAACGACTTCCACGGTTCGCTCTTCGAGTTCGTCCGCAATACCGACTTGAACGCCAGGAGCGACTTTGCCACCACAACCCCGAAGTTCAATCTGAACCAGTTTGGCGGCTCGGTCGGCGGCCCTATCAAGCGCAACAAGACCTTTTTCTTCTTGGATGGCGAGCAGAAGTATCAGCGCCAGGGAATTGTCTACACCGGCCTGGTTCCTACGCAGGAGATGGTCAACGGCGATTTTTCCGACGATCCCTGGGGCAATGCCATCTCCGGTCTCACCATTGTCAACCCCAACATGATCGGCGCATCGACCAGCACCACTGCGTATCCCAATGTCTATTTCCAGTGTTCCGGATCGGCAGCGGGGCCCGCGATTGCGGCCAACTCCGAAGGCAGTCAGGCGCAGGGAGTCAACTGCAACAAGATCCCCTCCAACTTGTTCAGCAGCATCGGCCAGGGCCTCATGAACCTCTATCCCCCGGTTGACCCCAACAATCCCAAGGAGCTCCCTGTCGGTAACTCCACTCTGGGATACAACTACGTCACCGAGCCGGTCCGCGCCTTGAACGAAACCAAGTTTGATGTCCGGCTCGATCAGACGATCAGCGCCAGAGACAACACCTTTGCTCGTTTCAGCTACGACCAGGCGTCCACTTTTGCACCCGGCGGCGCGCCGGCGCCGTATCTCGCTGAGGGCAATCCCTTCGGCAGCAATGAGACCCTTGTCAACCACGCGCGTAACATCGGCGTCGGCTGGACCCACGTCTTCGCACCCACCACCCTCAACCAGGCCAGCGTGGGCTACGACCGCATCTTCGACTACATTGACTCGCAGGATAACTTCACCTGCGAGTCGGCCATCCTGGGAATTCCCAACGCCGATCTGGGCTGCTCGTCGAGCGGTACGCCGGTCGCCAGCGACAAATACAGTCAAGGCTTGGTTTCCACTGAAGTCTACGGCGGCTATTGGTCCCTCGGCGATCGCGGCTACTCTCCGTTTCAGGGCGGGACGAACATCTTCTCCTTCAAGGACGTTCTCGACCTGATCCGCGGCAGGCATGAAATCCGTACCGGCATCGATCTCCGCGACAATCAAATGAATGTTGGCACGGAAGCATTCCAGGACGGCTTCTGGCTCATCGGCAGCGGCGGCTACTTTAGCGGCTACGGCGCCACCCCCGGCAATCCCGAGGCCGATTTGCTGCTGGGAATTACCGGAGGAGCCATCCATGACCAGACCTACGATGGTCCTCTTACCGGCCGCCGCTGGAAGATTATCCGGCCCTTCGTGGAGGATGACTGGCGCGTTACGCCGTCGCTCACCCTCAACCTCGGCGTGGCCTGGGACATGACCACTCCGGAGACCGAAGTCGCTGACCGTATGTCGGACTACATTCCCTCCTCGAATCCCAGCGCGGCGGGGCAGCTTCTGATTGCGGGCCAGAACGGTGTAAGCAATGCGGCGGGCATCAACATGTTCTGGGGTGCCTACGAACCTCGCGCCGGCCTTACGTGGAAGGTTCTCGGCAGCGATAAGACCGTCCTGCGTCTCGGCTTTGGCATCTATCACGATTCGGCCTGGAGCCAGGGCGTGCAGGGCCTGTGGCAGAATCCGCCCAACCTCGGCGAGTCCGATGACTTTACCGGCGCGGGCTGCGCTTACGCGACCTCCTACTGCGCCGTTACTCTCGAGCAGTCGCCCGCGGCCATCGGCCTCTCCAGCGGCTTTGCACCACTTCCCACGCCGCCAAATGCGTCCAACTTCACCGGCTCGTTCAACTTCCAGCCGCGGAATTTCCAGCCCGGCAGGGTTCACCAATATAACGTGAACGTCGAACGGCAGTTGCCCGGCAATATTCTGCTCACCGCCGGCTACGCGGGCTCCGTCGGCGGCCATATCCTCGTGTACGGCAACGACCTGAATACGCAGAGCCCGTCGGCTTGCGGCACCGTCTCCGGCTACACTCTTGGCTGCTTGCCGGGTGGACAGCCGTATATTCCGCCCTACGAATCCAATACCCCCGACGACAACATCATCTTCCTTTTCGGCGACGTCGGCATCACCCACTACAATTCCATGCAGATCAAGGCGGAAACCAAATCCTCGCACGGCCTCTACGCCCTGGTGGCCTACACTTACTCCCGCACTTACGATAACGGTTTAACTGACGGCCTGGGCTCGGAGCTGAGCGCCCCGTATTTCCCGTTGCCCAACTGGCAGAACCTCGACTGGTCCCTGTCGCAGATCAATCTCGACCAGAGCTTCACCGGCAGCGTGATCTATGACCTGCCCTTCGGCAAGGGCAGGATGTTCGGCAGCGATTGGAACCCTGCGGCCAACACGCTTCTGGGCAACTGGCAGTTGACGCTCATCGAAAGGATCGCTTCAGGGTTCCCTGTCCCACTGATCGATAGCAGCAATACGGCCGGACAGGGTTACAACTACTTTGAGAACGGCGGCAATGACAACAACTACAACCGGCCCAACCAGGTCTCGGGTTGCAATCCCTACTCTGCCAACCACGGCCAGCACCAATTCATCAACGCTGCCTGCTTCACGGCGCCCGGCCAGATAGTCGATGGCGTCAATGTCGGCGGCGAACTCGGCGATGCTGCGCGCGTCCCCGTCACCGGACCCGATTTTGTCAACTCCGATTTTTCGGTCATCAAGGATTTTGCTCTGCCCTGGCGCGAGACCGGCTTGAACTTCCGCGCCGAGTTCTTCAACCTCTTCAATCATCCCCAGTTCGGCCTGCCGATTAACGATATTAACTACGGCTCACCGCCCCCGGGCACTGTGTCAGCCGCTTTCGGCTCCGTCAATTCGACCGTCAACAATCCGCGCCTGGTGCAACTGGCCTTGAAACTCACGTTTTGACCGCGCAAGCTCCTGACGCATTGCCCGCGCGGAGTGCATTCGCCCGTGATTGTGTGCCTATTTGCGATCAAGCTGCGCGGCCACCTCTGCGAGCACCGGCGTCCCTTCGATGCGGACGGCGTCGAGCGCGCCCGGATCGAGACCGAGCGCTTTCACGATCGTGGGCGCCACCTGCGTGGTCATGGTCCCCGAGAAAACGGTTTGCGCCGCAAAAGACGGGTTGGCAACCAGAAGCATGACATTCGTGTCGTCGTGTGCAAAGCCGCCGTGGTCGCCGATCATGGTTGTGCTGCTGGAATAGGTGACGCCGATATTCGGAGTCACGATGATGTCCGGAGAACGTGGATCGAGACCGGACCCAAGACCGCCGGCGCCGTAGTTGAGGGCGAGCGTGGGGCCGTAATAGATTTGTCCCAGGCCGATGGCCGTGCCATTGCTCTCGAGAATCTGAACCGCGTCGGGAATATTTGATCCGGGATTCAGCCAGAGAACGGAAACGTCGTCTTCGGTGGCGCCGATGCCGGTTGGGTTGAGCGGGGATTCGGAGTAGGGAATGTAACCCGCCTCGGCCAGAAGCGTCGCCGGCGTATTGGTGCCGTCTGCCACGTAAAGGCTGGGATCGATGGGCGAATCTCCGTGCTTGGCAGTGATGATGAGCAGCGTGTCGTTGTAGATTCCGCTGCTCTTGAGGGCGGCGACGATCTCGCCGATCGATGCATCGACAAACTTGATCTCCCCAAGCAGCTCATCGCTTGGCGTTGCGGCCGCATTCTGGTATCCGCCATTGGCCACACCCGTCTCGCTCAGGCTCTCGCCAAAGTAAACCGCCTGAAAGTTCATCCCGAAGACCGCGGGAATCGTGGCCGGCTTGCCGTTGTGCGTCCTGCCGGCAATCTCGTTCAGCAGTGCCTTCACCTTCAGCGCGTCATAGCACTGGATGTTGGCAAAACTGTTCGTCCACGAAGAGGTGTCGGTGGTGTCGCGAATGGGATCGCAGGCCGCGCCCTCCGCAGTACTGACGCCGGGCAGCGGGATGACGGTCGAGTCCACTTCAGGCGAGTAATAGTCGTTCAATCCCGTCCCGCCGGGTCCGGCCGTAAACGAATACGAGGGATGCTTGTCGATCCACGCCGTATAACCTCCTGCCGCATGCACCACGCTGAAGATGGTGTTGGTGCGTACAAAGTTCCACGGATAAATCGGCGCGCAGCCCTGCGCCGGATCGCGCACAAGTTTTCTTGGATCGATGGATGCGATCCCGCCCTCCGTGGGTGGGGCGCCGGGTGCGCCGCCGTTCAGCTTGGTGTCGTCAATGTCGATGCCTTGATCGTTGTCGGTGGTGGTGCCCGTCGGCGCCGCAAAGGGCTTGCACGGCCCGCCCGCAAGGCCCGTGCCCGTAGTGATCAGCGGCGCATCGAGCGAGCGGTCGTAAGCAACGTCGTAATAAAGGCCTGTGGACTTCGGCGATCCGCCCGTGACCAGCGCCGCGAGGCCGGGAAACGAGTCAGAGGGCTTTGACGACGAGGTCGCAACGTAGTTGATTGCGTGCTGCGTCAGCTGCGCCATGTTCGGACAGTACGAGTCTCCATCGTTGACGCCCTTTACCCCTTGCGCGCAATTCAGAAAGTCGACCGCGTGCATGCCGTCGATACTGATCAGCAGCACGTGCCTGATGCTGCCGCTGCTGATAGATTGCGCGCCAACCGCAGCGCCGATGAAAACAGTTGTAAGAAATGGAGCGCCGAACAGCGCAAGCCTCGCGAGCGCACGAATCCTCATGATGGACCTCCGCTCCCTATACCAGGACACGCCGGAGAAAATTGCATGAATTGCCGGTGAAATCCCTGCGAATCCGATCGACCATGGCTTGCGATGAGGGCATGCCTGGCGCGTGCGCAAGCAACCCTCACCCGCTGCGGCAAAGGCAGCGAACGGGCGCGCCACTGGGCATCAACGCCGCATCGGGTCGGAGGCGAAGGGCCGCGACCGGATCTGCCGCAATCCATTTCGCCGGGACATACGATGCGCGCTCAGGAGTTGTCGTTGCGCATGTAAACAACCGGCGCCGCGGAATTCACCTGAATTTGATAAGCGCGAAACTGACCTCTCAATGACGGGCTGTTAGCCTCGCCAGCCATGGAGGTAACTATGCGGGCTCTTGTCCCCCTGTTCGCAGCCTTCGCGGTCGCTGCTTCTGCGGCCGTCGCCCAAAACACCAACACCGATTGGAATCGCAGCCAGATCAAGCACGTCCTGCTCATCAGCGTCGACGGCATGCACGCCGTTGATCTGCTCAACTGTGCTGCGGGCATTCCCAGTGTGAACGATGGCCAGCCCTTTTGTCCCAATCTGGCCGCGCTGGCCGGCACGGGACTGGACTATGTGGCCGCGAGCACTTCAAAGCCTTCTGATTCGTTTCCCGGCTTGATGACGCTCATGACCGGCGCCACGCCGCGCACCATGGGCGTGTACTACGACGTGGCCTATGACCGCACGCTCTCACCGCCCTCCGTGACCACCGGCAACGGGAACGCATCCGGCGCCTGCACGCCTGGTGTGATCACCGGCTACACCACCGAGTATGACGAAGGAATCGACATCGACCAGACCAAGCTGAATGGCGGCGCTCCGGGAGCCGGTCTCACCGACGGAGGTATCGCTTCCATCGATGTGTCGCGCCTCGACCGCGATCCCACGCAGGGGTGCGCGCCGGTTTATCCGTGGAACTTTGTGCGCACCAACACCATCTTCGGCGTGGTGCATGCAGCGGGAGGATACACTGCATGGTCTGACAAGCACCCGTCCTATTCTGCAGTGGCCGGGCCCGGTGGCGGCTCGCTCAATGACTACTATTCTCCTGAGATCAACTCCGGCGTGATTGCCCTGCCCGGCGTCACCACGCCCGATGGCATAAGCTGCTCTTCCATTCCCGATCCGACCGCCAATTTGAGCGCCTGGACTGACAGCTTCAAGAACATCAAGTGCTATGACACGCTGAAAGTGAACGCGATTCTCAATGAAATCGAAGGCAAGACGCACGATGGCAAACCGGCGCAAACTCCCGCCATCTTCGGCATGAATTTCCAGGCCGTAAGCGTCGGCCAGAAGCTGATTGAAAAGGGGGTCGGCACCGGCGGCTATCTTGATGCGGCAGGAACGCCCACCTCCTTCCTGCTCAGCGAAATCGAGTTTGTCGACGACGCCGTCGGCGAATGGGTCAAGGCAATCAAAGACCGCGGTCAGTACGAATCCACGCTGATTATCATCACCGCCAAGCACGGCCAGTCGCCCATCGATCCCAACCGTTACGACGCGGTTCCGGGCCCCAGCGGCGCCAACGGCGAGTCGCCGGCAACGCTTCTTGCCGGCGCAGGCTATATCCCTTATTCCGAATCGCCGCTCAACTCCACCGGCGTGGGATCGACTGAGGACGACGTCTCTCTGCTTTGGCTCAACGACGCGTCGGATACCGTTCCCGCGGTGCAACTGCTCGAGGCAAACCCCACCGTAATCGGCCTGGGTCAAATTTATGACGGCCCCACGCTGGCTCTCAATTACAACGTGCCGGGCCTTCCGCCGGATGGCGATCCCCGCACCCCCGATATCATCGTCACGCCGAACGTCGGTGTTACTTACACCGGCAGCTCCACCAAGCTCAGCGAGCACGGTGGATTTGCGCACGACGACACCAACGTCATCATGCTGGTTTCCAATCCCGCATTTGCGCCGCGCACCATCTACACCAATGTGGGAACCAACCAGGTGGCGCCGACGGTGCTCAAAGCGCTCGGGCTCGATCCGCGCAGCCTTGACGGTGTTCGCTTCGAAGGCACAACCGTGCTTCCCGATCTACCGTTCGGCTCCATTCAATAAGCGTCGCCCTTCCCGCGCGGACGCCATCATGGCGTCCGCGTTCTTTTGCGTGTGCCTGCGTGCTCGTACATCGGGAGGCCTCTTCAGCCTGCAGAGCGGCTCACGCAGCGGAAGCCGATATTCGAGGTCGAGCTGTCGGGGGTGTTTTGCGTGCGCGCGCCTACGCGGTAACGGTTGCAGTAGGAAGCGTGGCAGAGGAACGAGCCGCCCTTCATCACCTTGCCTTCGCCGCGCGGCGGACCCGAGGGGTCGTGAAGCGCAGGATCTGCCAAGAATTGCGTCGCGAACCAGTCGGCGCACCACTCCCACGTGTTGCCCGTGACCGAGTAGAGGCCATAGCCGTTCGGCGGAAAACTCGCCGCCGGGCAGGTGCCTGCGTAGCCGTCTTCCGCCGTATCGCGCGAGGGAAACTCGCCTTGCCATATGTTGCACAGGTGCCTGCCGCCGGGCGTGAGCTCATTGCCCCAGGGATAGAGTTTCTGCTCCAGGCCGCCGCGGGCCGCGTACTCCCATTGCGCTTCGGTGGGCAGGTTCTTGCCTGCCCACTGCGCATAGCTCGCCGCGTCGTTCCAGGAGATGTGCACGGCCGGATGCCTGGCTCGTTTTTCGATGTTCGAGCCGGGACCTTCGGGATGTTTCCAGCAGGCGCCGGGAACCTTGCACCACCAGGGCGCGGCGGCCACGGTGTCCGCAACCAGCTCGTTGAATCGGTGCCTGGCAATATGCGCCCAGAAGACGAACGACCAGCCGAATTTTTCCGCGTCCGTGCTGTAGCCGGTCTCCTCGACAAATGCGCTGAAGTCCTCGTTGGTCACTGGGTAAACGTCGATGGCGAAGGGCGAGAGAATCACAGGGCGCACGGGACCCTCGCCGTCCGCCGGAAATCCGCCCGGGTAATCGGTTCCCATCAGAAATCGCCCGCCGGGAAGCGAGACCATCGGACGCGCGGCATCATGCTGGCTGGCAGGTGCAGACGCTCGCGCTCCAGCGCTGCCTTTGGCGCAGCAGCTTTCCGTTTCCATTTTGTTCCGCGCGTCATCGGGCGCGCAGCAGGCTTTTGGCGGAGTGGCGCTCGGAGCAGGGCTCGCTTGCAGCGGCGCGGTACGCTCAGTCCTTTCACTGCCGCATTGGGAGTCATCGACAATCCTGTTTGGAGTCATGGTTGAGAACTGCATTCGGCCACGGGCGCAGCGGCACAACCGATTGCGACGCGTTCGTGGTTCATGCTAACGCAGGCCAGTCTCTTCCTCAACCCGTCAACGAGCATGCCGACGTGAGCCGGTGCGCATTGCGAACCGCCGATTTGCCAAAAACCGGGCGAATGTAGAAAAGTATGGGCGAGCGATTCTTTCACTAACCTATCTTGGACGACAACCTGGAGAAGCTGATGCCCGAAAAATTTGAGCTGCAGCCGAGCGCGGAACCTTCACCCAATGAGCAGGCCGCCAAGGAACGCACGCGGCGCGAATTCTTGCAAGGCACCGTGGCCCTGGCCGGGTCGCTGCTGGCTGAATCCATGGCTCCCGGCAGTGCCGGGGCGCAGACAACCGCCATGCAGTCCGATATCAAGCGTCCCAATCTGGTCTTCTTCCTCGGCGAAGGCCAGCGCTCAAACGCGCTTTCACTGGCCGGAAACACCATCCTGAAAACCCCCAATCACGATCGCATCGGCAGTGAGGGCGCGGTCTTTCGCAATGCCTTCTGCACCAACGCGCTGTGCGCCCCGGCGCGCGCCACGCTGCTCACCGGCATGTATTCGCGCGCCACCGGCGCTTTGTCCAACCAGCACCTGGACGTTCCCCTGCCCGCCGACATCCCGCTTTTCACTGATCTTTTGCGCCAGGCCGGCTATGAAATCGCCATCGTGGGCAAGGTGCACACCCACAATGGCGTGGAGGAGCGCAATTGGAATTATTACTTCGGCCACAATGCGCCGGGCAACAACTACGCCAATCCATTCTTCAAGGAGGGCCGCGACGGCAAGGTCGGTCCGGAGCGGCAGTACGAGGATGTTTATCCCGACGACCTGGCTACGGATCGCGCCATCGAGTGGCTCAAGGAAGATCGCGGCGGCAAGCCTTTTTGCCTTCTCGTGTGGTTTGTAGCGCCGCATGAGCCGTTCTTCCGCGCGCGGCGCCATTTCGATCTCTATCGCAACGTCGAGATTCCCAAGCCGGCCACGTTCGATGACGATCTGAAAGGCTATCCCGGCAAGCCCGCCTGCTTTGCCGCGGCCCAAAACAAGATCGGCACCACGCCCGCGCACGAGTCAACCGGCTCGCTCGAAGGCATGGCGAAGGATTATTACGCGGGCCTGGTGGCGGTGGACGACAACATCGGCAAGGTTCTCACGTTTCTCGAGGCGCAGAATCTTCTGGATGAAACCGCGATCGTTCAGAGCTCCGACCACGGATTTTTCCTGGGCGAGTGGCGGCTGTTTGACAAGCGCCTGATGCATGAGCCGTCGATCCGCGTGCCCATGATGATCCGCTACCCCAAGCGCATCCCGCCCGGCGTGGTGCGCGAGGAGCAGGTGCTGGACATCGACGTGGCGCCGACAATCCTCGATCTGGCCGGCATTGCCCCGCCCGCGCACATGGAGGGCAAGAGCATCCTGCCGCTCACGCGCGCCGCCGACCCGGATTTCCGCAAAGAATGGTACTACGAGTATTTCGAATGGCCAAATCCGGAAGGCGTGCGCCCGCACCGCGGCATCCGCACGGAGCGCTTCAAGCTGATTCACTACGTCATGGAGCCCGAGGAGTTCGAAATGTACAACCTCGCCGCTGATCCCGGCGAAACCCTGAATCTTTACGGCGACCCCGCGTACAAGGATCAGCAGAAGGAGCTCTGGGACCGCATGGTGGCGCTGCAGGCGCAAGTGCCGCAGCGGCCCAGAATCGGCGCCTGAATGACAAGAGGCCCGGCTTTTGAATGGCTGAGCTTGCCGGAAGCACGCCACCCATCGCGTTTGGCGAAATTCCGCACATCGCCTCTGGATGCCGGTGAGCTCAGCCGGCCTGCAAGATCAGCGGACACCGTCTTTGGACAGGCCGAAGGCGGGCACCCACTCGCTCACCGCATTGCGAACCACCCCGTGGATCGGCTGCCCGCCGAAGTGCGTGATGGCCGGACTCCCAGTCTGGAATTGCAAAGTAATGTTCGAATACGGCACCGAGTTCGCATTCTCGCCGCCAGTCACACAAACCTGCAGCACGGAAGAAGGAGGTTGCGTTTCAAAAGTTGCATTGCTCCCGTTCCCGGTCAACAGACTGACGGTGCCGGTGATCTGAAACCCTCCGTAGGTCGCTGGGCTGTAGGTGGGGCAATTCTCGTTATTCCATGTGATCTTGATGTTGGTCAACCTGATGTGGTGGGTGTGCGCCTTCTGGCCGCCCTGCGTGGCATCGGGCGCCCCGTTTGTCGTGCCGTAGCCTGACATCGTCATATCCGCCGCAAAATCGGCCGTGCCGGTTCGCTCGTTCACATCCATGGTCCATTGGCCGTGCATCTCCCACGGCCCGCCGCTTACCGTCGACGGTGAGTAGTCGTTCAGCAAACCACTGAAGTGAACGGCGAACAAACCCTGTGCCGCCGCGCCCTGGTTCGCAAGTAAGGCGAACACCGACAACAAACCCGCCGTCGCGATCCATCGAATACCTTTCATAACCATCCTCCAAGCCTGATCGTTGCGCCTCGACCGCCGAAAGGCTCCCCGCATTTCTGCGGCTGCTTTGCGCCCGTGCGCTTTCCTAACCGCAGACCGCGTTTCGGCGATTTCGCGCGTCGATTCCAAGTTCACTTTCATCGATTCGCCCGGAAGGATCAAACGGCATTGCGCCTTAACCCTCGCATGCCGCCTAATGCCGTCTTTTGCCGTGCCGCACGCACCGGGATACAATCGTCGCATCCCGTTTTCAATCGCCTCGATCGGCCCGGAAGACTGCGATGGCTGAACCTTCCTTCGACCCACCACCTGCCGAAAAACCGGCCGAAGCGTGCCTGGACTCCTGGAAGGAAATTGCCGCGTACCTCAACCGTGACGTCACCACCGTCCAGCGCTGGGAAAAACGGGAAGGAATGCCCGTCCACCGCCATCTGCACGATAAGCGCGGCTCCGTCTACGCCTTCCCTTCCGAACTGGATGAATGGACGCGCAGCCGCAAGGTCCCTCTCGATGCCTCCGGCGAACAGAGGAACGGAGAGGAGCCCGGCAAGCTTGCTCCCACGCCTGCAGCAGCCCTCCGCGAAAGACGATGGAGACTGATTTTACTGCTGCTTGCTCTTGCATCCGCGGTTGTGGCCTGCATTTTGCTCTGGATCGAGAGAACCGATCGCTTCTGGCGCAACCCGATGGCGGGCGCGCAATTCCTGCCGTTGACCGATTGGGGTGGCCGGGAGCAGGCAGCAGCCATTTCACGCGACGGCCAATTCGTAGCCTTTCTTTCAGATCGGGACGGGCCCATGGACGTTTGGGTCACGCAGGTTGGCTCGGGCCAGTTCCACAACCTGACCCACGGCAGCGCGCCGGAGCTCGAGAATCCCTCAATCCGCACTTTGGGCCTCTCCCCCGATGGCTCCCTGGTCACCTATTGGGTCCGCAATCCTCAGAGCTCGAAAGGGGCAAATATCGGCATTTGGGCTGTCCCCACCCTAGGAGGTGAGCCGCAGCCCTATCTTGAAGGCGCTGCCGAGTACGACTGGTCAAGCGATGGCCAGCAGCTTGCTTATCACACACCAGCTCCCGGCGACCCGCTGTTTCTCTCCACGGCGAGCCAGCCGCTGGTGGGCCGGCCGCTCTTCACCGCGCCTGAGGGGCTTCACGCGCATTTCCCCCTTTGGTCGCCGGACCGGAAATTCATCTACTTTGTTCAGGGCTCGCTCCCTGACAAGCTGGACATTTGGCGCATCCCCGCGCGAGGCGGAGCTCCCGAGCGGATCACGTCGCAGGATGCGCAAGTCAGCAATCCCGTGTTTCTGGACCGGCGCACGCTCCTCTACCTCGCCACCGGCCCTGACGGCTCGGGACCCTGGCTCTATGGCATGGATGTGGAGCGTCGCATTCCACATCGGCTGACCAACGGCCTCGAGCGGTACACGTCTCTGGCCGCCAGCAGCGACGGCCGGCATCTCGTCGTCACGCTTTCAAGCCCCAAGACCAGTCTCTGGCGCCTTCGCATCGATGCCCCTCGGGGAACAACCTCCGCGCTCACGCCCATCACTTTAACCACCACCAGCGGCTTTCGGCCGCGGCTCGGGCCCGACTCCCTGGTCTATCTCGCGGCCAACGGCGCGAGTGAGAGCATCTGGAAGCTCGCGCACGGCGCGGCGGCGGAATTGTGGCGCGGTCCGGGAGTACGGATCGTCGGCGGTCCGGCTCTCTCGCCCGACGGACGCTTCCTTGCATTTTCCGTCAGCCAAAATGGGCGCTCGCTCTTGTACGTCATGCAGGCAGACGGCACAAATCCTCGCGTCATTTCCGACTCTCTCGATCTTCAGGGCGATCCTGCCTGGGCGCCGGACGGCAAATCCCTGCTCACGGCGGCAGCCGATCACGGCGTTTCCCGTCTCTTCCGGGTGCCGCTCGGCGGCGGTTCTCCCGCACTCTTTATCCCCGGGCCCGCACTCGATCCGGCGTGGGCGCCGGACGGGAGCTTCGTGCTTTTTTCCGGTCCCGACATCGGCGCCATGTTTTCTGTGAAAGCTGCCGCGCCCGACGGATCCGGCTATACCCTGCCTCCTCTCACGCTCACGCGCGGAGCGCGCCATTTCGCATTCCTTCCGGGAAAACTTGGCCTTGTCGTCTTGCGCGGAGAAATTCAGCATAAGGACCTGTGGCTGATCAATCTGGTCACCGGGGCCGAGCGTCAACTCACCGATCTGCCTCCCGATTTTGACGTCCGCGACTTCGATCTCTCGCCGGATGGCCGCGAAGCTGTGCTGGAACGCGTGCAGGACCGCTCGGAAGTGGTTCTGGTAAAGCTGCCTTCGCCGTAGCCGGAGCGCCCTCTGTAGAATGGGCGACAGGGACTGAAGGCTGAAAACCAGAGATCGATGGAAAAACTTGATTCTGTTTCGAGGCTGAATCCGCAAGCGGATCGGGCGCGCCCGCGCGGCCTGCTCCATCTTTTCGACGATGCACCGGCGAATGTCCGCGGCAAGGTGATCGGAATTTACGCCATCTTGCTCATTGTCAACGCAGCGGCATGGCTTTGGGCGGGGCTCGCATTTCGGCATTTTCCCTTGCTTCTGGGTACCGCTCTCCTCGCCTACAGTTTTGGGCTGCGCCACGCGGTGGATGCCGATCACATCGCCGCCATCGACAATGTAACCCGCAAGCTGATGCAGGAGGGCAAGCGCCCCGTCGCCGTGGGCTTCCTGTTTTCGCTCGGGCACTCGACCATCGTCTTTCTCGGCTCTGCCGCCATCGCCGCCACGGCGCTTGCGCTTGAGCACCGCATGGACGCAGCCCGCATGATCGGCGGCGTTGTGGGTACGCTGGTGTCGTCGCTGTTCCTGTTTGGCATCGCCCTTGTGAACATCGTTGTCCTGCGCTCGGTTTATCGCGCCTTTGTGCGCGTCCGCAACGGCGCCCCGTATCGCGATGAGGATTTCAACCTGCTCCTTTCCGGGCGGGGAATTCTCTCTCGCATCTTCCGGCCCATGTTCGCCATGATCCGGCGAAGCTGGCACATGTATCCGCTCGGCGTGCTCTTCGGCCTCGGTTTCGACACGGCCACGGAGATCGGCGTGCTCGGCATCTCGGCGGCTGAGGCTTCCAAAGGTCTTTCCATGGGTGCGATTCTGGTTTTTCCCGCGCTCTTCGCGGCCGGCATGTCGCTGATCGATACCACCGACAATATCCTCATGCTCGGCGCCTACGGCTGGGCGTTCGTCAAGCCGGTGCGCAAGCTCTACTACAACATCACCATCACTTCGGTCTCCGTCGTCATTGCTTTGGTGGTGGGCGGCATTGAAGCCCTCGGCTTGCTCGCCGGTCAGCTCCGCCTGACTGGCGCTTTCTGGAGGGCCATTCTGCAGCTCAACTCCAACTTCGGCACCCTCGGTTACTGCATCGTCGCCCTCTTCGCTCTGAGCTGGGTCGTGTCCATTGCCATCTATAAGTATCGGCGCTTCGATGAATTCGAGATCGGTTCTTGAACGGCCGGTTTGCCACGCAAAAGGTAGAGGAAATGCCCGAGGAAATTTTCAGCGAGATCCTCGCGCAGATAGCACAATTCAGCGCCGCGGCCGCCGATCTGCGCGCCCTCCAGGAGCTTTCGGTCGAGATTATGGCCCGGCGGCTGCCGCTCTACAACTGGGTCGGTTTCTACATGCTCGACCGCGAACACGCGCAGACGCTGGTTCTGGGTCCGTTCCGCGGCGTGCCCACGGAGCACACGCGCATTCCCGTCAGCGAGGGGATCTGCGGCGCTGCGGTGGCGCAGGAATCCACCGTGATCGTGCAGGACGTCTCCCGGGACCCTCGTTACCTGGCTTGTTCCCTTGAGACGCGATCGGAAATTGTGGTTCCCATCCGCGTGCACGGCAAGATCGTGGGCGAAATCGATATCGACAGTCACACCTTGAACGCATTCGGGGAACAGGACCGCGTCTTCCTCGAGGCTTGCGCCGCCCTGATCGGCGACTACATCGCCTGCCATCCGCAATGAAGTCCTGCGTCCCGTCCTGTCAGCCGCCGGAAATCTCGCTCAATGCTTCGGTTTGTAATCGACGAACAGTTCGGGAAACTGTTTTTTCAATGCCTCGACCTTGGGCCTGTCGCAGACCTGGATGTAGGGATTCTCGGGGTGATAGTAGGCGTAGTCCTGGTGGTAGTCCTCGGCCCGATAAAATCCCTTGAGCGGCGTCACCTCGGTCACAATCGGCCGGGGGAAGACCTTTTCGGAATCGAGCTGGGCAATATAGGCCTCGGCAATTCGCTTCTGGTCGTCGTTGCGGTAAAAGATGGCGGAGCGATAGGACGTGCCCACGTCCGGCCCCTGCCGGTTGAGCTCCGTAGGATCGTGCGCAACCGAAAAGAAGATGCGCAGCAACTGGCCGTAAGTGATCTTGGATGGATCGTAGACCACCTCCACTGACTCTGCGTGGCCGGTGGTCTCCGTGGTCACCTGGTCATAGGTGGCCGTGGCTGCCGAGCCTCCCGCGTAGCCCACCGTCGTCCTGAGAACGCCCTTGACCCGTTCAAAGACCGACTGCGTGCCCCAGAAGCATCCGCCCGCAAAAACCGCTGTTTCGGAACCGGGCGTCTGCGCCAGAGGCACATCCGCATTCGCCGCCGGGATGGGGGCTGACGGTGCCGCGTGTGCGCCGCGGGCAAGCAGAACCGCCAGCAGCGCCAGAATGGCCGGTGCGGAAACGATTGGGAAAATCAGACGGGAAGCCATCTTCAAATTTACCTCTGCAACACTATTGTAAAGAACGGCCATTTTGATGTAACCGTCACAAGCTTCCGTATGCTCAATAGGAATCTCATTTACCGTCCGGGGCGAATGGGTGACTTGGCACGATTCGAAATCCTGAGGCAACGGCAGCGGAATCCGCTCACATCCAACTGAGCAGATCGACGAGTCCGCCCCAATCAATTTTGACACCCCAAGAGGATGGAATGCCCCGAACTTTCCCATCGAATCTTCTCCGCATGCAGCGCAAAGCCGAGCCGCTGATCATGCCCGCGCCGCAGGCCGCATTGGTCGATGGCGACTGCGAGCCGTGGATCGCTGTCGACGCCGGGTTTGCCGCGCAGCGCACTGATCCGTATCAGCGAATTCGTTTGATGGTGTTGGCGGTGCTCAACCTGTTTGGCGGACACAGACCCACGCGAGGCGACGACCCGCCTGGTGGCGCCGCACGGCCTATCAGGATAGAGAGGCTCAACGTCGTCGCGAACCGGCCCCAGGCCGTCATTGCGTTCGAGCGCTCGCCCGCAAATCCCAAGAATGCGCCCTACGCCGCGGCTGCTTAAAGCGGATTTGAAAGTGGGATTCTGCGCGCTTCTCTTCCAGGATGGATGGGAATCGGATGCCGCTCAGGCAGAACGCAACTCTCGGGAGGGACGCCCGGGCGCAGCCGAAGATCTGGCCGGCAGACGGCCTCTCTTAGCTGTTCAGCGAAAAGATCACGTTGATGGTCGTCTGTACTTCCGTCGGCTCGTTGTTCAGCTTGTACGGCCGATAGCGCCAGGTGCGTACGGCATCCTCAGCGGCTTTGCGCAACATCACCGGTCCGCTCACCACGTGCAGGTCTTCGATGTTGCCCGTCTTGGAGATGATGGCTTCCAGCACCACCGTGCCTGAAACGCCCGCTGTCTTCGCGATCGGCGGATAAATGGGCGTGGTCTTTTGCACCAGCATGCCCACGGCGACTCCCGAAGACACGGTGACGATCTTGGGCGGAGCGGCCTTCACTTTAAGCTGTCCCTGCCCGGTGAGGACGGAGCCCATGGCCCCGCTGCCGCCCAGTTCTTGCATGCTGCCAAAGCCCGTCGGTGGCGGAGCATCCTGGGTTGAAGCTACCTTCTCAGCCTGCGGAATCCGCGATGGCGCAGACAATTGCTCGTTCATCATCTCGGATTGCACAGGAGTGGAGTTGGTTGCGCTGTTGTCGGTATAGGTTGAGTCGTCGCCTGCCAGTTGTTGCTGTGCAGGGGAGGCTGCCGCGGGCTTGGCTGCGGCTGTAGGCTTGTTGTCATAGGGGGAGGGCTTGACATCGGTCTCGCTGGGCTGCACATCGGTCACTGTCGGCGCCTGATCCTGATCCAGATTCTGCCTCGCGGCATTGGCCGAAGAACGATGGAGCAGCGGAATCAGGACGGCAAACAGAAGCACTACGGAAGCAGCCGCAATGCAGGCGGCGATGATCCACTTCTTGTTTATCGCGGGCTTCCTCTTCTTTTCTTCCGCTTCCTCAACGCCGGAGCTGCGGAAGGAATGAAAAAGGACTTCATCGGCCTCCGTCATGGCCGAGGCCGTCACCAGCGGAGTATTCCGCTTGCGCTCCACTGAAGCGCCATTGCTCCGGTGCGCCGGAGCGGAAGGAGCCTCGACCGCACGCGCATGCGCCGGCCTCAGCGCCGCGGGGCTGGGCGATCTGTCGACAACCATGGGCCTCACCCGCGACGGATAGACCTTGTTGTCTCCGTGGACGGTCACCGGCGTGGAAGCCGCGCCCTTGCGCGGCATATCCGTTACGTGCGCGGTGGTCCCATGCGGATCTCTCGGCCGTGCCGGCGTCCTGGGCGCTGCCACTGTGCTGGGCGCCGGTTCCAGAACTCCTGTGTCTGTGGAAGGTCCCGAAGGCGAACCTTCGCCATCCCATTCGCCGAAATCCTCAGGTAAGGTATCCGGTAATTCTTGCGCTACTTTTGTTGGAGATGCCATTGCCCATCGTCTCCTTTCTCGTAGATAGCACCTTTATATGTACGCGTCTCGCGCTGAACTCTGGCGGCGGTAGCGCTGCCGCTGCTTCCAGTATTCCGATCCGCGGATGCGGAACTCTTGCTGCGAGCGTTGCCCGGCTGCGGATGAGCTGACGGCACCGAAGCTGCCAGCAACTCATCGATGTTGGGCACGGATTCGACGATGATGTCCACGCTGGCTTCCGCCGGCGAGTCCTTCCACGCATCGGCCGGTGTGAACCGCACCGTCAGCCTATGCGTTCCCGGCGCGAGCACGTTGCCCGCGGGGGGAGCGTAATTCAGCGTTCCCTGGGCTGACGCCGTGGCATTCAACTCGGCTTCGCTCAGCGCGGTTCCGTAAGCAACCATCGGAGGATTGCACCAGGTGATCGCCGTCGGCGCGGTCTCATACACCTCCAGCGGCACAGATGCGTTCGCCGCGGTGTAGTTGAAGGTGTCGTCCGGCGTGAACGCTACGTTGAGCGTGTGCGCGCCGGCCGGGAGCGTTTCGCAGGCGGCAGGCGAGTAAGTGAACTTTCCCGGTATTGGCGCCGACGCGTTGAGCTGTGCCTCGCCCAGCGCGGTGCCGCGGGGAATAGGAGAGGGCGCATGCCAGTTGATGGCCGGAACCGCCTTCACCACGACCACCTTGGTCGCGGCCTGCGCGGGCATGTAATTGGCAATGTCGTCGGGGGTGAAGAGGACTGATGGCGTATGTTCGCCAACTGCAAGCGTCACGCCTTCTCCCGGGGTATAAACATACGAGCCTTGAACCGACGCAGTGGCGTTGAGCTGTGCGGCGCCCAGCGGCATTCCGTAGTTCATCGGCTCCGGAGCCGGCCAGTTGAGGGCCGGCGTCGCCTTCAACACCATGATGGTGACCGAGCCCTCGGCCGTGGTGCAGTTGGTGCTGTCAGAAGGCGTAAAGGTGACATTGAGCGAGTGCATGCCCGAAGGCAGCACTTCGCCCGGCGCGGGCGAGTAAGTAAAGTTTCCTGGTACTGAGCACGACGCGTTCAACTGCGCTTCGTTCAGCGGTTGGCCGCATTGGATCGGGTCGGGCGCGCGCCACGTAAGCACCGGCGTAATCTTGAGCACGTTGATGGTTACGCTGGCCTCCACCGTGCCATGGTTGGCGCTGTTCGCCGGCGTGAAGGTCACCGTGAGCGTGTGCGATCCCGCAGGCAGCACTTCTCCCGCGGCCGGCGAGTAAACGAAAGTCCCTTTCACTGACGATGTGGCGTTCAGCTGCGTGGCCCCCAGCGCCACTCCGCTGAGGATGGCGGCGGGCTCAGGCCAGGTGACCGCCGGCAGCGCCTTCGTCACCGTGATCGAGACCGAAGTCTGCAGCGGCTCGTCCCCTAAGGCGCCATCCGGCGTGAATGTAACCCACAGCGTGTGCGTTCCCGCGGGCAGCTTGTACCCCGGGCCGGGCGTGTAGACGAACGCGCCGGGCACCGTTGCCGTAGCATTGAGCTGCTCGGCGCCAAGCGCGGTGCCGTAAGGAACGTCTTCCGGCGTGGGCCACTCGACAGACGCTTCGACGCCCGACGCGGCCGCCGCCGCACTTGTGCTGGCGCCGTTCGACGATGCGTTTGCCGCCGAAGCGGGCTTCTCCTGGCCCGCGGGCTTCGGCGTAATGCTCTTGCCCAGACCCTTGAGGCTGAATCCCTTTCTCTTTTCCTGCGGAATGGGGACTCCGGTCACGGAGCTCGCCATCTCCAGGATCAGCCGGGAAATGGGCGAGTCGGCCAGGGAGATCGATCCGGAGCTGTTCTGCATCTGCCGCGTGGCGTCATAGTCGTCGGGAATTTTCCAGCGCACCGGCCGGCTGATGGCCTTGGTGATGACTTCTTCCGTCACTCCCAGGAAGCTGGGCTCGAAACGGTTGATCACCACCTCGAGCTTGGGGCCGCCGGCATCGAAGAAACGCGAGATGAGCCGGTTGGCGTTGCGCAGTTCGGAGATGCCCGCCTGCGTCACCAGGTAAATGGTGTTGGCTTCGCGGAACAGCGCGGTGTTCATCAGATCGATGCGCGACCCCAGGTCGACCACTACGTTGTCGAACTCCGACCGCGCCACGGACATCAGCTTGTCGATGGCTTCCCTTGAGGCTTCCACCTCCGGGACCTTGCTCGGCGCCGCCAGCAGAGATACACCCGACTGGTGCTTGGCCAGGAGCTTGAGCAGGAAGCTCGGGTCCAGGCGCTCGGGATCCTGCAGCGCGTGGTCGGTGGAGTATTCGGCCGCTATGCCGAGGTTCAAAGCGGCATCGCCCATGGGCAGCGCAAGATCGATCAGCAATGTGCTCTGGCCCGATTCCTGCGCCAGGGCGATGGCAAAGTTGCAGGCGATCGTGGTCACGCCGGCGCCGCCTTTGGCGCCGAGAAACACCAGCATCCTTCCCAGCGAGCGCTTGACGTTGCGCGCTCTGGGACGAAGAATCGCCGCCGCCAGAGCAAGCGCTTCGCCAACATTGCTCTGATCGTACGGCGGAATCAGGTACTCGCGGGCTCCGGCGCGCATGCAGCGGACGACCAGGTCCTGATCGGCCGCCGATGAATACACCATCACCGTAGCCGCGTCTTTGGCGCAGATGCTCTCCACCAGCTCCAGCGCAAACTCCGGATTGCTGTCCAGATCAATCAGGATCACGTCGAAGTACTGTTCGAGGAGCCTGGGCACCTCATCCAGCGCAGTGGGGTAGGATGAGAACTCCCGCACTTTGGCCGCGCGGCATTCGGCCAGAGCGGCCGCTACCGCGCGCCGCCGGTTTTCGTCGGGGCCAATCAACGCGATCGACAGTAGTTCGGCGCCAACAGAGTCGGGATTCTTGGTATCGAGATTGGACGATAAGCCTGAACTCACGGCATCACCTGCTCCTGGGGGACTCGAGCCTTTTGGGTCTCCTGTTCTCTATCGGTCGCCTAGGAGCCGAACGCGATGGATTTTTCCATCGCTTCGAATACGAACGCGGCGGTCGGGCAAATCTGGGAGGAATTAGCAAGGCGAGAAAATCGAGTAACTTCCCGCCAAAAAGCGCTTGCTAAAAAAATAGACACGCCGAGTCAGGTATGAAGATACAACTCAGCCGGAAAAGCTGATAATAACTGATTTGGTCCTTATATGAGAGAAAATTAGAACTTTGATACTCACTTTTATCGGTTACTAAAGTGCAGAATATGCACCGCCTTTCGTGCAAACACAGCTCTGACGCGCCCCTGAGCCCGGTTACCTATGATTTGCAAGAAGCCTTCGCACCGGCCAACCTGCGCGCGCCACGGTGAGGCGCTCGTCCTCATAACGCGTCCCCTATTGTGTGCGGGGTTGGCAATCCACTATTATTACGACAGTCGAAGAAAATCGTCCGGACCCCAACGGCGCTTCTTTCGCTTAGAAAAATCAGCCATTTCTACGGCCACCCTGCCTCTCGTGCCGGGCGCGCCCAGCCGTTTTCTAGCTCTCGACGGCCGGCTTGGAGGAACGAGCACTTATGCTGCCGCAACAATGGGAAACCTTCAAACGGGCGGCGCGCCGCGAAAAGATGGACAAGATCCCCATGGCGCTTATCGTCGATAGCCCGTGGATTCCCGGCTACCTTGGCATCAACCACTTGGATTATTTCCTCGACCCGGAGCTGTGGTTTCAGTCGAACCTGAAAATCATGCGCGAGTTCCCGGAGATCATTTTCATCCCTTCCTGGTGGATGGAATATGGAATGGCCGCGGAGCCCTCGGTTCTGGGAGCGAAGATCAAGTTCTGGCAGGACAATACCCCCAGCGAATATCACACCCTCTATCACCTCGAAGACATCGACAGCTTTCCCGAATATGAAGTAGAGGCGGACGCGTTTGCCGGCCTCACGCTGCATCGCATCAAGATGGCCCGGCAACGAATTCTCGACGCCGGCTACATTCTGCCCATGGTCACCTCGCGCGGACCTCTCTGCACCGCGGGATTCGTGCGCGGCACCACCAGTTTCATGATCGACCTGGTGGAAGATCCCAAGGGCGCGCACCGGCTCATCGATCTGTGCACGCGCGTCATCATCGACTGGCTCAAGGCGCAGCAGAAGGTGATGGGCGACACCGTGGAGAGCATCTTCATCCTCGACGACATTGTCGGCTTCATCAACGAAGAGCACTATCTCGAGTACGCGCACCCCTATCTCAAGCGCATCTGCGATGCCTTTCCCAAGGATTGGGTCAAGATCTACCACAACGACGCCGAAGTCGACGCGTGCCTCGACCATCTGCCTGACACCGGCTTCAACGTGCTCAACTGGGGCAAGCAGCGTCACATCACGGAAGTGAAGCGCCGCGTGGGCGACAGAATGTGCCTGATGGGCAATGTGAACCCGCTCGAAGTGGGCGTCCGCGGAACGCCCGACGAGGTGAAAGAGGAGACCCTCGAAGTGCTCGAAGGTTCGGGTGGCGAGGGCATCATTCTCTCCGTCGGCGGAGGCACCAGTCCGGGGATGCCGCGCGAGAACATCCTGGCCATGCTCGAGGCCCTCGAGGAATTCAACGCCAAGCGTGCCGGCAACGTGGTTTCGAGCGCCCCTTGAAATTCCTGAGTTGAGGAGCCGGAAGAATGCCCGATTATGCCTTAATGAACCAGTATTTATACGAAGGGAACGCCGACCAGGTGGAGCGCCTGACCAAAGAGGCCCTGGCCGAGGGCCGCACCGCGCAGGAGGTTTTAAACGATGGCCTGATCGCCGGCATGAGCGTGGTGGGCGAGGATTTCAAGCACAACATCCTCTACGTTCCTGAGGTGTTGATTGCCGCGCGCGCCATGAAGGCGGGCATGGCGGTGCTCAAGCCGCTGCTTACCTCAAAAGACTCGAACACCAGGCCCAAGGGTGTTCTGCTCATGGGCACAGTTCGCGGCGACCTGCACGACATTGGCAAGAACCTGGTGGGCATGATGGCCGAGGGCGCCGGTTTTGAGCTGCATGACATCGGGGTCGACCAGAGCGTTGAGAAGTTCATGGCCGCGGCAGATCAATTCAAACCCAACATCATCGGCATGAGCGCCCTGCTGACTACCACCATGATGTACATGAAGACCGTGATCGACGGCTTCCACGCGGCGGGAAGGACTGACATCAAGATGGCCATCGGCGGCGCTCCCATCAGCCAGATGTTCGCCGACGAAATCGGCGCCGACGGGTACGGGGCCAACGCTTCCGCGGCCGTAGATTTGTTTCTGCGGCTCGCGGCGCAGGAGTAGCTGGACGTGGCGGTTTACAAGATTCTTTACTGGCAGGAGATCCCCACCCAGATCAAGGCCGAGGACGATGCCGAAGACGTGACCCTCATGCTCGATGGAAAATTTATGGAATACATCGATATTCTCGCCGCGAAACGGGGACTGCAGGCAGCCGACGATTATCTGGCCCAGTGGAAATGGACTGAGGAGGCCGAGCGCGCGGGTTCAGCGCGCGCCGTGGCGGAGGCGCTGAAGGCCGAGCTCGAAGCGAAAGGCTGGCAGTGAGCAATGCATCCAGCTCGACTCAAAGCCCGCGGAGCGGGCGATGGAAGGTAAAGCAAAACCAGAGCTGCTGTAGGCCGGAGGAACGACTCACAAGTCGGCGCGACCAACAGGGAGCGACGACCCTGCACCGAACCCCAAAGGGCTACACCTGCTCTGGTTTTGCTCTAGCTCCGGGCGTGAGCCCGGGGTGAATGTGCCGGTCTCGAAGTTCCAAGCCCCGTAGGGGCGGAAGAAACCAGCCCCCCACGCGAGCCAGGGAATGTCTCTATGTCAGTCACGCTCTCCATCAACGGCCAGTCTACCGAGGCACTTCCCGGTCTCTCGCTCTTCGACCACGCCGAAGCCCTCGGCATCGATGTGCCCACATCCTGCCGCAAGCAGGGCAAATGCAAAGAATGCATGATGGAAGTGGTGGAGGGGATGGAGGCGCTCACTCCGCTTGCCGAGCCGGAGCGTCATTTGAACGGCAAGTTTCGCCTCTCGTGCCAGACCTTCGTCGCCGCGCCGTCCGGGCGCGTGCGCTGCCATACCATGCGCAGGGGCCAGATGCGCATCGAGCGCCACGCGCTGGGGCTCCCGGCGAGCCATCGCGACTTCCCGCTCGAACCCGCGGTCACACGCGCGGGCGACCGCATTCTCATCGACGGTGTGGAAGTGGAGCGCTCCACCGCGCCCATTCATGGCTTGGCCATGGACCTGGGAACGACGACTGTCGTTCTGCGCCTGCTCGATCTGGAAACCGGCGAATTGATCGCCGACACCTCGTTTGAAAATCCCCAGCGCTTCGGCGGTGCGGAGGTGATGTCGCGCATTGCCTACGACACCGAACACCCCGGCCGGCTGTTGATGCGCACCCTGGCCGGCTACCTCAGCCACGCCATCGAGAAGTTCCCCGTCGATCCGCGCACCATCTACGAGATGGTCGTGGTGGGCAACTCTACCATGCGTGATCTCTTTTTCCGGCAAAGCGTCTATTCCATCGGCCAGACGCCCTACCGCTCCATCACTGAAATCGAAATGGGCCAGGGCAAGCGCACCACCACCAGCCTGGTGCAGACCGGGGAGCGCAGCTTGCTGCCCATTCATCCCAAGGCGCGCGTTTACGGCGCGCCCATTATCAGCGGCCACGTCGGCGCCGATGCCGCTGCGGCCATGCTCGCCGTAGACCTGGCGCATGAGGAGCGCCTGATCGCCTTGATGGATATCGGCACCAACACCGAGCTCATCGTCGGCAACCGGCATCGCATTCTGGCCGCGTCGTGCCCGGCCGGCCCCGCTTTCGAGGGAGGAGCCATTGCCTGCGGCATGCCGGCGCTGGAAGGCGCCATCGAGGAGGTGAGGATTGCCGAAGACGGCAGCTTCCGGATTGGCGTCATCGGCAACGGACAGCCCGAAGGCATTTGCGGATCGGGACTCGTCGACACTTTGAGCGAATTGCTGCGCACCGGCCGCATGAATGCGATGGGCCGTTTTGAAGATGGCGCGTCCAGAGTGGTCCTGCACGAAAACGAGCGGGAAGGGAAGAGCGTCTTTCTTCTCGAAAGCGATGTGAATGAGTTGGCGCAGGCCAAGGGCGCCAATGTTGCCGGCTTGCACGTGGTCTTTTCCAGCTACGGCATTGACTTCGAGCGCATCGACGCGTTTTATCTCGCCGGCGGATTCGGGCGCCATCTCAATGTCGAGGCTTCCAAGCGCATCGGCCTTATTCCCGCCGTTGACTCCGCCAAGATCGTCCAGGCCGGCAACGTGGCCATTGAAGGCGCGGCCATTGCGCTGCTCAACCGGAGAAAGCGGCAGGAGCTCGAAGAACTCGTGAAGCGCGTGGAGCACTGCCGCCTGGAAACGCACCCGAGTTTCTTTGAATTTTTCGTTGAAGGTTGCCAGTTCAAACCCGTCGAGCCGATCCCATGCGTCCGGTAGCCGAAAGCTTCGAACTTGCGGGCACGTTCCCTGAGGTCAGCGTGCACCCGGCGGAGTACGCGCGGCTGCTCGGCTATCCGCGCGGCTGGGAGCTTGAGGGCCGCGCGCTTGAGCTGGCTGGCTGGGCACGCGATTGGTACGCGCAAAACGGGCGGCCCTGGTTTTACGCGCGCCAGGCAGACGATTTCGAGATCGCGGGCGACACCCTTCGCCTGGACGGAATCTCCTTCTCCAGCCCGCGGCTCAGGGCAACGCTCGAACAGGCGGATGCCCACAGCGTGATTCTGGTGGCCGTGGGCGCAGGCGTTGAAGCCGAGGACGAAGCGCGCCGGCGCTGGGAAGAGGAAAAACCCGACGAGTATTTTTTTCTGGAAATGTATGGGTCCGCGGTTGTCGAGCACCTGACCACGCACACCGGCGCGCGCCTCTGCGATTGGGCTGAGCAGAACCAGATGGCGGTTCTGCCCCACTATAGCCCCGGGTACCCGGAGTGGGACGTGGCCGAGCAGCCGCGACTGCTCGAGCTTCTCAAGCGCACGCGGAAGGAATCGTTCCCCTCGTGCGTGGAAGTGCTCGACTCCGGCATGTTGCGCCCCAAAAAGACGCTGCTCGCCGTCTTCGGTCTCACGCGCCACACCGAGCGGCTGCAACGGCTCACGGGCCTGGCTCCCTGCGAGAATTGTTCCTTCGGCCCCTGCCAGTACCGGCGAGCGCCTTACCGGCGCGCCGCTCAACCGTTCGGCGAACAGGTACCGGTCAGTTTTGTCCCGCTCGAGCGCGACGCCAATTACAGCGTGAACCGGAAGGCTTTGAAACGGTGGGCTGAGGAGCGGCTTTCCATCGCGGAGTGCGAAGACGGCTCGCTCACAGCCGTGTTTCGTTATGACGGCACCACCTGCACGAATATGGGCCGTCCTCTCACCTTTCACTACCAAGTGAAGCTCGGGCCGCGTGCGGAAGGGTATCCTATCCTCGAGCAGCGATGCGTGCCCGCGCCCGGCGATTCAGGGCACACGTACATGTGCCGGTATGTCGAAGATCCAACCGGCCTGATGGATGCCATCGCGAGCGAGCGGCCGCTGAGCGGGGGACGGCTGGACGCGGTGCTTACGTGGCGGCGCGTGGTCAGCGTCGCCGGCTGTTTTTGCGAGTCTTTGAGCCGCGAGCACAAGTGGGGCCTGGTGCTCGAAACCATACACTACGCCCTGGTGCAACGGGAACTGGCGCGGGAGCGCAAAACGCAATGAAGAAACTGTTGCAGGATGCAGCCCGGGAACGCCCGCTTCTGTGCGATGGCGCCATGGGTACGCAACTCATGCTTGCCGGGCTCGAGCAAGGCAACTGCGGCGAGGCGTGGAATCTCAACCAGCCCGAGCGCGTGCTTGCCATCCAGCGCCGCTACGTCGAAGCGGGCGCGGACTGCATCATCACCAACACCTTCGGCGGATCGCGCATTATGCTCAATCGCCACGGGGAAGCCGACGATGTGGCGCCCATCAACCAGGCGGGGGTGGAAATCGCGCGCAGAGCCTTCGGCGGCAGGGAGGGCTACGTGCTCGGCGACATCGGCCCCTTCGGCGGGCTGCTCGAGCCATACGGCGACTTCACTGAGGCCCAGGTGCGCAGCGCCTTTGCAGAACAAGCCGCGGCGCTGGTCCAGGCCGGCGCCGATGCCATCATCGTTGAAACGCAAACCTCACTCGAAGAGTTATTGCTCGCCATTGAGTCGGCGCAGACAGCGGGAGCGCCGTGCATCATCGGCTCCATGGCCTATGACGTGACCCTCGACGGCTCGACCTTTCGCACCATGATGGGCGTTGAGCCGGAGCGTGCCGCAGAGTTCATGGAGGAGCATGGCGCGCACATCGTGGCGCTGAATTGCGGCACCGGCATGGACATGGTGCGCGCCTGCGCCGCCGTGGAGCGCTACAGAACCGCAACCAGCCTGCCTCTCATGGTTCAGCCCAACGCAGGGAAGCCGCGACTCCAGAACATGAAGGTGGTTTACGACGAAACACCGGAGCAGATGGCAGGGGAAATGATGCCGCTGCTCGAGGCCGGCGCCAACATTGTGGGCAGCTGTTGCGGCAGCACCCCCGATCACACCCGCGCCTTTCGCAAAGTGATGGATAGATTTCTGCGGACAAAGGGATTCGAGCCCTGTGGAGCGCACCGTGAAGGTCAAACTCTGTGATGTGAATCCGGCGGCGAAGGAGAAGCTCCCCCAGTTTGCCGACGATAAGTCGGGCATCGGCGTGCATTACGTTGATGCCTACATCAAGCCCATGAACACCAAGCTCGAAGACGGAACGCCGGTGAAGTGCAAGCGCCGCGGTTTGAAGATCACGCTCTCGGCAGGCGCCAAAAAGGGCGAGGGCCTGATGCGCAGGCTGGCAGTGAGCGCCGATCCTCAGCTGATGCTCGACGCGGCCCTCCAGGAAGCGGCCGGCGCGGCCGGAATCGAACTCTCCGTTGAAAACGGGGCCATGTTCATCGCGCTCTCATGAGCGCAGAGCCGGTCGCCCGATCTGGATTGACGCTCCGGCGCAATTTTCCTCATGCCCGGCCGAGCCGGCGAGCCCTCTCTCTGCGCCCGCGGAAGGCGTTTCTGCCCGAAAAGCGCCACGCCGCTATCCCCGTCTGTGCCATTCCTCCCGATGCACTTTGGAGCGTTAACTGTAGCTAGCGTGTTGCGTTGCGGATGGCTCTGTAAACAAATGTTTACACGTCCGTAAAGTGCCCGATCTCTAACCCCTTGCCCTTCAATTGTTAACACTTGGGCAAGAGTGGTTACTTTCGTGCTTTTGTTTGATAAGATTCACCCAGATTCTGCACAAACTGCTTGTCGGCAAACCCGTGGAAAAGGCAAAATCAAAGTTTCTGATCAATGAGGGGTTCATGAGCGACCGCGCCGAGGCGATTCGGACAATCCGTAGCGGGCCGGCGATGCGTCCCGCCGGCCGTGGCTCGGCGTTCATCTCGCCCATCGTCACCGGGCTGGCGCTGGCCATTGTGCTCGGGTCGATTGTGCCCCACGTAGCCTCGGGACCCGGACTCAACGAGTTACTGATCTTCGCCGCCGGCGCGGCCGCGGCTGTCCTGGTTCTGCGGTTGATTGTGCAGCGCGAGCGCCGCGTAGCTCTGCAATTGGTGATGAGCGAGATTGTGGGCGAAAACACCTCGCCTGAGATCGCGGCCATGCGCATCCTTGAAGCTCTTTGCGTTTCCCAGGGGTGGGACGTGGCCCTGCGCTGGGAAGTCAATTCGGAGGAAAACCGGCTGGAGTTCTGCTCCGCCTGGGGCGCGCCCGGGCGGCGCACGGAGACGCTCATCCAGGAGAGCATGGGCCTTAAGCTCATCAGCGGCGACGATCTGCCGGGAAAAGCCTGGGAAGACGGGCGCCCCATGTGGGTCGCCGATCTTGCTTCCATGTCTTCGGCCAGCGCGCACACGCGCACCGCCCAGCGCCACGGCATGGTTTCGGGCTGCGCCGTTCCCGTCCGCGTGGGCAATAACGTAATCGCGGTCCTCGAATTCTATTGCCACTTCTGCCTGCGCGAAAATCGCGAGGCCATGGCCGCCGTAGAAACCGTGGCCGCCTCGCTCGGCCAGATGCTGGCCCGCTCGCACGAGCGCGACCGCGCGGAGAAACTCTACCGCGAGCAGGAGATTCTGCTCAACTCGGTGGCCGACGGAATCTGCGGTCTCGATCCCAACGGGCTGGTCAGCTTTGCCAATCCCGCGGCTGCCAATTTGCTCGGCGCTGACCCGGCCAACCTCACCGGCAAGCCCATCCACGATCTTCTCCACGGCTCAGCCCCGGTGAACAACCGCTGCCACGACGACTGCGCGCTGCTGCGCGCCACAGGCAAGCTGCGGCGCATGGCCACTTCCGGCGAGGACACCTTTTATCGCATCGACGGCGACTCCTTCCGCGTGGACTACAACCTGACGCCCATTCTCGATCACGGCCGCCTGTCCGGCTCCGTGTTCAGCTTCCGCGACATCAGCCAGCGCTACGCCCTCGACCGTCTCAAAGACGAGTTCGTTTCCACGGTAAGCCACGAGCTGCGCACCCCGCTCACAGCCATTCGCGGAGCCCTCGGCCTGCTTTCCTCCGGGAGCCTCGGCCAGGTGAATGAGAAAAGCGCCAACCTGCTGCGCATCGCGCTCAGTAACTCGGAACGCCTGGTCCGCCTCATCAACGACATTCTCGATCTTGAGCGCATTCAGAGCGGTCGCGAGCCCTTCAACTTCAAGCCGGTGCAACTGGCCGATATCGTCCGCCAGGCGATTGAGTGCGTGCAGCCGGTGGCCGATTCCGCGCGTGTGCAGTTGATTCACGATCCCACGCAGGTGGAGATTGCAGCCGATCCCGATCGTTTGCTGCAGGTGCTCACCAACCTGCTTTCGAACGCCATCAAGTTTTCGCCTCCCAACTCCACCGTCTCGGTTCTTCTGCGTCCCGATGTCAGCGGGGTCACGCTCTCGGTGGTCGATGCGGGCCGCGGCATTCCCGCCGACAAGCTGGAAGCCATCTTCGGCCGTTTCCAGCAGGTGGATGCCTCCGATTCCCGGCAGAAGGGTGGAACCGGTCTGGGTCTGGCCATCTGTCGCACCATCGTGCAACAGCACTGCGGGCGCATCTGGGCAGAGCGCAACTCCGTGAGCGGCTCCACGTTCCGCGTGTTCCTGCCTTATCAGCCTGTACCCATTGGGGCGCCCGAATCCGCTCCGGTTGTGGAGATGGAGCCGGCTCGCGTCCCTGCCGCGTTGGCCGCACCGGTTGGCAGCCGCAGCATCGGCTGATCCCGCAGGTTCCTGCTCCATCGCCAGCCGCTGGTTCCGATATCCGTGTCCAGCGGATCCGCGCTTCCTTGAAGTCAGAGAAGATTTTCGTTCATCACCAGGGCCACGGCGCTGCGCAGGCGCGCCTGATTGCCGCCGCGTGCCGGCCGCAGCTTGGGAATGCGAACCAGGCGGTTCCTTCGCATCTCCGTCTCGATGACCGGGCCGGCCAGTTGCCAGGCGGTGGTAATGTCGCCCACAACCACGATTTCGCTGGGCGCAAGCGCTGAGGCGATCATGTGCATGCCGCGGCCGAGCGCCTTGCACATGCGGTCGATGGCTTCGCTTGCCCGCGCGTCGCCGCTCTCCGCCATCTGCAGAAGGACGTCGAATGCAGGCGAAGGCTTGTGCGCGATCTCGGCATAGTAGCGCATGCCCGCGCGATTGGAAGCCACCGTCTCCCAGCATCCGCGGCTGCCGCAGGCGCAAGCCAACCCGTTGGGGTCAAGCTGCACGTGTCCAAACTCCCCGGCAACGCCGCCTGCGCCGCGCAACAGACGGCCGTTGGCGATGATCCCGGTGCCCACACCCTCCGAGACATTGACCGCCACCAGATCGTGCGCGGCATCGCTGTACCCGAACCAGATCTCTGACAACGCGCAGGCGTTGGCTACATTGTCCACCACCACGGGCAGTCCGGTCGCCTGCTTCACCCGCGAGAGCAGCCTGCCCACGGGCCAGTCGATGTTGGGTGCGAACATGAATTTATCGAGTTCGGGATCAAACCGTCCGGGAAGATTGATGCCGATCCCGTCAAAGGAATGATCGCCGTAGGAAGCGATGATCCTCCGCACTGCTTCGGCAATGGCGCCGACCACCTTCTTGGGATCTTCCGGAGGCACCACGACGTCCTGAGCAAGGATCGTTCCGCCCAGGTCAGTCACTGCGACCGCGGTCTGCGCCGGATGGACGTCGAGCCCCAGCACCACGCGCTGGCTGTTGACGTTCAGAAACGTGGGCCTGCGCCCGCGCGGGATTTGCCCTGTCGGGCCTTCGACGATCCAGCGCTCGCGAAGCAGCTCCTCCACAATCAGCGACACCGTGCTTCGCTGCAATCCGGAGCTTCGTGACAGGTCCGCGCGCGAAATCGGCTGCCGGGTGCGAATCTGATTGAAGATGAGGTTCCGGTTGATCTGGCGCGGCATCTTGTTGGAGGCGCTCAGCTGGTTGGTCGCGATGTACTGTGAAGTCGGCATGGAACGGATTCAGTCTGCGGTTTCTGGGAATTCAAAACTTCGCCAGTGGGATGGTCGTCTAGGGGGAACAATCGGAACTTCGAGCGCGGGACGCGAGTGGATATGCCGGTCGCCATTGATCTTATCATGCGTTTCCGCGTGCTCTTGCCGCATCATTGTTCCCGCCAGCTCAGCCGCAACAGGGCCACGCTCTGCGGCGGAAGCTGAACCTCCAACCGCAGTTGTCCCTGCGAAGGGCGAATCCAATGGGGAGAGCCGGCAAGCTCCAGTTCCCCGGCCCTCTTGAGCTCGGCAATCTGCTCCGCCGTAGGCTGCTGCGGTGAGCCCATCCGCTTCCAGGCAGTAAATGCATTGCTGTGATCCTGATCGATCTGGAACTGCTCCACCAGGACATTGGCCGCGCCGGGTGCGACGCCGCGAATGGTCACATGCGCCACGGCTCCTGTCGCGGCGTCAAGATCGTCCGCGTAGTTCCAAAGCAGGATCGCCGCGCCCGCGCCGCCGCGCGTAGCCAGGGCGTCGATGTCAGGCCGCGCGCGCACTCCCTCGGCAACGATGCTCTCCGCCGGGTCCGCTCCGGTGCTGGTCGCAACCACGCGCTCCCCCTTCAGCAGTCCCGCCATGCGGAAGAAATTCAGCTCGGGCTTGTCGATGCCGTTCGTCGCCAGCGCTCTTAACCCGGCGAAATAGGGTTGATTCTCAAATTCGAAGGCCCAGGTAAGAATTCCGATCAGGTTCACGCGATCGCGGCCTGCTAGTTCGAGCAATCCCTTCATCGCCGCTGCCGTGTACGTGGGGTAAGCAGAACTGTTGCGATAGGCATTCTCCGGGTGGTCCCGCTCCGAGCAGGCAGCGCACCCTTCCGGATCGGCTTCGCTCAGGATTACCGGCAGCCGCGCGAACGCGCCGGATTTCCGGACAATCGCAAAGCCCGTTTCCGCGTTCTCCAGCTCCCGGCCGAGACCCATCTGCACTTTTCCATTCACTACGGAAGGCTTGCCCTTCACATGAAACGAGATGAAATCGAGAGGCACGCGCCCGCCGCCGGCGCTGCTCTTGCCCTCGGCGCAATGTTCGAGGAAGGCCTCGAGAAACTGTGCGCTGTGGCTGCCCGGAAGCGGCCCGGTCGTCGCCGGACCCCCGACGCGCGCGCCCGGAATCGCCCGCCGCACCCCGGCTGCGGCGTAATCGTAGAGCTTGAAATATTCCTCTTCCGTTCCATGCCAGTAGAAGATGTCGGGCTC
>JASHOQ010000072.1 GCA_030041045.1 Acidobacteriaceae bacterium
ACCGTGAGCAACTCCGGGGGCGGCACGCTGGCGTCTCCGACGACGTCGATCAATTACAGCAGCGGAAGCGGCTGGCTCACGACCAATGTATCGGGCAGCTCAGCTCCCTATACCATTTCCAACCAGCCCAGCATTTCGGGCCTCTCTGCTGGAACTTATTCCGCCACGGTAAGTGTGGCCAGTTCGGGAGCGAGCAACACGCCGCAAAGCTATACGGTCACGCTGACGGTGAATTCGTCGGGCACGCCGACCATCTCGCTGTCTCCAAACAGCCTCTTCTTTAGCGGAACGGTGGGCGGTTCCAGTCCGGCGGCGCAGGACATTGCCGTGAGCAACTCCGGAAGCGGCACGCTAGCGTCTCCGACAACCTCAATCAACTACAGCAGCGGCACCGGTTGGCTCGCGGTGACCAAGTCGGGGTCGGGCAACAGCTATACATTGTCCAACCAGACAACGATCGGAAGCCTCTCTGTTGGGACCTACACCGCCACGGTCAGTGTGGCGAGTTCGGGTGCGAGCAACACGCCGCAGACCTATGCGGTCACGCTGAATGTGTTGTCGACGTCGGTGTGCACCTCATCGGTTCTCGCCCAAGGCACGAACTGCACCTATGCCGCCGGCACCTACGACGGGTCAAACCAGAACACTGAGAACGTAATCGAGGAGACCCAGGTCAATCAGGACTACTTTGGGAGCACGGGCTCCGGATATGCGCAGTCGCTGTACTCGACCAACCCCGGGCAATGGTACATCACGGCCACCCTGCCTTCGGAGCCAGCGGACGACCAGGCGGTGCAATCCTTCCCCGATGCCTGGCAACTTTACAACGGGGAGGAGGTAGACAGTTTCACCTCCATCATCGGCGCGTTCTCTGAGACCGTTCCCGACAGAGTATCCAATCCCAACAACTGGGTCGCAGGCGACGCCGGCAACCCCAATATCGCCACCGACATCGGCTTCGACACCTGGTACAACGTTCCCTCGGGCATGCCTGACGAAATGATGATCCAGCACGACATGATCAATCGCGGCGGGCAGTGCGGTCCCACCTATGCCACGGTCACCTTCGGCCCAGGTTTATCGAAGTCCTCAACCACTTGGCCGACCGCTTCAAGTGTTGCGAGCAACACCTGGGTGCTGTGCAACTATGGCACGGAGATGATCTGGCAGATCCAACAACCCTCCGGCAGTTCCGATCCCACCTTCGGGTTCCAAACCGGGAGCGTGGACATCAAGGCCATGGTCGATTACCTGGAGGCGACCACGAACCCGGTCCCGCCGTCAGGCGCCACCTATAGCACGTGGCTGCCGGCGGACGTCGATTTTGGCTCCGGTGCAATAAGCTATGGCTTCGAACTCTGCACCACGGGCGGAGTAAACGAGGAATTCGAAGTCAACAGCTTCTCGGTTACCGAATCACCGACGCCATGACCATGGGTGAGGGCGGAAGAGCGAATCGATGCTTCTCCGCCCTCCTCGGCAGCTCCGACAAGTTGATTCGACTAACCTTTGATACTTCCGCATGCCTTTCGGGTTTGAGTTGATTGTTGCTCGCAGTGCGGCTGGCGCCGGATGGAGTGGGTAGCGCAAGTCTTCGTACTCGTCCATCCGGATTCTCCTCCTCATGCGCTTGGGGCTCACGCGGTGGAGTTTCTTGGGTTGACTTGCTGAAATGTCAGAATGCGCGCTACTCCGGCAGGGCCGAAAACCTGCTGATTGGGTTAGCCAAAAGGAGCTTCTCATCGGCCGGAGCGGAACTGTAGCCATCGCACCAAGAAAGCGGGGCGCTCCATCCCTTTTGGTTCTTAAGTCGAGACAGTGAAACTATAGGATTATGAACAGCATGCATAGCTTTTTGGCCGGCCACCAGGCATTTTCTCAATGTGCAGAATCAATACCCCTCGGGACTCCTCCCGAGAATTGTAAGCAATACAAATTATTTCTTAATTTTGCTTGACAATTTCAAATCTTTGATATATCACTAACATAATTCAAGAACTAAGAGGCAAAGTGCTGAAGGGTTGCTTCGCCTCAGGCAAGCTGGCGTCTCCCCCTCTCTCTCCTTCTTGAAATGCGAAATTCGCAGACCAATTCTCCCGACGGGACGGCCGCGAATAGAAAACGGGTGGCACGGTGGCCCATTTTGGAAGTGGGTTGGACCGCAGCCAAGAAAACCAAGAAAACGATTCAGGAGGTGTTCCATGACAAGTAAAACATTGCGATGGATTCTTCCCCTATGTCTGTTGGCGGGTGGATCGCTGTTCGGGGGAATTGGGGTATGCTACGCGCAGAACACAAACTCTGGCGACATACGGGGTACGGTTACCGACCTTTCGGGAGCGTTAATCCCCAACGCGGAGGTTTCGGTACTGAATATCGACACCGGCGTAACCACAACCTACACCACCAACCAGGATGGCCTCTACGACACATCCTCGATTTTGCCGGGAAACTACAAAATCACCTTCACCAAGCAGGGGTTCAAAACCTTTGAGCGTGGTCCGGTCACGCTCGATGTTGGCTATATTACCGTCAACGCAGTCCTCAATGTCGGTTCGACAACGGAGCAAGTGACAGTCACAACTGATGTGCCCTTGCTGCAGACCGAAACGGGCGATCAGACCGTGACCTTGGAGTCGAAAGAAATGACGGAACTGCCCCTGGTCAACCAGGACTGGTCGAATTTCATGATCCTGCTCCCTGGCACATCGGGATCGGCCTCGAACGGCAACACCGCGAATCCTGGGATGGTGGCTGCGGTGGACGGGAACCTTCCCTACACCAACGTCCTCAGCGATGGCGCTTCGATGATTGCCGCCCACAGCGACAATACTCTGTCCAGTGCAGGCGAGATGGAATCGATTGGCGAGCTGCAGGTCTCCGAGTCCTCGTTCTCGTCGCAATACGGCGTTGGCGGCATGATCATAAGCAAGATCACCAAAAGCGGAACCTCAAAGTTCCATGGATCCGCTTACGAGTACCTGCAGAATGACTTCTTCGATTCCCATGTGTACAACTACAGCAACGGCGGTCCGGCGCCGGCGGTTCCCCTTCTTCGCTACGATGACTTTGGCGGATCTATCGGCGGCCCGATTTTGAAGAAGAAGATGTTCTTCTACTTCAACTATGACCAGATTGTGAACCACGGTGCGGCCAACCAAAGCCTTCAAACCGTTCCGACCGCAGACATCATGGCCGGCAACTTTTCATCCATAACCGGGAGGACGATCTACGATCCAACCACTCAAACCATTGCCTACGATTCGCTGGGCAATCCCTACCCGGTAAGGCAGTCGTTTACTTCTGAATACGGCGAGACCGGCTCGAATGTGAACTCGATACCCTCCGGTTTGATCGATTCGGTGGCCAAAGCCGCTGAGGCCTACTATCCCACTCCCTCGGACCATCCATCCTTCGGAACATTCGAGCCTGGAACTGTAAACACACTCGGCGTGCTTACCAACAACTGGTATACAAGCGAGGCGAATTCCTCGCCGTGGAGAAGGTACGTTGGCCGTCTGGATTATGACGTCACGCGGAACAACAGGCTGACGGCGTCCGTGTCGGATCTGGATAATCCCAGTCCTAACCTCAGCAACCTCACGGCCTGCCCGTTGGGCTGCCAGTTCGGAGATCAAGAACAAGAACCCGCAGAGGTTTCGGACGTGTGGAACATCAGCCCGACCATGATCAACGAAGCCAGAATGGGATACACCTATGACATTTCCGTGTACCCCGATTCCGCCTTGAATAAAGGCTATGCCGCGAAGGTCGGCTGGCAGTTTGCCAAGGCCGACCAATTTCCCTCCCTGGGCCTTGGGGGAAACTACTCGGCGCTCGAGCCGGCAAGCAACTCGTATTACAAGCAGCATACTTTCGATCCGTCGGATGTCGTAACGATGATCCGCGGCAGGCACATCCTTCATTTTGGCGGAGAGTTTTTGTTCTTTCGTCAGGACGACACAAATTGGGGAAACATCAACGCCGGAACCATGGATTTCGACGGCAGGTACACCGAGGAGTGGACCGTTTCGAGTGCCAATTGTCCGGCGAGCGCGCCGACTGGGAGTACATGTGCAGCTCCCGACAGCGGAACCACCGGTATGGATTATGCTGACTTCCTGCTCGGTCTCTCGAACACATGGAATGCTGGCATCTCGCCGGAGTACGGAGCACGCATGAAGGCACCTGAGATGTTCATTCAGGACGATTACAAGCTGCGCCCCCGCCTCACGATCAATATCGGGCTCCGCTACGATATCAGTCATGGATGGAATGAAATCCATGGCAACGAGATGCTCTTTGACCCGACAGTCCCAAATCCCGCAACCAATCCGGCAACACTTGGCGCCATGTGGTTTGGCAATACGCAGGCCAATGGACGGAAATCCCTGCAGGCAAATGTATTCAGTACGTTTCTTCCGCGGACGGGATTTTCCTGGCAGCCCTGGGCCAATACCACCGTTCGCGGCGGCTTTGGTGTATACGACCATATAATGACCCTCGACATGTACAGCGACGGTCTGGGCGACGCCTTCGCCACCGCCGGCAGCCTCAGCGATACAACCAGCGGCATCACGCCTGTCGTGCAGCTTGATGGATCAGGCACGATCTATGGGACCTCCACTCCGCTTCCTTACGTGTCGCCTAACGGAAATCCGGCTGCCCTCAATGGCCAAAATGTAAGTTATAGCCCATTCCATGCACCGATACAGAAGATTTACGAATGGGACGCGGCCGTCCAGCGGCAATTGTTTCCAAATTTAGTGGCTCAAGTCTCCTACGTGGGGAGCCACGGCTGGAACCTTCCGGTCACCAGCGACCTCAACGGAGTGCCGGCGAGCGAACTTTCGCCCAACGACACAATTGATCGTCCGTACCAGCTATTTGGGAGCATTAGCTCCAGCACCGCGAGCCTCAACGGCGTCTCCAACTACAACTCGCTCCAAGGCGAGATTACCAAGCGCGTAAGCTCGGGTCTGAGCTTCAGCTTCAATTATGTCTGGTCGCACATGCTGGACGATGAGGACAGCGCGGGATGGTGCTGCCAGGCGGGTGCCAGCGATTATCAGATACCCAACGACTCCGCGGCCAACTACAGCAACTCCAACTTTGATGTGCGCCAAGCGTTCAAGGGCTACGCGGTCTATCAATTGCCCTTTGGCAGAGGAATGCAGTTCTTGAACAACAGTTCGGTGCTGGATGCTTTGATTGGCGGCTGGCAGATGAGCGGTTCGTTGGCTGTCCTTACCGGCAATCCGTTCACCGTAAAGGCTGATGGCAGCACTTACAACCAGGCCTCGGGAAGTTCACAATTTCCGAATTGGAATCCCGGCGTCAGTTCGAAGGTTTCAAACCGGAGCTTCAACGAGTGGTTTAACCCGGCAGCCTTTACGAAACCCGCGAATGGAACTTACGGGGATGTAAGAAGGAATAGCCTGTACGGACCAGGATTGGCTAAGGTGAACCTTTCCGGCAGCAAGCTCATCTCCTTGCCCTGGGAAGGCGTCAAGTTCCAGCTTCGGATCGACGCCTACAACGCATTCAACCACACCAGCTGGGCGGCTCCGGGAGGGGGCGATGTTGGTCTCATATCGGCGCCTGCTGCGGGCGCGGCTTACACTGGCCCTGTCACCCAGCAAATCACAAGCAGCGCCGTTTCCGGCCGAACCGTTCAACTCGGAGGGCGCCTGTCGTTCTAAAACTCGCGGTTGAGATTCAGAAGGGGGAGACGGGATGACCAAGCCGTCTCCCCCAATTTTCGCGACTCCGTTAAGCAAGCAGTGTCGGTTGTTCGTATCTCGAGGCTGCTGCATGGATGGCGTTATGCTGGGGCACAGGGTCAGTCGCGAATAACGGCTCGCTGTCGAGCTCGAATAGAAAAGGTTCAACCATGGATCGGCGTAAGTTTCTCCTCCTGATGGGGAGTGGAATCTCCCAGAAATATTTGCCTCATTTATCTATTCGGACTTCGACGGAGAGTGGAGCCTCTTCAGTTCCCCATGAGACGGGCGGAAGAACAATCTTATCGCTAAATGGCACATGGGAGATCGATGACTCTGTTTCGGCCGATGTCATTCCGAGCTCCTTCTCTCATAAAGTCGACGTGCCTGGCCTCATCCATTCCTCAACTCCTCCTTTCCCAGATGTCGACGAATTTGATGGTGGCGCGTGGATTCGGGAGTTACGCCAAAACGAGATCGAGGAACACCTGCACGTTGGTGAGATTCCGACCATTGATCTGAGTCGATTTACCGTACAGGAGCGAAGATATTTCTGGTACCGTACAACATTTGTTGCGCCGTCCACTCGCCAATTGGCCCGGCTAAGGGTAAATAAGGCCCAGTTTGGCGCCGCCGTATGGCTGAACAGCAGCAAAATTGGCGAACATTACGCTTGTTTTACGGCAGGACATTTCGATCTTTCGGAAAGGATCCGCTGGTCCGCGGAAAACGAACTTGTCGTTCGGATCGGCGCGCATCCAGGTGTTCTTCCTTATGGGGTCATCGGTGGCATCGATTGGGAAAAGAAGGCATGGACACCCGGAATCTACGATGAAGTGAGCGTATACTTCAACGACAATCCTGCAATTGAAAGTGTTCAGATCGCACCTCGCATCTCGCCGCTTGAGATACTTGTACAAACAAGAGTGAGGAACTATCGTCCGGAACCGCTGCAAGCTGTCCTGAATTTTGCAGTACGCCCTAACAATTCTGCGCAGGTTATTCAACGCTTCGCACGTCAAATATCTCTCGAGGCTGGCGCCGAGAAGGTATTCGACGAGAAGATTCCATTACCGGGAGCACGTTTATGGTCACCGGAAGATCCTCAGCTCTATCACCTGGAAGTAAGTACAGGCACAGATCATGTGACGGCGAGGTTTGGCATTCGAGAGTTTCGCTTCGACACGCCTACGCAACGCGCCTACTTGAACGGTCAGCCGTATTTTCTCCGGGGCTCGAATGTTACTCTGCATCGCTTTTTTGAAGATCCAGTGTCCGGTAGGTTGCCATGGGATGAAATGTGGGTAAGAGAGCTTTTGACGAACATACCGAAACGGCTGAACTGGAACTGTTTTCGCTTTTGTATTGGGCCGGTTCCGGATCAATGGTTAGACATTGCCGATGAAGCAGGTCTGTTAATCCAATATGAGTACCCCATTTGGACTGGCCCACGTTCGGCAGGAGTGGCCGAGACCTTCAAAGTCTACGATGAAAAGCAGCTGACCCTGGAATTTTCGGAATGGATACGGGACCATTGCAACCACCCGAGCGTCGCCATTTGGGACGCAAGCAATGAGAGTTGGTTCCCGGACTTATCTGCGAAAATCATTCCTGCGGTGAGGGCGTTGGATTTGTCAGAGCGCCCCTGGGAGAACAGTTACAACCCTCCGGCCGGACCGGATGATCCGGTGGAACAGCACCCCTATCTTTTTGATCCCTCGCCTGGGAACAAGATTCATATTGAGTCGATGGAAGATCTTGAATTCAGAGGAGGCGCGGATCGAGCAGGCTTGCCTACATCGCACGCCCTTATTCTGAACGAGTATGGATGGCTTTGGGTAAACCGCGACGGGAGCCCTACAACACTGACGAAAAAGATTTGGGAGAAGATTCTTCCCGCGAGCGCGACTCCTGAGGATCGTCTCGAAGAGTATGCATACCTAATTGCCGGGCTGACGGAGTACTGGCGAGCTTACCGTCACTTTGCGGCAGTGATGCATTTTGTTTTTCTGTCCTATTCGAAGCCCGACGGAGCAACGAGTGACAGTTTCCAAGATGTAAAAGGCCTCAAGCTTGAGCCACATTTCGAAGAGTATATGATCAACGCGTTCAGGCCGATCGGTGTATACATCAATTTCTGGCGTCCGACTGTCCAAGCGGGATCGGCACGAGAGCTTGAAGTGATGATGATTAATGACCATGCAGATCCGACGTCCGGGATGATTTCGATTCTCTTGGAAGATGAAGGCGGCCGGCAACTGACAAAAATGGAGGCTCCATTCGCGCTGTCAGGTTTCGGCCAACAAACATATTGCTTCGATTTTCGGTTTCCACAGTCAGTTGGCAAATGCTGGTTGAAGGCCATTGCCAATCCATCGTCAGGAAAAGAAAAGACGATGACAGTGAGCAGAAGGCGCGTCGAGTTGATGGGAGGAGCCTGAGCGTTTCTACTGCCTATTCTTGTAATGGGTTCAGCGATTCCGCAGATGCGGTGCAACGCCGAATGTCTACTCAGTCACTTTGAAGCTCGCCTCCTGGTCGGCGAGAGAGCTTCCGCCTACCCAAACGTCATACGTGGTCGGCTCCACGGTACGCTTCAGAGCCACGTTGTAGAAGCTCAGTTCGTTAAAGCCCAGCGGAAACTCGACATGTTTCGTCTCGCCCGGCGCAAGAGTGACGCGCGCAAAGCCCTTCAATTCGCGCATTGGTTGCTCCACGCTGGCCACCGTGTCGCGAATGTATAGCTGCGCCACCTCGGTCCCGGCCACCGAACCGATATTGGTCACATCCGCACCCACAATCACTACCGGCTTAACGGTGGTCGAAACTTCATCCAGCGGAACCTCTTCACGGCTGACCGTCGGCTTCGAGAATCGGAAGTCCGTATAACTCAATCCCCAGCCGAAGGGAAACAGCGCCGAGTTTTGCTCGTCCACGTAACGCGATACGTACTTCTCCGAATCCCACGACATGTGCGTCAGGTCGACGTGCTCCGGCCGGCCCGTCGGCAGTTGCGCATAGTAGAGAGGCTCCTGCCCCACCGCGCGCGGAAAGCTTGCGGGCAGTTTTCCCGAAGGGTTCACATCCCCAAAGAGCACATCGGTGATCGCGGGTCCTGCCTCGATCCCCGGGCTCCAAGCTTCGAGAATAGTGGGCACATGTGCGGCTGCCCACTTCAGCACCAGCGGCCGCCCGGCCAGCACCACTAGGATCACCGGCTTGCCCGTGGCCACAACTGCTTCAAGCAGTTCTTCCTGCGAGCCGGTAAAACCAAGGTAAGCGCGGCTCGATGCCTCGCCTTCCATCCACGCCGGCTCGCCGAGCGCCAAAATGGCAAGATCGGCCTTTTTCGCCGTCTCCACCGCCTCGGCAATGGTCTTGTCGTCGTCAGGAATCGGCATTCGCAGTGCTTCCGACATCGGCATGCGGGTCTCGATGCTCTTCAGTGCGTTCGCATCCTTGCCGGAGAGCAATCCGCATCCCTCGGCATACAGGAGCCGCTCGCCCAGGCGCTTCTCGAGCTCCGCTTTTAGCGTAATCACATCTTCTGGATTGCCTTTGCCCGACCACGCACCCAGCATCTCCACTGCGTTGTCGGCCATCGGTCCGATCAATGCCACTGTCGTGGCCTTCTTCGTCAGCGGTAGCAGCGGGCCCGCGTCCGTTACGGGATCATTTTTGAGCAGAACCATGGTTTCATCGGCAACCTTTCGAGCCAATGCACGGCGTTCCGGCGTCGCTTCGTACTTCGGCTCCTGCTGGGCGTAAGGGTGGTCAAAAAGACCCAGTGCAAACTTGACGCGAAGCACGCGCCGCACTGCTTCATCCACAACCGACTCCGGTATCTTTCCCGACCTCACCTGTGCGGCGAGAGTCGTGCCGAAGAGGTTGCCCTCCAAATCTATATCCAGTCCGGCTTCGAGCGCTTCGTGGGCAGCCGTTGCGCCATCGGCGGCAGTGGCGTGATTCAAAAGTTCATGCACCGCTGCCCAATCGGACACAACCGGGCCGTCAAATCCCCATTCCTTCCGCAGAATCTGCGTCAGCAGTAGAGGATCTGCGCTCGCGGGAACGCCGTTGACGGAGTTGAAAGCGCTCATCACCGTCGCCACACCGGCCTCCACCGCCGCGTGATATGGCTGCAAATACACTTGCCGCAGCGTGATCGGACTCATGTCCACGGCATTGTAGTCGCGCCCCGCAATCACTCCGCCATAGGCGGCAAAGTGCTTTACACACGCCGCCACTGAACCCGGTTTGCTCAGATCACCTTGCTGATAGCCTTGCACCCAGGCACGCGTCATCACCGACCCCAGATAAGGGTCTTCGCCGTTCGACTCCACAATTCGCCCCCAGCGCGCATCGCGCGCAATGTCCACCATGGGCGAGTAAACCCAGTCAACACCGTCGGCTCGAGCCTCTTCTGCGCCCGTGCGCGCCACGATCTCAGCCTCATTCGGATCCCAGCTCGCCGCAATGGCCAGCGGAATTGGGAATGTGGTCCGGTGTCCGTGAATCACGTCCAACCCAAAAAGCAGCGGGATGTGCAAGCGTGTCTTCTCCACCGCAAGATGCTGGTAGTGATTCGCTTCCGCTGCGCCGACCACATTCCCCAGCGACCCCACCTGGCCATGCTCCACCAACTCGTCGTATTTCAGATTCCAATTCCCGGGTCCGGTAGGAATGCCGACTGAGAACTGCACCAGCTGCCCGATCTTTTCTTCGAGCGTCATCTGCGTCAGCATTGCTTCAACCCGCCTATTTACATCCTTGGAGGCGAGTTGCGAGTTTGAACCCGATTGCTCCCCGTTGTCAGCTGGTGTCCAAATGGGCATCGCGAACAGTAGCAATACAACGAAAAGAGAGGATGTGCGAGGGAAGATTCTCATAACGGTTCCCAATAGGCGCAGTCGAAGCTGGTTAAGTAGCTCGCACAATTCTGACATATCAGTAAGGATGAGCTTAATTGAGACGGCTTACTGAGTCAAGAATGACTGGAGAAAGCGTGGCTTTCCTGGGATTCTGGACCTGTCCCTCGTCAAAACTCTATCCGTGGTTAAACCTATGATGTTCTTATAGATACCAACGAATTTTCGGAACAAAAAACAGTCTCTGCCTGAGCGTCTTAACCGTTGAAACTCCCGGCGGGTGACCATTTTAACTGCGACGCAGCGACGGATATTTCTGAGAAAATAAGCGGCCTCCGGAAGATCAAATTTTTCCGGAACACTTGTTGGTTGTAGCGCCCGCCAGCCGCATCGCTTTCTTCTTGTATGTCGATTTCCGGATACGGTTTACGAATCTCTTTGAGGAGTTCCCGCATGGCCGCATGCATCTTCAGTCATTCCGCGCTCAGGGCCCCCCCAACCCTCGGCGGCGCTGCTCATGCCGTGGATTCGCATCTCGGGCTGCGCCACCTCATGAACCCGCGGCGCGGTGTCATCGATCGCGTACTGACCAATCCCCACCATTCCTCCACCCCGCCGAATCAGGCATTACTGCGGCAGACGGAGCTTGACTGGAACGACCGCGGGATGAGCCACGTCACCTCTGCCAAGGCGCGCTTGAATCTGGGCGAAGAGTGCGGCATAGCCGGGATCGCGCGCCAGCGCTTTCGCCCACGGAGATTGCGGAATGGTGACGACCACGATGCAACGCCGATTGAGTGCCGCCCTGAAGTACGGCAACGCATCCTGTGGCCGCCCCAACACCAGGAAGGTCAGGCCCAGATAGTAGCCCGTCTCGAGGTTGTGATTGAAGGCAGCCTTGAGCCCCCTTGCCCTTGCCTGGAGCAAACCGGCTCTGCCGCCCTGTGCCCAGCCGCGCGCGACGCCGTCTGCCAGTGCAATGTCATCGGGTGCGCCCGTGATTGCGGCGTAGCGGCGAACATCCGCCACGTAGGCGGCAAAGTTTCCCGTCGCAAAATCGAGCACGCTGAGAAAGCTCGCCGGGGTGGCGAGAGTCGGCTGAGTTTGCTCAATTTCTCTCAGTTCTTTCATACCCGCGTCGAAATCGCCGAAATTCGCACGGAAAAGCGCCGCGTCGGCTTCAATCGCAGCCGAGGTGGGACTCAGGCGGACCGCCTCATCGATTTGTCGCAGGCACTCGGCGCCTTCCATCCTTTCCTCCAGGGTGCTGGCATACCACTGGTGGGCCTGCGCCGAGTCCGGATCGAGCGCGAGAGCTTTGCGGAACTCGGCATCCGATCCCGCAATGTCCCATTCTCTGTAAAAGAGTGCGAATGCCTTGGCCGTGTGCGCGGCAGCAAGATTCGGGTTCAACGCGATGGCGCGGTCTGCGGCGAGCTCCGCCTTTCTGAGGGAGTCTGCCAAATCGGCTTGGCCGAACTGGGGCAATAGATCGTAAGATTCGGCAAGTCCGGCGTAGGCTTCGGCATAGGAAGGGTCGATGACAATCGCTTGCGTATAGGAGTCAATCGCCTTGGCGAGGCCGTCGGCGGTGCGCAGGTTCCAGTAATACCGGCCTCGAAGAAACAGGCTTTCTGCGCCGGGAGCGGGGACGTGCGGTCTCGCCTTCAAGATGTTCGGATAGGAGAAGGTCGATGCAGCGGCCGTCTGATGGTTGGCAACCTTCCAGAACAGCGCCGCCGTGGAAATCAGGAGTGCGGAGGCCACAAAGACCCAGGGCCGCCAACGGAAATATCGAATTTGTTTTGCCCCGAGTAATTCGGATGAAGCTGCGGTGGGCTGCGTAACCACTGCCCGTAGTGAATCGTTCCGCGGGAGACCGCGCAAATGGCGTAAAGCATCGCCACTCGGCAGGGCCGAATCCAGTCTTTGCTCTCTTTCTCTCGATTCCAACCAGGCGTCGAGCTCAGAGGCGCGGGCAAAGATGGTGCTGCCCCTCTTTCCTGGGGCACGGTGCACCGGCAGCCCCCGCTCCTGTTCGTACCGCCGAACGGTGCGCACGTTGCACCCGAAATAGGCCGCTATCCCCTTCCAGCCCGCGAGCACCACAGGCGCTTCCTGGACAGGATCCGCGTTCCTTTTGTATGGGCTCATGCCGCAAGCGCCTCGCCAGTTGAATGGTGTAAAGCAAGGGCCCGGAAACGGTTAATTGAGGGAGGTAAACAGTATACGGCCAGGGCGCCGGCCGGAAAAGGGAAACAAGGTGGCGCAACCACCCGGAAATGCCCTCCTTTCCACCCTGATTTGTCCCTCCTGAAACCGGCCGGGACAGGCTATCCTCCCTCATCGAGTTCCAAGCTAGGTGGATCTTCTCGGTGTCGAACTAACTCCTTGTCGGTTCATGGGGTTAGTCCGCATCGCCGGTTCGCGGCGCGGTGGCGGCAAGAACCGGCCCGGGGGTCATCCCGGCCTGAAGAAAGGGGTACATCCTTGAGGCATCGGCAGTCTGTTCCCACTCAATTCCGCTGGACCGCAGTTCGCGCCGCTATCAAGCTTTCGGATTGGGCGCGCCGCTCCGCTCCCGTGCTGCTGCTCATTGGAGTCCTTTTCGCAGGGGCAGCCGTGTGGCTGACCGCTTCTGCCAAGGCCAGTCACTGGATTTGGAAGAGCTGGGACAGAATGTTTGGCCTGTCCGGGACGGCCAATGCAATCCCCGGCGCTCTGGCTCAGCCTGAAGGTTCGGACACGGGTGGGAACTACACCATTACTGCGATTAACGAGCCCAGTGCGGGCGCGAGTGCGCTCCAGGGAACAGTCGTTTTTGGCATCAATGCTTCCGGAGCCGTGACGGGATCCTATTCCGATCAGACCGACCTGGGGCACGGGTTTGTGTGCGCCGCCGGTGGCGCGTCATGCACCTCATTCGATGCGCCCAACGCCGGATCGAGCCCGCCGGCGGGATCGTTCCAAGGAACCATCGGCATCGGCATCGACACCGCTGGAGATGTGGTGGGCGTCTACTTCGACAGCAACAACGCATATCACGGCTTCCTGCGCAATGCGGCGACGGGCACAATCACCGAGTTCGACGATCCGAATGCTCCGACAGCGAATTCGAGCCGCGGGACTTTCCCATCCGGCATCAATGACAACGGCCAGATTGTGGGCAACTATACGACGGGAAGCTACAACACCGCCTCGCTCTACCACGGTTTTGTGTACTCCATTGCGAGTGGAAGTTTCACGGAGATCGACGAGCCGGATGCTGGAACGGGAAGCGTCTCCTCCTATCAGAAGGAAGGCACAGTCCCGGCGGCTATCAATGCCTCGGGTGCAGTCACCGGTTATTACGTCGATGCAAGCGGAGAGCGCCACGGATTCATACGCTCGGCGGCGGGAAACTACACCTCGTTCGACGGTCCCGGGGCCACGACGAACACCGGAAAAGGCGGCGGGTTGGGCGGAACGATTCCATTGAGCATCGATGCCGCAGGCGATGTGGTCGGCTCGTACACTGACTCGAACCAGATCCGGCACGGCTTTATCCTTCCGGCGGGCAGCACCACGCCGACTTCGTTCGATGCGCCGGGCGCAAATACCGCCAGCCAGAGCGGGACGATCAGCGGATCATTCGCTACCAGTATCGATCCCACCGGCAGCTACGTCTGTGGAGGGTACACCGATTCCTCGGGTCTATATCACGGCTTTGTTTACTATCTGCCATTGACTTCCGTCGCCTCATTCACTACCTTCAGCGCTCCTGACGCGGCCACTTCGGTCACGGATTTTTCTTTTACAGGTACAGGCAGCTTTGGCGTGAACGCATCTGGAACCGCGGTCGGCTTCTACCTGGACAGCAACGAAGTATTGCATGGTTTTCAGTACGCGCCAACCGCGACTCCGGCGCCCACTTTCAGCCCCACACAGGGAACGTACAGTGCGGAGCAATCGGTAACCATCTCGGATACTGACTCGTCCGCGGCCATCTATTACACCACCGACGGAAGCACGCCCACGGTGAACTCGACTGAATACACCGACCCGATCACCGTCTCGTCGACCGAAACCATCAATGCCATCGCGCTCGACAGCAGCAGCGGCGGCTATATAGAGAGCGCCGTCGCCTCGGCCACCTACACCATCAGCGCATCCGCCCCAACCCCGGCGGCTACACCCACCTTCTCCGTTCCCAGCGGAACATACGCGTCCGCGCAAACTGTGACCATCTCCGACGCCACAACGGGCGCGACGATTTACTACACCACGGATGGGACCACACCGACGACGAGTTCGTCGCAGTACACCAGTCCGATTTCGGTCAGTACCACGGAAACGATTGAGGCGATTGCGACGGCCAGCGGTTACAGCAGCAGCGCGGTAGCCTCGGCAACCTACACCATCAGCCTTGGGGTTACCGCCGCGCCGACGTTTTCGCCCGCAGCCGGAACCTACACCTCCGTGCAAACAGTGACCATCAGTGACAGCACCACGGGGGCCTCGATCTACTACACAACCAACGGCACCACGCCGACGACCGGCTCGACCGTCTATTCCAGCCCCATTTCGGTTTCCTCGTCAGAGACTCTGGAAGCCATCGCGGCGGCCAGCGGTTACAGCAGCAGCGCGGTGGCGTCGGCGGCGTACACCATCAACCTTCCCAGCTTTGGGGCTCCCAGCGGTTCGCAACCCGAATCGATTTCCATTCAACCCGGAGCCACGACAGGAAATACGGCGACCATCAGTGTTGTCGGCACTAACGGCTTTTCCGGGACGGTGAACCTGAACTGTTCCATCACTCCGGTTGCGGCCAATGACCCGCCAACGTGCGCGCTTTCTCCGCCGTCGGTTACGTTGAGCGGAGCAACCGTGGAGACCTCCACGCTTACAGTTTCCACGACCGCCGCGACGAGCACCATGATCCGGCCCCAATGGCGTCCCATGGGCGGAACAGCGCTGGGGATCATCCTTATGCTCGCCATCCCGCGCAGGCGGCGCCGTTGGCTCGCGACGCTCGTTTTGCTGACGATTGCCTTCTCAATGGGCGCTGCGGGTTGCGGGGGCGGCAGCAGTAGCAGCAGCGGGAACTCTGGAACAACTTCCGGCGCCTACACCATCACCGTGACAGGAACCTCAGGCAGTACCACGGCTACGATTGCCGTTGTGAAGCTGACCGTCGCTGGAAATGGATCTTAAGAAGCCTGAGGGCTTGATGAAATGCACGCATACCCCACTCGGTATTCGTGTCTGCCTTCATCGTGATTCGTTGGCCCCGATTGCGTATGGATTCGATTGCGAATCCATCATTCTTCGGGATGGACACAACATGGCCGGAACCGTGCGGAAAACGAACCATGACTATATCGAAAGAGGAGACTTCGGATTATGAAACGAATCACCCCTTGCCTGATGGTTGTTCTGCTGGCCGCTCCTGCGTGGCTGCTCGCACAAACCGTTTCTTCCAGCTCCGATTCATCGCAAACCTCTGGAGGAACAATGAATCAAACTCCAGCATCACCGATGGCAAAGGCAGCCAAATATACTCCGCCCGAGCCCTTCTCGCGGCTGGCCTTGGAGGGCGGCCTCGGAATCGGCGGCATCAACATGCAAGCCGCGGTTGAAGCCAACCGCTACCTGAACATCCGCGGCATTGGCAATTACTTCAGCTACTCTGTGAACAACTTTAAGGTGGGCGGAAGTGGATCGAGCGGCGCCAACGTGAGCGGCAAGCTCAACCTCGCCGAGGCCGGAATCGCTCTGGACTACTACCCGTGGCCGAATCACGGCTTCCGCTTGAGTCCTGGGGTGACGCTCTATAACGGAAATGCGGCTTCGGCCAGCGGCGTGATGGCCGCCGGCAGCAGCATTACGCTGGCCTCAACAAAGTATTATTCCGAGGCAGCCAATCCCATGAATATCAACGCCAGTGTGGGCTTGAACACTCACAAGCAGACTTTCACCGTGACCACGGGATGGGGAAACATGATTTCACGGAAGGGTGGCCATTGGGCGTTCCCGTTCGAACTGGGAGCCATCTTCACCGGCTCGCCCACCGTGGGATTAGACCTAACTGGCTACGGCTGCACCGTGCAATCCGATGCGGCAATTAACGGCGAATCGTGCGTGAACATGGCCACCAACGCGCCGGCGCAAACCAACCTCAGCAGCCAGGTCGCCAAGTATAAGAATGATCTGAATTCGTTGAAGGTCTACCCCATTCTTTCGTCGGGTGTTTCGTACAATTTCAACATCCGTTAGGGCTATGTGCGAAAGCTCGCTGTATTGGCACGCCATCCCGGGCGAGGCTTGGCCCGAATTCGCGAGTTCTGACCTTTCGAGGTGATGAATGCATCGGAGAGCCTACTTGAATTTGCCGACGATCTCTTTGGCTAGCGCTAATGCCTGCAGGATGTAGCCGATGCTCAGCACGCTGGCTACTTTTCTGTTAAACGGGAAGACGCTTGTCTCGTAGATTCCCTTTGCCAGCATGTTCAAGTCCTGCAAGGTTTTCAAATTCTCATACCTCGCTTTGTTCTCACCGGTTTCTGAGAGGTGATCTTCGATCCCTTTCAGCTGACCATTCAGGAGCCGCTCGACCGGGGATAGGCGCGACAACTGCGCTCTTCGAACTTCAATACTCACGTGAAGCAGTGGATCGATGACAATGAGAGGCAGAAAGACGACAATGCCCAGAGCTGCCAGCCAGAATCCGGGAAAGTCTTCGATGCCCAGGTAGCCGTGCCAGATAGTAATGTAGGCTGCGGTCACGCAGAAGGCGCACACCAGCAGCAACAGGAGAAGGAGGTTGCCTAACTTCGCAAACCCATTGCAGCCATCGGGGTGAAATGGCCTGAGGTGAACGCCGTTTGCAACAAGGCGTCCGATGGAATATTGAGCAACGGCAAGCATATATAAGGAGTGCGTGCCAAAAAAAATTACCAGCACGACTCCGCAGGCGAGCAAGACGCCAGCCGGTCCGTATTGAGGATTTCCCCACCAGCCAATCGTTGAGCGCCCGTTGAGATAAAGTGCCATTCCGCATGAGCCGGCGATAAGGGCAATAGGCAACAGGACGGCGCGATTTCCGACGAGTCTTTCCATGTGGGCGCGTTCGGCCTGGATACTTTGGACATTTGTCTTGATCAGGTCCGGATCGCTCACTGCCTTATAGACGTTCATGAGTTCCGCCAGAGCCATGATGCAAAGCGTGCCTCCGAGCGAGACCACCACGGCCATGTAAAAATGAGTCAAGTCCTTGAGATATGGTGAGGAGACGGCTCTCCTTCCAACGGTTTGCGTAAACACGTTGAGCGAGATGCGCGTATGAACATCGCCTGTGGGATAGGTGATCAGAACACCTTCGAAAGCGCACGTAAAAAGCGGAAGCAAGTAGTAACCGGAAAAGATGATCAATCCCCACCAGACCAGCGGCAATTGGAGCCGCCGTTGCAGCTTTCCTATCACGGGGAGGCGCTCCAGCAAGGATTGCGATGCGTCACTCGTTACCATCGTCGCTCCTCCAGCCGAATTCCGCGAGAGCCATGATGCGAAGGGTGCCTCTGAGCGAGACCACCACGGCCATGTATGCGCCGAAGATTTGCATGGGATTGTTCGAGGCCGCGGCCGGACCCATGTGACATTCACTGTACACCCGACTGTAAGATTGCCCGCGGAATACTAGCCCTTTTCGCTCAAGCCGGATGGGTACCCAGATGCCCGATTGCGAGTTTTTGTTCGCGGCGGCGCAGGGTGGCGAACAATGCCTTCAATGCCGGTCGACCACTTGCGCCCGCTGGGCAACGCCGTCCCCGCAGAGGCTACAGCGGTTTCACAGTTGCTGTATCCCGAAGCCGCAGATGCTAAGTGGCTTTTTCACCAAGAAAAAGCCACCTTCCGCAAGTGTGAAATACGGCTACATGTACTGTGGAACCGCTCTAAAGGGCAGCTCCTTGCCGAGATGCGATACTCAGATGGAGCTCCATGCGCAGCAGGATGGAAGAAATGGACGCCCCCAGCCAGCTCAACGAGGTTGTACTTTCGCAAGCCGTGGTCGGTCCGCTTACGCGGGCGGCCATCTTCCTGGTGCTGTGTATCCGCCAGGACGCGGATGCATACACACGTCTGCGCGCCTTTTGCGCAGACCTCTCCGGGCTGATACGCGCAGTCGATTTTCGCGACGTGGAGGCGGGCCTTGCCTGCGTTGCCGGATTCGGGTCGGATGCCTGGGCCAAGCTCTTCGGAGCGCCGCGCCCCGCTGAGCTTCACTCGTTTCAGGAGATTCGTTCCGGGGCACGCTGTGCCGTCTCCACTCCAGGTGACATCTTCTTCCACATCCGCGCCAAGCGCATGGACCTGTGCTTCGAGCTGGCGACACAGATTATGGACAATATCGGAGATGTGGTCGCAGTGACCGACGAAGTGCACGGATTTCGCTATTTCGACGACCGCGATGTGCTGGGCTTCGTCGACGGCACGGAGAATCCGCGGGGAGATGCGGCGCGCGATGCGGCGATCGTCGGCAGTGAAGACCCGGCCTTTGCTGGCGGCAGCTACGTCATCGTGCAGAAGTACCTCCACGACCTGAAAGCGTGGAATGCGCTTCCGGTTGAGACGCAGGAACGGATTGTCGGCCGGCGCAAGCTCTCGGACGTGGAATTGAGCGACGCAGACAAGCCCGCATACGCACACAACGCCCTCACCACCATTGAAGAGAACGGGCGCCAGTTGCAGATTCTGCGAGACAACATGCCTTTCGGGCGTCCGGGACACAGCGAATTCGGCACTTACTTTATCGGGTACAGCCGCACGCCGCGGATCACCGAGAGGATGCTGGAGAATATGTTCATCGGCAACCCGCCCGGTAACTACGACCGGCTGCTCGACTTCAGCCGCCCCGTGACCGGCAGCCTGTTCTTCGTGCCATCGGCCACGTTCCTCGACAACGTTACTGCTGCTCGACCGGACGCCGCGAAAAGCACAGATATGCCGTCTGCCCCATCGCAATCGCCCCTGCCGTCGCCAGCGATTTTACCTGCGCCCGTCGCCGTGCTCCACACATCTCTCAGGATAGGATCACTGAAGGGAGAGAAAGATGAATAACCTCCATCGGGAGCTGGCGCCCATATCCGACTCGGCATGGGCGCAGATCGAAGAAGAGACGACGAGAACGCTCAAGCGCTACCTGGCCGGCCGGCGCGTCGTGGACGTTCCTTCGCCGGGGGGAATCGCGTTGCCCGGGGTTGGGACAGGGCACCTGAAGCCGATCTCCGCTCCCGCAGAAGGCATCGTCGCTCGACTGCGCGAGGTGAAGCCGCTGGTGGAATTGCGGGTTCCGTTTGAGCTGTCGCGCCCGATGATCGACGATGTGGAACGCGGTTCCGACGACTCCGACTGGCAGCCTGCGAAGGACGCCGCCAGAAAGCTGGCCTTTGCGGAAGATCGGGCTATTTTCAATGGATACCATGGAGCCGATATCCAGGGTATCCGGGAAAGTACCAGCAACCCGATTGAGACATTGCCTGCGGATGTGCGGGCTTATCCAGATGCAGTTGCACACGCGCTGAGCCAGTTGCGGCTGGTCGGCGTCAATGGGCCGTATTCGGTTTTGCTGGGCGCCGACGAATATACGGCTCTGGCCGAAACGCGCGATCACGGCTATCCCGTGCTCGAGCATGTGAAACGCATCGTGGAGGGCAGCCTGATCTGGGCGCCGGCAATTGAAGGTGCGTTCGTGGTGACCACGCGAGGCGGCGACTTCGAGCTCAACCTCGGCCAGGATGTTTCGATCGGCTATCTCAGTCACTCCGATTCCGCCGTGCAGCTGTATCTTCAGGAAACCTTCGTGTTCCGCGTGCTTACCACTGAAGCTGCCGTTGCCCTGTCGCCATCAAAGAAGTCTTCGTGATCAAGTACGTGGACGACTGGGCGCCGGCGCTCGGAGTTTCCTTGCGATTGGACGGTGATAAGGAATGCAAGCCCTTGCTGGCGCGCTGGAGCGGCAGCCTGGCTCAACGAGCGCCGCTGCTTTCGGCCTGGATGGCCTTTTTGTTCCGCGCTAGGTCCTCGGATACGAGCTGTGGGGCATCGCGCTGGTTGCCCAGGAGAAGTCCCTTCGCCTTTGCGTCCTCAAATGCCGGCAGGGACTGTCCGAAGCAGGATTGTGCGAGACGCAACAACCGCATCTTTTCCTTATGATCGGCCGTTGTCTCCGCGATGCCCATGTAATCGTTGCCGAGATCGTCCCGAACGTCCGCGAGATTGACGCGAGCTTCGGAGTCGCCCGGATTCGCGGCGAGGAGGCTCGAGATATTGGCCAGCTCGCGAAGGTTGTAGGCGAGGGCAGCTCGCGGCTTGTTCTCCTGGCGAAGGATGTTTCCGAGCTGATCGCAGGTATTCGCCAATCCCCGTCGCGCTCTCTCATCGTGAGGATCGGCATCCACAAGCGCCTGCCGCATCTTAAGCACATCGAGATAGTTTTCAAGCGCCGCGGTTGGATTACCCTGTTTGTTATAAATGAAGCCCATGTCGCTCAGCGTCAGGCTGATGGAGTAGCGCAGTTGGGGGTCGTCGGGATGCGCCGAAAGAAGTGCTTTGTCCAGCGCGAGCGCCGCTTGGTATTCGGCGAGGGCCTGAGGGTACTGGTGATTGAGGATCAGCAGCGCGCCCACTCTTTTGTGCGCGTAGGATAGATGGGTGCGAAACTCCTCGCTTGGCGCCCGATCCTCAAGCTGTTGCTGCAGCTTCAAATCCTCCTGCTGATCTTTCAACGCGGAGCTGAAATCATTCTGGTCATAGTCGAGCATCGCACGATGCTCATAGCAGAGCGCCAGCGCGTCAAGAAACACGTCATTCGCCGGCTCTTTGGAGACCAGGGTCGCGGCAATGCCCATCGATTTCTGAAAATAGCTCGCAGCCAGTCCGTGATCGATTGCGGCGTATGCGAAGCCAAGATTGTCGTAGGATTGCTGTAACTCATGCTGCGCCTCGAGGTCAGTCGGACTGGCCCGCAGAATGGCTTCGCGCAGGCTTACGGCTTTGCGAAAGCTTTCAATGGCAGATTTCGTCTCTCCCAGGTTGGGCCCGCGCGGGTCTCCCTGGATGCTCGCCAGCCGCTCGTAACCTGTCGCCAGTTCGCGGAGCAAAGAAAGATCATTCCCGCCTTCCTGCGAGAGCCGGTCCAGATAAAGCTGCGCGCTGCTGACCACCAATTGCCGCGCCTGGGTGGTACCGGGGACCTTTTTGATTGCATCGTCAATGGGAAAGAGCAGTGCATGCGAGAGCTCCCTGACATCGTTGAAGCGGCTCTCGGCTCGAGCCCGGTCGGCGCGGGCAATGCGCGCCTCGCGCAGCGTGACCGCAAGCGCCAGCAAGACCGTCGCCGCCACTACGGCTGCTGCTGCGGTGCCGGCGCGATGACGCCGAACGAATTTTGCCGTCAGATACCGGACCGTATCCTTGCGTGCGATTACAGGCAAATGCTCGAGGTGCCGTCGAATGTCCTCCTGAAACTGCTCGACTGATCCATACCGGCGCCCGGGCTCCTTGCGCAGCACCATCAGCAGAATATTGTCGAGGTCGCCGGAGAGACGCTTGCGCAATTTTTCCGGAGAGCCGTCGCGCACCTCGCTGATGCCCGTAGGCGTGATCGCAGCCCGCTCAGGTTTGATGTCGATGGCTTCAGAACGCGTGACGGCGATGCTGGGTTTCTCCGGCTCCGTCTCGCAAACCGCTCGCGCAATCTCCTGCGGCGTCAGCCTGCTTACCGGGTAGGGTCTGTGTCCGGTAAGGAGCTCGTAGAGCACCACTCCCAGGGAATACACATCGCTGGCGGTGGTCACCGGTTCACCCTTGATTTGCTCCGGGCTGGCGTATCCGGGAGTCAGGGCGCGGAACAGGGTCACCGTCGTCTGACTGCTGTCGAGAGTTTCCGCCGCATTCACAATCTTGGCGATGCCGAAGTCGAGGAGCTTAGGCGTGCCGTCAACCGTAACCAGAATATTACCGGGCTTGATGTCGCGATGAATCACTAGCCTCTGGTGGGCGAATTGAACCGCCGCGCAAACCTCAAGGAAAAGTTGCAGGCGCTCGGTGGTTGTCAGGCGTTGCCGGTCGCAGTACTTGTCGATCGGTTCTCCTTCGATCAGCTCCATCACAAAGTAAGGCAGGCCGCTGTCCGTTGAGCCGCCGTCAAGCAGCCGGGCAATATTAGGGTGGTCGAGATTGGCCAGGATCTGGCGCTCGTTCCGGAAGTGGCTGACTACGGATTGGGCATCCTGTCCTGCGCGCACCAGCTTGATGGCCACCTGCTTCTGGTATTGGTCGTCGGCGCGGACCGCGCGGTATACCTCACCCATGCCCCCGCTTCCGATCAGTTCCAGGATCTGGTAGCTTCCCAGTCTCCGGCCGATCATCGAAGCAGACTCGAACGCCGAAGGGTGAGTTTCGCCGGATTGGGTTGGCTGCGCGCCGTCGACTTGCGCCGCGAGTCTGCCCGCGACCCCAAGCGCGGAGGTTTCAATGAAATCCCGGGCTCTGCTTGCGTGAGCCAGGAGCGAGTCGACTTCGCGGCGGAGAACTTCATCTTGGCCGCAGGAGGCCTGGAGGAACTCCGCACGCTGGTCCTCGTCCAGTTCCAGCGCGCGCTGGCAGACGTCTTCCACTCGAAGCCAAAGTTCAGGCTCCATACTCAGCTTGCTCCGCTCATCTCCCGCAACAGCCAGATCTTTGCCAGTCGCCAGTCGCGCGCAACCGTCTCGCCCGAGACTTTGAGAACTTCGGCGGTTTCCTCAATGCTCAATCCGCCAAAAAACCGCAACTCCACCACCTTGCCCTTTCTTTCGTCCACGCCAGCCAGCCCCCGGAGTGCATCGTCCAGGGCCACCAGATTCACGTCCTCCCGGCCGACAACGGGGACTTCGTCGAGAGAAACATGAGGGGCATCGCCGCCTCGTTTCTGGTAGTTTCGAGAGCGCGCGAAATCGACCAGAATGCGCCGCATCAACTGTGCCGAGACCGCGAAAAAGTGCGCCCGGTCCTGCCACCTCACCCGGCCACAATCCACCAGCCGCAGATAAACCTCGTTTACCAGCGCCGTGGTTTGCAGCGTGTGGTCGCTCCGTTCCTTCGCCATGTAGCGCCGCGCCACCTGGTGCAATTCCTTGTAAACCAGGGGCGTGAGCTTTTCCAGAGCGTTTTGATCGCCGGCGCTCCAGGCTCTGAGCAGCTCCGTCACTTCGTGGGTCGAAGGCAGGGTCACGCGGGCCTCCGGCGGGGGATTCCATTATTGCAGCAGAATCGGTATGCGGCCTAGCCCCTGGGGTCATACGGCCATTCTCAGCCAGGTCCGCTCGCAAATATTCTTTCTCATCGATTACTGGTTTCGCCGGCTTTTCCCGCCTCAATAAGTAAAAGCAATAACGATGTACTGGCGCTCCGGCCGCGGGACAGGCCGCGGACTCTCCCTTGAGCGGAAGGAGACGGGAATGACGAACAAGGCAAAGGCAAAGTCGATCTCCTCGCTGCAGAGGAAGGGAATCCTGAGTTTGCAGGGCAAACCAGGCCTTCCGTTGAGAACCATGGCGTTGCACCGGCAGCGGCGGAGGGCCTCGAGGGTGTTGAGCCTGGCCGGGTTCTTTCTGCTCTCTCTCGCATGCGCTTCCGCGGCCCCACTCAGGCAGCAGACGGCCGGAAATGTCTTCGCGTGGGGCTACAACGGGTATGAGAATCTCTGCAACGGGACAGACGCCAACGCCAATACACCGGTTGCAGTAACGAATTTCCCCGGCGTGGTGGCCATTTCGGCTTCCTTGGGCCATACCCTGGCGCTCCTGAGCGACGGTACGGTGTGGGCCTGCGGCGCCAACGGCGATGGCTCGCTGGGCACCGGATCGAGCGCCTCCTATCTCTCCACCTTTGCACAGGTAAGCGGTCTCACCGGCGTAGTTCAAATCGCCGCGGCAGACAGTGGCACGAACAGCTTCGCGCTCAAAAGCGACGGCACGGTCTGGGCCTGGGGATCAAACAGCAGGTACGGAATTCTGGGAATCGGCACAACCACGGCCAGCACGGCGCCGGTTCAAGTGGGCGGACTCACTTCGGTTACGGCAATCTCTGCCGATCCGGGCGGCTATGACGCCATGGCGCTCGAAAGCAATGGCACCGTCTGGACCTGGGGCTACAACGGCGACGGCGAGTTGGGCAATGGAGGAGTCAGCAATAGCCCCACGCCGGTCGAGGTTAGCGGCCTCACCGGTGTGATCGCCGTGTCCATGGGGACTTTTAACGGCTTCGCCGTGGAGAGCGATGGCACGGTCTGGGCCTGGGGCGTTAACAACTATGGCGAACTGGGCAGCGCCACTACCGCGGTCACCAGCAATGTGCCCATCCAGGTAGCAGGTCTCTCGGGGATTACGGCGATCTCCGGCTCCCCGATTCCCGGCGGGTCCGCTGGTGGTGCCGCCGCGCTGGCGCTGCGCAGCGATGGAACGGTGTGGGCGTGGGGCTACAACGGCGTAGGCCAGTTGGGCAACGGTACAACCGGCGGGAGCAGTGCCACGCCGGCTGAGGTGAGCAATCTTTCCGGAGTCACGGCCATTGCGGCGGGCGGCGAAACGGGCATGGCTCTCGAAAGCAACGGCACGCTCTGGGTCTGGGGCCAGGGCAACGGTGGGGAGCTGGGCCTCGGTTCGACGACGCTATTTAGCTACACGCCGGTGCAAGTGACCAGTCTTTCCGGCATCACCGCAATCGCAGCCGGCACGGGCGACGATTTTGCGATCGAAGGGGTTGCCATCGCCCAGGCATGGGGAGATAACAGTGTCGGCGAGCTTGGCAACGGCGCCACGGGCAGCGAATCCACGGGCTACGACGTTCCGGCACCTGGAGCGGTAAGCGACCTCACTGGGTTGACCGCCATCGCTGGGGGCGGCGGATTCAGCTTGGCGCTGTTGAGCGATGGCGCTGTGTGGGCGTGGGGCGCGAACGACGATGGCCAGCTTGGCAACGGCTCCACAAGCGACAGCGACACGCCGGTCGAGGTAAGCAATCTTTCGGGCATCAAGGGCGTCGCCGCAGGCGGCAAACAGGCTCTCGCTCTCGACAGCAGCGGCAACGTCTGGACCTGGGGCTGCGATGAACCCTCTGAGACCGGTAGCTGCTCGGGCTATAGCTCCACGCCCTCCCAGGTGAGCGGCACCAGCGGCGTGGTGGCCATCGCAGGTGGAGGTCTTCATAGCCTCGCCTTGCAAAGCGACGGCACGGTCTGGGCCTGGGGAGTCAACTCGATGGGTCAACTCGGGAACGGCACCACCACCGCAAGCAGCACGCCTGTCGAGGTGAGCGGACTCTCCGGCATCGCAGCCATCGCCGCCGGCTACGACTTCAGCGTTGCCCTCCGAAGCGACGGCACTGTCTGGGCATGGGGCGACAACGAATATGGTCAACTGGGCAGCAGCGCAACCCTGAATAGCTATGGCGCCACGCCTGTACAGGTGCTCGGGCCCGGCGGCAACGGCTTCCTGAGCGGCGTTTCCGCCATCGCCGCCGAATTCGTCTCCAGTGAGGCGCTGGCGAGCGGCAACGTCTGGACCTGGGGCGACAACACGCAGGACGAATTGGGCAATTCCACGGTCGGTTTCAGCGCGACGCCCGTCCAGGTGCTCGATGGGGTCGGCAACCCCTTTTCCAACGTCACCGCTCTCGCCACCAACGCGGCAGCCACCTTCAGCCTGGCCCTGGCGGGCGATGGGACGGTTTGGGCATGGGGCGACGGCGGGCAGGGACAGCTCGGCATCGGCAACTATAACAGCAGCTACGTGCCCGTCGAGGCCTGCTATCTCAGCGGCGCACCGGCCATCGCCGAGGGCTCTGATTTCGGCCTTGCACTCACGCTTCCCCCCGGCAGCCAGCCCCTCTGCATTTCCGCCGCGACGAGCGCGACCGTTGAAGTGGGACAGAGTGTTTCGCTACTCGTGACCACGCAGGGCTCGCCAACCCCGAGTCTCACAGAAACGGGAACCTTGCCGGCCGGCTTATCGTTCGTCGATAACGGCAATGGCACCGGCACGTTGAGCGGCGCCGTAGCTGCAGGGTCGGTGGGGACCTACAGCATTACGTTCACCGCTCAGAATGGAGTGGCTGCGAATGGCACGCAGAACACCACGCTGACGGTGATACAGGCAGCGACCACAATCTCGCTGACGGCTTCGCCCAATCCCGCCAATGCCGGCCAGAACGTCACGCTGGCAGCCACGGTGGCTGTCAGCGCGCCCGGTTCGGGGTCGCCCACGGGAACGGTGACGTTCATGGACGGCGCAAACACGCTGGGAACGGCAGCACTGACAAGCTCGGGAACGGCTGCCTTTTCCACTTCCTCGCTCACGGCGGGGAGCTACAGTCTGACCGCCTCCTATGGCGGGGATGCGAATTTCACCGGCAGCGCCTCGGCCGCGGTGTCGTTCACGGTGGAGGCGGCTACGCCAAGTTTTCAGTTCACCCCTGCATCCGGCGCGGTGGGAACAGCGGTGACCATTACGGGAACCAATCTGAGCGGCGCTACGGCCGTGAACTTCAATGGGACGGCGGCGGCGTTCACCGTCGTCTCCGGCACCGAGATCACGACAACCGTGCCCAGCGGCGCCACCAGCGGCCCGATTCAGGTCGTCACTCCCTCGAGCACGCTCACGAGCTCGACATCTTTTGTTGTGAACCCGGCGATCACCGGCTTCACACCGCTGAGCGGCCCTCCCGGCGCCGTGGTCACCATCACCGGCACCAGCTTCGCCAATGTCACCGGCGTCTATTTTGGGAACTCGGTCGAGGCAAGCTACACCGTGAATTCCTCCACGCAGATCACCGCGACCGTGCCCATTGGCGCCGTGTCGGGTCAAGTCGAAGTTCTTACCTCAAGCGGCGTGTGGGAATCCGCTCAGAGCTTCGGCATCGCCTCGATTACGAGCTTTCAGCCGTCCAGTGCCCCGGTGGGTGCGTCGATCCCCATCATGGGAACGAACCTGAGCACGGCCACGGGCGTCGAATTCAATGGAACCACGGCCACGTTTACCGTGGTTTCCAGCACGCAGATCACGGCTACGGTTCCAGCCGGCGCTGCCAGCGGCCCCATCGAGATCCTCTTTCCTACCGGCACTCTCACCAGCTCAACACCGTTTGACGTTGCTCCGGCCATTACCAGCTTCTCGCCCACTAGCGGCCCTCCCGGCACAGCCGTGACGATTACGGGCACCACCTTTATCGGCGTCACCAATGTGTTTTTGGGGAATTACCAGGCCAGCTTCACCGTAAACTCTTCTACGCAGATCACGACAACGGTGCCCAATGGGGCGATCTCGGCCCAGATTGTTGTGATCACTCCAAGCGGCGAGGGTCCCAGCACCCAAAGCTTCAACGTTTCCTCGTTTACGAGCTTTCAGCCTGCAAATGGCGCGGCAGGAACATCGGTAACGATTACCGGCACCAGCCTGAGCAATGCCACGGGCGTCGAATTCAATGGAACCGCGGCCAAGTTTACCGTTGCCTCCAGCACTGAGATCACGGCCACGGTTCCTAATGCCGCTACCAGCGGCCCCATCGAAATCGTCTTTTCCACCGGCACTCTCACCAGCTCGACCAACTTCCAAGTAGGCCCGGCGATCACCAGCTTCTCGCCGACCTTTGGCCCTCCCGGCACGGTCGTCACCATCACCGGCACCGGCTTCACAGGGACCACCAATGTGGTCTTTGGAGACATGGAGCCCCAGGAAGCCAGCTTCACTGTGAACTCCCCAACGCAAATCACAGCCACGGTGCCGAGCCAGGCGCAGTCAGGGCCGATCCAGATCATCGCGCCCAGCGGCCAGGCCATGAGCAATGGGGGCTTCGGCGTCGCCTCCATCACCAGCATTCAGCCGTCGAGCGGTGCGGTGGGGACCCTGATCACTATTTCAGGAGCGAATCTGTTCGGCGCGACAGCCGTGGAATTCAACGGAACTGCGGCCACGTTCACCGACGTAATCGGCAGCCAGATCACGGCCACGGTTCCAAGCGGCGCCACCACCGGCCCCATCGAGATCGTCTTTCCCACCGGCACACTCACCAGTTCGACATCGTTTGTTGTGAACCCGGCGATCACCAGCTTTTCGCCCACGAGCGGCTCTCCCGGCACTGTGGTCACGATCACGGGCACCAGCTTCGCCAATGTCACCGGCGTCTACTTTGGGAACACGGTCGAGGCGAGCTACACCGTGAATTCCTCCACGCAGATCACCGCAACCGTGCCCAATGGCGCCGTGCCGGGCCAGATCGAAGTTCTTACCTCAAGCGGTGTGTGGGAATCCGCTCAGAGCTTTGGCGTCATCTCGATTACGAACTTTCAACCCTCCAGTGGTGCAGCGGGAACACTCGTCACCATTACGGGGACGAACCTGCTGGGCGCGACAGCCGTGGAATTCAACGGAACTGCGGCCACGTTTACCGACACAATCAGCAATCAGATCACAGCCACGGTTCCAGCCGGCGCCACCACCGGCCCCATCGAGATCGTCTTTCCCACCGGCACCCTGACCAGCTCGACACCGTTTCAAGTAGGCCCGGCAATCACCAGCTTCTCGCCCGCGAGCGGCCCTCCCGGCACCGTGGTGACCATCACCGGCACCGGCTTCACTGGGGCCACCGATGTGTATTTTGGGGGCACCCTGGGGGGCTACCCGGCCAGCTTCACCGTGAACTCTCCCACGCAGATCACGGCAACCGTGCCCACAGAGGCGTCCTCGGGGGTGATTACTGTCCTCACTCCTGTCGGCGAAGCGAGCAGCAATCTGAGCTTCGGACTCGCCTCGATCGCGAGCATCCAACCCGCTTCCGGACCGGTGGGCACTTCGGTGACCATCTCCGGAACCGGCCTTGCCAACGCGGTGGGAGTCAACTTCAGCGGAGCTCCCCTGGTAACGGCCTTCACGGTCGCCTCCGGCGGCGCGATCACCACCACCGTTCCCCAGGGAGCCGTCTCTGGCCCGGTGACCGTTGCCTTTCCCGGCGGCCCGCAGACCGGCGCCTCAGACCTGATCACCAACTCCGTGCAATTCACCGTGACCAACTTCCAGATTGATTTCACTGCGCCCACCGATCTGGACCTGGTCCCGGGAACCAGCACCACTCTCACCTTTCAAGTGGCGCCCGCCAGCGGCGATTTCAACGGCACCGTCAGCTTTGCCATGACCGGCTTGCCCTCCGGCGTGACGGCAACCTTCAATCCGCAAACCCTCACACTGGGAGATACCGCACAAACCGTCACCGTCACGCTCACCGCCTCTGAAACTGCGGCGATTGAACGCTCTACACTGCCTTCAGGCGAGGCTTCTCCGCTCGCTTTCGCCTGGCTGCTTCCGTTCCTGGCGCCGCTCTTTACTCTCAGGCGCGCGCGTCGCAAACTGCTCCGCAGCGGCCGGCTTATTCTGCTTGGGCTCCTTTCCCTCAGTGCGCTTCTGGGCGTCAGCTCCTGCGCCGGCAGCGGCTTCTTCAACCAGCCTCCGCAGACCTACACCGTAACCCTGACGGCGACCAGCGGCGCGCTGCAACACTCAACCACCTTCAACCTGACGGTGGAATAGGAGAAGACAGCCCAAGGCGGGTTTTGCGAATCGCGCTCGCTTCTGGTGCTTTGACCGGCACAAAATCGACTACAGCTCAAAGAGTGTCTTGGTCCTCCAATTGGCTGCGTCAACGGCGTGCCGGAAGGAGTTCTTGAAACCGTTGCTAGCAAGATTGCACGCCTGCGATATGAGGGGGAGAGACACCGAGATCAGCGCCCCCTTGGCGATGCGATTGCCCTCGCCATCGGAGAGATAGCCGGTACACCCACGATAAGGATTTTGCCCGGAATTAGTTCTGAGGCGTCGGTATCGACACATCTTGCTGCAGTGTGAAATCGAGCAGGGTCTCGCTCGGCACCTTCACCTGATCGCCCCCGGTGATGATTTCCGAGCTGGCGCCGGCGCCTGCGCCGACGCCCGCGCCAATCGCTGCTCCCTGGCCGCCGTCGGCAACGGCGCCGATAAGCGTCCCAAGAGCCGCTCCACCGACCGTTCTCTTAGCGGTGCTCGCTCCGCGTGACTTGCCGGTCGCTTCATATTCTCCAGTCACCAAGGGCACCGTCTTTCCATTCACCACAATCCCGGTCAGCTCCAGACGCAACTGCGATTTACCGGTGAACGTCCCCGACTCTTTCGATTCTGTCAGCCGGCCGAAGACGAGGGCGTCTTGCGCGACCACCACGTTGCCTTCTGACGTGAGGGGTTCTTCGAGCGAGGCCTGGAAGCCGTCCCCCACCTGACTATTGGCGGAATCGATGGCATCGATGGTGCGCACGAAAACTTGTGTCCCGGCGGGGATGGTTTCATAGGCCGGCTTCGTATCGACAGCCACTGCGGGACTCGGGGCATCCGCAACGGGCCCGGGAGCGTCAGGTAGCGAACTCTGCGGCTGCGGCGCCGGAACATTTGTGACGCCTTCCGAATCGAACTTGAGTGAAACGATATCGGCGACGTTATATTTCTGCACCGTCGAGCCGACCTGGAAGCTGATTTCAGTCTCCGTGCCGCCCAGGAACTTGCCCTTAATCTGGCTGCCGTTCTTCAACGCCAATGTGTCGGCCCACGCCATTGACGCCGCCAAAATCAGCGCAACGAGGTATCCACATTTCAGATTGAGCCTCATGTTCAATTTCGATGCCCTGTTTACTTCCTTGATTCACATAAATTGTGTGGCTGACGGTGCTGAAACGCCCCTCGCTTCCAGAAATCCTAATCGGTTCTTTGCAGATCCAGGGGTGCAGGTCAACGGAACAATCGAATGACGCGCCTTCAACTTGAAATCAGAACTGATCTGCGAGACGGAATCGCGGTGTTGAGGGCGGGCGCGTCAGAATATCCATCGCGGCCAGGGCCTCAGGGCTACACCCGGCCGGACTCATTTTCGCAGACTTCCTCTCCAGGGTCTTCAGTTTCTAGGGTCTTCGCTTTCGCAGGTAGGCGGCGGATTACGCATTTCGATCGCCACAAGGTACAATTTCACAACTGTTTTACATTCGTCTCACTTTTTGCTTTACGTCCTCCGGGACCGAGTGTTATGGTTGATTTTGTTCCTGCACAGCGGAGGTTCAGCGAAGATTCTTTACTGAACAGAAATGCAACCCTTTGCAGGGCGCTCTTGCTTTGCGGTGTCGACCGGTCTTGTTCCCCGGGTTTTTAGCGACAATATTGTTGTTGTGGGCTTTTGCTCCATGCAAGAGCAGGATGAAATGTGTTTCCAAGTGTCGATCCCAGCGATGGGACTAAGGGGGGCGAAGCCTACCCTGATCGCGATCAGGTAAACCAAGTTGACTTAGTGGTTCAGCCGCGTCGGGGTCGAGACCGAAGCGTGAACCTTTCTCGCTGCGGCATGTAATAGAGGAGCCGCATTCTCCTTGGGAATCTCCTAACAGACATTTCTGCCACTCAGGCGGCATTCGAACGCCTACTGCCTTTTCGTTCCGCGCAGTCCATTGCGAACACGATGAGGATCCTCTACCAACTCCAGAGTTCCCGGGTCCGCTTCAACTCTCTGGAAGGTTGGTCTTCTTGAGGAAAGGGCTACTCAGCAGTGGTGGTTTCAGGGTTGAACAGCTCCGGAACCACTCGCATGGTCAGCGCTGCAGCGACAAAGCCTTTTTTGAAAGCCGAGTGTTCCATGACAGTTCTGATTCCACGGACCCGCACAATCAACGTCCGCCTGTCTGAGGCTGAATACCTGGAGTTGGAGCGGTTCTGCATCAGCAGCAGCGCGCGCAGCATGTCCGACGTGGTGCGCGACATATTACAACGCTTCACTCGGGCGGCGGATCAGGAACCCGCCTTGGCTTCAAGCGTGAGTGAGAATGCAGCACAGGTAAAGGAATTGGAACGACGGATCGAGAGGCTCTCCGCGGAGATCGCTGCGCTTCGGGCTTCTGCACAACCTCGTGCGCAGGATCGGACGGGCGGACCAAGCGAAACCGAAGAACTGCGACCTTTGGCCGAAGAAGAGGGATCGGCCGGCCCGCAGCATGAAAATGAAATTTAAGGAAAACGGAGTCCTAGCGATGGTGCCTAAGACGAACGCGTGGTGGGCGTGAACCGGCCATCTGCATTGGGTTCCGGAATTGTAGTTGTGGGGATGCTGCTCATGCTCATCTCTGCCGCCGAGGGACAAAGCGCGGGCTCCGCCGATGCGGCGCAGCAAAGTTGTAATGTTTCGGTATCGGGGTCACCTTACATCCCCGTAGATAGCTGGATCTATCCGGCGGTGTTAAGGCTGTATTCGCTGGGCTTTCTGAATCACGTGTATCTGGGACTGCGCCCCTGGACGTATGCCAGCCTGAGCAACATGCTGGAAGGCGCTGATTCGGATATCGAGGACTCCGGTAAGGGACCCGTCACGAGCGAGGCGAGGCAAATCTACGACGCGCTGAGCGAGGAATTGGATCGCGATTCTAAAGTTACCTGCTTGGGAAATGCGGTCGGGATGCGCGTCGAATCGACCTACACGGCGGCGCGGGTCATCAGCGGGACGCCTTTGCGCGACAGCTTTCATCTCGGCTCAACGATCGTGAACGACTATGGGCGGCCTTACCAGAACGGGTTCAATAACTATTCTGGCGCCGGCGGCTACGTGATTGGCGGACCATTCACTCTTTATGTGCGCGGCGAATTCCAGGGCGCGCCTTCGGCTGCCGGCTATTCGCCGGCTCTCTACCAGTCGTTGGCCAACGTGGACATTACCGTCAATCCAGTGACCGGCTTGGCGTATAACAACCAGGCCACCCTTCCCCTTGGGCCAATCGCCACGGCCACGCAAGGACGGTTCCTTGAAGCCTATGTTTCGGCCCAGGTGCTTAACCACGTAATCTCCTTCGGCAAACAGGACGAATGGTTGGGCCCGGCGCAAGGCGCCAGCTTCGCCTACTCGAACAATGCGGAGAACATCTATGCTTTCCACATCAACCGCATTGAGCCCTTGTACGTGCCCGGGGTTTCGTGGCTCACCGGCGCCTTCCGCTATGAATTCCTCATAGGCGCCCTGCGCGGTCACACGCTGATGCCGAATCCGCTTTATGTGAGTGCGGCATCCAGCCCGGGGGAGCCGAATGTGATCAATCCTGGCGACCCGTGGGTGCATGTGGAGAAGATCAGCTTTCGGCCTACGGAAAACTGGGAGTTTGGCTTCGAGCGCACCGCGCTGTTCGGCGGCGAAGGCCACTCGCCGGTCACCGTCCATACTTTCCTGAGGAGCTTTTTCAGCCTTTCCGCTCCCAACGGCGCCGTGAAGGACAGCCGCAACGATCCTGGGGCGCGCTTCGGGGCCTTCGACGCCTCCTATCGGCTACCCTTTGTTCGCAACTGGCTCACCTTCTATACAGACAGCGAGGTGCATGACGACGTTTCTCCGCTTGACGCGCCACGGCGCGCTGCCTGGCATCCCGGTCTTTACCTTTCCCATGTGCCCGGCATCCCCAAGGTCGACGTCCGTACGGAAGCGGCCACGACCGATCCACCCGTTTCGAACAGCGTGGGCGGGTCGTTTATGTACTGGGAAGATATCGAGAGGCAAGGCTACACCAACCAAGGACAGATCTTCGGCGACTGGATCGGCCGCGAAGGCAAAGGGGGACAGGCTTGGATTACATACCATCTCAGCGGCAATGAATGGGTGCAGGCAAATTGGCGCCGTCAGAAGGCTGCAAGAGACTTTATCCCGGGTGGCACGACCCTCGACGATTTCAATTTCCAGGTGGTCAAGCGGATTCGGCCTGACGTTGAGATCAACGGCAACTTCGATTTCGAGCACTGGAAGGCTCCTGTTTACCTGCCTGGCGAGCAGGCAGTGACATCTACAACGATTCAACTCACCTGGTTCCCTGGTTCTCCCCACCGCTTCTGATTGCGTACCAGCAACAGCATGAACCTCGACGCTCTGGCAGGATTTAAGCTGGAAACGAAACTCCCCGATCGGCAAGAGGAGACACGGAAATCGGAGAAGAAAATGCATAGTTGTTTCTGGACACCCGGCCGGCATATGGGTCGTTTGGGTTTTGCTATTTGGTTTTCCACCAGTTTTTTGTTAGCTCTGCAGACAATGCAAGCAGTCGGTCAGGAGGCAACGCAAGGAGTCGGGCAGGAGACAACGCAAGGGGCCGGGCAGGAAGGGAATTCCGATACCGGAACAATGCAGACGGAGCCGCAGGAACAGCCGATGAACAACGCCGCCTGCTATCTGAGCGGTTATGGGCAGGTGCCGGACGCAAATGCGGATAACTCCGCATTCGCAGGTCAGTCCGGATCCTCTTTGGCCGGCGATTCTTCCGAGCTGGGCGGACAATATCCCGCGAACCAGGGTGACCAGCAGTATCAGTACGATGCATCGCAATTCGGGTATACGCCGGACCAGCCCTCGATGCCGGCGAGCCAGATCATTCAGATTCTTGAGCAGGCGCCCGATCTTCTATCGTCCGTCAAAGACCTTGCCGGACAGCAGTACGGTGTCGATCCGTCGACCATTCCGGATTCCGGTGTCTATAGCTGTATTCAGCAGGACCCCGGTTTCCGCAGCCAGGTGGCGATGCAACTTATCGCCGAGGGATACGCAGCAAATCCCCAACAGCCACTGCGGCCACAAGCGCCTATGCAGGGTCCGGGTGGAGCAAACGGAGGCATCGTTCCACCTAATCAGGCCTCCCCTTACACGCCCTCTTCCGGCTACTCGGGAAATGTACCCACGCAGCCGCGCCAGAATGAGCAGCCAAGCGAGTTGCGCCGGTTGACTCCAATGCCTTATCCGAATCTGCCGTCGCTGCGGGATCTTTATTCGCAGGAAGTTCCGGCAGGCGGGCGGTTGCGGAGGTTTGGCAGCGACGCATTTGAGTTTGGTTCCGGGAACATGAATCTGTTGCCGATGGATTTGCCCGTCGGTCCGGATTACGTTCTCGGCCCCGGGGATAGTCTCATCGTCAATATGTGGGGCGGGCAATCGGCGCGTCTGGATCGCACGGTCGATCGCCAAGGCGAAATTGCCCTCCCGGAGGCCGGCACGGTGGCAGTTTCCGGTCTGACGATGGGCCAGGCGCAAGACGCCATTCAAAAGGCGCTGGGCACTCAGTTTCAGGGAGAGCATGTGGAACTCTCGCTGGGCCGAGTGCGGACGGTCCGAGTCTACGTTGTAGGCGACGTGCAGCGCCCCGGAGCTTACGACGTTAGCTCCCTGTCAACCGCGATGAACGCCCTATACGCGGCCGGCGGACCGACAAACCGCGGCTCGCTGCGCACCCTGATGCAGTACCGCGGCAAGGAACTGGTGCAGGAGATCGATCTTTACGATTTTCTCCTGCATGGAGTCCGCTCGGATATGAACCGTCTCATGCCCGGCGACACCATCCTGGTACCCCCGGTCGGCCCGCAAGTTTCAGTGGCGGGGATGGTACGCCGGCCTGCCATCTACGAGTTGAAGGGAACGGAGGACCTGAATGACGTTTTGAACCTCGCCGGCGGCGTTCTTGTTTCGGCCGATCTGAAGGAGATCCGGGTCGAGCGTGTCATCGCTCATGAGAGCCATACGATGCTTCGCGTTCAAGTCCCCGATGTTTCTTCGGGCACAGCCGCAATCCCTTCCTTCGCCGTGCAGGACGGCGACTCTATTCAGGTATCTCCCATCCTTCCCTACAACGAAAAGGTTGTCTACCTCGAGGGTCATGTCTTTAAGCCCGGCCAATATGCCTGGCGCGAGGGGATGACGGTGGCTGACCTCATCCATTCTTATCAGGACGTAATGCCGGAGCCCGCCGATCACGCCGACATTGTTCGCCTGGTGCCACCCGATCTGCATGCGGAGAAGATTTCGTTCAGCCTTCCGGACGAGCTTGTAGGGAACGATCCGATCACGCTTCAACCCTTTGATACGGTGCAGGTGTTCGGTCGTTATCAGATCGATCCGCCCAGGGTATCGATCTTCGGTCCCGTGCTGCAGCCGGGGACGTATCCGATGTCGCAGGGGATGACGGCGGCCGACCTGGTCCGCATGGCCGGCGGATTCCGGCGCAGCGCCTATCGCGAAGAGGCCGACCTTTCAAGTTATGTAGTTCAGGACGGCAGAAAGGTTCTTGTCGATCACAGCACGGTATCGATCCAGAAGGCTCTCGATGGGGACAAAGCAGCTGATGTGGCTCTCAAACCGGGCGACGTGCTTGGCATCCGCCAAATCACCGGATGGAACGATATAGGGTCCTCGATCACCATCAGCGGCGAGGTGAAGTTCGCAGGGACATATGGCGTCGACGAGGGGGAACGGCTGAGTTCAGTTCTGAAGCGCGCCGGCGGCTTCCGAGAGGATGCGTATCCTGAGGGTGCCGTGCTGGAGCGAGCGCAGGTACGTCAACAGGAAGAGGCTAATCGCCAGGAAATGATTCGCCGCGTGGAGACCAGCATTCCTACGGTAAGTTCCGGAGTATCAACCACAACCCAAGATCAGCAAACGTTGCTGGAAGAGATGCGGCAACAGAGGCAAGAAGTTTTGGACTCGTTGCGCAATCATCCGTCCACCGGGCGCCTGGTGATTAAAATCTCCTCCGACATAAGTCAATGGGAAAACACATCCGCGGATATCACTGTGCGGGCCGGCGACAGGCTTAGTGTTCCCAAACGTCCCGACTTTGTCCTTGTCAGCGGTCAGGTGTACAACCCCACCGGTATCTCGTTCCGTCCCGGAAAAGACGCGGCCTGGTATTTGCGCCAGGCCGGCGGCGCAACGCGGAACGGCGACAAAAAACAGGTTTTCATCCTGCGCGCCGACGGATCGGTCGTAGGCGACGAAAAGGTCACGGTATTCGGCCGCGGCGTCCTGGATGTTCGCATGCATCCCGGCGATTCCATTATCGTGCCGGAGAAGGTCATTGGCGGGTCGCAGGTTTGGCGTGACGTGATCGGAACCGCGCAGATCATGTCGTCGGTGGCGCTGACAGGCGCGGTCGCCGGAGTGTTCTAAGGGCGATAGGATTCTGCTCATGGCCGCTGCTATTTCAACTCTGAGCCGACCGTGCGACACGATCTTAGAAACAGCACTATTGCAGACTGAGCTCGAAGTGCAACCATCCAGACAGCTGGAACAATCGATGAACACTTCGACTTCGTTGGGGTATTTCGAATGAAAACCGAATCTCCCGTGCCTTTGCCCGTGGTGAAAACCCGAGAACCCGATGCTCCGGAGGCGTGGGTGAGCATCGCCGAGCCCTTCAATTGGGATCGGCTCTACCGGGCCTTTGAGTGCTGCTGGCGGAGACGTTATCTGATCGCCGCGATCATCTTTGCGGGAGCTTTGCTCAGTCTGGCGGTGGCGCTGCTGGTGCCTCCCTACTATGAGTCGACGGCGCGCATTCTTCCGCCTTTGGACAGCGATTCGGGATTCTCGATGTCACATTTAATGAGCCAGGACCTGCAGGCGCTGATGACCGGAGGATTTCAATCTTCCGGACCAGCGCAGCTCTATGTGGCCATGTTGCGCAGCGACAATTTGAGCGACCGTGTGATCAATCGCTGTTCCCTGCAGTCCGTCTTTCACACCTCAAATCTGACCCGGGCGCGGCAACGGTTGTGGCATATGACCGAAGTGGCAGAAGATCACAAAAGCGGCACCATTGAGCTGGTTGTGACCTCGCGGGATAAGAACCTTGCCGAGGAAATTGCGAGCGCATTTGTCGATGAGCTGCCGGCATTTGCCGGCGAGGTAACGTCTTCGGCCGTACACCGGGAGCGAGTCTTTTTAGAAAATCGGCTGGACGCGGCCAAACAGAACCTTCAGGATGCCGATCAGCAGATCAGCCAATTTGCCAGCCAACAGGGAGCCATTAATATCGAGCAACAAACCAGGGTGACCCTGGAAGGCGCGGCCAAAGTGCAAGGCGATCTAATCGTGGCTCAGACTCAGCTGCGAGCTCTGCAGGCGGTCTATGCTCCCGACAACGTCCAGGTTAAAGCGGCTCAAGCGCGTATTGCGGAACTGACACGACAATTGCACTCGCTGGGTGCCGCGCCCGCAGACGACAGCAGCGAAGGTTCCGACGTCGACTTTAGTCCCTCAATACGCACGCTGTCGACGTTAGGGCCCAAATACGTTGAGCTTTACCGGAACCTGAAGATCCAGGAGGCGATTTACGAGGGCCTATACAACCAGTACGAGATCGTAAGGCTGCAAGAGACGCAGGAAGCACCCGGTATGAAGATCATCGATGCGCCCGAAGTGCCAGACCTGAAAGCAGGGCCGTCCCGGGCCCTTATCTGCATCGTGGGCACCATGTTGGCCGGGCTGTTGGCGTTCGCATGGGTCATCGGCGGGGACTTCTGGCGGCAACTCGATGAAACCGATCCGCGGAAGGTGACCACGCAACGCGTAATGTCTTTGCTGCGATCTAAATCGAAAGTGGATGAGTCAAGCCGGTAGAGCCCAGATGGGAATAACTGCTACAATCGACGATTTCGAACCGACGCAGAGCTTGGAGTCGCGCTTCCGCAAGGGCGTCATCTGGAACATCATAGCTGCCATTCTGGCCCAGGGCGCCAACTTCCTTACGTCAATAGTAATCGCCAATCTCTTGGGCCGCGAGCTATTCGGGCAATACGGCGTGATTCGAAGCACGCTGCTCACGCTCTCTGCCATGGCCCAGGTGGCAACCGGCATCACCGCGACGAAATACGTGGCGGAGTTGCGAGTTCGCGACAAGGTCCGTGCTGGGCGCGTACTGGGATTGTGCGCGGTCGTGACCTTTGCGAACGGCATTCTTACGTGTGGGGTTATTCTTGTCGCGTCTCCTTTGCTCGCAATTCGGATCCTGCATGCGCCCGGCCTCGCGACGGATTTGCGTATCACCGCCGTTGTGGCTCTGTTCGCCGTTGTCGACGCTTATCAGACCGGGACGCTGGCAGGACTGGAATCTTATAAGACTCTGGCCTTTGGGAGTGGGGCTCAGGGGGTCTTACAAATTGCGCTGGCCTTCATGCTTGCGCGGCATTACGGGTTAACCGGTGCGCTCATCGCACTGATTCTTACAGCTGCCGGGCGTTGGTTCATGTTCCAAATTTGCATACAACATGAAGCAAAGCGGCAAAACATCTATATCCACTATCGCGGCCTCACTAAGGAGGCGGAAATATTGCGTAGGTTTCTTGTGCCAGCGGCAATTAGCGGCATGACGGCGCCACCAGCGATCTGGATTGGAACTGCAGTACTGGTACGAAGCAGCGCAGGTTTCGGACAAGTTGCGTTGTTCAGCGCCGCATTCAACTTGAAGAGCTTCGCGCTTTTCTTCCCGCTGGTGCTTAACAATGTGGGGGCGTCGTTACTTAATAACCAGCGCGGGTGGGGTGATGAGGGAAACTACAGGCGGGTATTCTGGATCAATAACGCCCTGACGGGCGGATCGGCCATTATCGGTGCCGGAGTCATCGCGGTAATTGGCCCATGGCTGTTGCGGCTTTATGGCAAAGACTTCGAAGGGGCATACACCTGCTTACTGATCCTGATGGCTACCGCTGTGACGGACTCAATCGCCAACGCGGCTTACCAAATAGTGCAAGCGCGGGAAAAGATGTGGATCTCTCTGTTAGTGCTTGTACTGCCCCGTGATCTCTTACTAACGGCACTGGCGATAACCATTGTGCCAGGTCGAGGTGCGGTTGGCCTCTCAGCCGCGCACTTCAGCGCTAGTTGCCTCTACCTGGTGCTCGTTCTTGTCAGCGTTTGGCGATTAGGCCTCCGCGTGCGATAGTCGAGGCCGATAGAATCGTGCACGACTGAAGTGGCCACGTAAATTTACGTTGCTTGTATAAGATTCTCCGATTTCCAAGGCTTTGACAGGTGTGTGGCATCAGCGGCCTTTTCGGCGGTAAGATCCAGAGCGCAAGGCAAGTGTTGCAGGAGTGCAACGACGCCCAGCGGCATCGTGGCCCTGACGACGAAGGAATCTGGATTTCCGGCGATGGCCAGGTTGGACTCGCCCATCGTCGCCTCTCGGTTATCGATCTGAGCCCAACTGGTGCGCAACCGATGCGTTCGGCTTCTGGGCGCTTCGTCACCACGTTCAATGGAGAGATTTATAACTTCTGCGAGCTGCGCGACGAGCTCGAGGAACTCGGGTACAGGTTCGCGGGCACCTCTGACACTGAAGTAATGTTGGCCGCCTTCGAACAATGGGGAGTAGAAGTTGGTATCCAGCGCCTGAACGGCATGTTCGCTGCAGCCGTGTGGGACCAAGTGGAGGGGCTGCTTTATCTCTTCCGCGATCGCCTCGGGGTCAAGCCCTTGTACTACCAGTGGGCCGAAGGAGCACTGCTGTTTTCTTCTGAAATCACGCGACCGTTTGCCGCGATGCGCGCGCGTTCGGTCGACCGCAACGCGCTTTCTGCCTTCATCCGCTACGGCTTTGTGCCCGCGCCGCACACGATCTTTCATGGGATTTGGAAGCTCGCGCCGGGCACTCTTGCCATCGCGACCCGTTCGAGTTGCGCGGAGGAAAGGTTTGCCCGCGAGTGCAAATACTGGGACGCGGTGGCTGAAATCAATCAGGCGATCGCCAAGCGAGACCCCGCATTATCGTTCGAAGAAGCCGTCGATCTGCTGAATGCCACTCTGCAAAAGTCCGTGCGGCAACGAATGATTGCCGACGTGCCGTTGGGGGCGTTCCTGTCGGGCGGGATTGATTCTTCGCTGATTGTATCTCATATGCAGGCGGCAAGCTCGCAGCCGGTAAGAACCTTCACCATTGGTTCGGATGATCCGGCGTCGAACGAAGCGGACTTTGCGCGGACAATTGCGCACCATCTGCATACAGAACACACCGAGCTTTATGTCTCAGAGCGAGCTGCACTCGATGTCATTCCAGATATGCCGGCGATGTATGGCGAACCGTTTGCGGACTCCTCGCAGATTCCAACTTATCTGGTATCGAAGCTCGCGCGCGGCGCCGTGACGGTTGCGCTTTCCGGCGACGGAGGGGATGAGCTGTTTGCTGGATACAACAGCTACCAAAGTGTGGCGCGACGTCGTCGGGCTGCATCGCGCCTACCCTCATGGTCGCCGCATGCTGTGGCGCGGTCGCTGGCTGTGCCGGCGGTGCGTGACTCCATGAGAACAATTGGAGGCGAGCGTTTCTACGCACGCTTGAATGAAGCGGTTACAACGTTGGCACCTGATGCTCCACTCGAGGTGCGGCAGAGCGTGGCTTCTGGACTCCTTGCTGAGCGGCTGGTAAGGGAGTCGAATCCGGGTTCCTCACTGCTGTCCTTCCAGCCCTGTGCCGGAAATCCGATCGAACAGGCACAGTGTCGCGATACGCTGACGTATCTGCCTGACGATGTTCTGGTGAAGGTCGACCGGGCAAGCATGGCGGTCTCGCTGGAAGTTCGGGCGCCCTTCGTCGATGACGTGAACCTGTTCTGCATCGCTTGGCAGATTCCATTCGCTCACAAAATCGCGAACGGAAGCGGGAAGCTCGTCATGAAGGAAGCGCTCGCAAAATTCCTGCCCCGCCCCATCTTCGAGCGGCCCAAGCAAGGGTTCAGTGTTCCGATCTTCCAGTGGCTCCGCGGTGCGCTCAACTCCTGGGTCAGAGATTGCATTGCGCCGGGACGTATCGTCAGCGAGGGCTATTTCGATTCTGCAGTTGTGCAGCGCGTCTACGAGAAAGCGATGACAGGTAACGCTTACTACGCGCATCATCTCTGGGCGATTTGCATTTTTCAGAGTTGGCTTTCTTCTGGTCGAGTCAGGACAGCGAGCGCGTGAGCACGCCGAAAGGGGCAGATACGAGACCATCGCGGCTGAGGAAGGTATTTCGCCCTCTGCTGTCGCTGCTGACTAGAGACGGCAGCGTACGAGCAGTTGCAATGCGGTACTATCGCAGACCCAGACACACGCTGGCGTTGGCCGCTGGAGTTTTTGCCGTGCTCATCGTGCAAAGTGTGGCGTTGTGTCACGATCAGACTTTAACTCAGCTCAAGCTGAACTTGGTACTGCAAACTCTCGCATTGCTCGCATTCGGTCTGTGGTCATTCCGGGCGGGCGGTAGCTACTTGAATGCCCCGATGCTGTTCCTTTCGAGCATCTACATTTGGCACAGCACCTTTCTGCTCGGGCACTATTTCAATTTGGCCGAGTTGTTTCAGTACACAAACTTGGCCTTCACATACGGCGAGAATTTCGTTTACAAGGCGTCGGGTCTCGTGGGCTTATGCATGTCGATGGCTGGGTTCGGATCTCTGATCGCCTATGTAAGGCTGCGTAAGAGAAGAGCCATGAAGCCAACCCCGCGCCAGCGGCTGCAAGAGCTGTGTTATGGCGGCCTTGGCGCCCGGGCTTCGCAAGCTGCGAGATGGCTCTTTGCAGGGATGCTGCTGGTGCTGGTGCTCTATCTGGCCATTGATGGTTCAACGGTGTTGCATGAGCAGTATTTCGATCTGTATCAAGCACCTGAGACAAATGGGATCGGGCTGCTCTTCGCTCGTACTCAATACTTCTGGATTTTCGTGACCATTCTGATGATTGCTTCGCATCGTAACCAGCCTAAGGCGCTGCGGAACGTGCTGATTGTACTCTTGGGCATGTGCATTGTGATGGCGATGCTGGGCACGCGCAGTCTGCCATTCACCTGTCTTACGGGGATAGTCGTCGTCTTTGACTGCTTTGTGCGCCGGTTAAGGCTCACGATATTGGCGATCTTCTTGGTGTTGCTCTCGGGTGTGAGCTTCATTATCGACAATGCTCGCGGCTCCGGTCTTGGCTTGAACGTCTTTAGCTTCTCCGCCACGAATAAAGACAACGTCGATTTCCTATATTTTTTCTATCAGAACGGAATGATCATCCGCGACGTTCTGCGAACGATGGAATTTAGCCAGATTGATGGCCCGGTATATGGCAAATCTCTTGGGGACGCGGCCCTGTCAGCTATTCCCAAGCCGATTCTGAATGTGTTCGGTTACCGCGAACCAACGGTTCCCAGCATGTGGCTGGTCGAGAATTCACCAGATGTTCCGCTCGATCACGGTATAGGGTATTCTCTCGTCGCAGAGGCTTACTACAATTTCGGAATGTGGGGATGTTTGCTTTTCGCGCTAATCGGATTTGGGATTTCGACGGGATACTTTCGTTATATTTTCTTTGCTGACATATTTGCCATCGTGCTGACGTTGGACATAGCTGTCTTGCTCATGTTGCAAATGCGCAACGACCTCAGCTCCTATTTCCGCCTTATCGTTTATGCGGCGTTAGTGCTGGCATTTCTCAAACACGACCGCCGGAAGTCTTTTGAGTTGCAGCTCCGGGCGGAACCGGTGATTGCATAAAGGCACATGGACAGCGAACTGATCGATAAGACCGTCGTCGGGTTCTTGATTCCCGATCTCCGGCTTGGGGGCGCGGAACGGCAACTCGCGGTGTTGGTTGAGAATTCTGACAAATCGCGGTTTGCGCCGATCGTGATCACTCTCCGCCCAGGCGGAGCGCTTGTGCAAGAACTCGAAGCGAAGGGCATTCCGCTTTACTGCTTAGGGAGGGGAAGCGCTCCGCAGGTGCTGCGACGGCTGCTGCGGGTACTGCGCACCGCAAAGGTCAAGATTCTGTACTCCTTCCTGCTTCCGACCAATGTGTATGCGTTGGCGGCGCGTCTGCTGAATCCACGGTTGCGGGTCGTGATCGGCATTCGCAATGCTGTCGGGAATCTCGCGGCCTGGGAAGGATCGCGCTGGCAGAGGCTGCGAGTGAGGGCGTTGTTCGCGGTGATCGCCGCATTGCGAAGATTGGCGGCGGCGGAAATCGCCAATTCACGCGCCGGAACTGCTTTGGCGCGGCGAGGACGCCAAGGAAGGGTGTATACCATCCCAAATGGCATCGACATTGCCCGATGGAAGCTCGATTCCTCCGCCCGCGTGCGGCTATGCCGGGAACACGCGATCGCGACGAGCAACAGGATCGTGGTCACGGTTGCCAACTTCTCGCCTTACAAGGATTACCCCACGCTCATCCATGCCGCCGCACAGGTGACCGCCCGTTACGCAGACGTCGTTTTTGTCGCCTTCGGCGATGATGCAACGGTTACGGGGCAGGCAGCGCGGCAGCTTGTAAGCCAACTGGGGCTCGAAAGTCGATTCATCTTCGCCGGTGTTAGGAATGACCTCGATCGGTTTCTAGCAGGAGCGGACGTATTCTGCCTGGCATCGGCAACTGAGGGCTTTTCGAATGCGATTGGCGAGGCGATGGCCTGCGGCCTGCCTTCAGTGGTGACCGATGTCGGTGACTCGGCATTCATTGTCGGCGAGGCCGGCTTTACGGTCCCAGCACGGGACCCTTCGCGGCTGGCCGAGGCTCTTAGTCAGCTTCTTGAAAGGGGTGAGGAGCAACGGCGGCAGCTTGGCGCGAGGGCTCGCGAACGCATCGTCTCGCTGTTTTCGGTCGAGAAGATGATCGAGAGCCACCAGAACATCTTTCGAGCTCTTGTAGATGCTGCTGGCGAATGCTCTGCCACCGCCCCAACCTGGCAAGACGGCGGCTGACGATTTTATCCGACGGAACAGTGGTTTGGCGCGTCAGTGAAATTCGCAGTTGACTCATATCCATCTCTTCGAGGTTTCCGATGAATCCATGGCAAGGCAAGAGAGTGATGATTACCGGAGTGGTCGGCACCATTGGCCGAGAGTTGCTGCGGCAACTCGTCAGTTTGCAACCTGAAGAAATCATCGGGATCGACAACAACGAGACCGAGGTCTTTTTCGTACAGCAGGAATACGCGCAATATTCCTCTGTGCATTTATACCTGACCGATATCCGAGATCCGGCTCAGCTAATGCGGCGGATGGAAGGAATCGACGTCGTGCTCCACGCGGCAGCCTACAAACACGTTTTCCTGTGTGAGCAGGCCCCAGTCAACGCGGTGCAGACGAATATTACAGGGACGCAGAACGTGATCGACGCGGCCAACGCCCATGGCGTCGGCCGCGTGATCTTTACGTCCTCGGACAAGGCAGTAAACCCCACCAGCGTCATGGGTACCTCAAAGCTTATGGGCGAGCGGCTCATCACGGCAGCCAACTCGACGCGCCGCAACGGCAAACCGATCTTCGCGGCCACGCGCTTTGGTAACGTTCTCGGTTCCAGGGGGTCGGTGATCCCATTGTTTGCGCGTCAGATTGCCGAAGGCGGTCCGGTGACACTTACGCACGCCGGAATGACGCGCTTCATCATGACCTTGCAGGAAGCGGTGCGGCTGGTGATGGATTCCGTGTTTTTGGCGCGTGGCGGCGAGGTGTTCGTTACCAAGATGCCCGTAGCGCGTATTCAAGATCTTGCTGACGTGATGATCGAGGAACTCGCTCCACGATTCGGGTGGACACCGCAAGAGCTTCGCATCAAGACCATCGGCGCTATAGCGGGCGAGAAGATGTACGAGGAACTGTTGAGCAGCGAAGAGATTCGCCGCACCATGGAGCTGGCGCGGTACTTTGTGATCCTTCCCGCGTTGCGACCAATTTATAACGAGGTAGTATACGAATACCCGCTGTTAGTACGTAATGGAGTGGATCACGCTTACAACTCCGTGAACGAGTGCAGCATGTCGAAGGAAGATCTTCGAGCATTTCTCCTCAGTTGCGGGTTGCTTGACGAGGCGCTTAAATCAATTCCGTGTACGTTCTCTGAGCCAGTCATTCCGGATCTTGCCCCGTAACGCCCAGCAAGAATGGCTCGGCGTGTGGTATCGCCGGACGCAGCCGCCGTGGGCGCGGGAAGTATCGGTGAAGAAGCTCGCGCCGAATGAATGTGCGCATTCCGAAAATGAAGGACGAGCCCTCTTTCCATAAACCGTTCAGGGAAGACGCAAGAGTGAAACAAGCTTTTTGGAACTCTTATCAGGATCTCTCTGCGCCTGTTTAGGCGCAACGACCGGCGGCTCGGCCCTGTAGAAACAGGATCTCTAAATTAAGGGCCAATCGCGCTGTCGCGCTTTCGCTCTCGGCTCACACAAGACCACATCGGAACATCGCTTGCTTACACCAATCTATTGGGAGTACTGAATGCCGCAAGACGCGGAAACTGAGAAGCCAGCGGTGACCGGTGAAAGAATTTTTCTTTATGCTAACCAGCCGGGCGTCGTCATTAGCTCGCGGTTTTATGCGAAGTTTACGAGTTTCATCGATTTCCTCGCAGCTCTTGCCTATATGGATTCGAAGGTGTATCGATTGATGGTGCCTTGTTTTGTCAAAGGTGCAACATCAGAAACGGAATGTGCAACGCTTAACCTACCTGAAAACGTGGTCGAACTCTCCTGGTATGGGCGCGGAAATCACATTAAGGCCGCTTGGTCGTCTCTTATCAATGCCCTTCGCGCGAGATCTCTGATCCAAAGGGCTATTCGGAGCAGGGCAAATACCACCGTCGGAGGTCCAGGGCCGAATTCATTTCTGTTTTGGCTTTCTCTGATCACGCCCCGCAAAGTGCGCTTCGCTTTTTTTATTCGCGGCGATACTGTGGAGACAATACGGAACATCTACAAAGGTACGTTGTTTTATTACCCCTTTGTATGGTCTGTGAAATTGTTCCGTTGGCGCGTTTGTCGCCTATTGCAGGAGGGCCGAGCGAAGGTCTTCGTCTTCGGTGAGCAGCTGAGGCAATACTATGTTAAGTACCGGGAGACTGGGGTATATACGATTTCACCACTTCTCTTTGAAAAAGATTTGCGTGAAGATGCCAGGCTTCCGATCTCTGATGCTGGCCCGCTTTGTGTGCTGTACGTCGGCAGGCTGTCGCAAGAGAAGAATGTCATGGCACTGCTTGAGGCTTGCCGAAGGGCCCGCGAGCATGGACACCCTTTCAACCTGACGGTCGTTGGCGATGGTCCACTTGGGACCGAGATAGCTTCGTTCATTCGAAAATTCGACCTTTTCGATTGGATTCACTTTGTCGGCTACGTTCCCTATGGTGATAGGTTGATTGAGCACTATGACCAGCACGATGTGCTCTGTCTCCCATCCTTTACGGAAGGAATGCCGGGAGTAGTTGCTGAGGCGTGTGCCCGCGGCATGCCGGTAATCGCGACACGCGTGGGTGCACTGCCGACTTGTTTTCCCGAGGCCATCAAGTTCCTCGAAGGATTTGGCCCGGATGCGATCGAAGAGGCAATCGCTTGGGGCGACGCCAACAGGGAAGAACTCAGCCTCTATGGTCAAAAAGGACATGCAAAGATCGATCGTTTCCTCATTTCGCAAAATGCTCAAACGGTAGATCGAATTATCAGGGAGAGAAGCTCATGCACTGCGGTGTAGAGTTGATTGACCATTTCGCGGAGATGGGAGAAAACTGCATCGTCAGTCCTGGGTGCATTGTGGGACTCAAGTATCGCGACGATTGCGGTCCCGCATGTCTCGGCCGAGGCGCGTATATCCGCGCAGGCAGTATCATTTATGGCGATGTTACGGCGGGCGAAGATTTGCAGACGGGTCATAATGTCACGATCCGCGAAAAGACGACGATTGGCAGCCACGTTGTAATTGGAACCAATACAGTAATCGACGGCGCAGTATCGATCGGCGATTTCGTCAAGATTGAATCGAACTGCTACATTCCAACGCACACGACGATCGGCAGCCGCGTCTTCTTCGGGCCTGGCGTCACGCTGACCAACGACCGCTATCCCCTGAAACTGCGTGACGAGTATGTTCCTGAAGGGCCGGTAATTGAAGACGGGGTCACGCTAGGTGCAGGGGTGGTGGTGTTGCCTGGAGTTCGTCTCGGCCATGATTCCTTGGTAGCTGCGGGTGCTGTGGTTACCAGGGATGTGCGCCCGTTCAGTCTGGTTGTGGGGGTCCCCGGCAAGGCTGTTCCCCTTCCCGAGAAGCTGCGGGAGCGGAATCTAGCCCTTTCCTGGAGGAAGTATCTTGCCAAGTGAAACTCAGGTGGCCATCATCGGATGCGGCAAGCAGGCGCCGAAGCATATCAGCGGTTTGCGCAGTGTTCCCGGTGTCCGGATTATCCTCGCTGATGCTTGCCCGCAATTTGCCCGGGCCCTTGCCGAGAAAGAAGGATTACCCTGGGTGGATCGTGTTGAGGACGTGTTCTCTGATCTGAACATCGATGCGGTCGATATTTGCACACCGACCCCTACCCACTTTGAGTTGATCAAGTCGGCCATGCGCACAGGCAAGGATTTCTTCTGTGAGAAGCCGCTGTGTGAGTCTACCGAGGCGGCGCGCCAGGTGGCGGCGGAACTGCGGCAAAGCAACAGCGTTGGCATGGTGGGCTACGTATACCGGTTTGCGCCAGTTTTTGAAATGGGAAAGCAGCTCCTTGAGGGCGTTCCCAAGACGGGCATCAGCGATGTCCTTGGTCCGATTTGGCTCGCGATTCTTCGGATTGGCGGCCGCGGCTCGCACCAGTTGTGGAAGCATCTACGCGCGACCGGAGGCGGCGCTGCGAACGAAATGCTCGTCCACATGCTCGACCTGGCCCTGTGGTACTTTGGACCCGTTCGGAGCGCACAGCTGCTAGGGAAAAAACTGCTCCGGCCGAGCCGTGAGATTCAGGGGAAACTGGAAGAAGTGGATGCCGAAGACTACATCCTGGCGGAACTGCAAATGAAGAGCGGGGTTACGGTGGTCTGCCAAGCCGATCTGCTGACGCCGGCGTTTACGCAATTTGTCGAGGTTCAGGGCGGCAATGGGACATTCATGGGGTCGATCGACCCGGCGATGCCTTCGTTCGTCTTCTGCAATCGCGAGGTTGATGGTTGGAAGCAGGGCCGTACCGATCTCCACTTCGGGCGCGTGAATCTCTTCGAAGCACAGATGTCCTCATTCATCCATGCTGTCCAAACTCGCTCGGAACCAGCTTGTGGCAGTGTGAATGACTCAGTGCGGTTGCTGGAAACCATAGAAATGCTCCAGGAGAATTCAGTCCGTGCATGACTCAACTCCATCGGCGCTTTCAGAGGGTGCGAGAACGACGTGGCGGGAGGAAGAGGAGCGGATTCGTTCGATCTACGCGCGTCGTGACGCCATCGGCAAACGTGCGCTTTATGCCTGGTCCAACGCAGACGTGCTAATCAATCAATACCGGTTTCAGGCAACTGCGGCAAAGTGCCTGGTGCGGGCCGGTTGGCATGATCTTTCAAATTTGCGCGCAGTGGATGTGGGCTGTGGAAGCGGAGGATGGTTGCGACAGCTTTGTGGATGGGGAGCACAAGCGCAGAACCTGCACGGAGTCGACCTTCTGCCGGACCGGATCTCTCATGCGCGTGAACTCGCCCCGATGGTCGATTTTCGCGTGGGGAGCGGATGGCAGTTGCCCTTCGACGGCGCATCCGCGGACCTGGTCAGTGCGCACACCGTATTCTCCTCAATCTTGGAACCGGAATCCCGGCGGCGGCTCGCCGACGAAATGATGCGCATTTTGGCTTTCGAGGGGTGCATACTGATCTTCGATTTTCGAGTAGGCCATCCGCGAAACCACGATACGATCGGCATTCGGAGATGCGAGATTGCTCGGCTGTTTCCGGGGTTCCAACTACACTCTCGTTCTCTGGAACTGGCGCCGCCCCTCGCACGCAGCATTGCTCCGGCCGCACCCTTATTGAGTCTACTGATCGAGGCCGTGTGCCCTCCGCTGCGGACTCATTCTATGCATCTTCTCAAGCGTGACCGATAAATGGCGGAGCACGCAGGTGTCCGTTGCAATGTGGTGATAGTGTGAAGAGATGGTTTCTTGCCGAAGGGAGCTAATCGTTGAGCCAATATACGGGGGAGTTTAAGATACTCCATCCAGAGAATATGAACGCCCGAGTGTGCGTTGTGGTCGGAACGCGACCCGGCATCGTAATGTTTAGTCCCATCATTCGCCAACTCGAACAAAGTGGGGCTGATTTCTTTGTCCTTCATACTGGACAACACTATTCACAGAACATGGACGGCGTTCTTTTCACTGACCTTTCTTTGAAACAACCAAAGTACCGGTTGGAGTCCGTGCAGTACTGCAAGTACCACGGCGAGCAAACCGCGGAGATGCTTAAAGGTATTGAAAGGGTCCTTCTTGACGAGCGACCTCGCATGGTGCTCGTGGGAGGCGACGCAAACACGAATCTTGCTGGCGCATTGGCGGCTTGTAAGTTGCATCTGAAGGTTGGGCACGTGGAGGCTGGCGAACGCAGTTTCGATTGGTCGATGCCTGAAGAGCATAATCGCGTGATTATCGACCATATCTCCAATTATTTATTCGCCACCGGTGAAAAAGCAAAGAACAATCTCATTCGCGAGGCGATCCGCGGTTCGATCATTGTCAGCGGTAACCCGATTGTTGATGCGTGTTACCAGAATCTCGAATTTGCACGGCGCCGGAACGCGCAACGGCGCTTCGACGTGGAATCGAAGCAATTTATACTGGTGACGCTTCATCGGGAAGAAAACACCGATAATCCGACCCGCTTGAGAAGTGCGCTCGAAGCAATACATGCGGTCGGCGTTGAATTGGGCCTTACGCCGCTGATGTTCACGCATCCGCGTACACAGAAGCGCATCGAGGCCCTGGGCCTTTCCAGTGCGGTGCGCAATGGAATTCGGTTCGAAGAGCCGATCGGCTACCTAGATTTCCTGGATATGCTCGCTTCCGCCGCGCTTGTGTGTACGGACTCGGGAGGGGTTCAACAAGAGGCGTGCATCCTCAAAACGCCTGCACTTACGTTTCGCGACAACACTGAATGGACCGAAACGATCGAAATGGGGGCCAATCTGCTGGTGGGCGTCGACCCGCATGCTGCGGTCGAGGGAGCCCGGACCATGGTCCACAAGTGCGGTACGTGGTCTCAACCATTCGGCGATGGTTCGGCGGCAGAACGCATCGTCAGCACGGTCATAAAGGAAATCGGACGATAGCGGTCCCGTAACGAGTGGCGTTAATTTGACTTCGACCGCTTAATAGCGCAAAGCAAACGAACATCGGCGAGCCCTGGCGCATGCGAGTCTTATTTCTCACCTACCACTTTCCAACTCCGGAAGAGTCTGGGGCAGGCAGACCTTGGACCACCGCTTGCCTGATTCGGGACCTCGGGTACGAACCGGTGGTCATCACCGCAGGCACGCATTACATGACTGGCGAAGATATCCGGCGCAATCGAACAGGCTTACTTTCAGAAGAGGATGTCGGAGGCTTTCACGTAGTAAAAACTTATGCTCCAAGTGACTATCGACGCTCGATCGCGAGGCGCATTTTGAACTACTTGGCTTTTGCTGCGGGAGCGGTGGTCGCTGGTTTACGTCAACCGAAGATTGGTTTGGTTCTGGCGGCGACAGACCCGATCTTTATGATGCCGGTTGCATTTTTTCTTTCGTTCCTGAAAAGAGTACCGCTAATGCTCGATGAGAGAGATGTGTACCCGGATACTGCGGTTGCGCTCGGTATGTTGAAGTCGCCAATGGCCATCGGCATTCTGGACTGGTGGCATAGGTTCTTATGTCGAAAATCGCGCGCGATTCTCGCGGCAACGCCTGGAATAAAACGGATACTGCTGAGCAAGGGCGTGGATGAGTCGAAGATATTTGTCTTGCCCAACGTCCGTTCGGATTCGCCGTTGCCGGAGGCTTGTGGGATCGAGGAAAAAATCCGCTCTCACCACGGCTGGGGCTCGCGGTTTGTCGTCCTGTATGCGGGAAATTTCGGACAAGCCAACGACTTCTGGACGATATTGAAAGCTGCGGAACTCTTGCGCGATGCCTACTCTCAAATCCACTTTGCGTTTATTGGAGCGGGCGAAAAAAAGGCGCAATACATGGCCTTTTCGAGAACCGAGAACCTCTACAATGTCGAGTTTCTTAATGCAATGCCATGGGTGGAATTGCAGCGATATTTGAGGGCAGCCGACCTCGCTGTTCACGCATTTCCGGACGTGGCTTTCTGGAATTGCACGCTGCCGAGCAAAGTATTTGACTACATGTGGTCTGCCAAGCCGGTGCTCTTTTCGGGACGTGGCGATACCGCAGACCTTATCGACGCATCCGGCGCCGGAGAGGTTACGCAGCCGGGCGACCCGTTAGCGTTCTCGCAATCAATTGCGCGCCTGTCCCAATCGCCTGCGAAGGTGCACGAAATGGGGGAGATGGCCTACCGCTATATGGTTGAACACTTCTCAATCGAACGACTGAAAGAAACCATGCGAACCGCGGTTGCCGCTGCATCAAGACAGGTTACCAATTGCGGCTGAGTACCACCAGTCCGCGCCTAACGTGCAATCAGCGTTGAGCGGGCCCCATACGATTTGTGCGCGATATTCAGCAGCGGCACAAATGTGAGACTGCCAGTAATCCGGCATCGCAATTGGGTCATTGTTGCTTTGACGAGAATAAAGCGAGGAAGAATCAATGACGAAATGTGGCGAATGCAAGCCTCTGCAGATGGCGTCGATTTCCCTATCGGAGGAAGAAATTTGGGCTGCAGTCGAAGTCCTTCGCTCAGGCGCACTGCGGCAGGGAAAGCAATGCGATGCATTCGAGGCAGAGTTTGCTGCGTTCGTAGGGGCCCAGTATGCAGTGGCAAGCGCGAACGGCTCGGCAGCACTGCATCTCGCGTACATGGCATTTCTCAACCCTGGCGACGAAGTGCTCGTCCCAGCGTTTACATTCATCGCCACGGGAAGCATGGTAACCGTCGCGGGCGGACGGCCCGTCATCTGTGACGTGGATCCGGAGACCTTTCTCATTGATCTCGCTGATGCCGAGCGTCGCGTCACACCGCGGACTCGGGCGATTTCGCCGGTGCATCTCTTCGGCAACCCGTGCGCGATTGACGCAGTGCAGGCATTTGCCGCCCGGCACAATCTCAGGATTGTCTGGGATGCTGCCCAGGCACATGGGGCACGCTTTCACGGCCGGGATGTAGGCTCATCCGGCGATTTCGCCGCCTATTCCTTTTATCCTTCCAAAAACATGTTTGTTGGCGAGGGTGGCATGACCTGCACTAACAACAAAGAGTTCGAGCATCGGATGCGGTATATGCGCAGCCATGGCCAAACTGGGAAATACCTGCATACGATGCTGGGCCTGAACTACCGTATGACCGACGTGGAAGCGGCGATCGGCCGCAAGCAATTGCACCGGCTTGATGACATGCTTGCGACCCGCCGCCGCAACGCCGCCATCCTGAACGAGGGCCTATCCGGGATTCCTGGAATCTTTCCGCAGCGCCTGACGCCTGGCGGCGAACACGCTTGGCACCAATACTGCGTTCTGGTTGATGAAACTGTCTTCGGTAGGGATCGTGATGGGCTCGCCGCGAAGCTGCAAGAGGACGGAATCGCCACCGGAGTCCACTATCCCCGGGGCTTACACCAGCAGCCTGTCTTCCAGGAACTCTACGGTTACGAGCCGCTTCCGGTCACAGAACGACTGGCATGCCAAATTCTCGCGCTTCCAGTGCATCACGGCCTCGAAGACGGAGATGTGTCGCGAATCGTAGATGTAGTGGCATCGGTTCGTTCGTAGACGATTGACTCGCTGTCACTGACGCAGGACCGCTTCCTATGCCGAAAAACAGATTGGACGACGCACCGCACATCTTATACCTCACCTACCATCTTCCGATGGAAGAGGAACCAGGCGCATTTCGTCCATGGGTGGAGGCGCGACTTCTGCGCGAATCAGGATTCCGGGTAACAGTGATCACTTCCACCGTTCAATACATGACCGGTAAGGTTATCGGTTCCGGTACCGGGTGGTGTCGGGAAGAGATGCGCGATGACATCCGGATATTGCGTGTTTGGGCCATTATGGATCATCGCCGCGTACGACTGCTCGCGCCATTCTGGCCGTTTGCGACGTGTGCTTACAAGCCTTGCCGGCGCAGCCGTTCTTTGCCGGAACCCTCAGGAGTAAGACCTTCGACTACTTTGGTGTTGGCGCTCCGCTCGTCTTCGCGGGCCAGGGTGATACGGCGGACTTGCTGCGCGAAAGTGGGACGGGCATTGCCGTTCCAGCTGCGCACGCCAAGGAAATGGCAGCAGCGGTGGCCCGCCTTGCCGGCGACGATTGCCTGCGCGAACAAATGGCGTGCGCTGCGCGCGATTGGTTCAACACCACAGTTCGGTCTCCGACTGCCTTCGCATAATCCAGTCGGCAATTCCGCTGGCGCCCTCAAGGCCACATATCGCGGCGCCACAGCCCGAGACGTTCGGCTAATGATCCGCCGTTGAAAGACTCCAACCGTGGATGACGCTGGTTTGTGAATTCTAGAGCGGTTCCACAGTACATGTAGCCATATTTCACAGTTGCGGAAGGTGGCTTTTTCTTGGTGAAAAAGCCACTTAGCATCTACGGCTTCGGGATACAGCAACTGTGAAACCGCTGTAGCTTTCTGATTGAGTAGCTGGTGCTCCGGCTGAGCATCTAGCTTCTTCCTTGATCGAGGGTTGTTCGAGCAGGCTCTCACATCGCTTCCCGTTAATGAATCTCAACCTCCAATCGCCGCCCCCGTACCCAACCACTCAACAAGAGTTTCTACGGTAGTTTCATTCGTCTCTTCGCGTGAAAGATTCCGCGACGCCGAGACCGTCCCCGCCAGTTCGCTGGCAGCACCAGATTATACAAAGAAGGAGGGATCGAATGCGCGTTCTCATCTTGGGCGGCGACGGCTATCTTGGATGGCCGACCGCCATGCATTTCGCATCGTGCGGACACGAGGTGCTGGCGGTAGATAACTATCTGCGTCGCACGATCGCACTGCAAACAAGGTCGGAGGCCTTAATGACAAATCCAGACCTGCACACTCGGGCGGATTTGTTCGAGGCCCACACAGGTTTCCGGATTCAGGTGCAGATCGGCGATTGCTCCGATTTCCTCTTCATGGAAAAGGTCGTTAGTCAATTTGTTCCTGAGACGATCGTTCATTATGCTGAGCAGCCCTCGGCGCCCTATTCTATGATCGACTTTCCCGAGGCGCGCCTTACCTTGAACAATAATTTGAACACAACCTTCAACACGATTTGGGCTGTGCTGAAACATGTCCCGCAATGCCACATCGTCAAGCTCGGAACCATGGGCGAGTACGGCACTCCCAACATTGACATCGAGGAAGGTTGGATCCAAATCAAACACAACGGCCGCGAGGAAAAGTTCCTCTATCCGCGCCAGGCGGGCAGCTTGTACCACACCACCAAGATTCTGGATACGGATCTGCTGTGGTTTTATGTGCGCACGCACGGCCTTCGCGTAACCGATCTCATGCAGGGTCCGGTGTACGGAATCTCTACGGCGCAGGCCGACTTGGATGAGCGCCTAATGCCCAATTTCCATTACGACGACATCTTCGGCACCGTGGTTAATCGTTTTCTTGTACAGGCGGTGGCGGGCATTCCGCTTACAGTGTACGGCCGCGGCGGGCAGGTCCGCGGCTACCTCAATCTGAACGACACCCTGCAGTGCGTCGCGCTGGCCGTGGATAAACCGGCCGCTTGTGGCGAGATGCGCATCCTGAATCAGTTCACAGAACTGTTTTCGGTGAACGAACTGGCGGAGCGCGTCCAGACTGTCGGCAACGCCATGGGTCTCAACGTGCAGATCCGAGCCATTGCCAACCCGCGCAAGGAAAAGGAAGAACACTACTACAATCCCGTGTTCAGCGGACTTCTCCAGCTGGGACTTGAACCGCACTTCCTGACCGACGACGTTCTCGCCGCGATGCTCTCGCAGGTGATGCGCTTCCGGGATCGAATCGAGACAAGCCGGATTCTACCTCGAGTCTCTTGGAATTCGACCGGAAATCTCGTCGCAGAGGCCACCCTCCATGGCTCCATCCACGCCGAGAATGGCGTGGGCCTGCCGCCAGACGGCCAGCCGGCCATAGCCGCCAAACTCTAGCCGTTGAACCCCGATACCACGGCTATCAAGCGAGTCGAGATCCGCCGCCTTTTCCCGGATTTCAGACTCTACTCGCATTCCGTCACTCTTGCTACGCCAATTGCACGGAGGCTCGCTCCCGCAGCACTTTGGCTCGCAGAAGTGCTTGAAGCCTTGTGCCCGCTGTTACGGACGCACAACATGAGCCTTCTGCGCCGGCCCGGTTTGAGACAGGAAAAGTAGACATGAATGACTTCATCCCATTCGCCATTCCGGACATCGGTGAAGAGGAAATCGCGGCGGTCAGCGAGACACTCAGATCCGGGTGGCTGACCACGGGGCCCAAGACGCGGCAATTCGAGGAGGAGTTCGCCGCGTTTCTGGGTGGTGACGTTTATGCGCTTGCGGTAAACTCCGCGACTGCGGGATTGCATCTGGCGGCAGAGGCGATCGGGATTGGCCCGGGAGACGAGGTCATTACCACGCCCCATACGTTCACCGCCACAGCAGAAATCGTTCGCTATCTTGGAGCACATCCGGTCTTCGTTGACATCGATCCGAATACCTTTTGTATCGATCCGGGCAAGATCGAGGATGCGATTACACCCCGCACTCGAGCCATCATTCCGGTTCACTACGGGGGTATGTGTTGTGACATGGATGCCATTCTCGATCTTGCCAGACGGCGAAATCTCAAGGTGATAGAGGACGCAGCCCATGCCTTGCCGACTACATGGAAAGGCAAATTAGTCGGTGCGCTGGAGACGGACGCCGCCGTGTTCAGTTTCTATGCCACCAAGACCCTGGCGACCGGCGAGGGAGGTATGGTGGTAACCCGCAACCGGGACATCGCTGAGCGCGTGAAGGTGATGCGGCTGCACGGGATCAGCAGAGACGCGTTCGACCGTTACCGTTCGCGGAAGCCGGCCTGGCAATACGAAGTCATTGCTCCCGGCTTCAAATACAACCTGACGGACGTGGCCTCCGCGATCGGAATCGAGCAACTGAAGAAGGCGCGCCAATTTCACAGGCGCCGGCGGGAGATTGCCGCCAGATACGACGCGGAAATGCGCGATCTCGAATTGATCCTGCCGCCCCGGCCGGCGGACAATGATGCGCACGCGTGGCACCTCTATGTGATCCAGCTGCTGGACTCGGCCGGCATCTCCAGAGATGAATTTATCGAGAGGATGGCCGAAAACGGAATTGGCTGTAGCGTCCACTATATCCCTTTGCATCTGCACCCCTACTGGAGCGCCACCTATAACCTGCGCCCTGCGGACTATCCGCACTCGCTTAGCGTTTACCAGCGCGCTGTGAGCTTGCCTTTGTACACGCGCTTGTCTCACCAACAGCAGGAGCAGGTAATTCGCTGCGTGCGGAGCTTAGTCAGAGCTCGCAACAAGACGTCGGCGCCATGCGCAGTCTGATCGTCAAGCGTGCCTTCGACCTCTTCTTCGCTGCTATCGGGCTGCTGTTCCTGTTGCCGCTGTTTCTTGTCATCTCGATTTGCATCAGTCTGGATTCGGCGGGGCCCGTGTTCTTCAGGCAAGAGCGTGTTGGAAGATATGGGCGGATTTTTCGTATTCACAAGTTTCGCACCATGAGGGATGGCGCAGACAAGACGGGCGTGCTGCTGACCCGCAGCGGCGATGACCGAATCACCCGCACGGGGAGATTTCTCCGTAGATATAAGCTCGATGAGCTCCCGCAGCTTTTCGATGTTGTTAGAGGAGAGATGAGCCTGGTGGGAGCGAGGCCCGAGGTTCCTAAGTATGTCGAATATTATCCTGCGCAAATAAAAACAGTGATTCTGGCACTGCGGCCGGGAATCACTGACCCGGCCTCCATCATTTACAAGCGCGAAGAGGAACTGCTGGCCGCCTCCTCCGATCCGGAGCGCGATTACATCGAGAAGGTCCTTCCCCAGAAGCTAAAACACTACGAAGAGTACGCAAGGCAGCGAACGCTGTGGTGTGACGTGGTCCTGATCCTGCGGACTCTGAAAGCGATTGTCGTTTAGCGCTTATTGCTTGAGATACCTCGCGTTAACCTTTGCTCGAAGAGAATTTCTGCGAACTGTCGCGCACGTCTTGAATTTCTTCAAACGGTTTTTGGGTCATGAATAGGGAGAACTTGCTCATGCGAATCAGGCTGCGGCTGGGTTTCATCCTGCTCCTCCAACTGCTTCTGATCTTCCTCTCGCTCATTGTGGCGTGGTTGCTGAGGTTTAACTTCGGACTTCCTCACCTGAAGTTGTTGCTTGCAGCATTCCCAGTTTTGGCGTTCATGCGACTGGTGGCGCTGGTGGAGTTCAATCTGCTCCACGGTTACTGGCGATATACCGGCGTAAGCGATGCCCAGGACGTGGTAAAAGCGGTGATTGCCGGATCGGTGGGATTTTATGTCATGGAACGTTGGGTGCTGGGCGTCGCCGCGTTTCCCGGTTCGATCTATATCCTCGAGGCGGTTCTGACCGCGGCCGCCCTGGGAGGCATCCGGCTGGTATCGCGGGCCGTTTTGCAGTCCATCGAGAGCGGTAGCGTGCCCATGTCGAGGAAGAGAGTGTTGATCGTCGGTGCTGGAGACGCGGGGGCCATGCTTGCGCGCGCTCTGCCGCGCACGGGCTTTATTGCAGCAGCATTTGTAGACGACGATCACGCCAAGGTCGGAGCCAGGTTGTGCGGGGTGCCCGTGCTCGGGACCATCGATAAGCTACCCGCGATCGCGCGACGGCTGGCCGTTGATGAGCTCCTGATCGCCATCCCCTCCGCAACCAGGGAACAAATGCGCCGCATTGTGGATCTTTGCCTGGAAACACATGTGCCTTCCCGCATGATTCCCGGTTACGCGGAGCTCATCGATAAGACGGTCAGGGTCGAGCGACTCGTCGACCAGCTCCGGGAGATCCGCTTCGAGGATCTGCTGGGGCGCGAAGCCGTTCGTCTGGCTGCAGAACTGCCCGTAGACAAGCTGGCTGGCAAGGGCGTGATGGTGACGGGCGCAGCGGGATCTATCGGATCCGAACTCTGTGCCCAGATTCTCCAACTCGCGCCTGAGAGGCTCCTTTGTGTGGATCAGGACGAGAGCGGGTTGTTCTTCTTGAAGCAACGATTGGAGCAACGGAGTACTGCTTGCAAAATCGAATATCACGTGGCGGACATTGCCAACCGCCAGCGCATGATGCAGATTTTCGACGGCCACGAAATCGTGACCGTTTTCCACGCGGCGGCTTACAAGCATGTCCCGCTGATGGAGTCAAATGTGCGGGAGGCCATAAGCAACAACATTTTTGGTCTTTTGTCGTTGCTTGATGTAGCCGTGGTCTGCGGCTGCCGCTCCTTTGTGGCCATCTCCTCCGACAAGGCCGTGAATCCGACCAGCGTGATGGGATGCACGAAACGGGTGGGAGAATTAATTCTCGCGGCTCGGCCTCACGGTGAGATGCGCTGCATTTCCGTGCGCTTCGGCAATGTGCTGGGCTCACAGGGAAGCGTCGTGCCGCTATTCCAGGAGCAAATCCGAAAGCACGGCCGGGTTACTGTCACTCATCCGGAAGTCTCGCGCTTCTTTATGACCGTCTCCGAAGCGGTGTCGCTCGTTTTGCAGGCGTTTGCGGTGGGCAGGCACGGGGAAATCCTGGTGCTGGATATGGGAGAGTCCATGCGCATCGTCGATATGGTACACATGCTCATTCGCCTGCTCGGCAAGAGCGAGAATGAGGTGGAGATCACCTATACCGGCCTTCGCGCGGGTGAAAAGCTCTACGAAGAGTTGTTTTACAAAGGCGAAGATCCCCTGCCAACGGAATGTGGAAAGGTGATGCGAACGCGAGGCAAGCCCACGCCATGGGGCACTCTGAAGGACTATCTGGACGAGCTTAGCGTTCTGGTGAGCTCGGATGCTCCCGATGATGCGATTCGATCGAAACTGCAGCAGATCGTCCCAGAATTTCGTGGCCTCCATGAAACCTCGCAGACCTTGTCCGTTGATACACCCCTTCCCATTTTGGAAGCGCCCGGAGTTGGAAGCGATTAACGTGATGAGGTGAATGGAGAACCCGGGCGATTCGCCAGGAATCTCCGAGCTCCTACGCGGTTTTCCACAAGTGGCGCCCATCGCCTGTGACTGCCGTATGAACCCTGATTTCCTGTATTGGGCTTATTTCTAGCGCGAAAACCTGTTCCGGTACGAAAGGCATAATTACCCACAGCTCCCTGGAATGCCGCGTACAACCTCCCTGCCTCAGCTTACGTCTAAGATAAGACAGTCAACATAGGCTCACAAAGCAAGTAGTAGCATTTCGCCCAAAGAATCTTGCGGGGTTTCTACGGCAAACGTTCCGTGTCTTACATGGAAGGCTGCACAGGGATGGCGCCGTATCATGCCTCTGGCATCGCAGGCTGAGGACGACAGATCCTCTCAGCCTTCCGCATTCCGGAAGCACAAGGTGGTGGTGCGCTTTGACCGGGACTCCGTGGCACGTATTGCACGTCATCTCAAACCATGAGAAGCGGGTGGCACAACACTTAGCTGTGCGTGGGTTAGAGCACTTTCTCCCGCTCTATACAGAGAGTTCCCGCTGGACGGATCGGACCGTCGTCCTGGAGCGGCCGCTCTTCGGTGGTTACGTATTTGTGCGCTACTCGCCAGAAACGCGCCTCTGCCTTATTTCCACGCCCGGCGTCATACGCCTCTTGGGCGATGGCGAAAATGAATCCGTAAGCGCGGAGGAAATGGCAAGAATTCGCCAGGGGTTGGCGAGCGGATGCTTGCTGCGGCCTCATCCCAACGTTGACTTAGGCACGCCGGTGCGAGTGCGAAGTGGCGTATTTGAGGGGGTGGAAGGCACGGTCACCGAGTTCCGGCGTTCCACCAAGGTGGTCATCGCGCTAACTGCGATCAGCCGGTGCTTTTCGGTCGAAGTGGATCTCCAGGAAATCGAGGTTCTTCGCAAAACCACCAATGGACCAGAGATGAGGAGGGAGCCCAGAACTGCCTTCGTGCCCGCCTAGCGGCGCCGGCTTTGTGATCGGCTATCTGTCGGGGCACATTTCTTCATCGCGCTTTGCCACGGGGGCTGGTTCGCAATGCATCTGTCTCCCTGTCCCTGATGTACTAGAACAAGGTTCTCCTTATAGACTCCCCTCGCGTGCAGCCCAGCTATTTCGGGCGCTTTTTTTTGCTTCGGATGAGTCCATTTTTCATGAGAGCGGGACAAGCGATGCTTTGCTTTTCCCGCTCTCCTTCAGGTCTACTGGACGGCGGTCTGCGTCAAGCTGTTCACGGTGAATTGCTGGGTTGTCCCGTCCGTAGTACTGATTTCGAAACCGTAGCCGAACTGGGTAAGTGTGCTACCCGCCGGCAGGCAGTCCGTAGTACCACTCGCGGTCTTGCATATGTCATTGCCTTCCAGGTACTTAAGCAT
>JASHOQ010000073.1 GCA_030041045.1 Acidobacteriaceae bacterium
GGTATTTGGGAATGAAGATCACGTGATACTTGCAATCCCACTTCGTGTGGCTTAGGCTTTCGTACTCGTCCATCCGGATTCTCCTTCGCGTGATGCTTTGGTCGGCTCACGCTTGGAGTTTTCTGGGTGGACTCCCTCAAATGTCAAACTCCGACTGTCGCCCCGGCAGAGCCGGGGGGCTTCCTCACTTTGCTAACTCCGCCAGCTCCGCTAACACCGCTAACCCAAATCCGGATGCACCTTCTCGAACCCCGTCGCCTGCTGGTACGCGCCCGCAAACGCCACCAGCATTGCTTCCTGGTAGTGCCCGGCAAGAAACGTCAGCGAAACCGGCGTCCCCGGCCCACCGATATCGTCCTCATCGCCGTTGTCAATCGCCGGCGGCTTGGGCGCATCGTCGCCGCGCAGCCCGTTGGGCAGAATCAGCGCCGGATGCCCGCTGAGGTTGGTCGCAATCAGCTGATCTTCAACCGTCGGCGTCACAATCACGTCCACCTGCTCGAACAGCGCCGACATCTGCCGCACGGCCAGCGTCCGTGCCCGGTTCGCCTGGATGTATTCGACGGCCGGATAGAGCCGCGCCACGCGGAAATCATTCGGCCAGTCCTCGGGTCCCTGCTCCGTCAGCAGCTTGTCGCGCCCTGAGCGCGTCAAGTCGTCGAAGGCCGCCGCAGCCTCGGCCGTCAGCAGCGGCACCATCGCGCGCCAGGGCAGCTTGGGCAGGTCAACGGGAACGAGCTGGATGCCCATGGCCTTTAGTTTGTCCAGAGCCGCCAGGTCGTACTTCCGGTCGTAGTCGCGCCGCGCCCGCTCGGCCTGCATCTCGGCATTCGCGTCCTCGCGCTTTTTCTTCTGGTCGGCCGTCTCGTTCGGCGCCGCTTCCATCAGCTTCAGCGGCGGCTGGGCATCGAACGCGCTCTTGAAATAGCCGATCCTCAGCTTGCGCCAGTCGATGCTTGGCTCTGGAGTGAATTCAAGCGGCGCCGCCGAAAGGTCCTTTCCGTCAGGCCCCGCAATCGCCAGCAGGACAAGGTAAGCATCGTTCACCGAGCGGCAGATCGGTCCCAATTTGTCCATGGTCCAGCTCAGCGCCATCGCGCCTGTGCGCGGTACGCGGCCAAACGTGGGCCGCAATCCGGTGCAGCCGCAGCGCGTAGAAGGAGAAGAGATGGAACCCAGCGTCTCCGATCCAATGGCAAATGCCACGCATCCCGCGGCCACCGCGCTCGCCGATCCGGCCGACGACCCGCTCGATCCCTGCGCCGGATTCCACGGGTTCCGCGTCCGCCCGCCAAACCACTTGTCGCCCATGGCCAGCGCGCCCAGTGTGAACTTGGCCACCAGCACCGCGCCCGCCGCATCGAGGCGCTGCACCACGGTCGCGTCTTCGTCGAAGCTCTGGTGCTCGAACCCTCCTGCGCCCCACGTCGTTGGGTACCCTTTCACCGCCAGCAGATCCTTCGCGCCCCACGGAATCCCATGCAGCACTCCGCGATACTTGCCCGCGGCAATCTCTTCATCCGCTTGCTTCGCCTGCTTGAGCGCGCGCTCTTCAGTCAGCGTGATCATAAAGTACAGCTTCGCGTTGTACCGCTTCAGCCGCTCGATGTACATCTGCGTGAGTGCCAGCGAAGTAATCTTGCGTGCCTCCAAGAGCGGTGCGAGTTCTCCCACGGTCATGAACGCGAGGTCAGCAATTCGCGCTGGACCAGTGACCTGTTTGAGGCAGTCGTTACCGACGCAGTCGATCGCAACCGTCTCTCTGCTCGAAGACGGAAGAGTCACGCAGGCAGGCTCCTGCGACTCCTTCGCCGCCCCCAGCGGATGAAACACATACGCCGGCGGCACGGAGTTGGGCAGATTCAGCGCGCGGATCGGGTCGAATCCGCTCCGCTGATCGTTCAGCCCATCGAGCATCATTTTCTTCTGGTCGTCAGTGAACGGCCCCACGCCGGCCAGCGCCGCGGCCTGGTCGATCATTTCCGCTGTAATCTTCGGCTGCTCCGTTTCTGCGTCGGGTGGCTTCGCTTCCGGATTCGCGCCGGGCGCCGGCTCCTGCGCCTGCGCGGCGAGCGTGAACAGAATTCCCGGCAGCAGCGGCGAGGCCACGCCGGCCTGCGTGCAGGCATGCAAGAATGCGCGTCGATCGAGAGTCATGGGCAGAACTATACCGGACGCACCGCCAAGGATTGTCATTCACGCGGCAGAATCGTTCGGCGGCTACTTTCCGCTGGGCAGAAACGCAATCTTCATCTCCGCCACTTCCATTTTGTTGAGCCCTGCCTTCACGGTCGGGTCGCCGTCGGCCAGCGCGCGCGCCTCCTCCTCCGTGGCTGCGCGGATGGCCAGCACGCCGTAAACCCCGCGCGGATCGAGCACCGGCCCGCCAAAGACGCACACGCCCTTGTCGAACTGTGCCTTCCAGTAGAGAAAGTGCTGCTCCATCAGCGCGCCCTCGGCGTCGGTCATGTCCTTGTCGAAAGTGGGCCGCGGCGGAATCAGGCGCAGGAACCAGGTCTTCATGACGGGTGCTGACGGTGCGGGCGCCGCAGGCGCCGGCTTCGCGTCAGTCCCCGGAGCTGGCGCCGGAGCCTGCGCACGAGCTCCGGCCGCGGCCACAAACAGGGCAGCAAGAAAAACGCCAATCACTTTGTTCATGCCCCGGATGCTACATCGCCTGCAGGGCGGCGGCAAATCAATTCTCACCACTGGTCACAAAAGCGCAAAAATTCTCTTTACATATTCCTATATAGGCATGTATTGTTTCCATCATGGCCCGGGCCGCAACCACCTCCGACCCCTTCAACGCCGTCGCCGAGCCCCGCCGCCGCCAGATTCTTACTTTTCTTGCCGTCGGCGAGCGCCAGGTGGGCGAGATCGTCGCCGCCATCGGCCTGGATCAGCCCTCGGTCTCAAAGCACCTCGGCGTCCTGCGCGAAGTGGGCCTGGTGCACGTGCGCCGCAACGGCCGCCATCGCATGTACAGGACCAACGCCGCGGCCATCCGCCCCCTGCACGAGTGGACCGGCACTTTCGAGCGGTATTGGCTGCACACGCTGAATCGAGTCAAGCAGCGCGCTGAGGCCAAAATGCATGGGGAGACTCGCGACCAATCCAACTGCGGCAGCAATTCGCTGAAGGAGAAACCATGAACCCGACCACCGCACCCGACGTGGAAAGCCTTTCCCTCCTCGTGGAGCAGGAGATCCGCGTCAACGCCCCGCTCGACGTCACCTTCGACGCCCTGCTTGAGCAGCTCGGCCCATGCAACGAGAGATCCGACGGCACGCCCATGCCGTTCAAGCTCGAACCCTGGCCCGGCGGCCGCTGGTTCCGCGATCTCGGGCAGAACAACGGCCATCTCTGGGCTCACGTGCAGGCCATCAAGCGGCCCACGCTGCTCGAGTTCGCGGGCCCTCTTTTCATGTCGCACCCGGTGGCGAATAATGTCCAGTACCGGCTGAGCGAAGACGGCGAGGGCACGCTCATCAAGTTCCGCCATTCCTCCTTCGGCCTGGTTCAGGAGGACCACAAGAAAAACGTCGCCTCCGGCTGGGCCTCCATGCTCGAGCAGGCGCGCAAGCGCGCGGAAAAAATGCGCTAGCCGCAATCACAAGGGTGCCCCAGGTCCCGGGTCCCCACGGACAGGTCTTGGTCCGTGGGGCGGAGATCCCGACTCTGGGACCTGGGAAAGCACGAGTCCGAAAAGCGGATACGGAAAGGAGAATCCTCATGCCGATTGCACCACCCCTTACATCCATCGCAGACGCACTGCTGGCCGAGTTCGAAACCCAGGCGCCGGTCACGCGCCGGTTCCTCGACCGCCTGCCCGGCGACAAGCTCACCTGGAAACCGCATGAGAAATCCCTGACCGCCGGACAGCTCGCGCTGCACATCGCCCTCGTGCCCGGCAGCATTGTCCGCCTTGTCGCCGACAATCCCAGGCAGGCGCGCGGCAAATTCGATTTTCCTGAACCGGCCACGCACATCGAAATCCTCGAAGCCTTTGATCAGAGCATTGCCACCGTGCGCAACGAGCTGCCCGGCTACGACGACGACGCCATGAAGGAAACCTGGCGCCTGGTACAGGGAGACAGGGAGCTTTTCTCCGCGCCGCGCTCCGCCATTCTGCGCGACCTCATGTTCAGCCACTGGTACCAGCACCGCGGCCAGTTCAGCGTCTATCTGCGCCTGCTCAACCTTCCCGTGCCCGCAAGCTGGGGCCCCAGCGCCGACGAGCCGCCTTTGTTCATGCAGCAGGCGCATACCGATGCGCAGTCATCCTGAGCGAAGGTCGTCCGCCTGCGGGCGACCGGAGTCGAAGGATCCGCAGTTCGGCCTTTTTCTCGCGGAGGAATCGCTGGGCCAGACCTTAATACGGAGATCGCTCATGTGCCCCGTCTGTATCGCAACTGCCGCAGCAATCGCCGGCAGCGCCACCGGGACCGGCGGCCTCACCGCATTCGTCGCGCGCAAGTTCTTACGCAAAACTCCGCAGCCCGAGGCTGCGACTACAGCAAAGGAGATTCCCGATGGCAACCGCAACGCCGGAATTGAAGCAGCACAAGATCGTCTCGCAGGCCGATTGGATCGCGGCCCGCAAGGAATTTCTCGCTAAGGAGAAAGAGTTCACCCGGCTGCGCGACGAGCTCAGCCGCCAGCGCCGCGAGCTGCCCTGGGAGAAAGTCGTGAAGCCCTACGCCTTCGAGGGGCCGCAGGGCAGGCTCTCGCTCGCCGGCCTTTTCGAGCAGCGCAGCCAGCTCGTGATGTATCACTTCATGCTCGGTCCGGGATGGAAGGAAGGCTGCCCCAGTTGCTCGTATCTCGCCGATCACTTCGACGGCATGGCCATCCATCTGGCCAACCGCGACGTGACCTTCGCCGTGGTCTCGCACGCGCCCTGGGCGGAGATCGCCGCCTTCCAAAAGCGCATGGGCTGGCGCTTCCACTGGTACTCATCCTTCGCGAGCGACTTCAACTACGATTTTCAAGTTTCGCTCAAGCCTGAGGACAAGGGCAAAGAACAGGTCTACTACAACTACGAGTGGGCGCCGTTCCCGAGCGATGAGCGCCCCGGCCTGAGCGTTTTCTTCAAGGATGCGAGCGGCGCGATCTTCCACACCTACTCCACCTATGGCCGCGGCCTCGACATTCTCGTCGGTACCTACAACTTCCTTGACCTCGTGCCCAAGGGCCGCGACGAAGCCGGCCTCAAGCACACCATGGCCTGGGTGCGCCATCACGACAAGTACAGCGACAACTATTTTGTCGATCCCAACCAGCCTTACGTGCAGCCGGAAGTGGTCAAGCCCGAAGCCGCGCAGGCCAAAGCTGCCGGTTCCTCCTGCTGCTCCGCCGACCACCACGACTAGAAAGGCCGTTGGGTGCCCCAGGTCCCGGGTCCCCACGGACAGGTCTTGGTCCGTGGGGCGGAGATCCCGATTCTCCCGACCTGGGAAAGCACGATCGCAACTCAGCGTTTTCATCTTGAGCCGTTGCCCTACCCTTTCCGCGTTTTCTACGGAAAGGGTGGCATCTCGCCAACTCCGCTCAGATCCGCGCAGCGCAAGCTGACTTGCTGACTCGCTCGCATAGCGAAGCAACGCCGCTGCGCCTGAAACCATCCTGCACTGCCCCTCTCCTGTAACGATTCTCGAACCACTCGCACTATCTGCTTAAGTTCGAGCGGAAGCGAGAGTGCCTCGTTCAATCGACTCTGCAAGAGGAGGGACACATGAGGCGTTTCCTGGTGGTGCCGTTCACAGCGGCGATTCTATGTTGCCTGGCGTTGGCATTTCCTTCGAAAGCAAGGGCCGCGATAACCAGCGGATCGGTCAGTTGCCCCGAGGGAAAGGCAACCAAAATGACCGTGAATAACATGGAAGGATACGGTTGCACCAAACAGCTCGGTGTTCGCACGCCGCACGGCGGCGGAGGCAGCAGCAATCCTGACGATTGGGGAATGTGCGGCGTTCTCAGCCTGTCAGGGCAGTTCGGCCCTTCAACCGTGGCACAGATCATCGTCGATCCGAGCGGCTATTACACAGTTCAGGTGTTTGGCAACATGCCCACACTGGTTCCAACCCTGGACTGGACCTGCGTGCTTTTCACGGACTTCCGCGGAGTGCCTCCGCCTTCGGATGCGACCGCTTCAGGGATGCCGCCCAATGGCTGGGCCTATAACGGCGGCAGCGGCGGGAGCATCTACGGTAACAGTGAAATCATTCCGCACTCCGCGGGAAACGCCTGCATCTGGTCTGGGCTTTTTGGCGACTTGACGACGTATAACTCCGCCGGTCAAGCCGCCGAGGGCGCAGCCTATGCGCAATATACCGGGCTGGAGTCAGCGCTCGGGTCAAAGAACGTAACCAGCTACGCTTTTTGCAGCGGCTACTCAACGGCGAGCTGGAGAGACTGGAAATATCTGCACGCCGCTTTCAGCGGAGCAGTCCCTGCAGGAGGACTACACGACTCGGAATACTGGTGCTACATGAATGGAGTCCTTGTCCAAAATATCCAGGAATCCATCACGTCAATCAGCGCCGGCATGGACCTTTCCAGCAGCGGCACCTACAGCTTCGTGGCACTTAGTCCGTATACCTATGTGGGATACAACTGCCTGTATATCGAGCAATGATTCTTCCGGCTGAACCGGTCTGAAACCATCGGATCCTCGATCCGGAGGTTTCAACCACAGTTAGTAACATTGCGAAGAAAGGCCGGTAATTGTCGGCGGAGTGCGGTTGGGTTTATCGTTACTCGAAATTGGCGCCTCGCGTCACTTCTGTGCTTCCCCCACCATCGCCTCCGCACGCTTCAGCAGATCCGCCCGCTTCTGTTTCTCTGCCTCCAGATCAAGGGGCGCCAGGTTCGCGCCTCCAATGTGCGTGGCCTGGTTCAGCCGCTCCATATAAGGCCCCTCCATCGCCTGCACGGCCGCCTGCGCCTGCTTCACGGCCTCAGCGAAGTGCGCTAATTCCTCCTGCGCGCGCTCCGGGTGATAGGTGAGCCGGTCGCCTGTCTGCATGGCCGCGATCAGCGCATCGGGTGGGCCGGCCACCGGCGACGAATTCTGCAGCGCGTCATAAGCCGCGCGCAGCCGCGTCATGGCGCCTGCGAATCCGTCCAGCTCGCCGCGCTTCGCCGTCGATCCCGCCGCGCGCCGCACTTCGATTGTCACCTTGGTGCGCACGCTCGCCGCCGGCACCGGAATCACCGTCGTCAGCGTGTTGCCCTTGAAAGTCCACCCGCCCTTGCCGTCCGCGCCCGCCTGCTTCACTGCGACGCCGTTCACCGTCACCTGCACCGGCGGCCAGTCCGCGGGCAGCCGCAGCTCGTAACTGCGCGTCGTGAGCATGCCCGGATAATTTCCCTCGACCGGCCCGATCTCCACCCGCAGAGTGTCCCCGGTCTGCTCGGCGCGAATTGGCGTGCGCGCAAAAATGCCGCGCTGATAATCGACGGATACGCCCGAATCCTCATAGAGCGAATAGCTCGACGTTTGTCCTGCGTCGAGCGGCCACACATTCACGATGAGCGGATCGACGGGCTTGTTATTGGTGTGCAACATCGCCGGCTGCATGGGCACAATCGCGCCCGTCTTCACATACACCGGAATCTCGTCGATGGTGAAACTCCGGTCCGCCTGTCCCTCGCCGTCCAGGCGCTTGCCCGTCGGCGACTCGTACCAGCGTCCCTCCGGCAGCCAGATCTTTTCCTCGGCCAGGTGCGTCACCTTGTCCACGGGCGCGACTACCGGCGCCACCAGCATCTCGTCGCCGAACAAATACTCATTCTTCGCGTCATACGCCGGCATCTCGTGCGGCCAGTCGTAATAGACCGGCCGGAAGAACGCAACCCCCGTGTCGTAGGTGCGCCGCGCTTCGGTGTAGAGGTAGGGCACCAGCGCGTAGCGCAGCTGAAACGTCGAACGCAAAATCGATGAGTATGGCTCCGGATATGCCCAGATTCTTCGTTCCGCTTCGGGATTCTTCGTGGTGTGCGTGCGCAGAATGGGACTGAATGCGCCGAACTGCACCCAGCGTGTGAACAGCTCCGGATCCACCGCGCCCGGCATGTGCCCGCCTATGTCGTGGCTCCAGTAGGCATAGCCCACATTGGCCGCCGTGGCCGTGAACCACGGCTGGAACGCGAGCGAGTCCCACACCGAAATCGTATCCCCCGAGAAACCAATCTCGTAACGATGATTCCCCAGCCCGCCCCAGCGATGAAACAAGAGCGGCCGCTTGCCTTCGCGCTGCTGGTCCGTGAAGTGGATGTAATTCAACCACCACGTATTGGTCAGACCGGGCACCGGGGTCATGAGCGGGTGCTGCTGCCAGTCCAGCCACCAGAAGTCCACCCCCTGTTGTTCCAGCGGGTGCAGCACAAGGTCGAAGTAGTTCGTCGCCCACTTCTTGTCGGTGGGGTCGAAGGGAATATACTTCTTCGTCGCCGGGTCGATGCCCATCGCGCGGGCCATGGCCGGATACGCCTGTTCCCACGGCTCGATACCCGAGGCCGGGTGCAGGTTCATGGTCACGTTCAATCCCACTTCGTGCAGCTTTTTCAAGAAAGCCTCGGGATCGGGAAACAGCAGCTTGTTCCACGTGTAGCCGGTCCATCCCAGCATTTGGCCTGACTGGTCTTTCGCGCCCATCGCCCTGAGCTGGTTGTCGTTGATGTGCCAGTCCATGTCGATCACCAGCACATCGAGCGGCGTATCGTTCTCGCGGAACCCGCGTACCAGATCATCCAGTTCTTGATCGCTGTAAGCCCAGTAGCGCGACCACCACGCGCCGAAGGCAAACCGCGGGGGCAGCGGAATGCGCCCCGCCACCTTCACGTAATCGCCCAGCGCTCTTCGGTAGTTGTGCCCGTAGCCGAAGAAATACCAGTCGATGTATTTGCCCGGCGCCTCGCTCGCCGGCCGCTCCATGACCCATGGCCACGGGCTCTTTTCGCCTTCGAGGAATCGGAAATCCGTCGCGTCGAACAGCGGCCGCGTCGAGTCGTCCACCAGCGCCCATCCCGAGCGCGAGACCAACCCCTGTTCGATCGGCTCCTGCGTCTTCGATCCCAGCGCGCCGTCGAGAGTGCGCGTGGTGCCCAGCAGGTTTTCAGAGTCGGTGTCGCCGGGATGCCAGACGACCTGTTTGCCGTCGACATTGAGTGCGATGGAGAGATTGTCGGCGGTGAAATGGCCGTCGCCTGTTGGATTGTATTTTAGGGTGAGAGTATCGGTGGTGATCGTGAGCATGCCGGGGCCAAAGGAGCCATTCGCATCGATGCCCTGCTCAAACTTCGGGACCGGCAGCCTGCGGTTGATGAACACCAGCGAGGCGTGATCCTCAAACTGGCCGGTCGTCGACCACTCCATGCGGATCAACTGCGGCGTCAGCACCGTAAACCGCGCATGGCCTATGGTGACAATCGCCTTCGGATCGGCCACGGGATTGTCCGCGGGCAGAGCGTGCACCACCGGCGCCGGCGCCGTTTCGAGAGCTTCCCGTTGCGACTCCTCCTCCGCAAACGCGGTGCGCGCGAAAACAGCTCCAAGAAAAAAGAAAACCGCAAAGCGAGCCCAATGCCTGCGCACGCACCCTCCTCCTGTTACTCCAGAGGAAAGCCTACCACCGCACGCGCGCGGCGCAACATCGTGGCGCTGGCTCTGGTCGCCTTGAAAGGGCAAGGCTTCAGCCGAGTCGCAAAGCAGCCGAATTACGGCTCAAGCTGTTCTCAAAATGTACAAGAGCCTTCAATCGCTCGCGCCGGAGGCGCAACGTTCATTAGCCCCGCGCTTCAGCGTGGGGAAATCGAGACGCACAATGGGGCGCGGAGTCCCGAAAGGGACGACGCAATGGCATTCTTCCTTGGGGAATTTTACGGCTTTCGAAAATCCTCGTTTGCGGCCCGACTGCCACTCCACGCTGGGCTATTGCTCGTCTTCCTGGTCGCTCGCCAACCCCTCCAACTGATTCCGCCAATCGAGCGACGCCACGAAGCGCCTCGACTCTCTCCATCCCGGCTCGACAATCACATGCAGCTCCAGATAAACCTGCGTTTCCAGGAGCGATTCAATCTTGCGCCGGGCCGCCGCGCCGATCTCCTTCAGCTTGCTCCCGCCGCGCCCGATCAGAATCGCCTTCTGCCCCGCGCGCTCGCAATAAATCGCCGCCGCAATCCGCGTTATTTTTTTGGTTTTGGAGGAGAGCGGTGGCTCTTCGAGCTTTTCAATCACCACCGCCGACGCGTACGGCACCTCTTCGCCCGTCGCCGTGAGAATGCTCTCGCGGATCAGCTCTGCCGCCATGAAGCGAATGGGCTGGTCCGTGAATTGATCCCGCGGATAGTACCTCTCACCCTTCGGCAGTACCTCCACGATTTTCTGCACCAGCACATCCAGCCCGTCCCGCTTGCGCGCGCTTACCGGAATCACCGCGGCAAAGTTGTGCTGCTTCTGGAGCGAGTCGATCATGGGCAGAAGCTCTTCCTTGCGCACTAGGTCGACCTTGGTCAGCACCAGGAAAACCGGGCAATCGATTCCCCGGATCAATCCGAAGAGAAACGCATCCTCGCTCGCCCAATTGGCTTTTCTTGAATTGGGTGCCCCCGGGCCCTCGCTTTTGGGGACCGGGGAATCCGCGGTCCCCAGCTTCACTCTCCGCGTCGCGTCCATCAGCACCAGCACCGCGTCGCGGGACTCGAGCGCCTCGTGAACCTCTTCAAGCATGCGCCGGTCCAGTTGCGATCCCGGCTTGTGCACGCCGGGCGTATCCACAAACACAATCTGCGCCGCGGGCGTGCCCTTGCGCGCCGCAACCTCCACCACGCCGGCAATACGGTTGCGCGTGGTCTGCGGCTTGGCGGTCACAATCGCCACCTTCTCGCCGGTCAGCGCGTTGAGCAGCGTGCTCTTGCCCACATTAGGCCGCCCGATGATGGCCACAAATCCTGACTTCAAACGCGTCTCCTGCTCTTCATTATCGCGGATACGCGCCTTGTCCGCTGCCGCATCCGGCCGCGATTGCTATCATCGCGGCATGACTTCCGAAGGCCAGACCGCACGGCTTCTCCTGCGTCCTCTGGCCCTCGAAGACGCCGCGCAGATTCAGGAGGTCTTTCCTCATTGGGAGATCGTGCGCTACCTGCGCAACACGGTTCCCTGGCCTTACCCGCTCGACGGTGCTCGCCACTATATTGAAAACATCGCGCTGCCCGCCATCGCGCGCGGAGAGGAGTGGCACTGGACCCTGCGCCTCAAGAGCGCACCCGATCGCCTCATCGGCTATATCGCTCTTGCCAACGCCGAAGGCCACAACCGCGGCTTCTGGCTCGCCCCTCCCTGGCAGGGCCAGGGACTGATGAGCGAAGCCGCGGCGTGGAGCAGCGATTTCTGGTTCGACGTGCTTGGTTTTCCCGTGCTGCGCGTGCCCAAAGCCGCTCAAAATCTGGCCTCGCGCCGCATCTCAGAGAAGAACGGCATGCGCATCGTCTGCACCGGCGAGCAGGACTACGTGTGCGGCCGCCTGTCGTCAGAAACCTGGGAGATCACCGCGGAAGAGTGGCGCGCGTGGAGAGCCGCGCGCAAGGGATGAATCGCCGTAAACGAAACAGACTTGCCTGACTTCACTTTTTCCTGACCGGTACGACCTTGTATCCGGCCGGAAGAAAGCGGTCCCCATCCCATGTGAATGTCGCCACGTCGAGGTAGGCCGGACAGCAGTTGGGCGTATGGTCGTCGCTCCGTCCCGCAACGGTAAGTTTGCCGCCTAAGACATCGAAAGATGCCCCGGTGCCCGGTGCTTGAGCATCGTAACTGATCTCCTGCGTCGTCACCAGACGACCCTCTTTGATCTCAAACAACAAAGCATATCCGGCCGGAGCAGAGCTCCCGCCATAGTTCAAGACATAGATGGATACCAGCGCATGCCTCGGCACGCCATCACGCACATCGAACAGCCACGTGTGTTCGAGAGCGGCCTGCTCGCCCCCAAACGGTTTGTATCTTCGGGCCATCGCACCGTTTCGTAGCGCAACGGTCTCTTCCAAAAGTTTGTAGCGAAAGTTTCTGAAGTCCACCTCTTGAAGCGATCTCGGCTTTTGCGGATATTCCGTCAATCCATCCCAGACCTGAACGGCTCCCGTCTGAGCGATTGCGGACGGCAGCAGCGCAGTACTGGCGAAAGAGAAAATCGCCGCAACTAGCACCAGGCGTGGCACGCATAACCTCCAGCGAGTCCGCACGAGGCTCACCGCGGAAACGGCAGCAGCGCCACCGGCGGAAACACGCGCAGCCTCTCCACGCGCGTGCCCGTCGAAGCCACCACCTCGGTGCGCACGCCGATGCCGTCGATCATCACCACTTCGCCTGCAAGCGGAATGCGCCCCTCGATTTCGCTGATCAGCCCGCCCAGCGTCGCCGCTTCGTATCCGTTGCCCAGCTCCACCGGCTCGCCGAACAAATCTCCCAATTGATCCACGGGAAAATTCCCCGGAACCAACCACGAGCCCCCCGGCTCGCGCTGCGGCTCTTCGTTCGAACCTTCCTCGTGCTCGTCGCGAATGTTGCCCACAATCTGCTCCAGAAGGTCTTCGATGGTCACCAGGCCAGAGACCGCGCCGTACTCGTCGATCACGATGCGCATGTGCTGCTTCTCGCGCTGCATCTCCCGCAGCAGCTCGTAGCCCTTCTTGGTCTCCGGCACAAAAGCCGCCGGCCGCTGGATGCTTTCCACGGTGCGCGTGCGCGCCTCCTCGTCTGCAATCTGCAGCAGGTCGTGCGCAAAGGCAATCCCGGTCACGTTGTCCAGCGTTCCGCCGTACACCGGCACGCGCGAGTAGCTGTGCGTGAACAGCAACCCCACAAACTGCTCTAGCGTCATCGATTCCGGCACCGCGAAGATCTCCGGCCGCGGCGTCATCACTTCGCGCACCAGCTTGTCGCCGAACTCCACCGCCGAGCGCACCAGCTCGCGGTCGCTCTTTTCGAGGATCCCCTCTTCCTCGCCGGCTTCGATCAGCGCTTCCACGTCCGCAACCGGCTCCTCTTCCGCAATCGCCGGATGCTCCACCAGCGTGCCCACGGAAAAGAAGAAACGGATGAACACCGTAATCGGGGTGACGATCCACAGCAGGAATCGGATGGGCCAGACCATCCGTGCCGCCCACAGCCCGCGCGTGCGGTTGAACAGAAACGAGGGGATGAGCTGGTTGCAGAACACCACCACCAGCACCACGCCCAGCGCCGCCTGCGTCACTTCGAGCGGCGTGGGCCGCGCCGCGTGCGGTATGCGGTCGAACAAGAGCGCGCCGAACTCGAGCGCGATGCCGCCCAGCGCCAGCTGCTGCAGCACCACCGCGCACAGGTACGCATGTTCCCGCGTCAGCCCGATGTGCGGCTCGACCCGCTCCTCCCACGCGTCCAGGTTCTCCTGCTCCTCGCGCGTCAGAATCTTGCCGAACTCCGAGTAGATGCGGCTGATATACGCAGCCAGCGTCTCCACCAGGGCAAGAAACGCGATCAGCAGCACGCTGGTCCACGTCATCGCGCGCCCCTCGCCTTACCGTTGCGCGTCGATGCCGCGTTTTTGTTTCCGCGGCCAGGGTGGGATACCGCTGACTTGCTGACTTGCTGACTCGCTGACTTGCTCCGCAGCCCACGCTGGCTGTCATCCTGAGCGAGTCCGAGCAGCGGACGAGCCGAAGCCGAAGGCCCGCCGCGGGGGGGATCTGCGCTTCGTCCTTGGGAAAAATCGTGCGCCCGTTCAATCAACCCGCGCTCCAGTCCCAGCCGCGCGCGCAGGGCTCGCTCTCGCCGCGCCATCTCGCCCGCATCCTTTACGTGATCGAATCCATTGAGATGCAGCAGTCCATGCAGCATCAGGATTTGGATCTCGGTCTCGAGAGAATGGCCGCAGGCAAGGCTCTGCCTCCGCGCCGTCTCCACGCTGATGGCCAGGTCGCCTTTTTCCTGGTTCTTTTTCTGGTTCTTCTTCTGGCTTTGGACGAAACCTGTGGCGGGGAAAGATAGAACATCGGTCGCCTTATCCTTGCCGCGGAACTGCCGGTTCAGCCGGCGTATCGTGCCGTCCGTCGTCAATAGCACGCTCACCTCGCCGCGCAGCCGCATCGATGCCTGGGCACGGGCGAGAAAGCCCGCCAGCACGCGCGCCGAGGGCAATTGCAAGTTCTTCCGGGGGGTTTCTCGCCCGGCATATCGCCTGGCCGCGCCTCTCTTGAGCCGCGGGCCGGAATTGAGGTCTGGGTCGAGAAGAATCATGGTGCGCGGAGCCGCAAGCGAGCGCGGCTCCGGGTCTAATGCGATGATACGCGAAACGGCTTCGTGCTCTGCCGGATTGGGCCGCGATTGCCCACCATGCTTACTGCGGCTTGACCGTCGTCAGCCTCTGTTCCTCGATGGGAACATCCACTTCGATAGCCCCTTCGAGCGGCAACTCCTGCTGTTGCGGCTTGGCGCTCTCGTAGGCGCGCACGATGCGCTGCACCAGCGCGTGGCGCACCACGTCGCAGTCCTCAAAGTGGCAGAACTCGATCCCCTCCACGCCGTCGAGTACGTTGATTGCGTCTACCAGCCCCGATTTGCGCGGATTGGGCAGATCGATCTGCGTAATATCGCCCGTGATCACCGCCTTCGAGTTGTTGCCCATGCGCGTCAGGAACATCTTCATCTGCTCGATGGTGGTGTTCTGCGCCTCGTCCATGATGATGAAGGCGTCATTCAGCGTTCGCCCGCGCATGAAGGCAAGCGGCGCCACCTCGATCGAGTTTTTCTCCAGCATCTTCTCCACGCGCTCCGGCTCCAGCAGGTCGTAGAGCGCGTCGTAAAGCGGCCTCAGGTAGGGATCCACCTTCTCCTGCAGGGTTCCCGGCAAAAAGCCCAGCCGCTCGCCCGCTTCCACCGCCGGCCGCACCAGCACAATGCGGCTCACTTTCTTGGCGTTCACGGCCGCCACGGCCATGGCCACGGCCAGGTAGGTCTTGCCCGTGCCCGCCGGCCCCACGCCAAAAACCATGTCATGCTGCTCAATGGCCTCAACGTACTTGCGCTGGTTGAGCGAGCGCGGCTGCACCGTACGCTTGATGCCCGCCGAGCGCTGCTTGCCCGCATCGGCAACCGCGCGCAACGTGGTCGCCGGATCGGCCACCACCAGCCGCAGCATCCCATTCAGCTCGCCGTTGTGCGGGTTCACTCCCTGCCGGCGCAGCGCTTCAAAGTCCTGAAAGATGCGCTGGACCCGCGCCACGCCGTCTTCCGGGCCCTCCACATGCACGGCGTCCGAGCGCAGGTCGATGCGCACGCCGAGCGAGTCTTCCATCAGCCTCAGGTTTTCATCGCGGGTCCCGAACAGGGGCTCAAGATTGGGTGTAATCTCCAGAGCAATTCTCAAAGGATTCGACGGCCTCCTCGGCATCTAAGGGTTGAAATAATCCGGCCGCACGCGCGAACGCCAGCGGCCGGCACGGGACTGCATCCTTTATCGGCAAATTTTGGGGGGACGTTGCGGGAGCAGGCTTCTGGCTTGTTTCGGAATCCGCTGGACAGACGCAAACTTGGGCTCTGAGCTGCCGGCAAAAACCGCGGGTTGGCAATGGCGACCAAGTGTTGATATCTGGCCTTGAGAGTAGCGCGAGTCCGGAACCGCGTCAATCCGCGCTTCATGTATATTTGATGACTCCTGTGTCAACCCGGATACCCCGACGGTCACTCCCCGCGCTGGCGTCGCCGTCGGGGCCGTCCGCGCCCGCCCTCGCCCACCGTCGCCCACATTGACCTCCGGCTCCAGCTCCCGTAAACTAAGAAATTGCGGGAGATGCAGCCGAAAGAGGTGCATATTCTTCTGCAGAATTCTCCCCATCGAATCAGGAAGGATCATGGCCAATCACGTTTCCGCGCTCAAGCGCGCCCGCCAAACCGAGACCCGCACTGAAGTCAACCGTGCCAACCGCAGCCGCGTGCGCACCAGCCTGCGCGCTTTGCGCGAAGCCCTCGCCAAGGGCGACGCCAAGGCCGCCCAGGCCCAGTACCGCGCCACCGTCTCCGTGCTCGACAAGGGCGTGCAGAAGGGCATTCTGCACTCCAACACCGCCTCCCGTTACAAGGCCCGCCTGAATGCGCGCCTCAAGGCGCTGGCTCCGGCCAAAGCTTAGCCCGTCTTCATCCGGATTCCGTTGACCGGCCGAGAGCCATCCCGGCCGGCGCCGTTTTCTCGCTCATGGCTGCTGCGGCACTGGGTCCCACGTCCCCATGGGCACGCTGCGGCGGCACCGGGCGATTCGGCGCAGGCTCATCCATCCGCCTTTGGCAATCCCGTATTCCCGCACGGCCTGCACGGCGTACTCGGAGCAGGTCGGCCTGAATCGGCAACGGACCAACCTGTCTGTCCACGGATGCAGCCAGCGGTGATAGACCGCGACTCCTGCCGTAAACGCACGCACACTCACCTGTTTCTTTGGCGGTCGCAGGGCGTCAGCCGCGAACAGCACCGCCAGAAGCAGAATGGCCGCAAGCCACGGCTCGGGCCTCAGGAGCCGGCGCCGCAATGCGGACATTTCACGCTGGCCTGCAGCTTCTTGTTGCCGCAGTTCGGGCACAGAATCATGTTCCCCTGGGGCCGCACGAGCAGATAGATTACCAGGCCGATGATGCCCAGGAAGAACACCACCAGCATCCACAGAACCGCGTTGTCCATGCCCCGGGCTTTGGCGTCCCGCGCCACCCACACCAGGATGGCCACGTTGATCGCAATGGCGGCCAGGACGATGAAGATCAGAAATCCGCTGCAGGCAAAGCAGCCCGCCGCGCCGGCCGCGTTGGAAGCGTCGTCTTGGAGAGCCAGGCAGCCGGCCGCGCTGGCTATGGCGAGGGAACCGAGAAACCCGGCACGCAGAAGATGGGAAATCCGCATGGGCTGTCACCCCGAAGCAAAGCCTGAGTGAGAAGAACCTCACTCTAACCGACAAGATTGCCCCAGGTCAAACGGAATCAGCAGCGCCGAATTCCTTTGGAGCGCCTTCAGCTCAGGCGCTCGAAGATTCCCGCCGCGCCCATCCCCCCGCCTACGCACATGGTCACCATGCCGTACCGCGCGCTCCGCGCTTTCATCTCCTGGAGAAGAGTAGCGGTGAGTTTGGCGCCCGTGCACCCCAACGGATGCCCCAGGGCAATGGCCCCGCCTTTCACATTCACCCGCTCGGGATCGAGCCCCAG
>JASHOQ010000074.1 GCA_030041045.1 Acidobacteriaceae bacterium
AGAATCGAGGCAGCCGACTTGCGCGGCGAGCCCTACGCGCCGCCCACCGCGCTCTCGGGCTATGCCGGCAGCGTGCTCTGCCTGGCCCAGACCGCGGACCCCGATACCTCGGCCTTCAACGACCCTGAGATCGTCTACCGCATGAAGAAGCACCACCACGCCGGCCTCATCGTCCGTTCCCACCACCCCGTGCGCATTGAGCAGCTTCTCGAGCAGTACAGCGCTGAGTTCGCCGCCCGCTTTCTCGCCCAATTGCCGCCCCTAGAGCGGCTTTCCCCTGCCTGAGCAGCCCTCCGCACTCCTCCAATCGCCACATCAGGTGTTCGCCGCTAGTTGCTGATTCCGAATAAGTTGTACAACAGCGCACAGGCGTCTTAAGAAACACGCCAAGCTGTGGAAATCTTTCCTCTCGACAGCATACCAACAAATCGGTATGTTACATACCAACTGGTTGGTATGTATGCCTTCAACGAACACGCAAGCCCAAGCTGCGCAGCATGACTCCAAGACCAAACTGCTCGACGCGGCTCTTTACGTCATCCGCGCCAAGGGTTACTCGGCCACGCGCGTCGAGGACATCTGCGAAGCGGCTCACTTGACCAAGGGCAGCTTCTTTCACCATTTCAAGAGCAAGGAAGATCTGGGGTTGGCGGCCGCGGAGCATTTTTACGCCATGGCCGATGGTCTGTTCGGCCAGGCGCCCTACCGCAGCCTTCCCGACCCCGTCGACCGCCTGCTCGGCTACGTGGACTTCCGCAAGGCTATCCTGCGCGGCGAGCTGCCTGAGTACACCTGCCTGCTCGGCACCATGGTGCAGGAGGCCTATGAGACCCATCCCCGGATTCGCGAGGCCTGCGATCGCTATTTAGGCTCCCACGCCCGCGACGTCGAGGCCGATATCGCCGCCGCCATGGCATCGCGCGGCCTGCGCCCCAACCTGAATATCGACTGGACCGCGGAGAGCCTCGCCTTTTACACGCAGGCCGTCCTCCAGGGCTCCTTCATCCTCGCTAAGGCGCAGCGCAATGCCGCTGTGGCCGCGGACTGCCTCGACCATCTGCGCCGCTATCTCGAAATGCTTTTCCCTCCAAAGCAAACCCCGGCCGCATCGCAATCCCAACCCGCATAGGAGATTTCCATGGCCCTCAACGAAACCCCCGACACCGTCCACTGGCCCGAGACGCACTACGTTTTTCTTGAGAAGGTCGGCCCCATCCCGCAAAACGCGCCGCAGGCTTGGGCTGAGTTCCACAAGTTCATGCCCGAGCTGCAGGCGCGCAACAACGTCACCGGCGCCATGAGCCTCTACAAAACGGGCCCGCAGATTTACCGCGCCGGCTACATGCTTGCCGCTCCGCCGGCTGAGCTTCCCCCCGGCCTGCGCTACGAAAAGTTCCCGGGCGGCAAGTACACCCGCTTTGTGCTCCAAGGCCCCTACCCGCAACTGGGTCCGGCCACTGGCCGCACCTTTGAGCTCGTCGCCGAGCAGCGCATCCCGCTCCGTGACGACTTCAACATCGAACACTATGTCAACGATCCGAGAAAGACGCCTGAGGCCGAACTGATCACCGAGATTCTGCTTCCCACTGCCTGACCACGCTCGATCAAACACCCGTACGCGCGCGCTCGGCTTCGCTCGGGAGGAACTGCCATGAGACGACTCGTTCTCAAAATGTCGGTCACCCTTGACGGCTTTGTCTGCGGGCCGAACGGCGAGCTCGACTGGCTCTTCCAAAGCGCGGACGAACGTCTCACCGCATGGACGGTCGCCAGCCTGTGGCAGGCGGGCCTGCATCTGATGGGCAGCCGCACTTATTACGACATGGCCTCCTGGTGGCCCTACTCCACGGAACCCTTCGCGGCGCCCATGAACGCGGTTCCCAAGGCCGTCTACACCTCCTCCGGCGTACTGCACGCGTCACCCGCAGGCCACACCACGCACGCGGTCGAAGACGCGCTGCGCGCGCGCCGCGCATCCGCCTCCGCGCCGGCCATGCCCTCTGAGGCCGTCGCCCGCTCCTGGACGCATCCGTCCATCCTCTCGGGCGATTTCGCCGGCGCGATGGCGCGTCTTAAGCGCGAATCCGGCAAAGACGTTGTTGCCCACGGCGGTGCGCGCTTTGCGCAGAGTCTCATCGCTACGGGCCTCATCGACGAGTATCAGCTCGTCGTCCATCCCGTCGCGCTTCGCCGCGGCCAACCGTTGTTCTGCGGCTTGCCGCACCCGCTCCGTTTGCAGCTCGTCCACGCGACCGCCTTCCCCGCCGGCGCAGTCGCACACATCTATCGGCCGCTGCCCCAGTCGCCCCAACCGCAGATACCCGAACCCAGGAGAATCCACCATGCCGACCGCCGCATTGAACGCCGCAGCGTCCCCGTCCTCAGCGCGTCAAGATGAAGCTGAGATCCTCGCCCTCGGCGCCGCTCTTCACCAGGCCCATCTCAACAGGGACCCCGAAGGCATCGCCGCGCCCACTAAGTCAATGAAATGGTGAGCTCGCTGGGAATCGAACCCAGGACCCACGCCTTAAAAGGGCGTTGCTCTACCAACTGAGCTACGAGCTCTCACCTGTATCAACCAATTTATATTCAATAATTTGAACGCCATTCACTGCTTGTGCTCTGCGCCGTTATTTGGTTCCGGTAGCCATTGTGCAGACACTCGGTGCCGAAACCGGCCCCGGGCGCACCAGGGTCTCAAGCGATTGGAGCATCTGCGCCGGGGCGAGGTGGGCATCGCGGGCGGTCGCGGCAAACGTCTTGCGCCTCATCAACTCCTGTTCCGTCTTTAAGTCTACCCCAGCCACAACCAGGCGGCTAAAGCATTTTCTGAGTAGCTATATCCCGAAGACGGAAAGCAGAGTCGACGCGACCAACAGGGAGCGGCGACCTTGCCAAGGAACGAAGAGGACACAGTAACTCAGAAAATGCCGTAGCAATGCTGTGCCGCAGCGCGTGCCAGGTGACGCCCTTGATCCTGGGCCGTGCGTTGCTCGTAAGCGTGAGCTGCGGCTGAATAGGTCCCGGCCTCGGCCGCGACCCACTTGCCATGCTCAAGGGTGCAGCGTACCCACCGGATGCTCGAACCTTTCATCCGCGCGAAAATACGGCGATGTTTTTTGGTTTTGGGGCTTGCGGGGATGTGCAAAATCCTTGACCGGACGATCTGATGTGACCACGCAGTCTGTTGCTCTCGCAGTCAGGTCGGATGCGATGCGCTCAGCAAAAAACCGAAAAACAGCGCAATGCCGTCATCTCGGCTCCAATCCGCCCTTCGCGATGCAGGGGGGCGATCTCTGGCCATCGAGGGAGAAACAAAAATAAACTATTGCTAAGCCGGGCTGCGGACGAATACCAGCCGGAGTACGGAATTCGAAAGGAATCTGCACATGTTGCCACCGATCCAGGCGCCGGACAGACAGGCTGAAGCATTCCCTGTTCTCAATTCTGTACAGCTCGACCGCATACGGTCGTATGGAAAGGTCCGATCCGTCCACGCTGGAGAGATTCTCTTCGAGCCGGGCGCGTTGGGCATGCCTTGTTTCGTATTGCTTTCAGGAAAGCTCGACATCGCTCTGCCCAGTCTATCCGGCGAGCGCTCATTCATCACTTACGGACCGGGACAGTTCTCGGGTGAGGTCGTCCTCATCTCCGGCGCTCGCGCTCTATCGCGCGGACGGGTTGCCGAGTCGGGAGAATTTCTCGAGTTGGCTCCCGACGCGCTGCGCGCGCTGATTGCAAAAGATGCTGAACTGAGTGACATCTTTATGCGCGCTTTTATCCTGCGCCGCCTCGCGCTCATATCGGAAGGCTGGGGCAATGTCACCGTCCTGGGGTCGCAACACTCTGCGGATACATTGCGCCTGCGCGAATTTCTGACCCGCAACGGCCATCCCTACGCTTATGTCGATCTCGATCGCGACAAGGAATCACAGGAGCTCCTGGATCGCTTCGGCATCAAGCTGGAGGAGATTCCGGTTGTGATCTGCAGCGCAACCAAGGCGGTGCTGCGCAATCCCACGAATCAAAAACTAGCCGAGTGCCTGGGGCTCACCGGCCGCTTCGACGCATCCCGCGTTCACGATGTCACCATTGTGGGCGCCGGTCCGGCGGGTCTGGCCGCGGCCGTGTATGCAGCTTCTGAAGGGCTAGATGCGGTAATGATCGAATCTGCGTTCCCTGGAGGTCAGGCAGGCGCGAGCTCAAAAATCGAGAACTACGTCGGATTCCCCATGGGCATTTCAGGGCAGGAGCTCTCGAGCCGCGCGGTTGTCCAAGCCGAGAAGTTCGGCGCGCGGATGATGGTCGGTGAGAAGGTGGTCCGCCTTCAATGCGACCAGCATCCTTACCAGCTCACTCTCGAAAACGGCATCGTTATTCACACCAGAAGCATCGTAATCGCCACTGGAGCACAGTACAACAAGCCCAAAGTCGAGAACCTGGGGCGATTCGAAGGACAAGGCGTCTATTACGCTGCGACATTCATGGAAGCACAACTCTGTACCGGCGAGGAGGTGATTGTGGTTGGCGGCGCAAACTCAGCGGGCCAGGCTGCGGTCTTCCTGGCGGAGACCGTGCGCAGGGTTTACATGCTGGTTCGCGGTAAGCAATTGTCTGACACCATGTCGCGTTATCTCATTCAGAGAATTGTTGAGAATCCGGCGATTGAACTGCACTTCCAAACCGAGGTTGTAGCAGTGGAGGGCGATTCGCATCTGCAGCGCGTCACCTGGGTGAACCGGGCCACAGGCGAAGAATCTGTCCATGACATTCGGCATGTTTTCGTGATGGCGGGCGCCTCGCCGCGGACTGAGTGGCTGCGTAGATGTCTCGCTCTCGATGAACAGGGATTCATCCTGACAGGCCGTGATCTGGACCCGGTTCTAAAAAGCGCGCCCGTCCAATGGCCGCTCAGCCGGCCACCGCAAATGTTGGAGACCAGCCTGCCTGCGGTGTTTGCTGTCGGCGACATCCGTTCCGGCAACGTGAAGCGGGTTGCCTCTGCCGTGGGTGAAGGTTCCATCTCCATCCACCTCGTGCATCGCGCACTTTCTGAGGTTTAATAGATAGCCGACGCATGCTTCTCTAGTCCGCCAAGTACATTCCCGCCAAAATAAATGAGCTGCTTTTCGCTCCGATTGCGCATACCCATACGATTCACTACTTATCCCCAGGAGGTGGTCGATGAGACAGGGTGTGTTCAACGGGTACCGGCGGTTTACCTGCGGCCTTTGCTTCTGCTCCATGCTGTTCAGTGCCAGCCTGATCGGCTCCCTTGCTGGCTGTGGAAGCAGTACGCCTCCGAGCAGCAATCAAACGCTCACTTATACCATCGGCGGCACGGTTTCGGGCTTGACGGGATCCGGGCTGGTGTTGCAGGACAACGGCGGCAACAACCTGGCAGTCTCTGCAAGCGGCAGTTTCACCTTCACCACGGCGATCAGTAGTGGCGGCACCTATGACGTTACCGTGCTCACACAACCTTCAAACCCCACCCAAACCTGCTCGGTGACCAATGGCAGCGGAACTGCGGCGGCGAATGTAACCAATGTGCAGGTGGCCTGCACCACTCCGCCTGCAGGCTACACCATCGGCGGCACGGTGTCAGGCCTGTCGGGCTCCGGGCTGGTGTTGCAAGACAACGGCGGCAATAACCTGACCATTACCGCGAGTGGAAGCTTCACATTCAGCACGTCGGTCACCAGCGGCGGCGCGTATGACGTGACCGTGCTGACCCAGCCTTCCAATCCGACTCAAAACTGCTCCGTCACGAATGGCAGCGGAACGGCCACGGCGAATGTGACCAACGTGCAGGTAACCTGCACCACTCCGCCTGCCAGCTACACCATCGGCGGCACGGTCTCAGGCCTCACAGGCTCTGGCCTGGTGTTGCAGGACAACGGCGGCGATAACCTGACCATTACCGCGAGCGGAAGCTTCACATTCAGCACGTCGGTCACCAGCGGCGGCGCGTATGACGTGACCGTGCTGACGCAGCCTTCAAACCCGACTCAAAACTGCTCCGTGACCGATGGCAGCGGAACGGCCTCGGCAAATGTGACCAACGTGCAGGTAACCTGCACCACTCCGCCTGCAGGCTTCACCATCGGGGGAACGGTCTCAGGCCTTTCCGGAGCGGGACTGGTTCTCGAGAACAATGGCGGAAACAACTTGTCGGTCACCGCAGACGGAAGCTTTGCCTTCACTACGTCGATCACCAGCGGAGACAGCTATGACGTATCCGTGCTCACGCAGCCTTCGACGCCGGCGCAGACCTGCACCGTCACCGACGGAAGCGGAACGGCAACTGCCAACGTAACCAGCGTGGCCGTCGCCTGCACCGACAATACCACCGGCGTGTGGGTATGGATGGCCGGGTCGGACACCAACAATGCGGATGGGACCTACGGCACCGAAGGGACGGCCGCTCCCGGCAATTCTCCGGGCGCGCGCAGCTATTCCATCGGCTGGACCGATTCGTCTGGAAACCTCTGGCTGTTCGGCGGATTCGGCTACGATTCGGCTGGAACCTTTAACCCCATGAACGACCTGTGGGAGTGGAACGGGACAGAATGGACCTGGGTGGGCGGCCCCGACGTCGGCGACCAGCAGGGCGTTTATGGGACAGAGGGAACGGGCACCTCGAGTACCATCCCCGGCGCACGGTCGAACGCCTCGGGCTCCCTGGACGCGTCCGGTAATTTCTGGCTCTTCGGCGGAGACGGCACTGCCTTCTTGAGTAACTCCACCGATCTCTTCAACGACTTGTGGAAGTTCAGCAAGGGCGAGTGGACGTGGGTCTCCGGTTCAGACGCGTTCAACAACGTTGGAACCTATGGAACGGAAGGAACGGCCGCTGCCGCCAACGTTCCCGGAGCGCGGCACGATGCTCTCACCTGGACCGACCAATCGGGGAATTTCTGGCTCTTCGGTGGAGACGGCCTCGATTCGGTGGGAACCTATGCCGTCTTGAACGATTTGTGGAAGTTCAACCCAAGCAGCGGCCAATGGACCTGGGTGGGCGGGGCGGACCTTGCCGGGCAAGCTGGGACCTACGGAACTTTGGGAACCGCCGCATCCGGCAATATACCCGGTGCGCGAGAGGCTTCCTGCACCTGGACCGATAAGGCCGGAAATTTCTGGATCTTCGGCGGAAGCGGCTACGATTCAACCGGAACCAGCGGCTTTCTCAATGACCTGTGGAGCTACAATCCTGGCTCCGGCCAATGGACCTGGGTGAGCGGATCAAACCTGGCAGCTCAACAGTCAGTCTACGGAACCGAAGGGACCCCCGCTGCGACCAATGTTCCAGGATCACGAACGCACGCCGCCTGCTGGATGGATGCCGCTGGGAATTTCTGGGTCTACGGCGGTAACGGCACCACCCCGGCTGGCGCGGGCATCAACTTCTTCGACGATCTGTGGGAGTACAGCGCCGGCGAATGGACCTGGGTAGGCGGATCGAGCACGGCTGCCGAGCCGGGTGTGTGGGGAACCCTGGGCGTACCCGCCGCCGCCAACTTTCCTGGAGCGCGGTACCCTGCAGCCAGTTGGACTGATGCATCCGGGAACTTCTGGCTGTTCGGCGGATTCGGATCCTTCGAAACCCATGTTTCTTCCAACCTGAATGACATGTGGGAGTACATCCCCTGAAAAGCAGGCAACGCGGAGTAATCCGGCATCGCACCGGATTACTCCGCAGCAACGCTCAATTTAGTTCATTGAAGCGGCGCTGGCGCCGTCTGGTATCAATCAGCGTCGAAATCGCCTGTCCTATCGCCGTCAAGATAGCGTTCGCTCTTCCCGCCAATCGACGTATGGCACGCGTTCGGCAAATAGCCCCAAACCGCCGATCTTCATAAACTCGCTATGCGGCACGCGCATTTGACATCGGAAAAGGCCGGTTTGTAGGATGCTGTTGTTCGCAGGAAGCTCTCCGGCAAGAGCGGATAACGAGCTTCCCATCCCGCACGTCAAAGCCTTGGGACGATGATCGCAGTTCAGGAGCTTACCAAACGGTACGCGCGCACGACTGCCGTTGACAAGATTTCATTCTCCGTCGAAAAGGGCCAAATTGTCGGGTTTCTCGGCCCCAACGGTGCTGGGAAGACGACTACCATGCGCGTGCTCACGTGCTTTCTTCCGCCTTCGGCCGGCACTGCCACCGTGGCCGGATTCGACGTCCTCGAGCAGCCCCGCGAAGTGAAGAGGCGCATCGGCTATCTGCCGGAAGCGCCCCCGCTCTACCCCGAGATGGCGACCACGGAGTATCTGCGCTTTGTAGGCAAGCTGAAAGGGCTCTCCGGCGCCGAGCTCAACAGGCGCGTGGACTACGTGTGCGAGCGCTGCTTCATCACCGACGTAAAACAAAAGCTGCTGGGCAAGCTGTCGAAAGGCTACCGGCAGCGTGTCGGCCTCGCGCAGGCCATCATCCACAACCCCGAGGTTCTCATCCTCGACGAACCCACCGCCGGGCTCGATCCGAAGCAGATTAACGAAACCCGCGACCTGATCAGGAGCCTCGCCGGCGACCACACCATCATCCTCAGCACGCACATCCTGCCTGAAGTCGAACAAACCTGCGAGCAGGTCATCATCATCAACAAGGGCAAGCTGGTGGCTACCGATTCGGTGCGCAACCTGCAGGCGCGTACGCGGGGCGTGGAGTCCGTCCAGGTGGAAGTAACGGCGCGCGACGGCGCACTGAACGTTGAAACCGTGCAGCACCGGCTCGAGCAGGTGCATGGCGTTGCGCAAGTGGTTTGCAAAGATCCCAAGGATCATCGCCTGGTCTTCGAAGTGCAGAGCCAGAAGGGACAACTGGTTCGCGGAGACCTGGCGCGCGCCGTCGTCGAATCCGGCTGGGATCTCAATGAACTGCGCGCGGCGGGCATGAGCCTCGAAGAGATTTTCCTCGAGCTGACGGGAAGCGATGCGCCCCCCAAGACCGCCGAGCCGGCGAGCGAGGCGCAGGCATGAGGAACATCTGGACGATTTGCCGCAAGGAGCTGGGAAGTTATTTCGTCTCTCCCATCGCTTATCTGCTGCTCACCATGTTCGCGCTCATCTTCGGATTCTTCTTCTGGAACATCCTCGGCTACTTCGTCAGCCAGGGCATGGAAATGATCATGCGCGGCGAGACGTTTCCCATGAACCTGAATGAACAAATCATCCGCCCGCTGCTCTCAAACGTCAGCGTCATCGGCCTGTTCTTCATCCCCATGATCACCATGCGCCTTTTTGCCGAAGAAAAGCGGTCGGGAACCATCGAACTGCTGGCAACCTCGCCCGTCCGCGACTTCGAAATCATTCTCGGCAAGTGGTTCTCCGCGCTCATTCTCTACGCGTGTCTGCTGTTTTTCACCGCGCTCAATTTCGGATTTCTCTTTCTCTATGGAAGGCCCGACTGGAAGCCGCTCCTGGTGGGCTATCTTGGACTGCTCTTGCAGGGCGGGCTGCTGCTGGCGATCGGCACCTTCATTTCCACGCTGACCAAAAACCAGATCATTGCCGGCGCCGCGACCTTTGGCTTCTGCCTGTTGCTCTGGGTGGTTGAGTGGGTCACCGGATACGAATCCGCAACCTGGGCCACCGTACTTGCTTATTTCTCCGTGATCACGCACTTTGATTCCTTCGCCAAAGGAGTCATCGATTCGAAAGACGTGATCTTCTATCTCAGCGGCATTTTCCTAGGACTCTTCGCCACTGCGCGTTCGATGGAGTCCCTGCGCTGGAGGTCGTAAATGGCGACCCGGTGGCTCAAAGCGCGGCAGACAAAGTATGCGGCCTACGCGGCGGTCTACACCCTGGTGGTGATCGCCGCCGTCGTCGTCATCAATGTTCTTGCCAACCGTTACAACAAATCTCTCGATACAACTGCGAACCAGCGCTACAGTCTTTCCCAGCAGACCGCCAAAATCGTCAAGGGGCTCAAGCAGAACGCGACCATCCTTTACTTCAACCAGAGCACGCAGTTCCAGGACGGCAAGGATCTGCTCGACGAGTATGCGCACCTCTCGCCCCGCATCCGCATTGAATACGTCGACATCGACAAGGACCCGCAGCTCGCTCGCGAAGACGGCGTTCGCGATTTCGGCACCGCGGTCGTCGCCATCGGCGACAAACACGAAATCGCCAAAAGCATGGATGAGGAAGGCATCACCGGCGCCTTCATTCGCGACCTCAAGGGCAATACACGCACCGTCTGTTTCGTGACCGGCAGCGGCGAGCACCAGTTGGACGATACCGATCGCGACGGCCTGTCGCAGTTCAAGGATCTGCTGGCCAAGGACGAATACGAAACCAAGGCCGTGGATCTTCTTCATCAGGCCCAGGTGCCCGAAGACTGCACTACGCTCGTCGTCGCCGGCCCTACCCATGACTACCAGCAGCCGGAGGTCGACGCCATCAAAACCTACGTCGAAGATGGCGGACGCGCGATGGTCCTGCTCGACCCGCCGCTGCAGTTGGGGACTTCAGGCATCGCCGGCAACGATGCGCTCGCCGCCGTGTTGGCAAGCTGGGGCGTCGCGCTGGACAAGGATCTGGTGCTCGATTTCAACCCCATCGGACAGCTTGCAGGCCTCGGTCCCCAGGTTGCGCTGGTTACCCAATATGAATCGCAGCCCATCGTCAACGACCTGAAAGGCACGGCGGTCGGTCTTCCGCTGATTCGATCTCTTGCGATCAAGGACACGGGAAAGGCCAGCGTGCAAAAGCTCTTTGACTCCTCCGATAGCAGCCTGGCCACCAGCGATCTCAGCTCGGCGTCGATCGATATTCGCGATCCCAGGAACAAGAAGGGGCCGTTTACGCTCGCCGCTGCCGGAAGCTACTCGACCGGCAAGCAGAACGCGCAGGGCCGCTTTGTCGTCGTCGGCAGCTCCACGTGGATAGCTAACCGCTTCATCGGCTTCAACGGCAACGGCGACCTCGCGCTCAATGCAGTGAACTGGCTGGCTTCCGATGAAGACCTGATTTCGATCCGCCCCAAGCCGCAGGACGATCGCCCCATTGCCATGACGCGCGCGCAAATGAACCGCGTGCGCCTCAGCAGCCAGTTCCTGCTCCCCTTCATCGTCGTCATAGCTGGCGTAGGAGTGTGGTGGAAACGCAGGTAGCAGGAAACGCTCGCATCCCGCGAGCTCGACACGGAAAAGCATGATGAAGTTTCGTGGCTTGATCATCGCGGTTGCGGTTCTTCTCGCTCTGGGCGGGTTGCTTTACTGGTCCAATCACCACAAACCGTCGGAGTCAGCCGCCGCTTCATCCTCGGCCGCTCCTCCTGCGATTCTTAAATTCGATTCCGCAACCGTCACCGAACTTTCTCTTGCGCACAAGGCGGGCGAGCCGGTGACTCTCGTCAAAGAAAAAGGCGGCCAGTGGCAGATCACAGCGCCGCAGTCCTATTCCGCCGATGAGGGCGCCGTGTCCGATCTGCTAGCATCCCTGTCCAGTCTCAACGCGGACCGCGTCGTCGAAGACAAGGCGGCCGACCTGAAGCCATATGGCCTTGACGATCCCTCCCTGACACTGGACCTTACGACAAACGATCACAAAGATCGCAAGCTGCTGTTGGGCGACGACACCCCTGCCGGCGGCGACGTGTACGCCGTGCTCGCCGGCGATCCCCGCGTTTTCACCCTCGCCAGTTACAGCAAAACCAGTCTCGACAAAAGCCTCAACGACCTGCGCGACAAGCGCCTGATCACCGTGCAACCGGACCAGGTCAATCGCGTCTCTCTTGAGAAAAAGGGCCAGACCATCGAGTTCACGCGCGCCAGGGACGGCTGGCAGATTCTCAAGCCGAGCCCCATGCCCGCTGACGCGTTTGCGGTTGACGATCTCGTAAGCAGCGTCGCCGGAGCGCATATGGACCTGAGCGCGAACAGCCGGGCCGCAACGGCGTTTGCGCAAGCCGCGCCCGTGGCCACAGTCACATTGACCGGCGATCAAGGCACGCAGACACTCACCGTGCGCAAAAACAAAGACGGCGATTTCGCCAAATCCAGCATCGTTGACGGGACCTACAAAGTAGATTCGAGCCTGGGAACGGCCCTCGACAAGAGCCTCGACGACTTCCGCGACAAAAAACTCTTTGATTTCGGCTTTGAAGACCCGGGCAAGATCGAATTGCACGATGGAGCGAAAGCCTGGTTTCTCACCCGCAGCGGCAGCGACTGGTGGTCGAAGGGCAAGAAGATGGACAGCGCAAGCGTGGAATCGCTGGTCGATGCGCTCCGCGATCTCACCGCGACCGGCTTCCCTGCCAGCGGCTTCGCCCATGCCGACATCGCGGCCACTGTCACCTCGAGCGACGGCAGGCGAACGGAAGAAGTGCTCTTTTCGAATTCGGGCAACAGGTACATCGCCAAGCGCGAGAACGAGCCTTCTCTTTATCAGCTCGATGCGGACTCTGTGTCGAGTCTTATCAGCGCCGCCAATTCAATCAAGCCCGCCGCTCCATCGGCCAGGTAGCCCGCAGCGTGGCCGGGCGCGGCCGCGCACAGTCGCAAGCAGCAAATTGACAAGGCCGGTCGCGATCAATTCAGATTTTGGAGCGCTGGAATTGCAAATAGGATTCTCGTACCCAGGCTCCGCTCGAAGATTCACAACCAAGGATCGCTCCGCTCATGATGAATCGCCGCGAATTGCTGAAAGCCGGTGTGGGCGCTGTGCCGCTCTTTGCCGCCGCGCCTGGCTTTGCCCGCGAATCCGAATCCGCCCACGCCCAAGCGCCCGAGCCAAAGCTCGACGCGCCCTCCGCGCCCGCGCCGGCCCACGCAAAAGATCTCCCCTGGCAGCGGCGCCTCGGCCGCATCGGCCAGCTCAACATGACCGAACACGATCCCGTCACGCTCAACATCGAGGAGTGGGCCGATTATTGGGCCGGCCTGCAGGTAGGCGCGGTCTTCATCAGCGTCACCGGCATTCTCGCCTATTACCAGACCAAGGTGCCGTTCCATCGCAAAGGCAAGTTTCTCGGTGACAAAGATTTTTTCGGCGCGTGCAATCAAGCGGCACGCATGCGCGGCCTGCGCACCGTGGCGCGCATGAGCCCCGACCTCAACTGGGGCGATGCGGCCAAGGCGCACCCTGGCTGGTTCGAGCGCGACGATGCGGGAGAGCTCATTCCCGCCAAAGACGACCCGCGCCTCTTTCGCACCTGCATGTTTTCTGAGTACATGACCGATTACATCCCCGCCATCATGCGCGAGATCAACTCGCTCTACGAAGTGGACGCGTTCTACACCAACGGCTGGCCGCCCATCGGCTCTCTGCCGGATTGCCACTGCGCCCTTTGCAGAAACCTGCCGCCTTCCAATACGCCGGCCTATTGGGATAAATTCAACGACCGCTTCGAGTACCTCTGGAAACTCTACGACGCGCTGGCAAAGGAGAAAGGCGCAGACAAAATTTTCTTCGCCAACTCCGGCGGCGGCGTGCGCGCCAGCGCGAACCTGGCCCGCCTGGGAACGTTCTGCGAGTGGTTTCAGGGCGACAACCAGGGCCGCGGCGGCGAAGGCGACCCCGTGTGGCTGGTCACGCTGCAGGGTCGCGTCTGCCAATCCGTGCTCGACGGCAAGATGGCCACCAACATCACCGGCGCTTGGTCCACCGGGCCCATCCGCTGGCGCAACGCCGCCAAATCCGCCGCTGAAGCCACGATGTGGTTCAGTGAGACCACCGCTGCCGGCATGGTTCCCTACTACCACATCGTGGGTGCGGAAAAAGGAATGGGTGTGGATCGACGCGAGCTCTCAACGCCCCGCGCTTTTTTCGCCTGGACCGCGCAGCACCAGCCGCACCTGCGCAACCAGCGCACCCTCGCGCGCCTGGGCGTGGTGATGGGCCAGCGCTCGCAGCTCTTTTATAGACCGCGCCCGAATGCAACAACGCAGCAGTTCGTCAACGGGATGTACTATGCCCTGCTCGAAGGCCGCTTCTTCTGGGACTACGTCCACGAAGACCGCATGGGCCCGGATCACCTGAGCAAATACTCCGCCCTCATCCTGCCCAACGTGGCCCTCCTCAGCGATGCGCAATGCGAGCAGCTTCGCGCCTTCGTGCGCCGCGGCGGCTCGCTCCTGGCCACATTCGAAACCAGCCTTTACGACGAGCAGAACCAGCCGCGCGCGAACTTCGCCCTCGCCGACGTCCTCGGCATCGAGAAATCCGGCGACGTAACCGGCAACACCGGCAACGCCTACTACGCGCGCATTGAGCGCCCGCACGAGATTCTCGCCGGCTTCGCCAACACCGGCTGGCTGCCCGGCGCCGACTGGTACGTGCCGCTCGCGCCCGTCGAAAATCCCGTCCTCACCGTAGTTCCCGGCTTCGTCGCCTATCCGCCGGAGCTCGCCTACCCGCCCACGCCTCAAACCAACATGCCGGCCGTGGTGCTGCGCGAGCAGGGCGCGAGCCGCACAGCGTACATCGCCGGCGACATCGAGCGGAGCCTGTGGCTCTCCGGCGACGTCGACCTGAGCCGGCTTTTGCAAAACACCTTTCGCTGGATCACGCGCGACGAGCAGCCGGTGACCGTGCGCGGCGAAGGACTGGTCGAGTGCTTCGCCTATGAAACCGAGCCCGGCTTTGCCCTGCACATTTTGAATTACACCAACCCCAACACGCATCGCGGCCTGATTCGCGAGTTTTCGTCCTTAGGCGCGCAGCAGGTAAGCTTTGAAATTCCGCCGGATCGTACCGTCAAGCGCGTGCAGTTGCTCAAATCCGGCGCCAACATTCCCTTTCATCGCGCCGGCGATCACATCGAATTCACCATTCCGTCTGTCATCGAATACGAGGTGGCCGCACTCTACGCCTGACTCTTGGACCTTCAGAAGGCGGTCGAGCCTTCTCGTCGCTCGGCTCCCGTGCGCATCCATTGGGAACGACGCCGGTCCTATCGCAAATGCGACAGTGACCTCTCTGAAAGCCAACGCTGAACGGTAACAAGGGCATCCCGGAGGGATGCCAGGAGAATAGCCCAGGATGGAGTCCGCCACGGCGGACGAAATCCTGGGAAAGGCACAAGAAGAATCGCAAGCCCCGTAGGGCGTCGGAACGGAACTAGGGCCCTTCGCCACCCAGGCTCTCAGGCGATCATCATCGCTTCGGCGACGTTCATCTCAAACGCGAGCCGCACGGCCTCTGCATCCCAATGCTTCCCGGATGCGCGCTCACCCCGCGAAATCGACCGCCACCACCTCGTGCACTTCGACCGACGGCACCTCGAGCGCAATTGCGCCACCCTCCTCGCGAAACGCAAGCTCGCTGCCTGCGCGCAGCAGATGCACGCGCCGCACCCGCCGACCCTCCGGAACGCGAATGCGCAGCTTCTGCGCGGCGAGTGGAATCGTCTCGCGCACCGGGCCTTTCATCATCATGGGATTGGTCAGGTTCACCAGGTGCACGGTCATCGAATTCTTCTGCTCCCACACGGCAACGTCCACAATTCCCTTCCCTTCCACCGTCACCGGCGCCGGCTCCCGTGTCGCCCAAAGCACGGCGTTGCGCAGGAGTCTCCCGTGGTCCACATTCATTACCTCCCAGAAAGTCCGGTCAATATCCCAGGGGAAGTACACCATCCGGCTCCCATCCTTCTCGCTCAGATACACGCCTGCCTCGCGCTGGCCCGCTTCGGCCTTCGTTGCCGGCCGAGGAAAAACCTCTTCCATGGGCAGGTCGGGATACGCGGGCACGACCGTCAGCGGCGAGAATCCCTTTGCATCCATCGGCGTCACGCGCACCCGTTGCACGCCATTGATAATCCGTTCTGCGTCTTCAAAGCCCTTGAGCAGCGGATGCCATGCGCCGCTCGCGTCCTTTTCGAGCGTCAAATACGAGTTCAGCATCGGCCCTTCGCGGCTGCCGGCATACGACGCGCCGAAAAGCCGTGCCAGCCCGAAGTCCCCGCGCTCCGTGCCCCATTCGTCATAAAGCGAAGTCTCGTAAGTCGCAATCACGCTGCCGCCGCGCGCGGCATACGCGCGAACCTGCTCGCACTGCTCGTTAGAAAGCGCCGCGATGTTGGGCAAGATGAGCGTGCGGAACTGATTCAGGTACTCGCCATCGAGCAGCCCATCGTGCACCATGTCGAAAGGAATCCGCGCCTCAACCAGCGCCTCATAAAAGCCGAGCGCGTGATCCTCCACCTTCATCGCCGCGTCGGGCCCACCGTAATACGCCGCTGTCTGCTGCGAGTAGACCAATCCTACGCGCGCCAGCGAGCGCACATTGCGAAAGTACTCGGAATTTTTGTAATGCCAATTGAAAATCTCCTCGACCACCGGGAACCAGCGCCGGTCGAAGGGCCGCGCGTTGAACTTGGTAAAGGCTGGCCGGAAGCCCTGCGCCATGCCGTCAGCCATCCACAGCCGGATCTCGTCGCCGTTCTGCACTGAATCCTTCCACCGGTACTTGTCCTCAAGGCCCACGCTGGTAATGGCCGGCACAGCCTTGCTCCCCATAGTCGCGCGGAACTCTTTCGCGCTCTTGCCCGCCATCCACGGAGCCATTGCACCGCTACGCCCCTGCCGGTCGGCCACGAGCGTGGGCGCCATCGCACCCACCGTCTTCATGTCCAGCTCGCTCAGCGCGCCGCCGCCGGTGTTGGGAATAAAGCTTGCCTGCGGGTTGATCGTCTGAATCTTCGCATTCCACACGCGCCACAGTTCGAACAGCCGCTGCTGGTGCCACGCCATATACGCGCGCCGCGCGGGATCTCTTGGGTCAAGCGTGCGCGGCAAGTCGAGACCGGAAGCCGCGCGGAAATTCTCGCGGCAATGTTCGCAATAGCACATGCCGGAGCCCGACCAGCGGTTGGTGAAGATCCCGTCCGGCTTGTAGAGGCGCATGATCTCCTCATGCACCGCGGTCATGAACTCGAAGTTGTACGGCCCCAGGGCGCAGGTAATCCAGAAGTCGGGGTCCGAGGCGTGGCGCCGCTTGTTGCCGTCTGCATCCACGGCAATCCAGTCCGGGTGCGCCTCCATCGCGTCCTGGTGGCAGGCGTGCGCATCCGTCCGCGCCACCACATTCATGCCCAGCGCGCGGCAGCCCGCGTAGATCTCGCCGAAAGCGTCGCCATTGCCCAGCCACCTGCTGCGGTAGTGCAGCGGAATCTGCGTGGGGTAAAACGCCACGCATCCGCCCGCGTTCAGGATCGCGGCTTCCGCGTGCACGCGCTTGAAGTAGTCGAGCCAGAACTGCAAGTCGTAGTTGCCCGGATCGCTCTCCACAAAGCTCAACTGCGCCCAGCGCATGGGCCGGCCGTACCAGCCTGCGTGCCCGGTATCGCCTGCTGCGCTCTGTGCATCGCTCCCGGCAGTGATCGCCGCGGTCTCAGCGTTCAAGCCATCCAATCCCGCTAGGCCGACCGCAGACAGCGCCGCCGTCTGCTTCAGAAAGGTCCTTCGTGTACTTGTCATCGCCCGCCTGCTTGCCCGGATTCTAACGCAACCGAATCGGTACCCGGTGGAGCGAGCAGGAGCCTTCAAGAACCGCACTTCGTCCGCGCGCCTTAGCCCCGAGGGACGCCTGGCTCAACTTCCATGCCGCCCGCATGGGATACTGGCTTTCTGATTCCTTCGCGGGAGCGCTCGTTATGAATTTCGACTTCTCAGGCAAAGCCGTTCTCGTCGCCGGAGGCACCGGCGGTCTCGGCCGCTCCGTCAGCCTGGCTTTTCTCGAGCACGGCGCGCAGGTTGCCGTCACCTGGCGCCATGAGGCGGAGTTCGCTTCCCTCGTGAGCGCCGCCGCCGATCGCTCCAGCCGCCTCGCCGGATTCAACACCGACGTCACCGATCCTCGCGCCTCAGCTGCCCTCGTCGAGCAAATCCTCGCCCGCTTCAGCCGTCTCGACGTGCTCGTCAACACCGTTGGCGGCTACGCCGGCGGCATCCCTCTCTGGCAGCTCGAGCCCGAGGTCCTCGAACGCATGATCGGCCTCAATCTCCTGGCCACCTACGCGCTCGCCAAAGCCGCCGTGCCCGCCATGATCGCCCGCAAATCCGGTGCCATCGTCAATGTCGCCGCCAAAGCCGCGTGGGATCACGCCGCCGGAGCTTCCGCCTACGCGGCCTCGAAAGCCGCATCGCTCGCGCTCATTGACTCGCTCGCCGCGGATTTGATGGGCACCGGCGTCCGCGTCAACTCCATCCTGCCCTCGATCATCGACACCGCGGCCAATCGCAGCGCCATGCCCAGCGCCGACTTTTCCAAGTGGCCCAAGCCTGAAGACATCGCCAATGTCATTCTCTTCCTGGCAAGCGACGCCTCGCGCGTCATCCACGGCGCCGCGATTCCCGTGTTTGGTAGTTATTAACTCAGCTTCCACCCCATCTGGAAAGCTCGCGCGGGACACGCACGCCCCTCCCTAACGGAGCGGTTGACGAGAGCATCGTCCCCAAGAGAGTGCAACCGGCCAAATGTTCCTCAACACCCTATGGGCAAGATGCTGGACAAAGCCGAGATAGCCGTATAGGTTTGGTGAGTCGCCCCGGCGGATGGAAATGCGGTTGGAAGTCATGAAACGTGGACTCGTGAGAATCGCGAGAGCGCTGCTTGGAGTTTATTTCTGCTTCTGCGCGACGATGTTTCTCCTCGTCGCCCTTGAGGGCGCCTTTAGGAGAGCATGGCGTGCTCACATTCACATGGACCCGGCTCACGTAGTCGTTGTATGCCTGATTCCTGCGGCGTTCGCCGTGGTTTTCGCGCTGGGGGCTTGGATCGCAGCGCGTGGGAGCCTGACGAGCAAGCTCAATGGAAAAGCGTGGCTTGCTTGCGCAAGCCTGCTAAGCCTGCTCATTACGTTTGGAATCCCAGCTTTTTATTTTCACCGCGACGGCGCTGGCGCCTTCTGGGATTTGCAGCGATTCTTCGCAGTCCCCACCGTGCTTGGACTTATTGGCCTTGCAATCTTCTGGTCTGTCAGGAGAAGCGGCGAGCGCCTAAAGTCCCTGTAGGAACCGGAAGCACTCGCAACAATCATCTCAATCCAGCCCTCGACTAGCGGGTGCCCCAGGTCTCGATTCTGAGACCTGGGAAATCAGGAATCTAAGCCGCTGGTCGTGCGATCAGGACACGCGCCCCTAAGAACAGCCCGAGGTCGACCCGCAGCTCATGCAGCGGTAGCAGCTCCCGTTGCGCACCATGATGGCGCCGCAGGTGGAGCAGCTGGGCGCGTCGCCCATCTCGTACATGCCGCGCATGGCGTCGGCGGCATGGAAGAGCCCGCGATCCTTGAGCTCGGGAACGCCCGTCGCGCCCTGCGCCGCGCCCGCCGGCGAGCCCTGCCATGTCTGCGCCTCCGGCGCAATGCCGCCGCCGCCGGCTTTTGACATCTGGCTCAGCCGCTTGGCCACTTCCTCGGCCAGCCGCGCCAGGTGCTCCCGGGAAACGCCCGTGTCGTCTTCGGGTTCGCTCTCCGGCAAGAGCGAAGGCGAAGCCGGAATCTCATGTCCCTGCGGCGCCAGGCCCGCAAACAGCGTCAACTGCGTGCCCGAAAGGAAACGCAGGCTGAGCCAGCGGAAGATGTAGTCCATCAGGCTCTTGGCAAAGCCGATCTGCTCGTTGCCCGTCCAGCCCGAGGGCTCGAAACGCGTGTGCGCGAATTTTTCGCAGAGCACCTTGAGCTGCACGCCATGCTGCAACGCGAGAGAAACCGAGGTGGCAAACGCATCCATCAAGCCCGAAACAGTGGACCCCTCCTTGGCCATTTTGATGAAGATCTCGCCCGGCTGCCCGTTGGGATAGAGGCCCACGGTGATGTAGCCCTCGTGCCCGGCGATGGAGAATTTGTGCGTAACCGAGGCGCGCTCTTCCTGCAGGCGATGGCGCACGGCGCGCGGCGGCCCATTCAGGTCCTGCGCCGGCTCGGGCGCTTCTGCCGGCGCCATGGATGGCGCAGCAGTCGTCGGCGAAGCAGCCGGCGAGCCGGCGAGCGCAGGCGCTTCCCCGCCCGAGCCGGTCACGCCGATCGCGTCCAGCGCGTTGCGGAAGAACGCTGCGGCCTGGGCAAGCTGTCTCGCGTTCACTTCCACTTTCTCGCCCGGCCGCGCCTCCAGCGCCTTCACGTCGGCCTCGGCCGCGGGCTGCGCCGCCGCCATGTTGGTCATCACGCGATTCGCGGCGCCGTCCAGCGCCGTGGGCTCCTTCTTCGCGTCGATGCTGGTGTTCAGCGGCTGCGTGCCCTTGGAGCCGTCGCGGTAAATCGCCACGGCCTTAATGCCCTGCCGCCAGCTTTCGGCGTAGGCTTCGGCCACTTCGTCCACGCCGGCCTCGTGCGGCAGGTTCACCGTCTTCGAGATGGCGCCTGAAAGGAACGGCTGCGCCGCGGCCATCATCTTGATGTGGCCCATGTAGTGGATCGACCGCGTGCCCTTCGACGGCTTGAAGCTGCAATCGAACACGGCCAGGTGCTCGGGCTTGATGCCGGGCGCGCCCTCGATGGTGCCGGTGGCGTCAATGTAGCTCACGATTGCGTTCACATCGTCGTCGGAGTAGCCCAGCTTGAACAGCGCCGCGGGCACGGTGTTGTTCACAATCTTGATCATGCCGCCGCCCACCAGCTTCTTGTACTTCACCAGCGCCAGGTCGGGCTCAATGCCCGTGGTGTCGCAATCCATCATGAAGCCAATGGTTCCCGTGGGCGCCAGCACCGTGGTCTGCGAGTTGCGGTAGCCGTACTTCTCGCCGTAGACCAGCGCCATGTCCCAGCTTTCGCGGCTGGCATCGATCAAAGCGTCCAGTTGCGGCACCGTGAACGGCTCGCTGCTCTGCTTCGAGCGGCCGATGTTGTTCACCTCCGCGCGGTGCATGCGGATCACATCGAGGAACGGCTCGCGGTTGACGTAGAAACCGGGGCATGCGCCCCCCTGCCGCTCCACGCCGGCCGTGAGCGGCGTGGCCGAGGTGAGCGCCGGGCAGCTGGCGGCAATCATGGCGCTCTGCAGATACGCCTGCCCGCACATGATGGCCGTCATGCTGGCCGCGAGATCCCTGCCCGCGGCCGAGTCATACGGCAGCCCGAAGGCCATGAGCAGCGCGCCCAGGTTGGCGTAGCCCAGGCCGAGCGGCCGGTAGTCGTGCGAATTGCGCGCGATGGCTTCCGTGGGGTAGCCCGAGTTGTCCACCAGGATCTCCATGGCCGTAATCATCACGGAGATGGCGTGGCGGTAGGCGGGAATGTCGAATGCGCCTGCGGGCGTGACGAACTTGAGCAGGTTGAAGCTGGCCAGGTTGCACGCCGAGTTATCGAGGAACATGTACTCACTGCATGGATTGGAAGCGTTGATGCGCGCCGTGTTCTTGCTGGTATGCCACTTGTTGATGGTGGTATCGAACTGCATCCCAGGATCGCCGCACAACCACGTGGCCTCGGCGATCTTGTGCATGATCTCCCGCGCCTTGAATTTCTCCACCGGCTTGCGGCCCTTCACCGAGTAGGTCCAGTATTCTCCGTCCTGCTCGTAGGCCCGCATGAACTCGTCACTGACCCTGACCGAATTGTTCGCATTCTGGAAGAAAATCGACGAATACGCCTCCGAGTCCGGCCCGCTTCCGTCGTATCCCGCACGGATGAGCGTGAACGCCTTGGCCTCTTCTTTGGCCTTGCACTCGATGAACTCGAGTATGTCCGGGTGATCCACGTTGAGGATCACCATCTTGGCTGCGCGGCGCGTCTTCCCTCCGCTCTTGATCACGCCGGCAAAGGCGTCGAAGCCGCGCATGAAGCTCAGCGGTCCGCTGGCCTCACCGCCGCCCGAGAGCAGCTCCTTCGATCCGCGGATGGTCGAGAGATTGGTTCCCGTCCCCGATCCCCACTTGAACAGCATCCCTTCTGTCTTGGCCAGCGTCAGAATAGATTCCAGCGAATCCTCGACCGAGTTGATGAAGCACGCGGAGCACTGCGGGTTCCTGTAGCCCGTGGCCGAGTACTTCACGCCGCCCGTGGCCGCGTCCCAGTGCCAGTTCTGCCCGTCGGAGTCGGGCTCCAGCCGGTCGCAGCCCACGTTGAACCATACCGGCGAGTTGAACGCCGCCTTCTGCGTCAGCAGCAGGTGCACCAGCTCGTCGTGAAAGATGCCCGCATCCTGCTCGGAGGCAAAATAGCCGCCCCGCGCGCCCCAGTCGCGGATGGTCTCGGCCACGCGCGCCACCAGTTGCCGCACCCCCGTCTCGCGCTCCGGCGTCTCCATCTGCCCGTGCAGGTATTTCGAGGCCACAATGTTGGTCGCGGTCATCGACCAGTCGGCCGGCACCTCCACATCCCTCTGCTCGAAGATGGTGTTGCCCTTGGTGTCGGTGATCGACGCCGTCCGCCGCTCCCACTGCACCTCTTCGTAGGGCGCGATGCCAGGTGTCGAAAACCGGCGGGCAAAGACCAGCCCCTTATCGGTATAGGCCGCTTGCGGAACAACTCCGGAACTTGTCAGGTGGATTTCGTTCATTGCATCCTCTCGCTCGGCTAGATAGCCTAAATAGCGCAGTTCAGTAACTCCTCCGGCCTCAGGCGCATAGCCTTTCTCCGGGGGCGCCTCGTCTTACGCGCAAACGGGAATCAGGGATCGGAAAAATGCCGCAAGTTGCTGATTCGCTTCGCGGCCAGCCAGTATAACGCATGTCCGGCTTGGTTACAGTCTGTTTACAGCCGCAGATGAGAAAATACCGCTCTCTATGGTGCGTGTCAATAGCAAACCACAACATCTGGTATTTTGGTCACATACGCTGCATCCGATTCCTAAACAGGGCCATTTGCCTGTGGAAAGCTCAAAACCGCCGCATCCTGGGCGGCTTTGGCGCAGCAAAATTGCGCCAAATACTGGCAGAATGCGCCTCTCGCGTTGCATTGCCTTCCAATTTCAAGGCTAGACCCGGTTTCGCGCCGGGACAAGGCGCGCAGATGGTGCATTTTTGAGGGGTATTCCTGTGCGAATGTGGACAATTCACCCCGGCGCCGCGGACGACCCGTTGGGGTGCGAACCTCCGGGTCGTCCGTGATCGTGTCGGCAAGCCTCACGCGGCGATGCAGGCGCGGATTGCCGCCCTGCGCAGCCGCTTCATCCTCTCATTTGTGCTGAGACGCCCCGCCCGGCTCGTCGCTTGTGATACGCATGCCATAAAACGAGCGGTAGACAAAGAGGAACGATATGAGGAAAAAGATGGCCGCGAGCAGGTGTGTCCACATCGCGCCGCTGGTCGCCGACATCTGTACCGCGAGCTCAACCGCCAGCAACCCGAAGAGCGTGGTGAACTTGATCACCGGGTTGAGCGCCACGGCTGCGGTGTCCTTGAACGGATCGCCCACCAGGTCGCCCACCACGGTGGCCTCGTGCAGCGGCGTTCCCTTTTCGTGCAAGTCCACTTCGACAATCTTCTTGGCGTTGTCCCAGGCTCCTCCCGCGTTGGCCATGAAGATGGCCTGGTAGAGGCCGAAGATCGCAATCGAGATCAGATAGCCGACAAAGAAGAATGGATCGAGGAAGGCAAACGCCAGCGCGGCAAAAAACAGCGAGATGAAGATCGTCAGCATGCCGCTTTGCGCATAGCGCGTGCAGATGGCCACCACCTTTTTGCTATCTTCCGTAGACGCCTTCTCTTCACCAAAACTCATATTCTTCTTGATGAATTCCACCGCGCGGTAAGCGCCCGTTGTCACCGCCTGCGTGGAAGCTCCGGTGAACCAGTAAATCACCGCGCCACCCGTGATCAGCCCCAGCAGAAACGGAGCATGCAGCAGCGACAGCTTCTCCACCGCCACTTTATCGTTGAGCGAGTCGGTCAGCGCCATGATGGTGGCGAAGATCAGCGTCGTCGCCCCCACCACCGCCGTACCGATCAGCACCGGCTTGGCGCTGGCTTTGAAGGTATTGCCCGCACCGTCGCCCGCCTCCAGCATCTTCTTGGCGCTTTCGAAATCCACATTCACACCGAACTGCTTCTTCACTTCCTCAGCCACGCCCGGTTCGTTCTCAATGAGCGAGAGTTCGTAGATGGACTGCGCATTGTCTGTCACCGGTCCGAACGAATCCACGGCGATGGTCACCGGCCCCATGCCCAGAAAGCCGAAAGCCACCAGGCCAAAGGCAAACATCGGCGCCGCGAGGATCACCTGATCGAATCCTGCGGTGCTCACCGCGTAGCCAAGGGCCATGAGAACGATGACTGCCCCTCCCAGGTAGTAGGAGGAGTAATTCCCGGAGACAAACCCTGAGAGCAGACCGAGAGCGGCTCCACCCTCCCTCGCCGACGCCACCACCTCTTTCACGTGGCGCGCCTCAGTGGAAGTAAACACTTTCACCAGCTCAGGGATGAGCGCGCCGGCTACGGTTCCGCAGGAAGCGATGGTGGCAAGCTTCCACCACAGCGAGGGATCTCCGCCCAGATCGGAAAGCAGGGCGTAGGTGACTGGATAGGTGATGCCGATGGTCACGATGGAAGTGATCCACACCAGCGAAGTGAGCGGCGACTCAAAGTTGAATGAGCGTGCTTTGCCGTATCGCGCCCTGGCGATCACCTCGTTGATGTAATAGCCCGCAACCGCGGCCACCAGCATGGCCACGCGCACCGCAAACAGCCAGACGAGCAACTGCACGCCCACGACGGAACTCTTCGCGCCCAGCATGATGAAGGCGATGAGGGCCACCTGGACCACGCCGTAGGTCTCGAATCCGTCGGCCGTGGGACCCACGGAATCGCCGGCGTTGTCTCCGGTGCAGTCGGCAATCACGCCCGGGTTGCGCGCATCGTCCTCCTTGACGTGAAACACGATCTTCATCAGATCGGCGCCGATATCGGCAATCTTGGTGAAGATGCCGCCGGCCAGGCGAAGCGTGGCCGCGCCGAGCGATTCGCCGATGGCAAAGCCGATGAAGCACGGTCCGGCGTAGTCTCCCGGCACGAAGAGGATGATGCTGAACATCATCAGCAGTTCGATGGAGATCAACATCATGCCGATGCTCATGCCGGCCTTCAGGGGAACGCTGAAGGCGCGATAGGGATTGCCGCCCAGGGCCGCATAGGCGCTGCGCGAATTGGCCAGCGTATTCACGCGGATGCCGAACCATGCCACAAAATAGCTGCCGGCCATCCCCAGCACGCTGAACGCAAGAATGATGACCACGCGCGCCGCGCTGAAATGCAGCAGCGCAGCAAAGTACACCAGGATGACAACGGCTATGAAGGACCAGAGAAGCAGCAGGAACTTGCCCTGGTTGGTCAGATAGGTCTTGCAGGTTTCCCAGATCAGCTGGGACACCTCCCGCATCGAACGGTGCACCGGCAGGCTCTTGAGATGAACGTACATGAAGAGGCCGAAGAGCATACCCAAAATGCAGAACACAGGTCCCCACATGAGCAGGCTGTGGCCATTCATGCCGAAAAACTGTACCTGGGTGAGATCGGGAAGTTTCAGATTGGCTTCGCCGCCGGCCGCTTCTACGGGCTCCGCGAAGGCTGCGCCCTTGCCCAGCAGCATCAGTGCGGCGATCACGCCGGTCAGTCTCTCCCAGTGCCATGAAAACCATTTGCCGCGCATGCGCCCTCCTGCGCCCGCGCGCCGGCCCGGCGCCGCAATTCTCTTGAAATCCGGCAGGATAACCTTCCCCGCAAGAAACACCGGGACAATGAGCAAAAGCGCGCACGCGCCCGGAAAAATCCAAAAACTATCCATTCCTCTCACAATTCCTCCAAACCTCTGGTTCTGAAAAAAATGCCGCCTCCGGTGCCGGTCCATAAGAGCCTGCAGAAGGCCACGGGGAAGGCTATCATCCGTATCCGGCCCTGTCGAGTGATAGCCAGCACCATTCACCAGGCTTCGAAGCCTCATCGGTAATACCCCATTTTGGACCTGCATTCGCCCGTCCTCAGTCGGCACACAAACCGCTGCCGGCGCAGGGGACGCCGAAACTGTGCTCATCACATGAGGAAACGGGAAAAGCAAGCGCAGGATTGATGCCTCCGGGGTTCATATTTGCCGTGCCCGCGAGGCCCCCCACGGCACCTGGCCGGGGCCAACGGGCATCCCGCAGCGGCTGGGTAGGCTGTCGCCCTGGTTGGATGCACACAACGCGCCTGTCCTCTTGTCAAGCTTCCATTTTCATAAGGAAATATCCGATCCCCGCGAGAGAGGCATTCCTTGAGGAAAAATTCAGAAGGCCAGCTTGAGAGCCCCCTGCAGAATGCGCGGCGGCGCGGCGCTGATCACGTTGCCGAAGGTCGCGCTGCCCACGTTGGCGTCCACAGCCGTGGGGCCGTTGAATTGGGCATGGTTGAAGACGTTGAAACCTTCCACGCGAAATACCAGCGACCGCGTGTCGCCGAAGGGCAGGCTTTTGGCCAGCGCCATGTCGTAGTTGTCCGCGCCGGGCCCGTAAAAAAATCGGCGCTTGGCGTCGCCAGGCGTGCCCAGCGCATTCATGCTGAAATCCGCGGTGTCGAAATAATTGTTTCCATTGGTGCGCGGATTCCGGTTGAGCCGCAGCGGCTCGCCGTTCCAGTCCGGCTCGTCGATGCTCGAGTTGTTCACGCCGTTGGGATTGGTCCCGATCAGCGAGTTGTCGCCGTTGTTGATCATCGTCACCGGGAATCCGCTCGCCATGCGGGTAATGCCGGAGAGCGACCAGCCGCCGGTAATGCGGCTTGCCAGGCGGCTCTGGCGCGCGAGCCGGTCGAGCGGGAGCTGGTACTCGTAGCTCAGGACGAAGTTCTGCTTCACGTCGAAGGAAGAGATGGCGTAACTGAGCGACGGGTTGAAGGGGTTCACCTCTTCGCCCAGGTTTGAAGATTGATCGAGCGATTTGCCGTAGGTGTACGCAGCGGCGAATTCGAGCCCCCCGCTGGTGTGGCGCGCGCTCAGTTCCAGCGCGCTATAGTCGGCGTGACCCATGTTGGCCTGCAGCGCGTCGCTGCCGAAGTCCGGCCCCAGCGGCCCGCGCGTTCCGTCCACCTGTCCGCCGGCCACGGGATAGTACACGGAGTTTTCGCCGCCCGCACCGCAAGTGAGCGTGCCCGGCATCACTTCGCTGGGCTGGCTCAGGCTCAGGCACAGCGCCGGGTTGCCGGGGTTCGCCTCGATCAACACGCGCTGGTGCTGGCTCGACGTGCCCACATAGCTCGCCTCCAGCACCGTGTTCGGCCCCGCCTGCCGCTCCACTGAGAGCATCCACTCTTCCGTGTATGGCGTGCGGTTGTGCACGTCATAGCCGGGAATGCCGCTGATGGGCTCATAATCCGACCAGTCGATGTTCGCGTCCGGATGGTTGCGCGAGGAGTCGAGCGGTGCAAAGGTGTATGGGAACGGCTGGCCATAATTGGTCCCGTCGGCCGCGGTCACAAACGGCGTGGCAAAAAGCGGCGGCGCCGGGCTGGTGTAGGTTGTCCCGTACGGCGCGTTCGCCGCCAGCACGCTGATGGCGGCCGCATCGATGGCCGTATAAAACATGCCGAAGCTCGCGCGCACGCTGGTCGCGCCCGGCGCACCCAGCAACCTGCTGCTCAAATCGCCGCTTCCACTCCCATTTCCGGCATGGGGCGTCCACGCCAACCCGATGCGCGGCGAGAGGTCGAGCTTGTCCACGGGCGCGAGCGTGGCCGGAATTCCCGGATCGCCGGGATAGAGGATACCCGTGGGCGCGCCGGGAAAGACCGCCGATTGCGCGCCGGCCACAAACGTGGAAATCTGGTTGTACTTCTCCGACCACGGGGCAATGCGATCCCAGCGCAGGCCGTAATTCAGCGTAAGATTGTCGCGCGCGTGCCAGCTATCCTGCGCGAACAGCCCCGTGTACTGGTTGCGCGCGTAAAACGGGTTGAGCTGGCTCTGGTTGTACTGGCTGGGTACGCCGATGAGAAAATCGGCAAAATCCACGCCGGTCTCGGTGCCGCTGAAGACGAAGTTGCCGTTGAACTGCGCGATGGGCGTGGCGTTGATCTGGTCGGCGTGAAACTCCACGCCGAATTTCATCGAGTGAGGCCCCCGCACCTTGGAGAAGGCCTCCGTCGCCTGGTAGGTGTTGTTCACCTGGATCAGCTCGTTCGCCGCCGCGCCGGTGGAGTAGGCGTTGAAGTTGAGGTTCTCCACGCTTTGACCCCGCGGATCGAGCGCCACGATGCTCGGCGTTCCATTGGCATTCGCAAACCCCTGCGAGACCAGGCTCACGTTGCGCCCGCCGATCGGCTGGCCCAGGTTGGTCGCGTCGCGCATGAAGCTGAAGTGCAGCTCGTTCACCATGGTTGAGCCAAGAGTTTTGGTATCGCCCACGGCCGCCAGTTGCGCCCGCCCGGTGGTGAGCGCGGCAAATCCCGGCACGCTGGCCCCGCTCTGCGCCACGGGATAGGGATTGTCCAGGCTGAAATTGTCAAAGAAGTAGTAGCTGTCAACGTAGCCCCAGCGCGTGTTCGCGTCCACCCGCGCGCCGGTCTTGTCGTCCTCGACGGTCTGGTTATAGGCCGAGGTGGCAAAGGCGCCCGTCGCCGTGTTGGGCGCGGGAATGTACTGGAGCATGCGCTGCGCCGGCACCGACCATGCGTTGCCGGGAACTTGCGCGCCGGGAAAAACGCACTCATCCGACGATGCGCAATCGTGCGCAAAGGTCGAGACGCCGGCGCTCGTGAGGTAATTTTCGCCGTTCGCGAAATAGTAGGGCTCTCCCTGCGTTACTGCATACCCAAGGCGCAGTTCGAGGACCTGCGTAGCGAGGTAGGCGCCGCTGACTGTCGTCGGCACGGTCGCCTGCTGGCCGTTCGGCAGCGTCGCTGTAGTCGTCAGAGAGGAAGCTGCCCCGCTCAGGTCGCCGCTGCGCTCCGCATCCGAGGGCACGGCGATGTCGCCGGTGTCGATGCCCTCCACCTGCCGCGTCCCCTGGTAATCGACGAAGAAAAACAGCCGGTCGCGGCGAATGGGCCCGCCCAGTGTGCCGCCGAACTGGTTCTGCCGGAAAACTCCGCGCGTTGGGGAAAAATAATTGCGCGCATCGAGATCGGTATTGCGCAGAAAGTCGAAGGCATCGCCATGGATCCTGTTGCTTCCCGACTTGGTTACCACGCTGATCTGCCCGCCGCTGTACTCGCCGAACTCGGCGTCGAAATCGCCAGTCACGATGCGGAATTCGGCAATGGAGTCAAGATTGGGAATAATGGCCGTGCCTGCATTCACGTCTTCCTCGGCATCACTCCCGTTCACGCTGAAGTAGTTTGCCGTCTCGCGCTGCCCGTTCACGGAGAGATTGCCGGGATTGAGCGTGCCCGAGGGGTTCAGGATGGTGGCGCCCACGTCCTGCACCGTGCTTGCGGTGATCGCCGTCGAGGGTGCCACGCCCGGCTGTAGCGAGAGCAGATCGGTATAGCTGCGGCCATTGAGCGGCACCGCTGTCATCTGCCGGCCGCTGATCACCTGGCCCAGTTGCGTGCTCATGGTGTCAATGTGCAGGGCGCTGTCAGAGACCGTTACCGTTTGGCGCACGCTGCCCACTTCCAGCTGCGCATTCAGCGTGAGCGCCGCGCTGGCGTCGAGCACGATGTTCTTGCGCAGGCACACCTCAAAACCGGGAGCCTGGATCTCCAGTTCGTATATGCCCACCGGCAGGATGGGAAAGGTATAGAGCCCTTTGTCGTTAGTCTGGGTGCGATAAGAAAGCCCGGTATTCATCTCACGGACGGAGACTTCGGCCCGCGCTACAACCTTGTTGGACCTGTCCTGCACCGTGCCCGCAATGCTGCCTGAGACCGCGGCCCAGGCGGTGGCCAGAAAAGCCATCGGGCATAGAAAATACGCCACAAACTTCAAGCGAATCCTTACCTTCCGCACAGCCCTTTCCTTTGCTCTCTGCAAGTTCTGGAAACCGGTTGAATTCGCCGCGGCGGCAACCGCAATATCCGACCAAATCGGTCTTGATTTAATATACGACAAATTCGGTCCGAATTGGGTGCAGGGACTGGAATCACACCGCATTGCGGGAGCACGGCGAATTTCGCTTCCCCTTAAACTGTTTGTCGTGGAACTTCGCCGCGTACTTCCGGCTTTCTTCGCTATATGGCTGATGTGGGCCGCGCCCGTCCGCGCCGCCAATCACCGCATGCTGGTCTGTTACGGCGACAGCATCACGGCCGGCTACGGATTGGCCGATGGCCAGGCCTACCCCAGCGACCTTCAGCGCGACCTCACTGCCGAGGGGTACCGCTACCGCGTGCTCAATCGCGGCACCAGCGGCGCTACTTCCAAAGACGCCGTCGTGGGCCTGCCCGAGATCCTTGCGCTGCACCCTGACGTTGTGATCGTCGAGTTCGGCGGCAACGACGGCTTGCGCGGACTACCCCTCGACCAGACCCGCCGCAACCTCGATGAGATCCTCGATGCGCTCGCTGCCGGGCACATTCGCGTCCTCCTCGCGGGCATTACCCTCCCGCCCAACTACGGCGCCGACTATATCCGGAGCTTTGAACAGGTCTTCCGCGACGCGGCTGCCGCCCATCCCCGCGACGCGTTTGTGCCCATGATCTACAAGGACCTGATTCCGGTTCCCGGCACCATCCAGGGCGACGGTATCCATCCCACCGCCAAAGGCTCCGAGATTATCGCGCGCACCCTGCTCCCTGCCCTCAAGCCGCTTCTCGCAAGGTGAACTAATCCCTGACCCCTGACCCCCGTTTCCTGTCCACTGTTCACTGTTCACTGTCCCCTGTCCGCTGTCCACTGAGAACCACCACCGGCTGAAACAGCGTGGCCACGACTCTGCGCGCAATGGCCACCAGCTCGCGCTGCCCGGCAAAAACCTTCACCAGCGGCGCCTGGGAGAACTCGGGCAGATTGGCCTGCGCGCCGTTGCGCAGTTTGCTCAGCGCCTGCCCATCCGCGCTCACGGCGGGCATCTCCTCAAGCAATCGCCGCGGATGGATGCATTTCGCTTCGAGAGCCGCCGCGTCTCCTCTTGCCGCCTCCAGCTCTTCGAGCGTGTGTGCATCGGCGAGCGAAAACGGGCCCGATTGCGTGCGCTTCAGCCGGCTCAGGTGCGCGCCGCAGCCGAGCATGAGGCCCATCGCATGCGCGATGGAGCGCACGTAGCCGCCCGCACTCAGCGCAATGGCGAATTCCGCCTCCGCTCCGCGCACTTCCTCGATGACGAAACGGGACACGGTAATGGCTTTGGCCCTGAGCTCCACCGCTTTGCCCTGGCGCGCGAGTTTGTAAGCGGGCGTGCCTTCGATCTTCTTGGCGGAATACGGCGGCGGCGTCTGCTCGAACTCGCCCCGGAACCGTGCCGCCGCGGCCTCGACGGCATCCATCGCGAGAGCCGGATTTTGATCCGGTCCGGACGGCTCGCCTTCGGCGTCATAGGTATCGGTCGAGAAGCCGAAGCGGATGGTTCCGCAATAGCTTTTTTCCGCCGCAGAAAAAAATTGCGCCAGCCGCGTGTACCTGCCCAGCAACAAAGGCAAAACCCCGGTCGCCATCGGGTCCAGCGTGCCCAGGTGCCCGATCGACCGCTCCTGCGCGATGCGCCGCAGCCGGGCCACCACGTCGTGGCTGGTCATCCCCGCCGGCTTGTCGACCACCAGAAGCCCATTCACCTAACCAATTTACGGCAATTCCCGTGCCCGCCGCAGGCTTCTCGAGTGTTTCCCGCAGCGCGGCCGCGGATCTCCTCCTCAGGCAGTCCGGCTTGCCAACTGCGCCCCGTCCGCCTCAATCTAGGGAGATATGGCCATCGCGCTCGATCGCCTTGAGAAACCGCTGCGGGAGTTGCGCAAGTCCCTGAAGCGCCTCAAGAAGAATCCGCCGCCGGAAGACGTGCACAAGCTGCGCACGCGGGCGCGTCACATCGAGGCCATCGCTCCGGCGCTCACGCCGTCAGAAGAGAAAAAGACCCGCCGGCTGCTCAAGTCCATCAAGCCGGTACGCAAGGCCGCCGGCAGCGTGCGCGATATGGACGTGCTCACCGGCAATGCGCTCAGCCTGCCCAAAAACTCGCATAGCGAATCGCTGGTGCGCCTGGTGGAGCTGCTGGGAACCACGCGGCAAAAGAGCGCGGGCGCCCTGTTGGAAACCGTCGGCGAGCAGCGCAAATCCGCGCGGCAGATTCTCAAGCAGTATTCCAAGCTGGTAAAGGCTTCTTTCAACGGCGCGCATTCCGGCAAAAACTCCGGCAAGCATGCGGGCGCCAACGGCCATGCGCCGCAGCCGGCAAAGAACGTGCACGCAGCCATTCTCGCGCTCACGGAAAACCTGAGCCGCTGGCCTTCGCTCAGCGAAAGCAATATTCATCCCTTCCGCCTCAAGGTGAAGGAGCTGCGCTCCATTCTGCAGCTTTTTCCCAACTCCGATTTGGGCTTTGTGGAGGCGCTGGGCAAGGTGAAGGACCAGATCGGCGACTGGCACGACTGGCAGCAGCTCTCGGGCTTTGCCCGCCAGGCGCTCGATGCGCGCCAGGACCGCGCGCTGCTCAAGCAGATTGAACGGACGGGCGAGCGCAAGCTCGAAGAGGCGCTGGCCGCGGCCACGGCGCTGCGCCGGCGCTATCTCAAGAATGGCCGCAAGAAAGCAACCACCCGGTAAGGGTGGCCCTGCGCAAAGATTTTTCCCCGCGCCCCTGAAATTCTCCACGCCATTCTCCAGGCCCACGGCGGCAGTTCCCTTCTTCCCGGAATTCGCATCAAAGCGAGCCCGTCCCCGCCGGCCGCACCAGCGAGAGAAACTCGCTGCGCGTCTCCTTCTGCCGGAAGCAGCCCACCATGGCGCTGGTCACGGTGGAGGAGTTCTGTTTCTCGATGCCGCGCATCATCATGCACAGGTGTCGCGCCTCGATCACCACGCCCACCCCCTGCGGCGCAATCGCTACCTGAATGGCGTCGGCGATCTGCCGCGTCAGCCGTTCCTGCACCTGCAGCCGCCGCGCAAACACCTCCACCAGCCGCGGAATCTTGCTCAGCCCGATCACCTTGCGCTTGGGAATGTAGGCCACGTGCACCTTGCCGAAGAAAGGCAGCATGTGGTGTTCGCAGAGCGAGTACATCTCGATATCCTTCACGATGACCATCTCGTCGTAGTCCACATCGAACAGGGCGCCGCGCAAAATCTCCGTCGGATTCTCGTCGTAGCCCTTGGTCAGAAACGTCAGCGCCTTTTCAATCCGCGCCGGCGTAGAGACGAGCCCGTCGCGGTTCGGGTCTTCGCCCAGCCGCGCCAGAATCTCGCGGTACATCTCCTGCACGCTGTATCCGCTCAGGCCTTCGGCGCTTTCCCCGGCCCTGCGCACGCTCTTGCTTACCACCATTGGTTGTGCCATGTTTCTTTACCCTCTTCCAATTCCAGATTTGTCATCCTGAGCGAGTCCGTCCGCCGCGGCGGACGGGCGAGTCGAAGGACCCGCAGTTATTCCTCACTCTTAGTGCACTCGAAAAAATTGTTCTCCGTCTCTTCCACGCGCACGTGCTCGAGCCTGCCCTCCCCGAGAGCGTTCTTGAGCAGGCCGAAAATCACGCGGCAGAAATTCTCCGTCGTGGGAACCTGATGTTGAAACGCCGGATCAAGATTCAAATTCCCGTGATCGAACCGCTCCAGCACCTGCTCGTCGACCACTCTGTCCAGGTCAACCAGGTTCATCACCATGCCGGTTTCTCCATCCACCGCACCCCCCACCAGCACTTCCAACCCGTAATTGTGCCCGTGTCCATGCGGATGATTGCACTTGCCATAAGCTGCCGCATTGGCCTCGCCCGTCAGCGCATCGCTGTGCAACCGGTGGCTCGCGCTCAGCCAATAGCGCCGGCCGAAGTACGCCCTGGTTCCCGCCGCGTTCACGCGCCACCCCGAAACTCGGCAAAGATCTCCGGCGTCTCATAAACGCGAACCCGGCTCAGCTGCGCGCCGCCGGCCTTCTTCACTGCCGGCTCCAGCCGCTTCCACGCGGCAATGGCGATGTTCTCTGTAGTCGGAATCAGCTTTCCCGCCTTGAACTCGTCGACCTCCAGGTTCAGATGCCGGTGATCGTACGCAGCCAGCACCTCGCTCTCCATCACGCCCTTCAGCCATTTCAGGTCGACCACAAACCCGGTCACCGCGTCGGGCTCGCCGGCCAGCGTCACTTCCAGCGTGTAATTGTGCCCATGGCCGTTCAAGTTGGCGCAGCGGCCGAACACCCGCTCATTCTTCTCCGCGGACCAGGCTTCGTTCCAGTAGTAGTGCGACGCGGAGAACGTGGCCCGCCGGGTGAGAAAAATCATCGAATCCTCATTCCAAAGATGCGCGACCGAACCAGTCAGCTACAGAAAATCGAAAGGAACCGCAGATCCTTCGACTCCGACCATGCGCTCATGCGGCCGGCCTTCTCTCGGGATAACAGCGGCTGGGGCAACCGGATTGGCCTGTCATCTGCCTGACGAACGGAATTCCCCTCACGCCCCATAACTCCGACCCTTCCAGCTTACGCGTTTCAGAATCCGGTGGTGAAACCAGCTGCGATAGAGCAGCCCCACAAACAGCGGCAGCCCCAGCGGCGAAATCAGGCAATCCACAAAGGGAAAGTGCGACTTGGCCACGCGCATGTAGAAACGAATGAGCGTGCGCACCCACAGCAGAGCGAATAGCCAGCCCGCGCCCAGCCACTCAAGCGAGTGCGCCGCCAAGCGCGCGTTCCAAAGCTCAAAGGCGAGAATCGGTAGCCCAAACAGAAGCAGAAAATCGAGCGCGCGCCAGAAGGCCAGGGTGAGCGCATTGTTGAACAAGAGCGCCAGATTCTTCGTCCACCCCTCGATCAGAGCCGCAGTGGAACGGTACATGCGCGCGGAGACCGCGTCCTCCGCGTAGCGGAAGCGCAAACCCACGCGGCGCTTCTTGGCGATGAAGGCGAGCTCCACATCCTCAAGCACCTTGCCGGCCACGCTGGGATGCCCGCCCATGCGGCGATACGCTTCCCGCTCCACCAGCAGAAACTGCCCATTGGCCGCGGCGATGCGCTGCGCCGGGTCGGATACCTTGGCCGGCGGATAGGCAGCGGCGAGCTCGCTGAAGACCAGCGGCATGAGCGTGCGCTGCGCCAGCCCGCTCACCAGCTGCCGCGGCGAGTAGCTGAGCACGCCGGCCTTGTGCCGCTCGGCTTCATGCAGCGCGCGGCGCAGGTCGCCGGGCTCGTGCACCGTGTCGGCGTCGGTAAACAGCAGCCACCGGCCGCGCGCGCGCCGCGCCGCGGTCCACACCGCGTTGGCTTTGCCCGTCCAACCGGATTCGAGCTTGCCGGCCTCGAGCACGGTCACGCCCCTGAAGCTGCGCGCGATCTCGCCCGCTACCAATTTTGTCCGGTCGCGCGAGTGATCGTCCACGACCACCAATTCCCAATCTTTTTCGAGCTCGAAAATTTCTTCGGATTGGCTCACCAGCGACTGCAAACACGCGCCCAGGCAATCCTCTTCGTCGCGCGCGGGCACAATCACCGTGAGTTCGATGAGCGCTTCGGGCTCCGGCTGATCGAAGACCGTGCCCGGGACGTTGCTCGCGGCCCAGCTGCGCCAGTCAAGATTGCCCGCCGCGGCGCCCCTCTGCGCCGGCTCAGGACTCCCCGATGGCGCGTCGTCAGAGAGCCCGAGCACCGGCTTGAAGCCGCTATCGCCTGCACTGTGCCTGCTCATCGCTCCGCACCGCTTCTCGTCGGCTCCCTCGCTCCGTATTATAAGGATGTGCGCGCAATCCGGTTTCTTCTCCTGTTGCTTCTCGCGCCGCTTGCGCTCGTCTCCGCCTGCAATCGCGGCGTGCGACCCGCGCAGCTCGATATTCCCGCGCCCGACTTCACCGTTTCTGACGGCACAACGTCGATCCATCTCGCCGGCTATCGCGGCCACGTAGTGCTGCTCAACTTCTGGGCCACCTGGTGCACGCCCTGCCTCATCGAGCTGCCTTCCCTGCTCCAGCTCCATCGCGACATGCCTAACCTGGTTATCCTCGCCGTCAGCATTGACGAGGACCCCGAAGCCTACAAGCGCTTCATCGCTGAACGGCACCTCGACCTGATCACGGTGCGCGATCCCAGCCAATCCGCTCCCAAACTTTTCCACACCGACATGTGGCCGGAAACCTACCTCATCGACCGCAATGGCGTCATCCGCAGCAAATTCATCGGCGCGCAGGACTGGTCCAGCCCCGAGATCCGCACGCTGCTCAAGTCGCTCTAGCCGCGCGCCATGGTCTCTGTGGCCGCTGCGTGCCGCCACGTGGGCAAGCTGCTATGCTTTCCCCATGACTACGGTCGACGTTCTCTACCGCTACGCGCCCCCGCTCACGGATCAGGTGGCCCTGGCGCTGGCGCGCACGCGCGACGTCTACGGCATTCGCGGGCTCTGGCTCGACCGCACGGCGCACACGCTGCGCGTCGAGTTCGACGCCACGCGCCTGAACTCGGCTACGGTCACCAGGCTCATCGCGCTCGCCGGCCTGCGCATCGCCGAGGAGCTTCCGCTCATTTCTCCGCCCGCGCCGCAGCCGGAACCCGCACCCGCGGCCTCCTGAGCGCATTGCGCCTGCCTTCGTTCCCTGTTAATCTGACAAAGGCTCGATCCGAGAGCCTGTCGCGCGTGTGCGCCCGTAGCTCAGCTGGATAGAGCGACTGACTACGAATCAGTAGGTCGGGAGTTCGAATCTCTCCGGGCGCGCCATAAACAAGTCGATTACGTAGAGCCGCATAGTGACGCTACCCTTCTTCTTCCGCAAAACCTGACAATTTGCCCGTGTCCGACGATAGACAGTCGTCGCCGCTGTATGGGTTCTGGAACACGCCGCACGCGCATCGCTTCAGCGGCGATTCTCCCGCAAGATTTTCTAGAGGCGTGGGGAAATTGTTCATCAAAGGTCCCGAGCGTATCGAACCGATCGCCTGGAACGTCCCGCTAGTTCTTCTGCCGAGCACCCCGCGCAATCGTAATAGCTCATCCGTAACATGATTACCAAGGGACGCATTCAAGACGAATGTGTGAGTGGCTGGGCTGAAAGTGAGATTGTTTCCACCACCAGGGGAACGCTACGGTGGATGCATAGAAGGCAGATAGAACCCATATGCATAACGGAATTGAAATGATCTTGTTCCTGTGCACCGTTTCCCCAGGCGTTCTTCTCTCTATTCGAACGAATACGGCCCGCCACAAGGCACGAGAATCTGAAAGGGCCTGGGAGATCGTGGCCAAGTTCATCGTCTGAAGGTCGCAGCACTCATAGCGTAGTGCGCGCGATCCTTGCAGCGAACAGCAAAGGCGAGGCCGCCGAAGCCGTCGGGCGGCCTCGTTTCCAAGAGCGATTATTGGTCGATCTAGTGTGAAAGCAGCCTACGCCTTCAAAGGCGCAGCGTCAATAGGCGCCGCTTGATAGCCGGACTCCGGCGATGGTGAGCGGTATCGCCGATCCCATCCAATCAGTACCGGAATTGCATGGATAGAGCGCTGCAGCGGGAGATGCTTCGCGCCTGCGGACAACCTTCGCCTCGCGCGGAAAGAGCGGGAGCGATCCGGTTGCAAGAACCATGGATGGAGGGTTTTCTCCATCGAAAGGTTGTTGCACGCCCTGCCAACGGCCTGTCATGCTCCTTGGGATTCTGCTCCCCTGTCACTTTGAGTGAGGTCTCCATGCGACGCACAACCATTCTGTTCTGTACCCTCCTGGCCATCACAGCGTCTCTCGCGGCGCAGGATAACTTCTTTTCGCGCTGGGAACAGCGCACATCCGCAACCCAGGCGAAACAGCCTGCGTGGCCGCCGCCGCTCATCACCGCCTACGTGGGTCTCATCCAGGTCGATCGCTCCGACTTTTACCGTCAAACCGCGTCCAATCTCACCCAGACCTGGAACATCGACGGCAGCAAGGGCCTCAACCTGATTCCCGTGGCCAACACCGAGGTCGACACCAACCTGCCGCCGTATTTCTTCCACAGCACGCCCAAGGTGCTCAACGGCGCCGGCGACATGTCGTTCCTCTTGAAATACCGCTTCCTCTCGGGCAACGCCCAGCACGGCAGCTACGTGGTGAGCGCCTCCCTCCTCGGCACCATTCCTACCGGCAGCTATAAGAACGGGAGCACCGACGCCGCGGTCGGCCCCACCGTCGGCGTGGGCAAGGGTGTCGGCTGGTTTGACGTGCAGAGCACCATCGGGGCATCGCTGCCCGTCGAAGACACAGCCAAGCTGGGACGGTCGATCGTCTGGAACACGGCTCTGCAGGCGCACGTGGCGAAATATTTCTGGCCGGAGGTCGAATTCAACTCCACCTTCTACAAAGGCGGCGCGAACGACGGCAAGAACATGGTTTTTGCCACGCCCGGCATGCTGTTCACGCATAAATTGAGACCCGATAACGAGCACAGCCGCCTGGCCATGTGCGCTGGAGCCGGCGAGCAGATTGCCACCAGCCAGTTTCACACTTACAACCACGAAATTGCGGTGACGACGCGGTTCATCTTCTAGCCCGGCAACTCCCGCCCTGAACCCTCCCCGCCCCAGCCTTCCCGTCCGCCCGCCGCGCGAAGACACCGCGGTGGGCCGGACGGGGTGGGGAAAGTAAGAGTGTCTCCTCAGGGGGGCAACCGCCCCGGGGCTCACCAGCGCAGCCGCGCAGCGCGTGCCTTTCGCTGAGGGTCGCGAGGCCATCCACGCGGGGGCGCGGCGAAGTCCTCCACGCCGTCGCTCGCTCTATCCGCCGCCCAGCTTGTAGGGGATGCCGAAGCGGCCGATCTGGATAATGCCTTTGTCCTGAGGCGGCCAGATGTGCAGGCTTTCGATGCGCGTGGAGCCGGCGATCCAGTTGGCGTCCGTAGTTCCCACCAGCGCCCCCGTGGCTGCGCGGTTGAAGTGCACGCTGAGCGAGTCGCCGGTCTGGGAGCGCGTCCAGCCAAAAACATACTGGCCCGGGTCGAGCTCGACCGCGCCCACCCGCACCGGCGCCTGCACCAGCAGGTAGTGCGAGTATTTTCCGTCGGCCGAGTATCCGGCGGTGATGAGCACCACGCCGGCGATGCACCGTCCGTGCCCATCCACAATCCCTGACGCCGTGCGCATTTCCGTCTCAATGTGCTCGTTGACCACGGGCGCGCGCGAGGGCAGCACGGCCGCGAGCTCGGCCGGCGTGGCCTGCCGCCACGCGGAAGCTTGCGCAGGGGCCGCGGGCGCGGCAAACAGCAGCGCGGCCGCGCAAAACGCCGCAAAGTTGTGCCCGGCCCGGCTCATGCCTTCGGCTTTCTCAGCGATTCCAACGGCACAATGCCGCGCTGGATGGCTGCGGTCGCTGCCTGCGTCCGGTCGGTCACGCCCAGCTTGCCCAGCAGGCTGTTGATGTGCGTCTTCACTGTGGCTTCGGAAACATTGAGCTCCGATGCAATTTCCTTGTTGCTTTTTCCCCGGACAATCTGTTCCAGCACGTCGAACTCGCGCGGCGTCAGCTCTTCGGCGCCCATGCGTTCCGCCAGCTTTTCCGCAATCGCCGCCGGGATATGCGACTTGCCTTCGTGCACGGTACGGATGGTCGAGATGAGATCCTCGCTGGTCATGCCCTTGAGCAGATACGCCTTGGCGCCGGCCTTCAGGGCGCGGTAAATGTCCTCGTCGCCGTCGTAAGTGGTGAGCACAATGAAGCGCGCCTGCGGCGCCTCGTCGCGCACGCGATGGATCACGTCTACGCCGCTCATCCCCGGCAGGCGCAGGTCGATCAGGGTCACATCCGGATGCTGTTTGCGAAACTGCGTCACGGCCTCGATGCCGTCCGCGGCTTCGCCCACCACTTCCAGTCCCTCGACAACCTTGAGCAGCGCCACCAGTCCCTGGCGCACCACGTTGTGGTCTTCCACCACCAGCACCCGAATTGGAACCCGCATTGGGCCGCGAATTGGCTCTTTCGTCACAGTGCATCTCCCCCACGATTCTTGGGCCCTGAATCCCGTTCTTGATCTTTCGGCCCGCGATCTTTCCGGGCTTCCGGCACCGGCGCGCGCAAGCGCACGCCGGTTCCTTCACCCGGCTTGCTCTCCACTTCCAGCGTTCCGCCAATGGCTGCGGCGCGCTCGCGCATCCCCGTCATGCCGAAGTGCCCCTCCTGCGGCTCATGCTCCGCCGCGCCCCCGCGGCCATTGTCGCGCACTTCCAGCACCACCGTCTCCGGCCCGTATTCCAGCTGTACGCGCAGCTCGCTTGCCGCCGCGTGTCTTTTTACATTATGGATCGCCTCCTGGGCAACGCGCAGCAATTCGCGCTCAGTCTCGGCAGGCAGCGCGCGAAACACCCCGTAGACGCTGAACCGCGACACCAGCCCGCCGCCCGCGGCCGCATCGGCCATTTGCCGCAGCTTCACCGGCAGCGTGGCCTCGCCCGCGTCCTGCGTGCGCAGCGCCCAGATCGACTGCCGCGCGTCGGCCAGCCCTTCGCGCACGTAGGCGCGCGTCTGGTCCAGTTGCCCGGCCGCCTGGTCGAGTTTATTCCGCCGCAGCAGCTCCGCCAGCACCTCCAACTGGAGAGAGATGCCGACATACCCCTGCGCCAGCGTGTCATGAATCTCGCGCGCGATGCGGCTGCGCTCACCCAGCACCGCGCGAAATTCCCGCTCGGCCCGGTGCAGCCGCAGGCGCAGAAGAAGAATCACCCCGCCGATGGCCGCCGCCAGAAGGGCCAGGTAAAACCAGAGGGTCTGGTAAAAATGTGGCTCGAGCTGAAACGAGAGTGATGCACCGGCGGTGTTCCACACCCCGTCGTTGTTGGCCGCCTGCACCCGGAAGGTGTAGTTGCCCGGCGGAATGTTGGTGTAATACGCCGCTCGCCGCGCGCCGGCTTCGGTCCACGCGCGATCGAAGCCTTCGAGCATATACCGGTAGCGCACTTTGAGCGGGGCCACAAAACTCAATCCCGCGTAATCGAATTCAAAATGCACCTTCCCCGCCGGAATGCGCACCGGATCGCGCCGCTCCGCTCCGTTTGTGGAGGCGCCGTGCGGCCGCGCCTGGTCGTCCACGGCAAAGCGCTCAAGCTCGACTGGAGCGGGAACCGTATTCACGGGAAAATGCGCCGGATCCGCTTCCACCAGCCCCTTGGGCGTGGCAAACCACAGCAACCCATCGTGCGAGCGCCACGCGGAGGGGTGGCTGTTGGCCGCGGTTTCGCGGCTGCGCAGGCCGTCGGCCGGGCCGAAGGCAAGCCAGTTCGAGCAGCCTGCTGCGCCGGCCTCTGCATTCCAGTCGCAGCGTGCGATTCCATTCGCCGTGGCGAACCATAAATGCCCGCGCCCGTCATCGAGTATGGCGCGCACCGTCGCTTCATGGAGCGGTCCATTCCCGGCCGCAGGACTGAAGCGTGCGCCATCCCACACGTCCAATCCATGGTCCTCGGTCCCGATGAGAAGCAGGCCGTTCTCGCGCAAGAGTGCGGTGACCACGTCGCTTGATAGGCCGTCCTCTGTGGTGAAGTTTGTCACCGTTTTGCCGTGCAACCGCGAGAGCCCGGCCAGCGTCGCCACCCACAGGTCGCCGTTGGCATCGTGCGCCATGGCGCCCACCAGGTCGCTGCCCAGCCCGTTCGCATGCGTGAAAGTTTCCATGTGCACGGGGCTCTCCACGCTGGCGGCGTTCGTCCAGTGGACAAGGCCGCGCCGGGTGCCGATCCACAGCGAACCATCCGCATCGGCCAAAAGCGAGCGGATAAAATCGTCGGGCAGGCCGTCGGCCGAAGTGAAAGTTTCCACCATGCCCTCGCGCACGCGGTTCAGGCCGTCCGGCGTGCCCACCCACAGGTCGCCGTTGGGCGCCGCGGCCAGCGACAGGATCACATTGCTGGCCAGACCGTCGTTCACGCGCAGGGTCTTCAACGCGCGTGTGTCGCCACTTCCGCTCAGCGCATTTAATCCCCCGCCATCGGTTCCCATCCAGAGCGTGCCGTCGTGGTCTTCCACCACCGCCGTGGTCGCATCGCTCGAGAGCCCTGCGCGCATGTCCACGGTGCGGAAGCGCTGGTCGCGCAGGATATTCAGCCCATCCGTCTCCGTGCCCACCCACACATCGCCTTCGCGGTCCTCCATGAGCGCCAGCACTGAGGCCGCGGCGAGCGGATCGTAGGCGGGCAGCACTTCAAGCCGGCCCGCACCCACGCGCGCCAGGCCAGCGTTGGTGCCGATCCAAAGCCCGCCCTCACGGTCGGCCATAAGCGCCTGGATGCGGTTGCCGGGCAGTTCCCTGCTTACGCTCAGCGTCACCTCTTTGCCCCACTGCATCAGCGTGACCGTGCTCGCCGTCGCCTGCGCCTGGCTGCCGTCGACCATTTGCGCCGTGAAGAGCGGATTCCCTTCGGGTAACGGCGATTCCAGCTTGTCGCTCTGGACCGGAGTTACATGGCCACCCTCAATGCCGGCCTCTCCACTCTCGGTCGTCACAAGAAGATTTCCCCGCTTATCCACGCTCAGCGAAAGAATCGTATTCCCCGGCAACCCGTCGCGCGTAGTGAACGTCGTGACAGTTCCTTCGTTCCAGCGCGCCAGCCCCTCGCTGGTGCCGATCCATAGCGATCCATCCGCCGTGGCCAGCAGGCAGCGGACATCGTTGCCGGGAAGCGCCGGGCCCGGTTGCGCGGGATTGGCCGTCTTGTCGAAAACGGTGAAGGCAATGCCGTCAAACCGCGCCAGGCCAGCCTCCGTGCCCAGCCACACAAAGCCGTCGCGCGTCTGTGCCAGGGCCTGGACGGTGTTCTGCGGCAGCCCGCTTTCCATGGACCACGCCTGCCGTCCGTACCCCGCCAGAGATGTCTCGGGCTCGAGCGCCGCAGAGAAACCCGCGCCGGCGGCGAGCGCCGCAACCGCCATTGCGAGCGGGATAATTTCGCTTGAGAACGGCCGGCGCAAATATGGCCTGCGCAAGAAGGTCCGCCAGAATGGAATTCGGGGCACGTTTCCACGATACCGCGTCCGTTCGGGCCCGAGGTCGCCGACCATGCGCCGGCGCGAAACAAAAGGGCGAAGCGCTCCAACGCTTCGCCCTTCGCCGACTCGCAAACTCGCCAACTCGCCAACGTGCGCGGAGCGCACGCTAACTTGCTGCTTCAATACAGCCTGAAGTTCACTTCCACCGTGATCATCACCGGAACCGGCGTCTTGCCGTCTTTCAAGGCCGGCTTGAAGCGGTATTTGCGCACCGCTTCCAGAGCCTTCTCATCCAGTCCCATGCCCAGCGGCCGAACGACGCGCGGGTTCTGCGGCATGCCGTTGGCGTCTACGATCATCGAGATCAGGCAAACGCCCTGGTACTTGGCGCGCCGCGCCTCATCAGAGAACTCGGCTTCAACCGAATTGAGCGGAACCGGTGGGGAAACCCCGCCGCCGATCTGGTACACGCCGCCGCCGGTGTTGCCGCCATAGCCCGGCCCGTAGCCGTTCCCGGTGCCCGAGCCCATGCCGCCGCCGCTGCCCGAGCCAATGCCGCTGCCGCTCCCGGTTCCATTCGAGAGCACCACGTTTACGCCCGTCTTCATGCCCAGGTTGGGCAAGTCGGGATTATTGGGCAGGATGATGTTCTGCTGCACATCGAGAGCCGGGGGCACCGGGATCTTCGGCTTGTCGAAGGTTTGCACCTGAGGCGGAACAATCGGCTTCTGATCGAGCTTGGGCAGCTTGCCCTTGCTCGCCTGGATAATGCTCTGGTCGCCGCCCCCTCCTCCGCCGCCGGCCATCTTCAGGTCCTTCGGCGCTTTGAATTCGCCCACGTCGATGGGCGTCACGTTGGTCTGGGTCACCGTCTTGATCACCTGCCGCACTCCGAAATAAAGCAGGAGCGCCAGAACCGCCAGGTTGAACGTGGAGGAAATCCCGATGGCCCAGGGGTTGGCCTTCACGGCCATCCGGTCGGGCACCGGGATCGGCGTCGAGGTCAGTTCCAGCGGCGGCAGCTTGGGGGGAAAGAAGACGTCGCGTATGCTCTCATAGAGCCCGGACCAGATGGGTTTATCTTCGAAGGCCCTGCCCAGCAGGGCGTCCAGCTCATGGCTTTCCGCCCCCCTAGCCGTTGAGCCGATCTCCGCTTCTGTCTGTGTCAATAACTGGTTTGCCATGGTGTTAACCGGCTCGGTTTCGCTTGCCCGTCCCGGCAGGGGTTTGGTCAGGTACAGGCCTGTTGCTTCATTATGCTTGACTGTGCCTATCCTTGTCTCGGACCGAACGTCACCCTCAATGGGAACCTCAGTATCCAGAGTCTCATATTTCGGCTGTTCCAGCGCTCCCATAAACAATAGACGGCTCCTTGCGCCCGTTTGTTACCCAAAAAATCTCTCCTTCGCCAGTTAAACTGGAGATTGCCCATGTCCGCGAAGGAAAACGGAGTCCCCATGTCCCCAGCGCCGGAGTTGAAGTCGACCCTCACACTGCCGCAGACCGCCTTCCCCATGAAGGCCAATCTGCCTCAGAATGAGCCGCTTCGGCTGGCGCGCTGGGCCTCGCTCCATCTTTACGAGCAAGTGCGTAAAGCTGGGCGCGGCCGCCCCGCCTATTTGCTGCACGACGGCCCTCCGTACGCCAATGGACCCATTCACCTGGGTCACGCTCTCAACAAAGGCCTCAAAGACTTCGTCGTCAAATCCAAGACCATGGCCGGGTTCGATGCGCCCTACGTGCCCGGTTTTGACTGCCACGGCTTGCCGATTGAGATAAAGGTGGATGAAAAACTGGGCCGGAAGAAACTGGAGCTGCCTGCTCCTGCGGTCTTAGATGCGTGCCGTGCCTACGCGCAAACCTACGTTGACCTGCAAACGCAGCAATTTGAGCGCATCGGCTGCTTCGGCCGCTGGGAGAAGCCCTATAAGACCATGGCCCGCGATTACGAAGCCAGGACTCTGGAGGCATTTTTTGGCTTCCTCGAAGGCGGCTTCGTCTACCGCGGCCTGAAGCCGGTTTACTGGTGCATCCACGACCGCACCGCGCTGGCCGAAGCCGAAGTGGAGTACGAGAACCACTTGAGCCCATCGATCTACGTGCGCTACGCCCTTCACTCCAGAAGCCGGCTCGGCCCTGCCGAAATCGACGAGCTGGACTCTCTGTCAGGACGAGAAGTTTACGCAATCATTTGGACAACTACGCCTTGGGCACTTCCTGCGTCACTTGCTATTGCTTTCCATCCCGATTTTGATTACGTCGCGCTTGAAGTCCAAGGCGGGCAAGTCTATATCGCGGCGGCGGAATTGGCCAATTCCGTCGTTGCGGCTTGCAACCTGGGCGCGACAAAAGAAGTTGGGCGCTTCAAGGGCCGAGCGCTCGAGAACACACATTTTCTGCATCCATTTTTGGATAGACATATCCTCGGCGTGCTCGCCGATTACGTCACCGCCGACGCCGGCACCGGCGCCGTGCATACTGCGCCTGCTCACGGCGCCGACGACTTTTACACCGGCCAGAAGTACTCGCTCGACCTCACCTGCCGCGTGGATGCCGCCGGCCGCATCCACGTCGATCCTGCCGCGTGGCATGAGCCCACACCGCCGCCCTTCGACGGCCTCACCGTGTGGAAGGCGAACCCCGTGATCGTCGAGATGCTGCGCAGTTCCGGCGCGCTGCTCGCGGCGAGCAACCTTGAGCACTCCTATCCCCACTGCTGGCGCTGCCACCAACCCATCATCTTCCGCGCCACCGAGCAGTGGTTCATCAACCTCGACAAGCCGATGAAGCGCGTCGACGGCTCCGAGATAAAGTTCCGCGACCTCGCCATCGAAGAAATCGATCACGTGAAGTGGGACCCGGCCTGGGGCAAGGAGCGCATCACCAACATGATCGCCACGCGCCCCGACTGGTGCATCAGCCGCCAGCGCATCTGGGGCGTGCCCATCGCATTGTTCCTCTGCGAGCAGTGCAACCGGCCGATCATCAACGCCGGGCTCAACAAGAAAATCGTCGAGCTTTTCGCGCGCGAGGGCATCGAGGCCTGGCACACCTCCTCTGCCAGCGCCTTGCTCGCCGACGAACAGATGCTCGGCGTCGCCCGCTGCCCCTGCGGCAGCACCAGCTTCCGCAAGGAAAACGACATCCTCGACGTCTGGTTCGACTCCGGCGTCAGCTGGCTCGCCGTCTGCGAATCCGATCCCGACCTCAGCGCCATCTACAAAGCATTTCAATCCGAGACATCATCCGCTCCAGGCTCCGACGCTGCTGAAAATGGAGTCTCGTATCAGGGCACGGCTTCAGCCGTGTCGCACGCGGCGAAAAAAAATGAAGGGGCTTCAGCCCCTTTGCTCCCGGAGGGAGCCGTCGAAAATAGCCCAGGACAACCCCGAGCGGAGCGAGGGGGAAGTCCTGGGAAAGCCGCAAAAGAAATATTGGGGAGCCCCGTAGGGGCGACGGAACCCGCGACCGCAACCCCCATCGAGGTCTTCTACCTCGAAGGCGGCGACCAGCACCGCGGCTGGTTCCACTCCTCGCTCCTCACCTCGGTCGCCCTGCGCGGCCGCGCGCCGTACTCCCACGTGGCCACGGCCGGCTGGACCCTCGACGAGCAGGGCCGCGCCATGTCCAAATCTCTCGGCAACGGCGTTGATCCCGTCGACATCGCCGACCGCATGGGCGGCGAGATCGTGCGCCTGTGGGTGGCCTCGGTGGACTGGCGCGAAGACATGGCCGCCAGCGAAAACCTGATGGCCCGCTGCGCCGAGCTCTACAAGAAGCTGCGCAACACCTTCCGCTTCCTGCTCGGCAATCTGCACGGCTTCGAGCCCGCGCGCGACCAGGTCGCCGAATCCGAACTTCTTCCACTTGATCGCTACATGCTGGCGCGCACCCGCGAGCTGGCCGAAAAGATCGTCGGGCCCGATGGAAAATCCGGCTGGTACGCCGAGTTCGAATTCCATCGCATTTACCACGCGGTGAACGAATTCGCCATCGTCGATCTGAGCGCGTTTTATCTCGACGTGCTCAAGGACCGCATGTACACCTTCGCGCCCACAAGCCACGCGCGCCGCTCCGCGCAAACCGTGCTGTGGAAGATCACCGAAGCCCTCGTCCGCCTGGTCGCACCGATTCTCACCTTCACCGCCGACGAGGTGTGGGAGTATCTGCCCATAATCGAAGGCCGCGAAGCCAGCGTGCATCTGGCGCAGTTCTCCAAGCCGGAGGAGATTTTCCGCGGAGACGCAACCGAACTGCTGGATGAGTGGAAGACCATTATAAGGGTCCGCGGTGAAGTATTAAGGGTGTTGGAAGACGCGCGCCAGAAGAAGGAAATAGGCAAAGCGCTTGAAGCTGACGTGCAGCTCCTACCCAACGCTGCTCTGAAAAGGTTTCTCAAGAAGCATGAGGGAATCTTAGGGGAGTTGTTAGGCGTGTCTAAGGCCGAGGTAGTCGGGGTCATCGTCGACGACGGGCAGGTTTGGCAGGACCTCGAAGGCGACCAGCTGCGCATGAGCGTAACTCGCGCCTCTGAAAGGGGCCGCAAATGCGCCCGCTGCTGGCGTTACACGGAGGACACCTCCAACTACGGTGTGTGGCAGGATGTATGCGCGCGATGCCGTGGGGCGCTCCAAGAAATGGGCTACGACCCGCCGCAAGCCCCGCCACAGGCGGAGGACGCCGCGTGAACGCGGACCGGAGCCTTCAGCGAGCGGGCTTTCCAAGGGGCGCTGATTTTGTCCAACCCCGAGGGCGGAGAGTTTGTAGCCAGGCTGCGGCTATTGATTGGCTCCCAAGGCCGAGAGTTTTGTAACAGGGGCACGGCTTTAGCCGGGCCATAACGACAGCAGAGAGGGGGACGGGCTTTAGCCCCTGCCATGGCGCATCCCGGCAGAAAGGCGCTTGCGACCGAGATCCTCAACCCGTCGCGAACGTTCTTTGCAACCACAGGAACGAGCATGGGCCGCAGGCTCCTGCAATCGCAACGCAACGCGGAACTTCTCATCGACGTGCTGCGTTCGCTGGCCGCGGAGCGAAAATTTGAGCTGCACGATTTTGTGATCATGCCCGATCATCTGCACCTGTTGTTGACGGTTCACAACGGGATGACCATCGAGAAGGCGATGCAATTCATTAAGGGCCGGTTTTCGCATCGGCTATCGCATGAATTCGGCTACAGGGGCGAGGTCTGGCAGCGCGGGTTCACGGAAGCGCAGCTGATGAATCCGGAGAGCTTCGAAGCGCACCGCGAATACATCGCGCAGAATCCGGTAAAGGCTCGGTTGGCAGCGTCCGCAGAGGAGTTTCCATACTGCTTTCGATACCTTGCGAAGAAGAAAGTGGAGGCGAAGGTTGGCAAGGGCTAAAGCCCGAAAAGCATTTTTGCGTGCATTTACGGCCCGGCAGAAGCCGTGCCCTTATTACAAAACAGGGCGCGGTCACTGAACGATGAGAGGCTGAAGCGATGGAAGTGAAACCCAGAAACCGGACCGGAATAGGAAAGATTTTGGCCCTGAAGGAATTCATCATGACGATCGGAACCAATCTTTGATAAACGCCCTGACAAACTGGACCCCTCCTCGCCGCCTCCCCTGGCTCCTCCTCATCTCCGCGCTCGACTTCGCCGCCGACCGGCTCACCAAGACCTGGGTCGCGCATCACATCGTCCTCGGCGGCGCCATTCCGGTGATTCCCCGCGTGCTGCGCATCACCCATTGGACCAACGACGGCGCGGCCTTCTCGCTCTTCGCTGACTCGGCCTCGCCGCACCTGGTGCGCGTGGGGCTGATCGCGTTCACGCTCCTCGCCGCGCTTGTGGTCTTGATCGCGCTCCTGCGCACGGGGAGCCGCATCACCTTCACCACCATCGGTCTCGCGCTCATCCTCGGTGGCGCGCTCGGCAACGTGCACGACCGCATCGTTTACGGATCGGTCGTGGACTTCATCGAGGTGCACATCGTCCACTACCACTGGCCCGACTTCAACGTGGCCGACTCCTCCGTCGTCGTCGGCGCCTGCCTGCTCTTCCTCGATTCCCTCCGCCCGCACAAGTCGCCCGCACCAAGTTAGCCGCGTTGTCATCCTGAGCGAAGGTCGCCGCAGCGACCGAAGTCGAAGGATCTGCGGTTGCTCTTTTCATCGCATGGGAAACTACATCTGGTGTCCCAAAGGAATCGACGATGTACACGCCCAAATTCAACCAGGTCACCGACCGCGCCCTTCTTCTTGAAGCCATGCGCGCCTACCCTTTCGCCATCGTCGTCGGCGCTGAAACCAACGCCGGTCCGGGAGCGGGCATGCAGGCCACGCATTTGCCGCTGGTGGTGAAAGACGAGGGCGCGCACGGTGCGATCGAGGGTCATTTTGCCAAAGCCAATCCCCATTGGCAGGCGCTCGCCGGCCGCGAAGCTATGGTCATCTTTCCCGGTCCTCACAGTTACGTGTCGCCCGCACTCTACGAAGAAGTGCTCTCCGTACCCACCTGGAATTACATCGCCATCCACGCCTACGGCACGCTCGCGCTCGTCGAAGACGAGGCCGGCAAAGAGACCCTGCTCGCCTCACTTATCGCCGCGCACGATCCCTCCTATCTCAACCAGTGGCATAGCCTGCCTGAAGGCTTTCGCCGCACCATGCTGGGCAACATCATGGGCTTCCGCATTCCCATCGCGCGCATCGAGGGCAAATTCAAGCTGAGCCAGAACCGCGCCCCGGGCGAGCGCCGCAACGTGCAAGCCGCGCAGGCAAAAGGCAACGATGACGAGCGTTCCCTGGCCGCGTGGATGACACGCCTGGGCCTCATCCCGAGCGATGCTCCGCCTGAACATTCCTGAGAGGAGGCTCCCTCAACATGCGCAACGTGTTCCGGCTTTCGACTATTCTTCTAGCCATGATTGCCGCCGCGCCGTTCACACCTGCTCAATCCGGCTGGAAAGCCAAACTCGACGCGGAGCTGCCTCTGCTCGGCCACCGCAACTGGATTCTGGTGGCCGACTCGGCCTATCCGCTGCAGGTTTCACCGGGAATGGAAGTGCTCGAGACCAACGCCGACCAGATCGAAGTCGTCCGCTACGTGCTCAAACAGATTGACAGCTCCATCCACGTCCGCCCGGTCATCTTCATGGACGCCGAGCTGCCCTTCGTTCCTGACGCCGACGCACCCGGCGCCACGGAGTATCGTACGGATATTGCGACCGCACTGCGCGACTACACCGTCCAGTCCGATCTGCATGAGAAGCTCATCGCCCAGCTTGGCCAAGCCGGCCAGTCCTTCCATGTGCTGGTGCTGAAAACCAACCTCACCATTCCTTACTCGTCGGTCTTTATCCGGCTCGACTGCAAGTACTGGCCAGCGGACGCCGAAGAGCGTTTGCGAACGCGCATGGCGTCTCAGCCTGCGCATTGATCGCGCAGCGCTGCGGGATCAATGCGTGATCACGCGGTCGCTCGTGGAGACGCGTTCCACGATTGCCGCCGCGCGCGCCGCGCTGACAGTTTCCGCGCTTGCCGCCGAAGGTTCCTGGAACGCCACCACCACGCGCTCGCCCACGGCCAGCGGCTGCCGGTCGTCCTGCCTGCCGTCGGGCTGCAGCACGCGGCTCGCGGAAATGTCCACGCGGAACTCCGGCCCGCGCATCACGAACTGCGCGTGGATGCCCGGCCCGCCGGGATAGCCGTCCGGCGTCTTCACCGTCAGCACACTGCCGTCGATGGCCGTAATGCGGCCCTGAATTACGCGCAGACCGGAGCAGTCGTCCGCCGGCGCACCCGCGGGCTTTTCCTGCGCATCTGCCCGGTCACCGGGGCTTGCGGCCAACGCCGTCACCATGCCGGCCGCGAGCAGTCCGAGCAACTGCCCGCGTCGGCTGCGCACCGCGCCTGATCCCATTCCGGCCTCCTCAGCTTGCCAGCTTGAGCTTACAGCCTGTTGCTCTCCGCTTGCTCCTTGAACCGCCAGCCGCCCTGGAAACTCTTCTTTCTACGGCACTTGCGCGTGGAGGAACGGGACGGCAAAAATCTGCGCCGCCGGTGAAACGCAGCCAGCTCTCCTGCCACTATCGACCAAGAAGGCGAAAACGGATGCCGGAGCTTTCCCAACAAATCGAAACCCTTTACCGCGTGATCGGCCAGATCCGGCCCGAACCGGACCAGGCCGGCCCATGCGTTGCACAGCCCCAGCGGCCAATCCGGCGCCAGACCTCCAAACTCGGCGCTTTCCGCCTGCACGAGAGCGCCGCTCGGCCCACGGGCCGCGCCGCCTCCATCCGCTGGACTTTCAAGCTTTATTGCCTCTGGTTCTCTCTGCCTTTAACGGTCTGGTTCACGAGCGGCTGGATCGGACTGTTTTTCTACTGGCGGGCCTTGTCCGGCACCGCCCGCCTGGTGGATCTTTTCTCGCGCAGGCCGCCATTCGAGCGCAAAGACCGGACACCCGCCCGGCTCAGAGGATTCACATCCAGCCCGTTCCGGCTCATCTCCTTCGAATCGAGCCCCCTCAAACCCGTTCCCGTCTGTTCTGTTTCCAATTCTGTTTATGGAGGCGCGCGATGCTCCGCGATCGAATGGGAAGCCGAGTGATGACGGAAGGCGCTGTGGTCTTCGGCGGCGCTGCTCTGCGCAAGGGGAATGCGGGCGCGGCCTGGTGCCGCCGCGCACCGGCGAGGGTTGCGCCAAGTTCTTCCCCAGCAGGGGCTTTGGTATACTTGCGTTCTCCCGGTCTGACGGAGAGAACCTTGCAATTTCGCGAGTTCGACGCAGGTTATGTCGCAAACCTCCGTGCGGGTGACCTACGCACGCAGGAGCATTTTGTCGCCTATTTCACTGAGCTCCTGCACCTCAAGTTGCGCTCCCGGCTTCAATCTCCTCATGCCATTGAAGACGTTCGCCAGGAAACGTTTGCACGGGTGCTCGATTCCCTGCGCAAGGAGGGGCTGCGCCACCCCGAGCGCCTGGGCGCCTTTGTCAACACGGTCTGCAACAACGTGCTCTACGAGCATTACCGCGCCTCTTCGCGCAGCCAGTCGCTCGACGAGGAAGGCCAGCCGGAGCCGGCCGCAACCGACGATGTGCTTGGCATAGTGGCTTCGCGCCAATTGAAGGCAAAAGTCCGCGAGATTCTGCTCGACATGCCGGAGCGGGACCGCTCTCTGCTCAAGGCGGTTTTTCTTGAAGAGCGCGACCGCGACGAGGTGTGCCGCGAGCGCGGCGTAGACCGCGAATATCTGCGCGTGCTGCTGCATCGCGCCAAGCAGTCGTTCAGGAACGAATATGTGAAACGGATGGGCCCCGGCGCTTACACCAAGACCGCGTAAGGAGAAAAAGAAAGTGGGTCCCCATGCTGATACTTGAGCCTGGGAGGGTGACGATGGAACACGAACAAGCTGTACAGGAAATGGCGATCGAGCGGTACCTTCTGGACGAGCTCGCGCCCGAGCTCCGCGAGGAATTCGAAGAACACCTCTTCGACTGCGCGGAGTGCTCACTCGACCTGCGCGCCGGAGCGGCGTTTGTCGAGGAAGCCAAACTTCAACTCCCCGCGCTTGCTTCTTCCGCGCCGTCGGCACAAAAGCCATCCCCCGTCAGAACCGGCTCGGCGTGGGCCGGATGGTCGGCCTGGCTCAGACCCGTCTTTGCCGTGCCCGCGTTCGCGGCGCTCCTGGTCGTGATCGGCTTCCAGAACTTTTCCACCATCCCCTCGCTGCGCTCGGCCGCGCGCCAGCCGCGCCTCACGCCCTGGGTGAGCTTCCACACCGGCACGCGCGGCGACGCCCACCTCGCCGTCCCCGCCGACCCCAGGCAGGGCGCGGTCCTTTTGATCCAGGTTCCCGGGGAAAATGACTATGCAAGCTATAGTTTTGACCTCTACGATCAGCACGGCAAGCGCATCTTCATCCAGACTGCGGCAGCGCCGGATGAGGCCGGCGCCGGGGCGGGCACGGGGAGCGGAGCATTTTCTCTCACAATTCCGGGCGCAGGACTTGAGCAGGCATCGTATACTCTGGTTGTTTCCGGTATTACGGCGCAAGGCGGCCGCACTGAGATCGACCGCCGCATTCTCGATGTTCACTTCGACGAGTAACCATCGTCTCTTCCATCCGGCTTCGCGTTGCAACCAGGAAAGGAAGCTCAAGGGCCCATGGCCACAGCACCGCAGCGAGACCATCGCTTTCACGCCGAATCAACCGTCCTCTCCGGCAACCTGATTCACCCGCTCAAGCAGGAGATCAAGCCGCAGACCAGCGCCCGGCTCCCGGAAAAGGGCGGTTATCTTTCCGAGCACGCCGAGCCCTACCGCCTGGAAGGCGTCATCTCCTTCGACAGGGCATACACTCAGGTCGCCGGGGCCCTGGACTCGAATAAGAAGGATCGCGGCTGGAATACTCTCGCCACTTCTGTCATCGAAGGGCTCAACGTTCTCGAAGTGGTCACCGCCGACCTGGTGGTGGGCCAGATCGCCACGGTTCATCCGCCCGAGGGTTACGTGCCCAAGGTGCATTTCCTGGGCACGCGCATTGAGGGCCTGCGCGTCGCCGGCCATCCGGTGAAGGTGGTGTTCCCGCCTTTCCACCCCTTTCACTTCGACAAACCCGTGAACGATGGCGCCTATACCCAGCACGATGGCTTTCTTGGCCGCGTCAAGAGCCTGTTCGCAAACGTCATCGCTGCCGCCGACGTTCCCGGCGATTTGCGTGACCGCTACAAGGAAGCTTCGGTGAAGAAGGAAGGCAGCGGGCCGACTTATAAGGAGTCGATCGAATCCTCGCTGGTGAGCCAGGTGGAGGTGGAGGGAGCGCCGGAATTTGTCCGCGGCTTCGGGCACGTGCTCCAAATCCGCGATTTCGGCAAGGTCTATCTTGGGCTTTTGCGCGTCGAGCACTCAGACTTCAACCCGCAGGGCGTGCCCAAGACGACCCTCCTCGACCTCACCATGCTGAAGTTCGAGATGGGCTGCTTCACCGCCGGAGTATCCTCGGCGGGCAACACCATTATCAACGGCAACAGCTATCCATGATGCCAGCCCGTTGCCCAGCCCCGTCGAGGTTCGAGCTGCCTGAACTTCGGAGTAGGCTGTGATTAGCTGGAACCGAGTCCAGCCCCGCGCCCATGGATCCTGCAAAGAGCGAGACGCCTGGTCCATACCGCCGCTGGCGAAGACCGCCCTGGGCGGGCTACCTGGTCGCAGGCGTGGTTGCGCCCGCGCTTCTTGCGCCTCTCAAAGATTCGCGTCCGGTCGATATTCAGGCCGAGTACAACCAGGTCAGGCAGTCCTTTCTACGCGGCCAGCTCGCTGACAGCCAAACCAAAGCGGACCTCGATTACCGCGAATCTCTTAGTCGCGACCCTGAATGGGCATCGAGATTCCTTCTCCTCGAGGCCGAAATCATGGTGCGCCGCGGTCATTACGACGACGCCTTGCGCCTGCTCGGGAACTTCCATCCCGACTCCAGCCACCCCAACGAGCAAATCAAACAACTGACCCTGGAAGGCGTGGCCATGCTGCGCCAGCAGCAGCCCGCACTCGCCGGCCGGGAGATGTCGCGTGCGCAGCAGCTATGCGCGATGGCAGACTACCCCGCGTGCGGCGAATTGTTGCGCGCGCGCGGCGTTCTCGCCGTTTCCCAGGGAGATCTCGCTCAGGCGCGGCAGCGCTTTCTTGAGACCCTCGCCTTCGCCGATGCGCACAGGGATCGCTTCCTTGAGGCCACCGCAACCTTGAACCTCGGCTGGGCCGCACTGCACCAGGAACACTACGACGAAGCTGTAGATTGGTCTTGGTCAGCCTACAAGATTTCAGAGAATCTGGGTTCCGAGGATCTCGCCGAGAACAGCGCCGGCAATCTCGGATGGGCTTATTTCCGGCTGGGAGATACCAGCAGAGCGCTGGATCTTTTCTTGCAGATTGAAAAGGGCGCGGCAAGGATCGGCAATCCGCAGGAGCAACTGACCTGGCTGACCACCGCCGGCTATGTATACGAGAACATCGGCAATTTCGCACGCGCCGGCGACTGCTACGACCAGGCTCTCACGCTTGCCCGGCAAATCAACAGCAGAGAAGACATTGTAGATTCACTCGAGGTACTCACTCATCTCTCGATCGAAACCGGCCAGCTGGACGAAGCCGGCGCGTATCTCGAACAACTCGCTCCGCTCATGAAGGCGAACCCCGATCGCCTCGACGAGCTCGACGTGCTGCTCGCCCAGGGCAGAATCGCCGCCGCGCGCGGCCAGAATGCGCAGGCTGAATCCATCTTCCGCACCGTCGCCGCCGATCCCGCGAGCCAGACCTCCATGCGCCTGGGCGCCGAGCACGAATTGGCCAAACTGGATGAGCGCCGCGGCGACCTTGCCGCCGCCGACCGCATGTACGCGACCGCTCTTGACGCCTTCGAGCAGGCGCGCAACCAGCTCAAGAAGGAAGACTCGAAGATTCCCTTCCTCACCAACGCCGCGCCCATCTACGATGACTATGTCGATCTGCTCATCAAGCAGGGCCGCGTCAACCAGGCGCTCGACCTTGCCGACCACAGCCGCGCGCGCACCCTCGCCGCGGGCCTCGGCCTCAATGTCCCCGCGCAACCCGCCGCGCTCGATCCCGGCCGCATCGCGCAGAAGACCGGCGCCACGCTGCTCTTCTACTGGCTCGGGCAAACGCAATCTTGGCTCTGGGCGATTACGCCCGCAAAGACCACACTCTTCCCCCTCCCCGCGCAAAGCCAGATCGCCGCGCTCGTCGCCCGCTACCGCGACGCTCTCCTCGGCCCCGATGATCCGCTCGACTCCGCCAACGCCGATGGCATTGCGCTTTACAACACGCTCATCGCGCCGGCCGCGCCGCTTGTCCCGCCCGGCGGCAATGTCGTCGTCCTTTCCGACGGCGCCCTCAGCCAGTTGAACTTTGAAACGCTCCTTGTGCCCGCGCCGCATCTGCATTACTGGATCGAGGACGCGACCGTGGTCTCCGCGCCCTCCCTCACCATGCTCGCCTCCAGCCGCGCGGCCGCCACTGCCGGCCGGCGTGTGCTCCTGCTGGGCGACGCGCTCTCGCCCAATCCCGATTACCCGGAGCTGCCCAAAGCCTCCATCGAGATGCAGGAGATCGAGCGGCACTTTGCCACGCGCAACGAAACCGTCTTCTCCGGCCCTGAGGCCAACCCCGACTCCTACCTCTCGAGCAATCCCTCGCAATACGCCTACATTCACTTCGTCGCCCATGGTGTGGCCAGCCTTACTGACCCGCTTGACTCGGCCATCATTCTCTCTCCCTCCGTTACGGGCGAAGATTCGTTCAAGCTTTACGCGCGCAGCATCATCCAGCATCCCCTCCACGCGCGCCTCGTCACCATCTCCTCCTGCTATGGCGGCGGCACGCGCACCTTCGCCGGCGAAGGCCTCGTCGGGCTTTCCTGGGCCTTTTTGCGCGCCGGCGCGCATAATGTCATCGGCGCGCTCTGGGAAGTGAGCGACGACTCCACGCCGGTGCTCATGGACGAGCTCTACGCCGGGCTCGAACAAGGCCTGCCGCCCAGCGCGGCCCTGCGCCAGGCCCAGCTCACGCTGCTGCGCGGCAAGAGCGATTACCGCAACCCCTTCTTCTGGGCCCCGTTCCAGATCTACACCGGCCTCTGATCCTCTAACCCTGATCACTGTCCACTGTTCACTGTCCACTGTCCACTGTTCCCTGCTCTCTGCGTTACATTGAAATCATCGCCATGCGCGTCGTCGCTCTCATCGCCGGCATTCTTTGCCTCCTGACCATCCTCTTCGATGCTTTCCAGACCATCATTCTGCCCCGCCGCGCCATCGGCCGCTTTCGCATCACGCGCATCTTTTACATCGTCACCTGGCGCCCCTGGGCCTTTTTTGCGCGCCGCATCCGCCATCCGCGCCCTCGGGAAACCGTGTTCAGCTACTACGGCCCGCTCTCTCTGCTGCTTCTGCTCGTCGTCTGGGCCGCATCCATGGTGGTGGGCTTTGCGCTGCTTTTTTTCGCGCTGGGCAGCCCCTTCAGTGATGCCACAGCAGGGCACGCCGGCTTCCGCACCGATCTCTACGTGAGCGGCACCACGCTGTTCACCCTCGGCCTGGGTGACGTTGTCCCGCACAGCGCCTGGTCGCGCGCCATTGTGATTCTCGAGTCCGGCACCGGCCTCGGTCTGCTCGCCATCGTGATGGGCTATTTCCCAGTCCTCTACAGCGCCTTTTCGCGCCGCGAGGTCAGCATCTCCCTGCTCGACGCGCGCGCCGGCTCGCCGCCCACGGCAGCCGAGCTCATGCGCCGTCACTCCTATCCCGGCGCCGACCAGGCCCTCAGCCTCCTGCTGGTCGAGTGGGAACGCTGGTCAGCGGAGCTGCTGGAAAGTCACATCTCTTATCCCCTGCTGTGCTACTTCCGCTCCCAGCACGGCAACCAGAGCTGGCTGAGCGCGCTCACCGCCATTCTCGACACCTCGGCCCTGCTCATTGCCGGCGTGCGCGGCCATGAGGCGCGCCAGGCCCAGCTCACCTTCGCCATGGCGCGCCACGCCGTGGTCGACCTGGCGCAGGTTCTTTCGCAAAAGCCTGCAACCGGCGCCGCGGACCGTCTTCCGCCCGAGCGCTCCGCACAGCTTTACGATTTGCTCTGCCAGAGCGGCATCAGCATCTGCCGCGATGCCCACTCCATTGAGCGGCTGCGCGAGATGCGCGCGCTCTACGAGGGCTACGCCGAAGCCCTGGCACGCTATTTGAATATGCCCCTCCCGCCATGGGTCGCCGCGCATCCTTTTAAAGACAACTGGCTCACCGTGGCGCGCGTGCGCGAAAAGGCCGAAGCGGCCAACACTCCCGAGGCATCGCCCGCGCTCCCTGAAGCCGCCGTTCAATCCACCATCGCCCATATTGACCATCATCACGATTTTTAGCGCGGAAGCCTTCAAAGTCCACGCCGCACAATGTCATCCTGAGCGAAGTTCGTCCCCATCGGCGGACGAACGAGTCGAAGGACCTGCAGTTCCTCTCCACGTAATCTACGCGACGCCGCGCTAGGCAAACTTCCCAAACTCCTCCATCTGCTCCGCGCGGTACTCGCGCCGCTCCACCGGCGAGGAGAGTACGGTCGAGGTCGATGTGGCGCCCAGCGGCGACAACCGGTCGATCACCGATTCCAGGTGCTTGATCGAGACCACGTCGGCCTCGATGATGAATGATTCGTCGCCGGTAATGCGATGGCAGCGGCGAATCTCGGTCATGTTCTTGATCGCCTTCACCGCGCGGCTCACCTGCAGGTCGCCGCCCGGTATGGTCAGCCGCACCAGGATGCGGATGGGCGCGCCCAGCCTGGCGATGTTCAGGGCCGCATGATAGCCGGTGATCACGCCCGCTTCTTCCAGGCGCCGCACGCGCTCGGCCACGGCCGGCGTCGAGAGGCCCACCTTTCTGCCCAGCTCGGCAAAGCTCTGCCGCGCGTTCTGCTGCAGATGCTCGAGAATCTTCCAGGCAATCGCATCCAGCTCGAGCGTCTTCGGATTGGTTCGGTGCGTCATTTGACCCGATTCCTTAAGCCATTTCCTTTTTTAGCTTAATCCTGTTAGGCCGCGCCGCTGTGAATCCTTTGAAATCCTCTTCATTCGCCGGAATTTCCGTCTTATGCTCGTTCCGTTGGCCTTGTCAGGCCGCGGGAAGCGCGTCTTGTTCTCCCTGCGCGCTTCCCCGCATCAGGAGGTATCGGCATGAGCGCTTCCCCTCGCTCCGCATTCGCCGAGCCGGCCACGGCGGAATCGGATTTTCTGCCCCTCAAAGGCACCGATCACATCGAGTTTTACGTGGGCAATGCCCGCCAGGCCGCGTACTTTTATCGCGCCGCGTTCGGCATGGCTCTGGTAGCCTACGCCGGACCGGAGACGGGTGCGCGCGACCGCGCCTCCTACGTCGTCCAGCAGGGTAAGGTCCGCTTCGTGCTCACCACGCCGCTGCGCAGCGGCAACCCCATCGCCGACCACATTCAGCGCCACGGCGACGGCGTGCGCTCCATCGCGCTCTGGGTTGACGACGCGCGCAGAGCTTGGCTCGAGACCACGCGCCGCGGCGCCCAAAGCGAAGCCGAACCCCACGTCCTCGGCGACGAACACGGCCAGGCCGTCGTCTCCAGCATTCGCGCCTACGGTGACACCATTCACACCTTCGTCGAGCGCAGCGCCTATACGGGACCATTCCTGCCCGGCTTTCGCGCGGTTGCGTCAGACCCAGTAGCCCGTCCCGTGGGCCTGCTCCACGTCGATCACATGGTGGGCAACGTGGGCTGGAACCAGATGAACGAGTGGGTCAGGTTCTACGAGAACGTGATGGGTTTCCGCCTCTACCAGCACTTCGACGACCAGGACATTTCGACCGATTACTCGGCGCTCATGTCCAAGGTCATGGCCAACGGCAACGGCTATGTCAAGTTCCCCATCAACGAGCCCGCCGAGGGCAAGAAGAAGTCGCAGATCGAAGAGTATCTCGACTTTTACTCGGGCCCCGGCGTGCAGCACATCGCCCTGGCCACCAACGACATTCTGCATACGGTGAACCGCCTGCGCGCGCAGGGCATCGAGTTCCTCCGCGTGCCGCACACCTATTACACCGAGCTCCAGGGCCGCGTGGGCAAGATCGACGAACCCTTGAGCGAGCTCGAAGACCTGGGCATCCTGGTCGATCGCGACGACGAGGGGTACATGCTGCAGATCTTTACCCGGCCGGTGGAAGACCGGCCCACGCTGTTCTACGAGATCATCCAGCGCAAGGGCAGCCGCAGTTTCGGCAAAGGCAATTTCAAGGCGCTCTTTGAAGCCATCGAGCGCGAGCAGCAACTGCGCGGCAACCTGTGAACCTGGCCCATGCGCATGTGGTTCGCAACGACAGCATTCCGGGGTAGCGCTATGAGAAAGACGCAAGACGGCATCCCGGAGGGATGCAAGGAAAATAGCCCAGGATGGAGTCCGTCGCAACGGACGAAATCCTGGGGAGAGGGACCAAATGAGAATTCCAAGCCCCGTAGGGGCGACGGAATCTGGTAGGTCAGGGCTTTAGCCCTGACATCCAAAAACCGCAAATTGAAACGCGGGGCTTTAGCCCCTGAGGGAACCAATCGAAATACACGCTCGAGGCAAATAGAATGACCACCGCGACCCTCTCCTTCGCCGCGCCTTACCTCATCCAGCAGAACTACTCCGCCTACACCGAGGAGCAGCACAGCGTCTGGGCCGAGCTTGTGGGCCGTGTGCTGCCCGAGCTCGAGCGCCACGCCTCGCGCACCTATCTCGAAGGCTTCGACATCATCGGCCTCCAGCGCGACCGGTTGCCCAATCTCCAGTCCATCAGCGCGCGCCTGCGGCCGCGCACCGGCTGGAATTCGACCCCCGTGAGCGGCTTTCTGCCCGCGCCCGCGTTCTTTGAGATGCTCGCCAGCCGCAACTTCCCCACCACCACCTGGCTGCGCAGCCGCGAGTCGCTCGAGTACACCCCCGAGCCCGACATTTTTCACGATGTCTTCGGCCACGTCCCCATGCACGCGCACAAAGTCTTCGCCGATTTCCTGGAACGCTACGGCCGTGTCTGCGCCGCCATCTCCAACGCCGCGGTCCTGGAGAAGCTCGGCCGGCTCTTCTGGTACACGGTCGAGTTCGGCCTCATCCGCGAAGGCAGCGAAACCAAGGTCTACGGCAGCGGCCTCATCAGCTCGCACGGCGAGTGCCTCAACGTGGTCGGCGGTCACTGCGCCATTCACGATTTTTCTTTGGACGAGGTGCTGGCCACGCCGGTCAAAGTGGACGAGCTGCATAAGCTGCTCTTCGCCGTGAGCAGCTTCGACCAGATCTACGAGGCCATGCACCAGGCCGAAAAACGCGCCCTCAACGGGAGTCTGAATTGAACGCCGCTCGCAACGACGGGCGTGGGTTGATTTGCATTTGCGTTGAAAGGGGGCCTCAGCCGTGCCCTTTTGCCCGCGTAGCGGGCAACAGAAGGTAGCCCCGGGCGCAAGCCTGGGGAAGGGAGATTGGGAATCAGAATTGAAGCCCGCGGAGCGGGCGCAAGAAGGTAGCCCCAGGCGCGAGCCTGGGGGTCAGGATCTGCCAGCCCAACCCGCAAGCCCGCTTAAGCGGGCGTAAGAAACGGAACGGCTGGTAGGTCAGGGCTGGTAGGTCAGGGCTTTAGCCCTGACATCCAAAAACCGCAAAGAGAAATGCGGGGCCTCAGCCCCTGAGGGAAGATTCTCTCAATCTGACGCACGACCGGGACAACTCGCCACCCGTGAAGGAGAACGGAATGTCGGAACTAAGCTATCAGACTGGTTTTGCCAACGAGTTTGCCACCGAGGCCGTGGCCGGCGCGCTGCCCGTGGGCCAGAACGCGCCGCAGATGCATCCCCTCGGCCTTTACACCGAGCAGTTCAGCGGCACGCCCTTCACCGCGCCGCGCGCCGTAAACCGCCGCACCTGGACCTACCGCATCCGCCCCTCGGTCACGCACCGGCCTTATGAAGAAATCTCTTCCGGCCTCATGCGCAGCGGGCCTTTCAATGAAACCCCTACCACTCCGAACCAGCTCCGCTGGGATCCGCTCCCGCTGCCGGAAAAAGAGACGGACTTCGTCGACGGCATCATCACCATGGGCGGCAACGGCGACCCTTCTGTTCAGACCGGCCTCGCTGTCCATCTCTATGGCGCCAACGCCTCCATGCACGACCGCTTCTTTTCGAACGCCGACGGCGAAATGCTCATCGTGCCGCAGGCGGGCGCACTGCTCTTCCACACCGAGCTCGGCATCCTCGAATGCGCTCCGGGCGAAATCTGCATCATTCCCCGCGGGGTCAAGTTCCGCGTGGTGCTGCTTGAAAAAGAAGCGCGCGGCTACATCTGCGAGAACTACGGCCTCACCTTCCGCCTGCCGGAGCTCGGCCCCATCGGCGCCAACGGCCTTGCCAATGCGCGCGACTTTCAATCGCCCGTGGCCGCCTTCGAAGACCGCGAAGGCGACTTCCACATGGTGAACAAGTTCCTCGGCAGGCTGTGGCGCGCGCCCATCGACCACTCGCCGCTCGATGTGGTCGCCTGGCACGGCAACTACGCACCGCTCAAATACGATCTCGCCCGCTTCAACTGCATCAACACCGTCTCCTTCGACCACCCCGATCCCTCCATCTACACCGTGCTCACCGCGCCCTCTGCCATTCCCGGCACCGCCAACTGCGACTTCGCCATCTTTCCTCCGCGCTGGCTCGTCGCCGAGCACAGCTTCCGCCCGCCCTGGTTCCATCGCAACCTGAACAACGAGTTCATGGGCCTGGTCTTCGGCGCCTACGACGCCAAGGCCGAGGGCTTCTTGCCCGGCGGCGCCAGCCTGCACAACTGCATGGCCGGCCACGGACCCGATGCCGAGACCTTCGAGCGCGCCTCGCACGCCGACCTGCGCCCGCAGTACCTCGCCAACACGCTCGCCTTCATGTTTGAAACCCAGCTCGCCATCCGCCCCACGCTCTTCGCCATGAACACGCGCATCCTGCAGCACGAATACTTCGAGTGCTGGCAGGGCCTAAAGAAGCGCTTCACTGGCGCCGAGCTTGGTGTGGAGATGTCGAAATCATGAATCGCCCGTGCCGGCAACACACTCCATCGAGCCAGCGCATCCCGAAGGGATGCGACGAAAATAGCCCAGGATGGAGTTCGCCGCAGCGAACGAAATTCTGGGAAACGCGCGAATTCAATGAACGCCAAGCCCCGTACGGGCGCTCGAATTTTCTCCAACCTGCGGAGGCGGAGCTTTGTAACAAGGGCACGGCTTTAGCCGGGCCGCATGAGTCCAATCAAATCGCGCGGGCTTCAGCTCGCTGGAGGGAGCAGGGGCCTTCAGGCCCCTGAGGTCGAGAGCAAATCGCGCGGCCTTTAGGCCCGGGAGTCTTGTATGAAGGCACGACTTCAGTCGCGCGCGACGCTCGCGAAGCGGGCAAAAGAAGGTAGCCCCAGGCGCGAGCCTGGGGTCGCTCGTGCCGCGTGATCCACATGGAAAGGATGGGGCTTCAGCCCCTGAGGGACGTCTTGGTTCACCGCTCGATCTGCCGCAACAATCCGCATTGGCGCCGCACTCAGGAGCCGCGCTCATGAGTTCGACAAGCTGGGTCACTTCCGCCAACCACCCCGAGTGCGACTTTCCCCTTGCCAACCTGCCCTACGGCGTCTTTCGCCGCGCTGGCTCGAGCTCCATCGGCCACATCGGCGTGGCCATCGGCGACCAGATCCTCGACCTGCACGCCTGCGCCGAACAGGGCCTGCTCGCCGACCTTCCCCACCCGCTCGTCGCCGCCTGCCGCGCTGATCTTCTCAATCCCCTCATGGCTCTCGGTCCCGCTGCCTGGTCCGCGCTTCGCCGCTGCGTAACTGCTCTTCTCGACGCGGAGAAAGCCTGCCGGGAAACGCAAGGCCACGTGGCGCCGCATCTCGTCTCCATGCGCGATGCCCAAATGCAGCTCCCTGCGCGCATCGGCGACTTCACCGATTTCTACGCCTCCATTCACCACGCCACGCGCGTGGGCCGGCTCTTCCGCCCCGAAAATCCCCTCCTGCCCAATTACAAATACGTGCCCATTGCCTACCACGGCCGCGCGTCTTCGATTGTCTTGAGCGGCGAGCCCGTCCGCCGCCCCTGGGGCCAGATCAAGTCCCGCGTCAACGGAGCGGAGTTCTCGCCCGCGCAGTCACTCGATTACGAGCTCGAAGTCGGCGTCTTCATCGGTCCCGACAATGCGCTCGGCGAATCCATCCCCATCGCCGAGGCCGAAGACCACATCTTCGGCCTGTGCCTTCTCAATGATTGGTCCGCGCGCGACATCCAGAGCTGGGAGTACCAGCCTCTGGGCCCATTCCTCGCCAAGAACTTTGCCACCACCATCTCTCCCTGGATCGTTCCCCTCGAAGCCCTCGAACCGTTCCGCGTTCCCGCCTTCGAGCGCCCGCCGGGCGACCCCGCACCGCTTCCGTATCTCACCTCGCCCGCGCCGGAGTGTGCAGGTATCGATCTCACCCTCGAAGTTTTTCTCGAGTCGCGCCAGATGCGGCAGATGGGCACCGCGCCTGCGCTCCTGAGCCGCTCCAACCTGCGCGATCTTTATTGGACCCTCGCACAGATGGTCGCCCACCACGCCAGCAACGGCTGCAACCTTCGCCCCGGTGACCTGCTCGCCACGGGAACCATCTCCGGCGAAAACGAGGGCTCCGAAGGCTGCCTTCTCGAAAAACGCTGCACCGGTGAACCCCTCTGCCTGCCCACCGGCGAGCTGCGCACCTTCCTTGAAGATGGCGACCAGGTTATTTTCCGCGCGTGGTCGCGCCTGCCAACGGGGGAGAAGATCGGCTTCGGCACATGCGCGGGCACCGTTGTGGAAGCGGCCTCGGCCCCGTAACCCAACCGGAACCTACGCAGCCCACAACCCCAAAGGCATCTCCTCCGCATCCCAACAAATGATGTACTCTGCGAATAACCATGAATCTCGATCGGGACCTTGATCGGAATGTCGACCGGCCGCAGGCAGTTCAACTCGACAATCGGCTGCGCTCGGCACTCGATCCCGCTTCGCCGCGGATGAAAGCGAATCGCGAAGCGCTGCTTCAGGTATTGTCAGCACAGCGCTCCGAAGAAGAGCTGATCCGCCAGGGCGGCGGCGCCAAGGCCGCGGAGACGCAGCACGCCAAGGGCCGGCTTACGGTGCGCGAGCGGCTCAAGCTGCTGCTCGACAAGGACTCGGAGTTTCTGGAGCTGGGTTTGTGGGCCGCGCACGGCATGTACACCGAATTCGGCGGCGCGCCCGCGGCCGGCGTGGTCACTGGCCTGGGCCGCGTGAGCGGACGCCTGTGCATGATCGTGGCCAATGACGCCACCGTCAAGGCCGGCGCGTTCTTCCCCATGACCGCCAAGAAAGTCCTGCGCGCGCAGACCATCGCCCTTGAAAACCGCATACCCACGCTCTATCTCGTCGACTCGGCCGGCGTCTTTCTGCCCTTGCAGGAAGACGTCTTTCCTGACACCGACGACTTCGGCCGCATCTTTCGCAACAACGCCGTCATGAGCGCAGCCGGCATTCCGCAGATCACCGCCATCATGGGCATGTGCGTGGCCGGCGGCGCCTACCTTCCCGTGATGACCGACACCGTGCTCATGACCGAAGGCTCGGGCCTGTTTCTCGCCGGACCCTCGTTGGTGCAGGCCGCCATCGGCCAGAAAACCGGCGCCGAAGAGCTGGGCGGCGCGAAGATGCACGCCGAAATCTCCGGCACCGTCGACTTCAAGGAGCCCCACGATCAAGCCTGCCTCGCGCGCCTGCGCTCGCTGGTCGAAAAAATCGGCGAGCGCCCCGCGACGCCCGAGATTTTTCGCCGCCGCGCCTTCGATGCAAAGCACGATGCGCCGCTCTACGCTGCCGAAGATATCTACGGCCTTTTGAACCCCGCGCCCGGCGCCGGCAATGTTTATGACATGCGCGAGATCATCGCCCGCCTCGTTGACCGGTCGGAATTTGACGAGTACAAGGCCGAATTCGGCCGCACCGTTCTCTGCGGCTACGCCTGGATCGGCGGCCACGCCGTGGGCATCGTCGCCAACCAGAAAGCCAACCAGACCGAAAAAGTGGCCATGGGACCGGCAGCCGGCGCCACGCGCATTGAAGTGGGCGGCGTCATCTATACCGAGAGCGCGCAGAAAGCGGCGCGCTTCATCCTGGACTGCAACCAGAACCTTATTCCCCTTGTTTTCCTGCACGACGTGAACGGCTTCATGGTGGGCAAAGACGCGGAGTGGTCGGGCATCATTCGCGCCGGAGCGAAAATGGTGACTGCCGTGAGTACCAGCGTCGTCCCCAAAATCGCCGTCATCGTCGGCGGCAGCTTTGGCGCAGGCCACTACGCCATGTGCGGCAAGGCCTACGATCCCCGATTCCTCTTTGCCTGGCCTACGGCGCGGTACGCGGTGATGAGCGGCGCCTCGGCCGCGGCCACGCTGGCCGAAGTGCGCGCCAAGCAGCTCGAGCGCGGCGGCAAAATACTCACGGAAGCCGAGCGCCAGGCCATCTCCGACGAGATTCGCGCCGACTACGACGCCCAGGCCGATCCGCGCTACGGGGCCGCGCGCCTGTGGATCGATGCCATCATCGATCCCGCCCAAACCCGTTCCGTGCTCATCGCCGCGCTCGAAACCTGCGCACTGAATCCGGAAGTTCCGCGTTTCAATCCGGGAGTTCTGCAAACCTGACCCGCTTTTTCTTCGCTCCATCCCTGCGCACAGAGGATCGAGCGGCTGCATCGTATGGAGGTGATATGGCTGTGCCAGCAAAGCTCCCGCCGCGAAGCCCGAACCGAGGCCCGCAAACGAATCTCGATCCGGAGCCGCACGCGGGGCTGTATCCTTTCGTGCTCACTGAGGATCAGGAGCATCTGCGCCGCGAGATTCGCGAGTTCGCTTCGCGCGAGATTGCGCCCTACGTCAGCAAGTGGGATGAATCGAATGAATTTCCCATGGCTGCGGTCAAGAAGCTCGGCGCCATGGGGCTTTTCGGCGTCATCATTCCTCAGGCTTACGGCGGCGCGGGCCTCGGCTACCTGGACTACGTGCTCGCCATCGAAGAACTCTCCGCGGTCGACGGATCGATTGGTTTGACCGTGGCCGCGCATAATTCGCTGGGCACGAACCACATCTTCCTCGCCGGCAACGAGGCCCAGAAGCGCCGCTACATTCCGCGCCTCGCCGCCGGCGAGTGGCTCGCAGCCTGGGCGCTCACGGAGCCGGGTTCGGGCTCCGACGCGAGCAACGCGCGCACCACGGCCGTCAAGAAGAACGGATCCTATGTCTTGAACGGAAGCAAGACCTTCATCACCAACGGCCGCTACGCCGAAGTTGCGGTCGTCATCGCCGTGACCGACAAGAGCAAGGGCACGCACGGGCTTTCGGCCTTCGTCATTGAGAAAGGCGCCAAGGGATTTCGCGCCGGCAAGAAGGAGAACAAGCTCGGCCTGCGCGCCAGTGACACCAGCGAGCTGATCTTCGAAGACTGCGTGATCCCGGAAGAGAATCTCCTCGGCGTGGAGGGCGAAGGATTCATTGACGCCATGCGTGTGCTCGACGGCGGACGCATCTCCATTGCCGCGCTCGCGCTCGGCATCGGCCGCGGCGCACTGGATGCCGCGCTCCAATACGTCAAGGAGCGACGGCAGTTCGGCAAGGCCATCGCCGAGTTTCAGGGAATCCAGTGGAAGCTGGCTGACATGGCCACCGAACTCGACGCCGCGCGCCTGCTCACCCAGCGCGCCGCCGTGCTCAAGGATGCAGGCCGCAAGACCACGCGCGAGTCCTCCATGGCCAAGCTCTTCGCGAGTGAAGTCGCCGTGAAAATCTGCGACCAGGCGGTGCAGCTCTTCGGCGGCTACGGCTTCATCAAAGATTATCCCGTCGAAAAGTTCTACCGCGACGTCAAGCTCTGCACCATCGGTGAAGGCACCAGCGAGATTCAGCGCATGGTCATCGCCCGGGAGATTCTGAAGGTCCACCCCTCCCGGGGATGAAATCGTTGGCCGTTTTCGTCTTTGGCGAAATTCGAGGGCTCGAACCGGCGGACCCGTAAGCCCGCGGCGCGGGCGAAAGAAAGGAACAAAGAGTCTCGCCTCCAATCGCCCGACAAATGAGCGAACCCGTCAAAATCATCGAGTGCCCGCGCGACGCCTGGCAGGGATTGCCCGCTCTCATTCCGCCCGAAATCAAGGCAGATTACCTGCGCAAACTCGTCGCCGCCGGTTTCACGCACATTGACGCCGTCAGCTTCGTCTCCCCCGCGGCCGTTCCCCAGATGGCCGACTCCGAACAGGTCCTCGCGCTTCTAAATCCCCCTCCGCAGGTCGAAATCATCGGCATCGTGGTCAACGAGAAGGGCGCCGAGCGCGCCATCCATACCGGCGCCGTGCGCACCCTTGGTTTCCCTTACTCCATCTCGCCGGAGTTTCTGCACCGGAATCAAAAGCAAACCGGGAAAGAAGCGCTGCATTCTTTAGCCTCGATCGCCGAACTCGCAGAAGATGCAGGGCGAAACGTTGTCGCTTATGTCTCCATGGCTTTCGGCAACCCCTACGGCGATGAATGGAGCTTGGAGACGGTCGTGCGCGCCTGTAAGCAGGTGACTGCGCTTGGCGTCTGGCAAATCTCCCTTGCGGATACGGTTGGGCTGGCAACACCATTGCAGATAGCTCAGACCGTGAAGGCCGCAATTGAATCGAGCGGCGCCGCTGCCCTCGGCGTCCACCTCCACGCCCGGCGTAGCGAAGCCGCGGCGAAGATTCGCGCCGCCTTTCAGGCAGGCTGCCGGCGCTTTGATTCCGCCCTCGGCGGCCTGGGCGGCTGCCCGTTTGCGCAGGATGCGCTGGTGGGCAACATTCCCACGGAGATTCTGCTTGCCGAGCTGGCCGCGCTGGGCGCCGCGCCGCCCACCCTCGCGCCGCTCGACGAATTGATCGCTTTCAATGCCGAACTTGCGCGCGCTCCCGAGACAGGTATGCGAAAATAAATTTCCACGCGATCCCTGAAATCCCGAGGGGGCCCGATTGGATTACGAGACGATCCTGGTGAACGAGAGCGGTCCCATCCACTCGATCACACTCAACCGTCCCGACCGGCGCAACGCCATGACGCCGGAGATGCAGATGGAGCTGATCGCGGCGCTCGAGGAGACCGCCGAATGCGACCACTGCCGCGTCCTGGTGCTCTCCGGCGCCGGCACAGCCTTCTGTTCCGGTCTCGATCTCTCTCTGCTCACCGGGCTCGACAAAGAGAAGGAGACAGACCATCGCGCCGACGCCGAGCGCTTGGCGCGCCTCTTCCTTGCACTCTACGAGCTGCCCATGCCCACCATCGCGGCAGTTCACGGCGCCGCGATCGCCGGCGGTTCGGGCCTGGCCTTCATTCCCGACTTCACCATCGCCACGCCGCTGGCCAAGTTCGGCTTCACTGAGGCCCGCATCGGCTTTGTGCCTGCGCTTGTTTCCGTGTTTCTGTCGTTGCAGATCGGCGATAAGCAGGCCCGCGATCTGCTCCTCTCCGGCCGCATCTTCGGCGCGGAGCGCGCCCATCGCCTGGGCCTGGTGACGGAAGTGGTTCCCCAGCAGGACCTGGGGCAGCATGTGCAGGCGCTCGCAGAATTGCTGGTTTCTTCCAGCCCCCGCTCGCTGGCCTCCATCAAGCGGTTCATGGCCGCGCAGCAGCGCGGCTGGCTCGATTACGCCATCGCCATCGCCATCGATGCCAATGCGCAGGCGCGCGGCACGGCCGATTTCCGCGAAGGCGTGACCGCGTTTCTCGAAAAGCGCAAACCCGACTGGCGCAAATGAGTAATGGTCGCCTGTTGCCCCATCCTTCGCACGACGTTTGCGCGAAGGGTGGGTAACGAGATATCTCAAAAACCGCTCGTCAGGCTGCCATGATGATTGGGTGCCCCCGGTCTCGATTCTGAGACCGGGGAAAGCACGAAGCGCGCCAACTCGCAAACGTGCGCGCAGACCGGGGTCCCCAGCGACGGGTCTTCGCCGCTGGGGTGGAAGCGCACGCTACAGCGGTTTCACAGTTGCTGTATCCCGAAGCCGCAGATGCTAAGTGGCTTTTTCACCAAGAAAAAGCCACCTTCCGTAACTGTGAAATATGGCTACATGTGCTGTGGAACCGCTCTAACTGGCTAACTCGCTGTCTCGCCGAACCGTACCGGTGCGTCCGTCCGCTCTTCCACCTCGCGCCGCGTCACGCCCTCCGCCAGCTCGATAGCCTCGAATCCCCGCTCGGTTACATCCAGCACGCACAAGTCGGTGATCACCCGATTGACCACCCGCGTCCCCGTGAGCGGCAGCGTGCACGCGCGCAGCAGTTTGGGCGCGCCGCCCGCGGCCGTGTGCTCCATCACCACAATCACGCGGCGCACACCGGAAACCAGGTCCATCGCGCCGCCCATCCCCTTCACCCGCTTGCCGGGAATCATCCAGTTGGCCAGGTCGCCCTGTTCGGAGACCTGCATCGCGCCCAGAATCGCCAGGTTGATGTGTCCACCGCGAATCATGGCAAACGAGTCCGCGCTCGAAAAAATCGCGGCGCCCTTCACCAGCGTCACCGTCTCCTTGCCCGCGTTGATCAGATCCGCGTCCACTTCGCTCGCGCGCGGGAACGGTCCCATGCCCAGCAATCCGTTCTCCGATTGCAGCGTCACCGTCATGCCGGCCGGAATGTAATTCGCCACCAGCGTGGGAATGCCGATGCCGAGATTCACATAGAACCCGTCTTCGAGTTCTCGCGCCGCGCGCGCCGCCATCTGCTCACGAGTCCACGCCATAAGAATTGTTCTCAGGTTTCAGGTTTCAGTGTTCAGTTCTCAGCTTTCAGTTCTCGATTTCAGACCAAACCCACAATCTCTCGCTCCCTCGGTCCCTGGTCCCTCGTCCCTAGTCCCTAACCGTCCGCCGCTCGATCCGCTTCTCCGGATGCGGATTGTGCACCAGCCGGTGCACGAAAATCCCCGGCGTATGAATCTCGTCCGGATCGAGCTCGCCCGGCCCCACGACAATCTCCGCCTCGGCAACTGTGATCTCTCCGCACGTGGCTGCATTGGGATTGAAGTTGCGCGCCGTGCGCCGGTAGATCAGATTGCCGTGCGTGTCCGCCTTCCACGCCTTCACCAGCGCCACGTCGGCGCGGATGCCGCGCTCGAGAATGTACTCGACGCCGTCGAACTCCTTGCGCTCCTTGCCTTCGGCCACCAGCGTGCCCACGCCCGTGCGCGTGTAAAACCCGGGAATCCCCGCGCCGCCCGCGCGCATCCGCTCGGCCAGCGTCCCCTGCGGGCAGAACTCCACTTCCAGCTCGCCGGCAAGATATTGCCGTTCGAACTCCGCGTTCTCACCCACATAACTCGAGATCATTTTCCTGATCTGATGGCGTTCGAGAAGCAACCCCAACCCCCACCCATCTACCCCCGCGTTGTTGCTGGCCACGGTCAGGTTGCGCACGCCCGTCGAGCGCAGCGCAAGAATCAGCGCCTCCGGAATGCCGCACAATCCAAAGCCGCCAATGGCCAGCAGCATGCCGTCGCGCACAATGCCTTCAAGCGCCGCCTGCGCGCTCGGCCACAGCTTGCTCAAACCGTCCGCGCGCTGGGTTTGCCCGTTCATCCTTGCATTGCGGCTCCTCGAGCCTTTCCCATACTAACGCGAAACGCCCGCATCTTCTCCTGGTGCGCGGCGCTCGACATCTCCTGCGGCCGCTCTGCTATATTCGCCTCACTCCGCCCCCACTTCTCTTCGAGAGGGTTCATGGAATCGCACCCATCCTCACACACTGGCCCCGCGCGCGCCCCCAAACCTGCATCGGCTTCTTCGCTCGCGCTCTTCGCCTTCGGCATTCCCGCCGTCCTTCTCGTTTGCATTTGTCTGCTGCACACCAATCCCGCGCGCGGCCACTGGGCGCAGGGTTACGACCCCACCGGCCGCTGGTGGCTCTCCACAGCCATTGCCGCTCTGCCCATCGTCGTGCTCCTGGGCGCCATGGCCGGCCTGCGTCTCAAGGCGCACGTCGCCGCCATCGCCGGCCTGTCGACCGCGCTGGCCGTCGCCATGGGCATCTTTCACATGCCCGCGCGGCTCGCGCTCACCGCGGCCACCTTCGGCGCGGGCTACGGCCTCTTTCCCATCTGCTGGATCATCATTCCCGTCATCTTTCTTTACGATCTCACCGTCAAGACCGGCCGCTTCGTCACCCTGCAGGAAAGTCTGGCCAACATCACCGATGACAGCCGCCTGCAACTGCTCCTTATCGCCTTTGCCTTGGGCGCGTTCTTTGAGGGCACCTGCGGATTCGGCACGCCCGTCGCCGTCTGCGGCGCCATTCTCATCAGCCTCGGCTTCCGTCCGCTGCAGGCCGCAGGCCTCACGCTGCTCGCCAACACCGCGCCCGTCGCCTTCGGCGGCCTCGGCATTCCCATTGTCGCTTTGCACGGCGTCACCAACATCGATCTGCTTTCGCTCTCGAAGACCATCGCCGTGGTTCTCTTTCCGTTCTGCCTGCTCGTTCCCTTCTGGCTCATCTGGGCCTATGCCGGCCTGCGCCGCATGCTCGAAGTCTGGCCGGCAATCCTCGTGGCCGCGGGAACCTTTGCCCTGGTCCAACTCACAGTGGGCATCCTCCACGGCCCCTCGCTTGCGGCCATCACCGCATCCACTTCCTCCATCGTGGCGCTTATCGTCTTTCTGCGCTTCTGGCGGCCCCGCCGCGTGTTGAACGCCGCCGGTGCTGACGTGACCGGCCAAACCCGCCAGCGCTACGCGCACAGCGCGGAAAAAATCTTCAAAGCCTGGCTGCCCTGGCTGGTCTTGTGCCTCGTGGTCTTCGCCTGGGGAATCCCGCAATTCTCCCGCTGGCTCGACGCGGCCACCATCAAGCTCGCCGTTTCCGGCCTCGACAAATTCGTCTACCGCGTGCCGCCCGTCGTGCTGCATCCCACGCCCGAGCCCGCAGTCTTCACCCTCAACTGGGCAACCGCCACGGGTACCGGCATTCTGGTGGCCGCCGTGCTCGCAGGGTTGTTGATGGGCTTGAGCCCACCCGCGCTGGCCCGGGTTTTTGCGCGCACGCTCTTCAACCTGCGCTATACCATCGTCACCATCGCCGCCATGCTTGCCATCGGGTACGTCACGCGTTATTGCGGCCTTGACGCCACGCTCGGCCTCGCCTTTGCCCGCACCGGCGCGCTCTATCCCTTCTTCGGCACGCTCATCGGCTGGCTGGGCACGGCCAGCACCGGCTCTGACACCTCGTCGAACGTGCTCTTCGGCAGCCTGCAAACCATGACCGCGCAGCAGATCGGCGTCTCGCCGGTGCTCATGGCCTCAGCCAACGCCGCCGGCGGCGTGATGGGCAAGATGATTGCCGCGCCCAGCATCGTGGTGGCCAGCACCGCCACGCAGACCTACGGCCAGGAAGGCGCCATCCTGCGTTTTGTTTTTCTGCATTCGCTCGCGCTCGCCGCGCTGGTCGGCGTCTTCGTCTATCTGCTCGCTTACGCGCACCCGCTCGCATCGCTGGTCGCCCGATAAGGTCTCTTCATACATGCGTGGCGCTCGTCGCATCCCGGGGGGATGCCGGAGAATAGCCCAGGATGGAGTCCGTCGCGGCGGACGAAGTCCTGGGAAACCGTGCGCAAATATGACTCCCAGCCCCGTAGGGGCGTTGGAACCTCGCCACGGCCTTGAGCAACTTGCGCACGCGCGACCCTGCGCAAAGATTCAAAGGAGTCCGCTACCGGCAGCTCGGTCGTGGGTCGCGGATGATACCATGATCCCGCTCGAAGAGGTGTTTCACCTCGACAAAAACTGGTCAGACCACAAAATCAGAGGACTTCCCCCCATGCAAAACTTCGATGCGCTTCGCCGCAATTTTCTTCGCGCTACCGGCTTCGGCGTAGCCGGCGCCGCGCTTCCCGCCGTCTCTTTCGCCGCGGCAGCCAAAGAAAATCCCGCAGCGGCCGCGGCCGCCGGCATCTTCGACGTGCGCCGATTCGGCGCCACCGGCGACGGCAAAACCGTCGACACGCCCGCCGTCAATCGCGCCATGGAAGCGGCTGCGGCTGCCGGCGGCGGCCTCGTGCTCTTTCCCGCAGGAACCTATCTCTGCTTCTCCATTCGCCTCAAGAGCAACGTGCACCTGCACCTGGAGCAGGGTGCAGCCATTCTCGCCGCCGACTCACCCAAACCCGGCGAAGCCACCGGCTATAACGGCGGCACGTACGACGCGGCCGAGCCCAACACCGCGTGGGATGCCTACCAGGACTACGGCCACAACCACTGGCACAATTCGCTCCTCTGGGGCGAAGACATCCACGACATTTCCATCACCGGCCCCGGGCTCATCTACGGCAAAGGCCTGAGCTTCGGCGCAGGTCCCGGGCGCCCGCCCGTAGCCGGTCAAGAGGGAACCGGGCCTGCACCTTCTGGAGCCGGCGCATCGGGAGCCGCCAATGCCCCGCCGCCCATGCGCTTCGCGCGCGGCGACTACACGATGTTCCAGGCCGAGCAGGCCGGCGTGGGCAACAAGGCCATTGCGCTCAAAAACTGCCGCAACGTAGTCTTCCGCGATTTTTCCGTTCTCAAGGGCGGCCACTTCGGCTTCCTGCTCACGGGCGTCGACAACCTCACCCTCGACAACATCAAGATCGACACCGACCGCGACGGCATCGACATCGATTGCTGCCAGAATGTGCGCGTCTCCAACTGCACCGTCAACTCGCCCTGGGATGACGGCATCTGCCCCAAGTCGAGTTACGCGCTCGGCTACGCGCGGCCCACGCGCAACGTGACCATCGCCAATTGTTTCGTCACCGGCTGGTACCAGCTCGGCACCGTGCTCGACGGCACCTGGCAGAAATTCCCCGCCGGTCAGCGCCGCTTCGGCACCGGCCGCATCAAGTGCGGCACCGAGTCGAACGGCGGCTTTATCAACATCACCGTCACCGGCTGCGTTTTCGAGGGCTGCCTCGGCTACGCGCTCGAGTCCGTCGACGGCGCGCTGCTCGAGGATATCTCGATCACGAACACCACCATGCGCGACCTGGGCTGCGGTCCGCTCTTTATGCGCCTGGGCGCGCGCCTGCGCGGTCCCAAAGACACCACCAAAGTCGGCGCCATGAAGCGCATCCTCATCAGCAACCTCGCGTGCCACAACGCGCCCACGCGCCAGGGCTCCATCTTGAGCGGCATTCCCGGCTTCGCCATCGAGGACGTCAAGCTCTCGAACATTTACGTGGAGACGCTGGGCGGAGGCACGGCGGACGACGCCGCGGCCCAGGTTCCCGAGATTGCAGACGCCTATCCCGAACCGGGCCGCTTCGGCGTCATCCCCGCGAGCGGCTTTTTTCTGCGCCACATGAGGAACCTCGAGATGAGCCACGTGGAGATTGCCAACCAGACTGCCGACGCGCGCCCCGCGTTTTATCTCGACAGCGTCGACCGCGCCGACTTCTTCGCCGTCACCGCGCCTACGAATGCCGGCGGCGCCTTCTCCCTGCACAACATCACGGATCTGCGCATCGGCTGGAGCCGCGCCGCCGCAGATACTGTCATAGCCAACGCGGACAGCAAGTTGTTGTAAGTCTTATCTGGAAAGTAAGTGCCCAGGTTTCGATTCTGAAACCTGGAAGAGGACCCCTCGCAATTGCCGGAATAGAACCAGCCGGAAAGCGGTTCCCGGCTTCAGAATTGATGCCTCACCAAAAACTCGATCGCGATCGCAGAAAAAACGTCCGGCTTTTCCAGATACGGCAAGTGTCCGGTGTCTGGAATCACGTCGCGTGCCGCGTCGGGAATCGCCATCACCAACGCGCCGGCCACGGCCTGATTGTCGGCAATGTCCACTGACCCCGTGAGAATGAGCGTTGGTACGCGAATGTTCTTCACGTAGGGAAACACCGGTTTTTCCGGCAGCGGCATATCGTTATGCGTGTGGTCCTGCGGCGCTGCTTCGAGCAACTTGCGCAACTTTTCGCGCGCCGCCTGGTCGCCGGGCGCGACGATGTAATCGCTGTTCACGCGCACTGCCACTGGATCCTTGGCCTGCTGAAAGTCAATCTGCGCCATGATGAAATGCTGGGAGTAAGGGAACCCCTCCGCGGCCGGCCCGATCAGAATCAGGTCGCTTACCTGCGCGGAATAGCGCAGCGTGAAGTCCAGCGCCACATTCCCGCCGTGCGAGCCGGCCACCAGTGCGGCATGGCTCACGCCTCGGTCACGCAGCAGCGCAGCCAGATCGTCGGCTTCGTAGTACGGCTTCTTGGTCTCGGGCGACCGGCCGTAGCCGCGCCGGTCGTATCGAATGGTGTGGAACTTCTTGCAGAACGCCGGCCAAACATCGTCCCAAACGGCCGAATCAACCACGCCGTCGTGCATCAATACGACAGCTGATGGTCCGCTTCCGCACTCGCGGTAATAGAGCTGCGAGCCGTCGACGGCCACAAACCCGTCGCTTGTATTCGTGTCGCTCGCAGGCTGCGTGAAAGTGAGCGCGGGCGTGAAAAGGAAAACCAGAAGCAGCAGGACGCGTTGGATTTTCATCCATCCAGACTACGCCGCAGGCCCCATACTTCGAGGTGTCGGTGCAAGTCTCGTTTCTGAGGCCTGGGAAAACAAAGCCCCAACCCTGTCGTCCTTGATGAGTGGAGTCCGCGCAGCGAACTCCGGGAGTCGAAGGACCCGCTGTTCTTTTTCTGACCCCTGACCCACGACCCCTGATCCCTGCCCTTATCCCCGCAGCCAGTCCTTCACCTTCTGGACGAGCACGTCGCGGCCGACATCGGAAATCGCGTTGGTCAGCGGAATCTGCTTGGGGCACACTTCCACGCAGTTCTGCGCAAAGCCGCACTCCTGGATGCCCCCGTCGCCGGCGAGCGCGCGCAGCCGCTCCTCCTTGAGCACCTTGCCCGTGGGATGGTTGTTGAACAGCTTCACCTGCGCAATCGTCGCCGCCCCCACAAAGCCCGTCTCCTCGTTGAACTGCGGGCACACCTCCATGCAGCACGTGCAGGAAATGCAATTCGACAGCGGGTAGCTGATCTCCTGCTGCTGGGGAAACACGCGCGGCCCCGCGCCCAGGTCGTAGGTCCCATCGACGGGCACCCACGCCTTCACCCGCTTCAGGTTCTCGAACAGCACCGAGCGGTCGACCTGCAGGTCGCGGACCAGCGGGAATTTGGAGAGCGGCTCCAGCTTGATGGGCTGCTCCAGATTTTCGACGAGCGCCGAGCAGGCCATGCGCGCGCGCCCGTTGATGAGCATGGCGCACGACCCGCAAATCTCTTCCAGGCAATTCGAATCGTAGGTGATGGGCGTGGTCTCGCGGCCCTCGGCGGTGACGGGGTTCGCGGCAATCTCCATCATGGCGGAGATGACGTTCATGCCCGGCCGCCACGCGAGCTCGAACTTCTCCCACACCGCAGGCGCCTCGGGGCTCGCCTGCCGCCGGATCTCGAGTTGTACGGTTCTCTCAGCCATCGTCGTTTTCTCTGCTTCTCTCGCCCTTCCTCAGTTTTGTCATCCTGAGCGAGGTCGCTCGCCACGGCGAGCGACCGAGTCGAAGGACCTGCAGTTGCTCTTCACATCGCCAACCCAGCACGAAAATCCGTGCCCCCACCAAGCTTTGCTTGGGTGGGACCGCGAATCTCACCCAGCCAACTTCATTTCGCCGCGTCGTACCTTCGCGGCCGCGGCTTGATGAACTGCGTGTCCACCGCTTCCCACTCGAACTTCGGACCCGCCACGGCGCCGGTAAAGCTCGCCTTGGTGGTCTTCAAAAACCTCTCATCGTTTCGCTCCGGCGTCTCCGGCTTGTAATGCGCGCCGCGCGACTCGTCGCGCTGAATCGCGCCCAGCGTGATCGTCCTTGAGAGCTCCAGCATGTTGTAGAGCTGCCGCGCGAAGGCGAAAGAAGTGTTCGCCCACTGGCTTTTGTCGCTCAGGTTTACGCGCTTGTAGCGTTCCAGCAGCTCCAGAATTTTCTCGTCTGCCTGCTTCAATCCCTTGTTGTAGCGGATCACGGTGGCGTGCTCGGTCATGGTTACGCCCAGCTCGCGCCACAGCCTGAAGGGATTTTCGCTGCCCTCATTTGCGATCAGTTTTTTGTTGATCTCGTTCTGCCGCGCAACCTCGGCCGCGGCACCGCCATCGCCCTCGGCCGCGCATAGATTCTTGGCGAAGCGCAGCGCGTTGGGCCCGGCGATGAACCCTCCGTGAATGCAGCTCACGAGGGAATTTGCTCCCAGCCGGTTGGCGCCATGGTACTGGTACTCGCACTCGCCCGCGGCAAAGATGCCGGGCACGTTGGTCATCTGGTCGAAGTCCACCCACACCCCGCCCATGGTGTAATGCATGCCGGGAAAGATCTTCATGGGCACTTCGCGCGGATCGTCGCCCACAAATTTTTCGTAGATTTCGAGAATGCCCTCGAGCTTGCGGTTCAGGGTCTCACGGTCAATGTGCGTCAGGTCGAGATACACCATCGGCTGGCCGTCGAGGCCGAGCCCCAGCTCGTACACCACCTTGTGAATGGCGCGCGTAGCCACGTCGCGCGGCACCAGGTTGCCGTACTTCGGGTACCACTCCTCGAGGAAGTAAAAGCGCTCGCTCGCCGGAATCTGGTCCCACGGCCGCGTGTCGCCTGCCTTGCGCGGCACCCACACGCGCCCGCCCTCGCCGCGCGCGCTCTCTGACATCAGCCGCAGCTTGTCTTCGCCGGGAATGGACGTGGGATGCACCTGGATGAACTCGCCGTTGGCATAGTAAACGCCCTGCTGGAACACCGCCGACTGCGCCGAGCCCGTGCACACCACCGAGTTGGTGCTCTTGCCGAAGATGGCCCCGATGCCGCCCGTGGCCAGGATCACCGCGTCGGCGGGAAACGCGCGCACCTCCATGGTCCGCAGGTCCATGGCCGCGATGCCGCGCGCCGCGCGTTTGCAATCGAGAATGGCCGAAAGAAACTCCCAGCCCTCGTACTTCCTCACCTTGCCTTCGCTCTCGTAGCGCCGCACCTGCTCATCGAGCGCGTAGAGCAGCTGCTGCCCCGTGGTTGCGCCGGCAAACGCGGTGCGGTGGTAGAGCGTGCCGCCGAAGCGGCGAAAGTCGAGCAGGCCCTCCGGCGTGCGGTTGAAGGGCACGCCCATGCGGTCCAGAAGATCGATGATCGCCGGCGCGCCCTCGCACATGGCCTTCACCGGCGTCTGGTTGGCCAGAAAATCGCCGCCGTAGATGGTGTCGTCAAAATGCTGCGCGGTGGTGTCGCCTTCGCCCTTCAGGTTCTTGGCCGCATTGATGCCGCCCTGCGCGCAGACCGAGTGCGAGCGCTTCACGGGCACAATGGAAAACAGGTCCACTGTTCCGCCGGCTTCGGCAATCTTGATCACCGCGGCCAGCCCGGCCAGTCCTCCGCCCACCACGATGATCTTCGGAGCTGCCATGAATACTTTCCTATCTTCCTGCGGGAATCAGGTGAAGCGCATTGTGGGACTGGAACTGAGCTGCCGTGATCAATCCAATGGCCGCCAGTGCGAGGAGAAGCTGCGCCCCGCGCGCAACGTAGTAAAGACGCATCGTCCTGCTCCTTACGAATAAGGACCGGTGCAGACGAAACAGCTCCTTGACGTAAGACTTGCCCCTGGCCTGCTTCGGCGGCGGGGTTTGCCCCGCGCGCTCGATTTCTTTCCTCAGCCTGGAGACTAGGAACAGCTGCGCAAACCCGGCGAGAAACATTGCGCTGAAGCAAATCCAAAAAAGGAACGAGTAGGCCATGTCAGCACACCTCAGCGGACTCGGGCCTGCCTGGGAGCGGACTGCCGGGTGCGGAATGGACGGCAGTCAACGACACGGCCGCTGGCGGATCTTGAGGAGCGCCTCTGTATCGAGGACCGACAAACGCCCAGATGCTCGCGAGTCCCATCACGCACAGCGCCACGCCACCGGCGAGACACACCCACGCGAACCGCCGCCGCGCTTTTTCTCCCGGCGTAATGCCCCACTTGGCCGCGAACAGCCACACGCCGTAGGCAAAATGCCAGCAGATAGCGATCATGGCGATGACGTAAACCGCCAGCGCCCACGGGTGCATCAGCTCGTTGTGCACCTTGGTAAACGCGTAATACGGATGCTCGGGCAGGTTCACGCCCATGAAGCGCTGCGTGGCCACGTGATAGGCAATGTAGGCAAACGCGATCAGCCCGGTATATCGCTGTGCGATATACATCCAGTTGCCGGCCCACGGGTAATAGACCACGTTCGACTTGCCGCGAATCCAGATGTAGACGCCGTAGATGCCGTGATAGAGCAGGGGCAGAAAAATGAACACCCACTCGAGCACGCGCACCAGCGGCAGATTGTTCAGAAACTTCACCTGGTCGCCGTAGGCGATGGGCCCTTTGAGCGCCTCGAAGTTCGAGAGCAAATGCTCCAGCAGAAACGCGCCGATGGGAATGACCCCGAGCAGCGAATGCAGCCTGCGCCAGACAAAGCTTGATCCCTGCCCGGCGCGCAGGGGCTGCACGCCGCGGTGCACGGTGGGCGCGGCTGGAGATTGCGCTGTGGCCATGGAAGATTCTCGCTCCTCAAAAACGGTCGCGGTTCCGGCGGGGAAGGTTCGCGTCTCGCATGAAGAGACAGGGTTTCGCGCGAAGCTCCCCAAGCATTATTCGGAACCCACGCGCTCATCGTCAAGGCGCCATAGGCCGGTCTTCCTGCATTGTGCCGATTTTGGAACCGGTGAATGGTCGAGTGCCGCGCACTATTTCTCGTACGTGACCCAGCGAATCGTCAGGTCGTGTCCGTAGGAGTCGATCACCAGCCTTCCCAGTCTCCCCTGCTTGGTGCGGTATGCAACCACCGCGCCCTTGGGAATGTCGTTCTCGTCCTTCACATCGCTGCCGTCGATGGGCTTCGCCGAATAGGAAAAGTGCTCGAGCTCGGAGAACTTCAGAGTATCGAAAGCGCGCACCCCGACCACAGAAAAGACGGCGCCGTTCTCCGGCGTCAAAGAGCGCTTGACGGATGTGTCCTGTTGCCACCAGAAGTCGCCCGCCGTGCTGGTCTCCGCGCCCGCGTCCAGGTCGCAATGCCAGTTTCCGCGCACCATCAGCTCACCGCTCGAGAAGACCGGCCGGTCCGCTTTTTTCGCCGGCTGTGTCGCTGGAGAACTGTCCGCCGCGGGCGCCGGAGCCGGTCTGTGAAAGACACCGTTCCAGTTGGCAATCAACGCCGCCGCAATGACGCCCGCCAATCCAATCAGCGCGACGATAATCTGGATCCGCGCCGAAGAGTCCCGCGCGCCCTCAGAAGTGCCCATTCCACACCTCTCGGTTGAACTCTCACTCTGGCCCTTCAGGCAGCCCTCTGGGGAATGGATCGTATGCTAACCATCTTCTGCGCGGCTTTCAAGCTTTTCGTTTGCGCCGGCCGCTGGTTGCGTGGGCGCAGAACCATTCCGCAACGGGGTGCGGAGCAGCTAGCCCAGCCGCGGCAGCAGCGCCGCCAGCGCGCGCCCGCGATGACTCAGCGAAAGCTTGGTCACCAGGTCGATCTCCGCCATGGTGCGGTCGAGCTCCGGCAAATAAAACAGCGGATCGTACCCGAATCCGCCCGTTCCCCTAGGAGCATCGAGAATGATTCCCTCCACCCACCCCTCGGCTGTGTGTAGCAGCACGCCGTCCCGCGCCACCGCCAGCGCGCAGCGGTAGCGCGCCGTGCGCTTGGCATAGGGAACCTCGGCCAGTTTCTGCAGCAGCACCATGTTGTTCCACACGTCGGTGTTATCGTTCGCATCCGGCGAGTCCACCATCCCCTGGTCGGCCGCAAACCGCGCTGAGCGCACGCCCGGTGCTCCATGCAGCGCGTCCACTTCCAGGCCGGAGTCGTCCGCCAGCACCAGCGCCCCGCGCGCGAACCGCGAGTAATAGGTGGCCTTGTGCGCGGCGTTGGCGGCAAAGGTCGCTCCATCTTCCGCGGGCGCCTGAATCTCCTCCAGATTCGGCAGCGGCTCAATCCCAAGATCGTGCGCCTGCGCTGCCGCGCGAAAGTCCCGCAACTTCCCAAGGCTGGTGGTGGCCACAAAAAGGCAGAACTCCATAGACTGAGTGTAGACGCGCGTGTGTGTGGAACCGCGCTCGCCCCCACGCACTCATCCGTATCCTGTGCGCGGCTCCAGCTTACTTTGGAATGGACAACCGCGCCGCGGCTTGCATAGGATGGTTGCGCTCGGAGGGATCAGTTTTTTGAAACTTTTTCATTGGGGAAACCCCTACGCCGCCCACCCCATCGGACGCTCCGCAATCGAGCGCAAAAGAAAGACGCTGAATTGCCTGTCCGCGGCCCTGGCGCTCATCCTCGCCGCTTTTCCGCTGCCCCTCGCCGCGCAAACTCCATCGCAGGGCGCCGGCTCTGCTCTCGTCGGACTCGGGCATCTGCTCGTCGACAATCTCCCCCAACCCCTCGGCATTGACGATCCCGCCCCGCGCTTCTCCTGGCAGCTCCACGATCCCGCACGCGGTGCAAAACAGACTGCTTATCAGATCCTGGTCGCTTCGAGCGTCGATCGCCTCTTCGCCGGCAAGCCCGACATCTGGGACTCGGGCCGCGTCGCCTCGGGCCAGTCCATTGACATTCTCTACGCCGGCCCCGCTCTCGCGGCCTGCACCCGTTACTACTGGCGCGTCAACCTGTGGAATGCAGCTGGGCAGCCTTTCACGGCGAGCGAGACAAGCTGGTGGGAAACCGGCCTCATGCACCAGGCCGCCTGGCGTGCCAAATGGATCGGCTACGAAACCCCGGAAGAAGCCGCCGTGCGCGCCGCGCACTCCCTCTGGATTGCCAATCCCGACGCCAAAATTCTCGCCGCCCGACACGGCACGGAGCAGCACTACGCCTTTCGCGCAACCATCGCGCTCAGCCGGCCCGTCCAGTCGGCGGCGCTCTACGCCACGGCGCAGGACACCGTCTCTGCCTGGGTCAACGGCGCGCAGGTGCTCACCGCCGCTCCGCTGCCGCCGTACAGGCAAACGCCCTGGCGCAAATTTGTCCGCGCTGACCTGACCGGAAAGCTCAAACCCGGCGCCAACTCGCTGGCCATCGACTGCGTCCATTACGTCCTCGATCCCAGCAGCCCCGCAACCGACGCGCCGCCTATGATCGCCACTCTCGTCGTCGAATACCAGGACGGCACCTGGGCCACCTTCGGCTCCAACATGAGCTGGAGAACCTCCATCCACCCCGCCGCCGGGTGGACCGCGCGCTCCTTCAACGATTCCCTCTGGAAACACGCCTTCCTCCCGCCACAGGCTCCGCTCGGCCATCCCTGGATTCCCGATTCCGTCAAGGAGCTCTGGCGCGACTTCACCCTGAAGAAGCCGGTGAAGTCCGTACGCCTCTATGCCACCGCTCTCGGCGCTTACACATTCTTCCTCAACGACGAACCCGTCGGCGACCAGGTCCTCGCCCCCGGCTGGACCGACTACCGCGACCACGTTTACTACCAGACCTACGACCTCGCGAAAATCCGCGCCGGCTACAACATCCTGCGCGTGCATCTGGCTCCCGGCTGGTATGAAACGCCTCTCGAATGGGACCAGCAGCCCAACAACTATGGCGCCACGCCGCCCGCGCTTAAGGCGCAGCTGCGCATCGAGTACAACGACGGCAGCGTGGAGTGGATCTCCACCGACGCAAGCTGGCAGGCCTCGCCATCCTTCATCACGCGCGCCGAAATCTACGACGGCGAATCCCAGAACCCGCAACTGGTTCCCTGGGCTGGCTTCCCGGTTCTCGTCTATGGCCGGTTCAAGCCCGCCCAAGTCATCCAGCCGAGCCCCGTCCGCATCCTCGCGCAGGAGTTCCAACCCATCCGCGTCGAAACCGGACGGACGGCCCAGACTCTCACCCAGCCCACGCCCGGCGTCTGGATCTACGACTTCAGCCAGAACTTTTCCGGCGTCGCGCACCTGGCCGTCTCCGGACCCGCCGGAACCGAAATCACGCTTCGTTTTGCTGAAGTGCTGAACCCAGACGGCACCCTCTACACGGACAACCTGCGCACCGCCAAGGCAACGGACCACTTCGTCCTCTTCGGCCTCGGCGAGGAGGAGCTCACGCCGCAATTCACCTTTCACGGCTTTCGCTACGCCGAGCTCACCGGCTTCCCCGGCAGGCCCACGCTGAAGACGGTCCAGGCCCTCGTCGTCCACACCGATGCTCCTTTTACCGCCCGCCTCAGAACCGGCAGCCCGCTCATCAACCAGCTCTGGAGCAACATCCTCTGGGGCCAGCGCTCCAACTTCGTCGGCCTGCCCACCGACTGCCCGCAGCGCGACGAGCGCCTGGGCTGGATGGGCGATGCGCAGGTCTTCTGGCGCGCGGCCAGTTACAACATGGACCTCGCCGCTTTCTCGCGCAAATTCGCGGCGGACATGCGCAGCACGCAGGCCGGCAATTCCGCGGGCATTCCCGCGCCGCCCGGAACGAATATTGGAGCGAAACTCGGAGCGAAACCAGGAACGCCCTACTACGGTATCTACTCGCCCGGCACCTCGCGCCCCAACATGGGCCACGGCGCCGGATGGAGTGACGCCGGCGTCATCATCCCCTGGACCTCCTGGCTGCAAACCGGCGATCCGACGATCATCAACGAAAACTGGGCCGCGATGACCCGCTACCTCGAGGCCATCGCCGCCGCCAATCCCAACGGCCTGTGGAAGAACGACGCGGGCATTGCCTTTGGCGACTGGCTCGCGCCCGAAGGCAAAACCGACTCGACGCTCATCGCCACGGCCTACTGGGCCTATGACGTCACCCTCATGCGCCAGATGGCGCTGGCCACCGGCCGCGCCGCAGCCGCCCAAACATACGCGCGCCTCTTTGAGAAAGTCCGCGCGGCCTTTCAAAAGCGCTTCGTCCGCGCCGGCGGCTTTGTGGCCGGAGCGGACAACACTGCCTCCGCTTTCGGCCAGATCGACAACCCCGACGCTAAAAGCAGCGGCGGCGACACCCAGACCGGCTACGTCCTCGCGCTGCACATGAATCTGCTGCCCGACGATCAACGCGCCGCCGCGGCCCGGCACCTCGCGGAAAAGATCCACGCCAATCACGACCTGCTCGGCACCGGTTTTCTGGGCACGCCGTATCTGCTCGAGGAGCTCACCCGGACCGGCTACGGCCAACTCGCGTACACGCTGCTGCTCAACACCCGCTACCCCTCCTGGGGCTACATGGTCACCCACGGCGCCACCACCATGTGGGAGCGCTGGAATGGCGACCAGATGCTCGGCGACCCCGGCATGAACTCCTTCAACCACTACGCCTACGGCGCCGTGGCCGACTGGATCTACCGCTACGCCGCCGGCATCGATGCCACGCCCGGCGATCCCGGCTTCCACACCGTGGTCCTGCATCCCGTCTTCGACGCCCGCCTCGGCAGCCTCGCCTTCGATTACGACTCGTCCTACGGACCCATCCACTCTGACTGGAAAATCACGGGCAGCACCGCCACGTGGCGCGTCAGCCTCCCCGCCAACACCAGCGGACTATTGACCGTCAGCGCCGCCGACGCCGCAAGATACAAATTGAATGGCGCGCCCCTCACCGGCAACCCGCTCGCGCAATTCGTGACTCGAGACGGAGAAAGCGGCTTCGAACTTCAACCGGGCAGCTACACCTTTGAGATTCAAATTCAAGACGGGGTGCAAACCAATGCGTCCTGAATGCAATTCCACTTTCATAATCCTGCGGAATCGTCGCGTCAGGCTCGGAGTGTCAGGGCACAACTGCTGGGTCAGGGCTTTAGCCCTGACATCCAGGGACCACAAAAAGCATCGCGGGGCTTTAGCCCCCGGTGGAACGGAAGCCGAATGTCCGACAATCTCGCAGCTCTCGCAGCACAGTTGACCGGCGCGCCCGTCATCCTCGCCGGCATCGGATGGCACACGCTCGGCGCTGCCTGCGCCGCCTCTTTCTACGCACCCATCGAGAAAGTCAAAAAATGGTCGTGGGAAACCACCTGGGCCATCGCCGGTTTTTTCTCTTGGATTCTTCTGCCCATCGGCTTCACATTCTTTCTGCTGCCTCACTTCACCGGCTTCTACGCCGCATTCGGCCCGAACCTGCTGCTCAAAGTCGCCCTCTTCGGCGCCATGTGGGGCGTGGGCAATGTCAGCTACGGGCTCACCATGCGTCATCTCGGCATGTCGCTCGGCATCGGCGTGGCCATCGGCGTCACGCTCGTCGTCGGCACGCTGGTGCCTCCGCTCCTGCACGGCCAGGCCGCCACGCTCTTCCGCACCCGGAGCGGCCTGTTCACCATGGCTGGCGTCGTGGTCGCCCTCATGGGTGTGGCCATCGTCTCTTACGCCGGCCACCAGAAAGAGATCCAGCTCGGCGCTGAGGTGAAAGAGTTCAACGTCGCTCTCGGCCTCACCCTCGCCGTCCTTTGCGGCATCTTCTCCTCGGGGTTTTCTTTCGGGCTCGACGCGGCCACGCCCATGCGCGACGCCGCCCTGCGCCTCGGCGTCAACCCGCTCTACGCGCGCCTGCCCAGCTACGTTTTCATCATGGGCGGCGGCGCCGTGGTCAACATGGCTTACTGCTTCATCCGCCTCGGCGCGCTCCAGCGCCTTTCGCTGCGCGCCGACCTCGGCCAGCCCGGTCCCGTCCTGGTCAAGAACGGGCTCCTCGCCGCCGCCGGCGGCATCATGTGGTACTTTCAATTCTTCTTTTACGCCTGGGGCGAAGCCAATATTCCCGTGCGCCTTGCCTACGTCAACTGGATGCTGCACATGAGCATTTACGTCCTCTGCGGCGGCCTCGTCGGTCTCGCGCTCGGCGAGTGGAAAAGCGTGGGCTCCCGGCCCGTGCGCCTGCTCTGGTTGGGCGTGCTGGTCATCATCACCGCCGCGAATCTCGTGGGGCTGGGGCTCAGATCGTGAGACCGTATTTTTCGCCCCGGAACCACTCGCGGAAAATTCAAACTCCATTCACCTTCCGTTAATCCGGCATCCTGAGAATCACTCATGCCGCCGCGGAACTTACGCGGCGCGCGCCTTGCACCCTGCGTTCGCCCGGGGTGGATCTCTCGTGCGCTGACCCGGTTCCCCGCTCGTCGAGCAAGATCTTCAGAATCTCACGATCAAAAAATCAGCAGGAGGCAAAGTGAAAATGCACTGTGCTCATCGTGCGCCCTGGCGCGTGCGCATCGCCGTGTTTGCGGCCATCGTTTTTCTGGTACCCTCGTTTGCGCTTCTCCATGCGCAAGGCATCCTGCCCACCCTATCCGGAACCGTCGTGGACGCGCACGGAGCCGCGATTCCTCACGCCGCGGTCACGGTCAGAAACGAAGCCACCGGCGCACGCTTCCAGGGTGAATCGGGCAGCACCGGACAATTCACCCTCTCCGGTATGGCCCCGGGTAAGTACACCGTCATCGTCGCTGCCCGGGGCTTCGCGCCCACCACGCAGAAAGATGTGACCGTCTCCGACGGCCCGTCGCAGATCACCGTCACCCTTAACGTCGACTCGGTCTCGGAAAACGTGGAGGTGCGCGCCATCGCCGGCAATTCCATTGCCGGCCAGCATGCTCTTTCCCAGGACTCCCTGGACACTGAGGTGCCCAAGTCGGAGATCGGCAGCGAGTTCATCCAGAACTTTGCACCCCCTACCACCGATTACGCGGAGCTCGTCAATATCGCGCCGGGAACCATCAGTTACAACTCCAACGGCGTCGGCCTGGGGCAGGGGACGATCTATTTCCGCGGGTTCATCGACGGCGATTTCGACCTTACCTGGGACGGCATTCCCGAGGGCGACACCAACAATTTCACCCACCACTCCTGGGTCTGGTTTCCCGGCCCGTGGATCGGAAGCGTTGAGTTCGACCGCAGCCCGGGCACGGCGTCAACCATCGGGCCTGCGACCTATGGCGGAGCCATCAACCTGTTTTCTCAGGACGTTCCCTCGGAGCAGTCGATTGAACCTGAAGTGACCTACGGCTCGTTCGGCACGCTGCTCGTTGACGGCCACTACAGCACGGGGATGCTGGGCGCGAAGAAGAACTTCGGCCTCATTCTCGATGTGCACCGCCTGTCCACGAACGGCTTTGAAACCCTCAACGACATGCAGCGTAACGCCGGCGACATCAAGCTCCTGTACAGGCTCTCCGACCGCACCACCATCACCGGCTTCAGCGGCGTGGTGCACACCTTTGGCAACGCGCCGAACAACTCGCCGTACCGCGCGCAGATCGACACCTACGGCTGGAACTACATGATGGAGAACAACGATCCTACCAGCGCCTTCTATCAGGCGTATAACCTCAACACCATCCCCACCGATTTCGAGTATGTGGGCGTGCATTCCACGCTCAACCACGGATGGCTCCTGGACGCGAAACCGTATACCTACAGCTATAACAACGCGCAGTATTATCCCAACGACAGCCCCAATGACACGACTGGCCTGGCCACCGGCGCCGACGGCAGCTCCGGATACATAACCTTGGCCAACTGCGGAGCGGTTTCAGAAGGCGGAGGCGTGAACGTAGCTCCCACCGCCGAGGCAGAGGCAACAGCCCCCCCGGGCACCTACGCAAACCTCCCCTGCGCTATTGACAAGCTGAACAGCTATCGCAAGTACGGCGAGACGTCTACGGCAAGCCAGAGCTCGAAGTACGGCGTGTTTCGCACCGGCATCTGGTACGAGTGGTCCACGTCCGATCGTTACCAGATCCCCTCCGACCCTCTCACCCACTTCGACCAGCCGGTGCCCAAATTCCACGAGAACTACTGGATCGACAACTACAACCCGTTTGCTGAATACGAGTGGCACGCCACGCAGAAGTTGTCGATCACGGCAGGCTTCAAGTACGCCTACTACACCTTCGCGCTCAAGCAGTATGCCGACGACGGTGGCGTAGTCGGGGCTCTCGGAGGCGCGCCCTATACCACCTCCGAAAGAGGTTTCGGCGCCAGCCTGCCCTCGGTCTCGGCCAACTACCGCCTGCTGAACAACTGGTCGGTCTACGGCGACTACGGCAGGGGCGATGAGATTCCGCCCTCCAGCTTGTTTGACGTGGCCGGCGGCGGCGCCGAGGTGGGCGCCATCGGCAGCCCCATGATCACCAACACCGTCCAGGGCGGCACCGTGGCCAAGTTCAATCGCTTCACCCTCGATGGCGACGTTTTCCGCATCAAGTTCCAGAACAACTACATCTCCTACACCACGGCCAATCCCAACAACCCTGCCTACAACCTGAACGAGTATTATCTCGGTCCCGATTCGACGACGTTGGGCTTTGAGGCGGAGGCCAATGCCTCCCTGGGCCGCGGCCTCAATCTCTACGCCAATGGAACGGTGGACAAGGCCGTCTACGTCGGCTCTGGCGTGCCCTCGGGCCTTAACGTCGCCGACACGCCTTCCTACACGCAGGATCTGGCCATGACCTATCAGGCGCACGGGACGGACCTGGGCATCATTGAAAAGCGCGTGGGGTCCTACTACGACGACAACGGCTCCTTTCACAACCAGGCTTATATTGCGCCCTACAACAACGTGGACCTGTTCCTGAACTACACCATCCGCAAGAGCAGCATGTTCGACGATTCCAAAATCCAGTTCGGCATCAACAATCTCTTCAACAGCGAGAACTTCACCGACGTGTTCCCCTACAACAGCCCGACGCCGGTGGGTAGCTCCACTTTCTACGCCACCACGCCGATTTCTCCGCTCGATCAGATCAACCTGACCGCAGGCCGCAGCTTTACGGTGAGCTTCAAGCTGGGCATTTTTCCCGGCCGCCGCGAGTAGCGCTCCCTGAGCCCCGGCCGTGCGGCAAGTCCCGCCGGCCTGGGCCTCAAATCCTGACCCCGCTTGAGGGCCCTTCCCAACGAGTCGTCCGTGCCCCATCCATTCGTTCGCCGCTGCGAACGAATGAGTGGGAAAGCCCAAGTCCCGGCTCTGACCAAGCCCTGTCATCCTGAGCCTGGGTGCCCCGGGTCCGGATCTTCGGACCTTGGGAGCCATGAAGTACGGTCAAGCTTTGTCGGTTGGCTCTACAATGCCGAATCATGCGAGCAACTGTACTCAACGTGGTTCTGGGGTTTGCCTTAGTCCAGCCAGCCGCCCAAAAAATCGCTGGCACCCTCCAAGGAGGAACTCCTCGAGAGCTGACGGCCCAAGCCGTTGGCGGGAGCCCCGCCGCACCCACGCCGTCCCCCCTCGCACAACAAGCGGCGCCCCAACAGAACTGCGCGAAAGTCCCAGAAGAAACACAGCACGGCCAGCAATGGACAGACAAGGTGAATGCCTATTCAACACTTGCAATCGCCTTTTTCACTGTTGTTTCGGCTTGCATCCTCCGTGTGCAAATATCGACCGCGCGGCGCACCGATAGGGCCTGGGTTATTGTCAACCCAATCGAATATGCCCCTCCGCTTGGGTTTGTGAGAGAGGCGCAACTTGGAAATATCAAGAATCGCCTCATCGGAGCCGATGAGAAAAACCTTTTCCAGTGTTCCATCAAGAACACCGGAAATACGCCAGCGCGCCTTTTGGAAATCTCCCTGAGCTACAAATTAGCCACAAATCAAAAGGACATCCCGCGAAGACCCGATTACGGAGAACGATCGAACCTCAATTCTCTTGTTTTGGTCAAGGACGATTCCATCGGATACGAAACTGTGCTGGAACCGAGGGATATCTTGACCTGGGATGAAACTGAATCCGTGCGCAACCGGAAAACCTTCCTTTACGCCTATGGGCTTGTGACGTATAAAGATGCCTTCAATAGGAAGCACGAAACACGCTTTGGATATCTATACCACTTCCCCCAAGGCGGGGACCGACGCAAGGCACAATTCATGAGGGAAGAGTTGCCCACTCCTTACAACACCGCAACGTAAGCGGGGACCGCCCACAGAAATAAGGCGCCGGCGCTACTGGACCCGTGCGAATAATGTAAAGAATTCTTGACATCCTCTCCGCACCGCGTTACATTCTCCTATGTTAAGTATTTTTGACATAAGGTGACGCCCATGCCATCCCTCTCTTACCGCGAGAAGACCCTCTACGCCTCGCTGATCGCGGAGATCCTCGTCTACGGCTCCTACTTCTTCTTTCACCGCGAGAACTCCGTGAACAAGGTCGCGGCCATGATCCTCGGCATCATTGTGCTGCAGGCTCTGGTGCAGGGGGCCATCGCGCTCTTCACGCGCAACCGCGTCACCGACGAACGCGACCGCCTGATCGAGCTGCGCGGCTACCGCGCCGGCTACCTGACCATCGCCACGCTGATGGTCGTCGGTCTGGCCCTCCTCTGGTTCCATGCCGCGGCCGGCCGCCTTCCCATGGAAGGCCGCATGATGGGACTGCATTTTCTCAGTGTCTTCTTCGGCATGCTGGTCATCGCCGATATCACCAAGACCGCGACGCAGATCGTGTCGTACAGGAGAGCAATCTGATGTCGCCCGCCATCCGCAATCAAATCCGCGAACTCCGCGCCCAGCGCGAGTTGACGCAACAGGAGCTGGCCGATCGCGTGGGCGTCACCCGCCAGACCATCATCGCCATGGAGCAGGACAAGTACTCGCCGTCGCTCGAAACCGCCTTCAAAGTCGCGCTCGCCCTCGGCGTCACGCTGGAGCACTGCTTCCAGTACGAGCCCCGCGCCCGGCGCTGACTCGCTGACCCGCCGAGCGCGGCCCTGCTCCCTGCTCCCTACTCCCTACTCCCTATTCCCTGTTCCCTATTCCCTGCCTTCACGGCAGCGGCAGCTCCTTGTCCCAACCCCGCGAGATCAAATCCGCGCGCAGCCTCGGCAAATCCGAATACACCAACCCATGCATCCCCTGCGCCCGCGCCGCCTCCACATTGGCCGGTTTATCGTCGAGAAACAGCGTCTCCTGCGCCTGCGTGCCCAGCTTCTCCAGCGTATGCCGAAAAATCCGCGGGTCCGGCTTGGCGTAGCCCAGCTCATAGCTCCACACCAGCGCGTCGAAATCCCTGAGCCACGGGAAAGCCGCCATGATGCTCGCGTGCACGCTGTCACCCATGTTGGAGAGCACCGCCGTCTTCAGGCCCCGCTCCCTCACCTGCCCATGCCAGCGCACCATCGCAGGATCCTGCGTGGTCCACATGCGCGCATCCCAGCGGTTCAGCTCTTCGATGGTTGCCGGGTCCAGCCCAAGGCCCGCGTCCGCACAGAATTTCTTCCAAAACTGCAGCCCGCTCAGCTTGCCCTCGTCGTAGGCGTGCCGGTCCGCCCAGTAAGAACGCTCAAACGTCTCGCCGCTCAGGCCGGTGATGCGCTCGAGCGCCGCATGCGCGGTTGCGTCCGGCAGACCGGTCAGCACCATGCCGAAATCGAACACCACCGCCCGCAGCGCCAATCCGCCTCCCGCGCGCCCATCCTGGTGAACGTAGTGCGCGCCCGCTTCTATTGTGCACGAGCGTAGACATTGGTCCCGCCACGGAATGCCGTATACTGCACGAGCCAGGACCCCTGGCGGCCCATTCGCGCAAGCGGATCGTAGGCCGGTTCGATTCCGGCCATCCGGGTTAACTAGCCGTCACGGGGACAACGCTCGACCTCATCATGAAGCGGATTTCAGAAGAGAAGATGCGCTTCTCCCAGCGCACCCACTGGAACACGGAAGAAACACCCCTCGCCCGCGCGCACCGCGAGCGCCTCGCCGCCAGCCTGCCCCTCTTCGATCTCACCGCCTCCAACCCCACCCGCTGCGGCTTCACTTACCCCGCCGGCCTGCTCGACGCCCTGCGCGATCCCCGCGCCCTCGATTACGACCCCCAGCCTCGCGGCAGCCTCGCCGCGCGCCAGGCCGTCTGCGCTTACTACGCCGCCCACGGCGCCATGGTCGATCCCTGCCAGGTCATCCTCACTACCGGCACCAGCGAGGCCTACAGCTTTCTCTTCCGCCTGCTCTGCGATCCCGGCGACGAAGTCCTCATCCTCCAGCCCGGCTACCCGCTCTTCGACTTCCTCGCCGTTCTCGACGACGTGCGTCTCCAGCCCGCGCCCCTCGTCTATCACGACGGCTGGCAGATCGACCCCGAAGGCCTGCGCCGCGCCCTCACGCCGCAGACGCGCGCCCTTGTCCTCGTACACCCCAACAACCCAACCGGCCATTTCACCAAGCCCTGGGAAGCCGAATCACTCGCCCGCCTCTGCCGCGAACACGCCCTCGCCCTCATCGTCGACGAGGTCTTCCTCGACTACCCGATTGCCGGGAACGAAGGAACAAGGGAACCAGAGAACAGGGATCAGGGTTCAGGGATCAGGGATCAGAAAGAATCTGACGTTGCCCCATCCTTTCGCCGTTCTTCACGCGAAAGGGTGGGAGAGGACAGCCCCCAACCGACCCGAGCTGCGCGCACCTTCGCCTCCGGCTTCCACGGCATCCTCGCCGCCGTCCCCGTCTTCGTCGTCAGCGGCCTGAGCAAGATTGCCGGCCTGCCGCAGATGAAGGCGGCTTGGATTGTGGCGACTGGCCCCATCCAAAACCAGGAAAAAGCGCTCGCCCGCCTCGAGGTCATCGCTGACACCTTTCTCTCCATGAACGCGCCCATCCAGTGCGCCCTGCCGGTTTGGCTCGAGGGCCGATCCGAAATCAACAAAAAAATCCTTGAACGCGTCTCCGCCAACCTCGCCGCACTCGACAGCGAACTCGCCCGCATCCCCGTTGCCAATCGCCTGGTCGAGCGGCTGGCCCTCGAAGGCGGCTGGTACGCCATCCTGCGCATCCCCGCCCTCGCGCCCGACGAAGCCACCGTTCTTGAACTGCTCGAACGCGGGGTCTGGGTCCATCCCGGCTACTTTTTCGGGCTGCCGGAGTCAGGATGGCTGGTCCTCAGCCTGCTTCCTCCCCTCACGGAATTCCGCTCCGGCGTTGCCATCCTGGTTGACTATTTGCACAAGAATCAGCGCAGTAATATTACTGGAAGTTGACGTCAAGCAATAGTTGAACTAATTCATTTATTTCACTAAATCTATTGAATTTATCGCGGAGAAAAATTAGCGGGAAATCAGAAAAGGGTTACTTTTGCGCTCTTGGGCAATCGTGGTCGCCCCGCCATGCCCCGGAACCACTTTCGTTTCCCCCGGCAGCGTGAGCAGACGCGAATGGATCGAGTCGAGAATCTGAGGAAAATTCCCTCCCGGCAAATCCGTCCGCCCAATGCTTCCGGCAAACAGTGTGTCCCCGGCAAAGAGCAGGTTGAGGGGCACAAAGTGCAGGCACACTGACCCCTGCGTGTGTCCCGGCGTGTGCAGCACCTGCGCCGGGTAGCGCGTGAGGCCCACCGTCATCCCCTCGGCCAGGACCTCGTCGGGAGGCGCCGTCTCCGGCGCGGCCACGCCCACCCACTTGGCCTGCGCCGCCATCATCTTCACCTGCCCGAGATCGGCCTCGTTCAGAAAAATGGGCGCCCCGGTCAGTTTCTTGAGCTTCACCGCCCCGCCGATGTGGTCGATGTGCGCATGCGTGATGAGAATCTGCTTCAGCGTCAATCCCAGCTCCGTGAGCCGGCGATGAATCCGCCCCACCTCGTCGCCGGGATCGATCACAATGGCCTCGTGCTCTTCCTCGTCTCCTAAAATCGTGCAGTTGCACTGCAGCAGCCCCACCGGAAACGTCTCCAGAATCATCCCTCGATTCTAGTGCGGTTCCACAGTACATGTAGCCATATTTAACAGTTACGGAGGGTGGCTTTTTCTTGGTGAAAAAGCCACTTAGCATTTGCGGCTTCGGGATACAGCAACTGTGAAACCGCTGTAGCGCCGGCTGCAGCGCGAGCGCGCCCCCCGTTCCGGGTCAAGTCGAATCTGATCCGCAGCCGAGCCTCCCGGAGGGAGCGCCGGAAAATAGCCCAGGGCGAAGCCCTGGGATCGGGCGCATCCTGAAAAAGGGGTCCGTCCCGTAGGGACGAAGGAATCATCCCGCGCCCGACCTGCTGACTCGTTAACTCGCTGGCTTGCCAACTCCGCTAACCCTGCTAGCCCCGCTGTTCCCTCCCAATTACTCCAATTGTCAAAAAGGCAGGTGCGAGATTATCACCTTGGCACAGGGTAGACCCAGTGAGACGATTTAAGGCATGGACATCTGGATAGCCGTCTGTATCGGGTTCGTCTTTTTCGCGACGGGCTTCATGGGGGTGTATGTGAGTCTCCATCCCCCAAATAGCGCCCGCGAAAAATTGGCCTGGAAAGTGGGATTCGTGGCAACTGCTATCTTCGGCTGTGGCCTTATCGCTTGGCAGACATCCAGGAGTATCGAACAGCAGAATGCGACGGACGTGTCGATTAGCTCGCTAAGAACCGATCTTCAAAAATCGGAAACAGAAAGGGAGGTCGACGACGCCTACCTGAAGGCAAAGCTGGAGGATTACAAGTCGCTCCAAGACCTAGCCCCTTCGCTTCTAAAATTGGCTCAGGCAACCGAGGGATACACGCAAAAACAATATGAGCAGAAGCAGCTGAGCGATGGACAACTCTCAAAATCCACCCACGACCTGATCGGGAAAATGCGTGTGCTCGGCGCGAAATGCAAGAACAGCGAAGAAGCCGCATTTGAGAAGGACAACGTTTTACCCTCAGATTGGCAGCAGATGACGCTGGTGCAAAGGCGCCAGTGGGAACAGCAAAATACGATGCAGACTGAGCGAGATTATAGCGAGGCTAGAGGCTCTTGCGAGACCGAGTACCGCACCCAATTTCAGGGGGATGCAGAGTATTTGAGAGACGAACTCATCAGTCGGCTCGGGGGACGGTCTTTCGAGGATACCTATGACGGTAAACCTCTGATGGATCTCAAAAAGGCCGCTATCGATGGAATATTTGGCGGCCCAGACCCAGTGAACGATGCGGCTGACTATCTGGATGGGCTAGTTACGGACTTCGCCATGAAAAATGGGATCAAGCCGCGGTAAATTTCCTAAACTCCAGTACCGGCGCTTCGGGTAGCTCCATCGCCACGTCACGGAATAGGTGAGGGTTATAGCGACTGTTAAGCCGGAACGCCGATTCGTCGAGGTAGATCGAAAGACGCTTTGCCGGGACGCCACTTAACAGGCCGGCAGCTTGTGCAGACCCGGCGGTTAGCTGACTCGCTGACTCGCCGACTCGCTAACTCGCTGACTCGCTCGCCCCGCTGCACCTTCCCCGTTACTCCAATTGTCAAAAAAATAAGTGATTCGATTCGCTTTTTATTCGCTATAATGCGCCCATGGCTGTCACGCGAAGGCAAAAAGAGATTCTCGACTTTCTGGAAGCATTTGTAGGGCGCAATGGATATTCTCCCTCGTTTGAGGAGATTGCGCGCGGCATGGGGCTCAAGAGCCTGGCCACCGTTCACAAGCACGTCACCAACCTGGAAAAGAAAGGCATGCTCGACCGCGTGCACAACCGCAGCCGGTCCATCGACCTGCTGCCGCCCGGCGCGCGCACCCGCTCGAGCGTCAAACTGCCGCTCGCCGGCCGCATCGCCGCCGGCCTGCCCGTCGAGCAGATGGAGACACCGGAGACCATCTCCCTGCATGACGTCGTCGGCAACCGCGACGTCTTCGCCCTCGAGGTGCGCGGCGACTCCATGCGCGACGAGCACATCATCAACGGCGACTACGTCTTGGTGGAGCGAACCAAGGTGGCGCGCCAGGGCGAGATTGTCGTTGCCCTCGTTCATGGCACCGAAACCACTCTCAAGCGCTTCTTCCCCGAGGGCAACGTCGTCCGCCTGCAGCCGGCCAACGTGGAAATGGAACCCATTTACGTCCCCGCTTCCCAGGTCGCCATCCAGGGCCGCGTCCTCGGCGTCCTGCGCAAGTACCGTTAGAGAAGTGACCAAGGGAACGGGCGATCAGGGGACCGAAGGAACCAGGGAACAGAAGTCGCCAACCCACATTTCCCGCGGAGATTGCCGGTTGGGTCTATCATGGCCGCGAGCGGAGAATCATGGGAAATCCGGAAGAAGGTCGCCCGGTTCTTGAAGCCCAAGTGAGGCGCTGGTCCCATATCCCCTGGGAACAAATCGTGAGCCTGTTGCGGGACCCGCATGCCTACGAAGCCACCTTCGAGACCAAGAAATACCAGGTGGAGGTGGAGCTCGTGGAAAACACCGAAGCTCACATTCGGCTCTCGGTGGCAGTTGACGACGGCGCCGTCCCGCGCTCGATGCTTCCCCTCACCCGAAGCATCGTTCTCTCCAAAACCACGTGGCATGAGCGCCGCAAGATGGCCCGCTGACTCGCCAACCCACCTCATCCGGTTTGCTCTCCCTTCTTCCCAGTCCGCCATCTAAAGCCGCGCTCCCGGCGTTCTGCGCAATTGCTCTTTGCGAGCGCAAATCGGGCTCGGCGCTGCCGGCGAAGAATGTTCATTCGCAGGCTTCGGATCGGTGTAGACTGAGTGCCGTATTCAAGGTCAACAGCAGCTCCTCCTCCGGGTCTCCTGCCACACCTTCTCCGGGAGCCCACCGCTGCCAGAGACTGAGCGCTCTCAGCAAAAAGGGGGTGGCCAGATGAGTCTGCGGACTTTGATTCCGTGCCTTTTCTGTTTTCTGTCGGCCGCTGTGGGCAGTGGCCTTGCACAAAGTCAGGCGCAACTTGAATGTGAACAGGCGGCAGCCCAGGCCTATGAGGCTTGCCTGAAGAACGGTATACCCTGCATCCCTGGGGAACCGAACTGCGGTGCCCACAAGGGATCTCCAGCCCAGTGCTTGCCTGCATACAACGCCAGTTATCAACGCTGCCAGCCGAGCTTCAATTGGTCCGGGTTCGTCCCAGGGGCAAATGCAGCCTGGCCGTCGGGCCGGGAGTCGGCTGTCTACTGGAACGATGCCCAAGGCAACTTCTGGCTATTCGGCGGATTTGGATTGAGTGCCCCGGCCGGAACCTTCGGAGGAGCTGCGGCGCCCATCAACGATCTCTGGAAATATACGCCCACCGGATCTCCCGGAACCGTGGGGACCTGGAAGCAGTTGGGCGGAAGCGACCAACCGCCGGTTGCAAACTCCTCGACCATGCCGGGGGGGCGGGCAGGGGCTGCCTTCGCCGTCGACGCCAAGGGCAATGTTTGGATCTTCGGGGGAGTTGGCTACGGCCCCAACACCTATGGCGCCCTCAACGACCTTTGGGAGTACACCCCCGGCGCCGGCGCGGGAACCTGGAAGCTGGTGTGGAGCAGCGGCCCCAGCGTGGTAAATCAGTCCGGCAACTACGGCACGACAGGCGCCGCGTCCTCTGCAAACGCACCGGGTGGACGGTGGAATTCAGTCTGCTGGTTCGATGCCAACGGAAATTTCTTCTTGTTCGGAGGGTTTGCCATCGGCTCACTGGGAGGCGCGGCGTGGTTCCTGAACGACCTATGGGAGTTCAGTCCGGGCTCTGGCATGTGGACCTGGCTCGGCGGGCAAACCGCAGCCGGCAAGGGTGGTACTGTGACGACGCCGGGCATGCCCGGAGGCAGAGCGGGCGCGAGCTACTGGAGTGATGGCAAGGGGAACGTGTGGATTCTCGGAGGAGAAGGATTCGATTCAACCGGAAGTCTCGGCGCACTGAATGACCTGTGGTCCTATAACTCGGGCAACGGACAGTGGTCGATGGTGAGCGGATCTGCCACCGTTGCCGGCGCTACCGGCAATTATGGCCAGCAGGGCACTCCGTCGGCAAATAATGCCCCGCCGGGGCGCAGCCAGGCCACGGCTTGGAAAGACTCGCAAGGGAACCTCTGGCTGTTCGGCGGAACCAATGCCGATACATGGATTGTCGACTCCCCTCCGCCGCTCTTGCAGAATCTGTTCGACGACACCTGGGTGTATAGCCCCGCCTCCGGTACATGGGATTGGGTGGGTGGTCCGCAAGGAACCAATTCGACGACCGCTCCAGGAGCCCGTGCCGGCGCCGCGGCCTGGCCCGAGTATTTTCCGATCGTCTGGCTGATGGGGGGATACGGAGTCGATTCGCCGGCTCAGTACCCGGTGTACTTATACGATCTGTGGTCCGGAAACGGAACGGTCTACTAAAGAAGTTGAGCCGTGCTTTTTCCGCCGACTTGCCGACCCGCTGACTTGCTGACCCGCCAACCCGCTGGGTGCCCCGTCCAAGCTTTGCTTGGGCGGGGAATCGCCGACTCGCCGGGGTGCCCCATCCTTGGCGCGTCTTTGCTTTTGCGCCTAGGGTGGGAAAGCACAGATCTCGGCATGGACCCGCCGACTCGCTGACCCGCCGACTCGCTGAATTGCTGACCCGCCGACCCGCTGGGTGCCCCGTCCAAGCTTTGCTTGGGCGGGGAATCGCCGACTCGCCGGGGTGCCCCATCCTTGGCGCGTCTTTGCTTTTGCGCCTAGGGTGGGAAAGCACAGACCTCGGCACGGACCCGCCGACCCGCTGGCTCGATGACTTGCTGACTCGCTAATCTGTTGACTCGCTGACTTGCTGACCCGCCAACCCGCTGGGTGCCCCGTCCAAGCTTTGCTTGGGCGGGGAATCGCCGACTCGCCGGGGTGCCCCATCCTTGGCGCGTCTATGCTTTTGCGCCTAGGGTGGGAAAGCACAGACCTCGGCACGGACCCGCCGACTCGCTGACTCGCCAACTTCCCCTGCCATAATTGTCTCCATGCCCACCATCACCGCCGCACGCCTCTGGAACGGCACGTCTCTCTTCGAAAATCCCCTGCTGGAAATTGAAGACGGCCGCATCGCGTCGATAACCTCCCGCGCGGCGGGCAAAGCTCCTGGCGCAGCGTCGTCCGGCGATTACGACTTCCCCGCCGCCACGCTCGCGCCCGCATTTTTCGACGTGCACATCCACGGCGCTGCCGGCCATGACGTGATGGAAGCCACGCCGGACGCCCTCGGCAAGATCGGCGCATTCCTCGCCTCCCGCGGCACGGGGAGTTTCCTCGCCACTACCGTCACCGCCCCGCTCGACATGACCCTGCGCGCCCTCGAAGGCCTCGCCCGCCTCATCGACCACCCCGATTCCTTCGATCCGCAACACCGCGCCGCGCGCCCCATCGGCATCCATCTCGAAGGACCATTTCTCTCCCACGCCAAGTGCGGCGTGCAGCCCAAGGAATATTTGCTCGAGCCCGACATCGCCGTCTTCGACAAGCTCTATGAAGCCGCCGGCGGCCACGCGCGCCTCATGACCCTCGCACCGGAGCTGCCCGGCGCCATCGAGCTCGCCGCCCACGCCATCGGGCGCGGTGTGCGCGTCTCCGTCGGCCACTCCGACGCCAAGGCCGCCGAGACCCGCGCCGCCATTGCCGCCGGAGCCGTGAGCGCCACGCATACCTTCAACGCCATGCGCGCCCTCGACCATCGCGAGCCCGGCATTTTGGGAACCGTGCTCGCCACGCGCACGCTCTTCGCCGAGCTGGTTTGTGACGGCATTCACGTCGCGCCGGAGATTGTCGACCTCTGGTGGCGCATGAAAGGCCCGGACCGCGCCATCCTCATCACCGACGCCATGGCCGCCGCGGGCATGCCCGACGGCGAGTACACCCTGGGCAACTTCGCCGTGCAGGTGGCCGATGGCCGCGCCATGGCCCGCGGCGTGCTCGCCGGCAGCGTCCTCACCCTCGACCGGGCGCTCCAGAACTTCATCGCCTTCACCGGCGCGCCCCTCGACCAGGCCCTTCGCCTGCTCACCGTGAACCCCGCCGCCATGACCGGATTCTCGACCGGCTTCTCCGCGCAAGTCGGCTCCATCGCGGTCGGCGCACCCGCCAATCTGGTCGCCGTCGACGCACAGGGCAGGCTCCTCGGTTCGATCCACAACGGCGAACTGATTCAGCAATGAGCGCGAGTGCCCCATCCATTCGCCGCTCTTTGCGAATGGGTGGGAAGGTGCGAACCCAAACCCGAGTGTCCTCCTGAGCGATGTTGGGAGTGCATTGCACTCCCAACGAGTCGAAGGACCTGCGGTTGCATTTCGGCAAGCTCCCGGTTCACCAGCCTCGGCTCTGTTCCCTGGTTCACTTGGTCCCTTGTTCCCTGCCTTCCGCCAGCCTTCCCGCCCGCCACAGCGCCCCCTCGAGCGGCACCACGCCTTCGCGCCCTACCGGCATCTCGGGCGCTGCCGCTTGCAGTCCTGCAAAAAACGCCTCGCGCACCAGCCGCATCTTCTCAATCACGCCGCCCGTCCACGCAGCCGGAACTTCGCCCACAATTCCATGCTTGCGCTTGAGCTTCGCGCGCACCAAGAGCACAAACCGCGCCAGATCGTCCGCGGCCTGCTGCAACACGCCCTGCGCCACCGCGTCGCCTGCCTCGGCCAGCTCGCTGATCGCCGGCGCCAGCGCGGCAAAGTCCGGCCCCGGCGTGCCGTCGCCGCGATTCACCAGCTCATCGAGCGAGCGCGTGCCCCATATCTCGCCTACACGTTCGAGGATGCGCGTCGGCTCCTCGCGATCGTAGGCGTGCAGCGCTCGCCGGATCGCATGCAGCCCGATCCAATAGCCCGATCCCTCATCGCCCAGCCGCGAGCTCCATCCGCCGGCGCTCTCTGTGCTTCCATCTGGAGCGCGCCCCACCGTATTCGAGCCCGTGCCCGCAATCTGCAGAATCCCCGGCCCTCCCTGGAAGGCCGCATCCAGCGCGATCACCTCGTCGCCCACCACCTCCGAGCGCTCCACCTGAAAATCCCAAAACACCGCCGTGATCCACTCGGGAATCCCCGGCATGCTGGCGCTGGCCACGCCGCAACTCGCCGCGCGCACACTCGTGACCCCGGCCTGCGCGTACACCTCCCGGAGCAGCGCGCGCAGATTTTCTTCGGCCGCCGCCGCGCCCACGCGCAGCCGCTTGATCGATCCGCTCTCGGCATGCGCCAGCACGCGACGCGGCTCATCGCCTGCGCCCGCGCCCGCATCAGCGCCCGTTTCCACAATCGACGCGCGCGTGTGCGTGCCGCCGCCGTCGATCCCCAGGACAACACTCATTCTTCCTTTTCCGCTCCTCTTACTTCTCCGCCTCGCCCCCGCCATCGCGCAGCGTGCCCGAGAGAATGTTCAAACTGCCATCGTTCTTGGGCGCTGTTAATCCCAGCATCCGCGTCATCCACGGATAAAGATTCACATTCTCGAACGGCGCCACCGTCTTGCCTGCCACAAGATCCGGCCCCTCCGCGAAGAAGCTCGCCTTCATCTCCGGCACAAGGCGAGGATCGAAGCCATGCATACCCAGCTCAGGTTTGCCCCCGCCATCGGCCGGCGCACGCGCGCGAATGGCGTACGGCCCCGTGGCCACAATCACCGGATCGCCCGCACGCGCATTCGCGTTGGAATGCAGCTCGGCGGGCACATTCTTCAACCGGTACACCATGAACTGCGAGGAGACGCGCTTGAGCTCCTCGTACGCGCGCGCGCGATCGTCCTCGCTCTCTGCGTAGAGCAGCGCGCCATCGGTCTCGAACCCCTTGAAGTCCGCGAACTGGTCGAGCGTGATCCAGTCACCCTCCGACTTCGCCATGCCGTGATCGCTCACCACCACCAGGTCGATGGGCAATCCGGTCGCGTCCAGTGCGGCTTTGAGCTTGCCCACCAGCGCATCCATCTTTAGAACCGCCGCGCGCGTCTCGGGCGCGTCCGGCCCGTGCTCGTGCCCTTCATGATCCGGCTCCGAATAATAAATGGCGATAAAATGCGGCCGCTCCTCGGCGGGCAGCCTGAGCAGCGCCGCCGCATCGTCAATCCTCGCCTGTTCGGCTGCGGCGCTCGCTTGCGCCTTCTCGTCAAAGTGCGCGTACCATGTGGGCCGCTCGCCGGCAATTTCCGCTTCCGATCCCGGCCACAACAGGCACGCCGTGCGCATGCCCTTGCTCTCCGCCAGGCTCCAGATGGGCACGCCGCCATACCATGAGCCGTCGGCCACATCTTCGGCGTCGCTCATCGAGAAGTGCGCCTTGCGCGCCGGATCGTAAAAGTGATTGCCCACAATGCCGTGATGCTCGGGATACAAACCTGTCACCATCGTCAGGTGATTGGGAAATGTGAGCGAGGGGTAGCTGGGCAACATGCCCTCCGGAGCCCACACGCCCTCCCTGCCCAGCGCGAGCAGATGCGTGGCATGATCGCGCCGCGCGTAGTCCCAGCGCAATCCATCGAGCGAGACCAGCACCACGTAATGCTGCTGCTCGGCCCACGCGGAGTTCGGCCCGTGGTCGACGTGCGTAAGCGGAAGCGCCGGATCGAGTCCTGCCTGGGCTGCGGCGGCAGCGGCCAGCAAAGCAAACAGCAGCGCGAGAACGCTACTGCGGCCCAGCTTGGCGCGGCGGGCCGGCGCAAGGCGGGTCGCGCGCGCCGGCGCGCGTCCTTGCATCGGAGAGTCCATCCGCATTAGCTTATCGCACGCGACTCGCGCCACAGAACCCGGCTGCCCCATCCCTTTCGCGCTCTTGCGAAAGGCGTGGGAAAGGACAGTCTGCGGCGCTGACTCACTGACTTGCTGACTTGCCGGCCCGCCGACTTGCTCACTTGCCAGGTGCCTACTTCCCCGCGCACACGCACTCCCGGTACGCCTCCGCCTCATCGTGGTCCAGCGCGCAAACATACATCGGCCAGAAGAGCTTGAGTTCATCCGCCCGGCCGCCTGCGCCCGCAAAGTAGTGGCTCAGGTAGCTCTCGCTCACCGGCGTCTGCGCCGCGCCATCGGCCGCAAATTTCTCCACCAGGTCGCCTACGGCAGGGGCTGAAAACGCCGGCTCATCATAATCCTTCGCGTAGTCGTACTCTTCACTCCACTCCGTGCCCACGCCGGTTTGATTGGAGGCTGCAAACACGCGATAGTCGACCAGCATCGCCGACGCCGGATCGATCGCCGCCACCGTAAACGCCGGATCGTTGCCGTCGACGGGCGAAATGGACGGAACCATCTTCACTGCCACCGGCTGATGCAAGCCCGCGGATTTTCGATCGATCAGCAGCCGCAGCTCGTCCATGTGCGTGTGCGCAAAAATGGCCAGTTGAATTACATCGCCGTATCTGGCCAGCGTCTCGGCCAGCTCCTCCGAGGAAAGAAACATCTGCGGCTGCTCGTCCGCGCACAGGTTCCCGCTCCTGATCGCAGTCGAGTAGGGATCCACCCCCGGGGGAATGTGCGCCATCACCCACACCTTTTCCTTTTGGCTCCGCGCATCGTCGAGCTGCTGCTTGAGCCACGCAATCTGGCTCGCTGCCGCTGGCGCGTCGGGCCGGCCTTCGCAGGTCTTGTATTTGCGCGCCATGAACACGTCGTCCAGCACCACCATGCGCGTGTGCGGAATGGGCAGCGCCGCGTTGAAATCCCCGCCGGCGGCAAAATCTTCTTCCGCCGTCTTCCTCTCCGGCGCCGGAAAATCCGCAGCCGCAATCTTTCCCGTGTCCGCCAGAAACGCGCTGTGCGCGTCGAGCTGGTAATCGCCGCAATCGGAGTCGTTGTTGCCCAGCGCCTCATACACCGGCACGCCGGGAAACGCTTCGCGCAGCTCGCCCATCACAAACGCAATCGTCTTCTCCACAAAGGCGCGGTAATCGCCCGGCAAGGCCTGCGGAAAAAGCGCCTTGTATTTGCAGTCGAACGAGTGCGCCATCAGGTCGCCGCTCACGGTGATGAACTTCGCGCCGCCCGCGTCCGCGCGCATGGCGCGCAGGCTCGAGGCCAGCAACGGATACGACGTGTCCGCGCCGCGCGTCTGGCAATTCTCTTCGAGACCGCTGAAACTCTGCTCGCGGTCGGCAGAATCCGGCGCAGCCAGAATCGCCTTCCATCCACTCTCCGGCGCCGCCGCCAGCTTCGCCACCTTGCCCGGATCCCAGAAGGGCTCAAAGTGAATGTCGCTCACCATCAGCGCCTTCACCGTCTCCGGCGCCGCACCCTTCGGCCCTGGCGCATGTTGCGCAAACGCCTCGGCCCCGAACCCGGCCGCGCAGCCGCAGAGCGCAATCACTCCAGCGAAGAAGGGCGAGAGAACAGCCCTTGAATTTCTTGTCATGCAATCTCCCCACGAACGGGATCTGGCCGTTGCAGCCGATCGTCTCCAATCGGGCTGCGCCTAGAATAACCCGCTCCAACCGGCTCGCTCGGCTAACTCCGCCAACTCCGCTGACTCCGCTGCCGTATCCTTTCCTCATGGTCCCCCGCAGGCTTCTTTCGGCCCTCCTGCTCAGCGTCCTTCCCTGCGTCGCCCGCTCACTCGCCGCGCAAACCCTCGCACCCACGCCGCCCATGGGCTGGAACAGTTGGGACGCCTACGGCCTCACCATCGATGAAGAGCAATTCAAGGCCAACACGCAGGTGCTCGCCGGCCTGGAGCAATACGGCTGGCAATACGCCGTCATCGACGAAGGCTGGTATATGGCCAACCCGCAAGGCAAGACCGTGGCCGACCGCCAATATCTCTGGAACGCCAACGGCCTGCTCCTGCCCGCTCCCGGTCGTTTCCCCTCCGCGGCCAACGGCGCCGGCTTCAAACCTCTGGCCGGCTGGGTGCATGCGCAGGGACTCAAATTCGGCATTCACATCGTGCGCGGCATTCCCCGCCAGGTGGTCGCGGCCAACCTGCCCATTGCGGGCTCAAACTTTTCCGCTGCCGACGCTGCCGACACCGCCAGCCCCTGCCCATGGGATGAAGGCAACTGGGGCGTGAAGGACAATCCCGCCGGCCAGGCGTATTACGACTCCATGCTGCGCCTCTACGCCTCGTGGGGCGTAGACTTTCTCAAAGTCGACTGCATCGCCGACCGTCCCTACCGTCCCACCGAGATCCGCCAGATCGCCGAAGCCATCGGCAAAACCGGCCGGCCCATCCTGCTCAGCCTCTCGCCGGGACCCACCGCTCTCGCGCACGCGGCGGAAGTGGCAAAGTACGCACAGATGTGGCGCATCGCCGACGATCATTGGGACAGCTGGACCTTCGCGCACAAGCCGGACGAGGGCGAGTTCCCCTTCGGCCTGCGCGATGAATTCGACCGCATCGCGCAGTGGTACGTCTACGTCGGTCCCGGCAACTGGCCCGATGCCGACATGCTTGCCATGGGCTGGCTCGGCCCCAGTCCCGGCTGGGGCCAGGCGCGACCGTCGCGGCTCACACCCGAGGAAGAGCGCACGCAGTTTGCGCTCTGGTGCATTACGCGCTCGCCGCTCATCCTCGGCGCCAACCTCACCCGCCTTGACGACGTGACCCGCTCGCTCCTCGCCAGCCAGAACCTCCTCTTCATGAACCAGAACATCACTTACAGCCGTCCCGTCGATGCTTCCGCGCTCGGCCCCGGGTTTGAGAACGCACGCGTCTGGCGCGCCTCCATCAACGAACCCGGCGCCCGTGGCTACGCTGAGTATTTCGGCTTCTTCAATCTCGCCGATACGCCGGCGACGCTGCGCATCACCTGGAAGCAGCTCGGCCTCGATGGAGCTAGGCACTCCGCGCAAAACCTTTGGGACGACTCCACCACGAAAGACGCCAAAGACATCGGCGTGACGCTGCCCCCGCACGGCAGCGCCATTTTTGAAGTGCACTGAGGTCACCGAGGAAGCACGGCCCGTCAAGCTCCTTGAAGCTCATGCACGCGAATGGATTCCCCATCCTTCGCACTGCGAGAGGCGGGAGGGAATCGGGCCGGCGCCGGGGCGCCCTTCCCCCGCCGTCTTGCTCCCACTTTGCGGACACAGAACGATGGAAAAACGGCCGCCTGTGACCGTGATCGCGCCGGCGTCGTACACGGCGAAATTCCAGCGCTTCAAAAACGCGCAAAAACACGCTTATTTCAGCTTATTTTTTGACTGCAAACGGTGCGCTTTTCGGCGCATAAGCAGACGAAACGGATGCATTGGTCTGCCTGGAACCGGACAAAACCCCCTGCGCGAACATCAATCGCAATCAACGTCCGGTTATAGGCGCACGGAGGAGAGCGGATTCGTCCGCGTAAAACAGGACGAACAGGCGATGAGTTGGGGACGCATTCCCATCCGCGGCCCCGCTCCTCCTAATGGGCTACAGCGGTTTCACAGTTGCTGTATCCCGAAGCCGCAGATGCCAAGTGGCTTTTTCACCAAGAAAAAGCCACCTTCCGCAACTGTGAAATATAGCTACATGTACTGTGGA
>JASHOQ010000075.1 GCA_030041045.1 Acidobacteriaceae bacterium
CCATAGCCGCCCCGGATGACTGTCTTGGCGTTGCCGAATAAGTTATAAGCAAAGCCCACGCGCGGCGCAAAATCCTTGAAGTTGTTGTGGTACACCGAGTCCGGCAGACCCGGATCGCCGACGAACCACATGCCTTTGGGCGCATCGGGCGCCACCGTGGATTGGAAGTTGGGGTTGGCCAGGTCGAAGCCCACCAGTGTGCCGTTGTCGTCGATGGGCGGCAACCAAGGATCCCAGCGCAAGCCCAGGTTCAGCGTAAACTTCGGATTCAGCTTCCAGTCATCCTGCACAAACAGCGACGGCCGCAGTTCGCGCAGATACGCCTTGCGCCCGTTGTCCATGTAGTAGTCCTGCTCGTAGCCGACATAAAAATCGGCAATGGCGTTGCCCGTACTGGTAAAGCCGGCCGGTGTTGATTGGCCGGTGGGCACTTGCGTGCGCTTGCCGTTGAAGCCGGGAGAAGTGCTGTCGCCCGGCGTGTACGAGTAGTCGTCCATGTCGATGCGGTCACGCTCCAGATCGCCGCCCATGGTAATGGTGTGCCGGTGCGCAACCTTCACAAAGTTGCTGGTGAAGTCGAAGGTGGTCGAGTCCTGCGTGAGCGCGCCGCCGGAAAACGCCTCAACGTAACCGGAGATTTCGGCGCGCACGCCTGGAAAGGGCACCAGGCTCTCGTTCGGGCTTCCGTAGGGGGCATCCTGCCCCAGATCCTGCAGCGTTTTCAGCCCCGGCGCCTCGGGAATCTGCGTGCGCCCTCCGCGGTAGAAGCTTCCGTAAACCGCGCCCGTCAGCGTGTTTGAAAAGACGTGCGCGTCGCTGATGGTGAGCGATTGGTTGCGGAACTTGTTCAGCGCAAAAAATCCCAGCGGCGCCGTGAACGGCCGTTGAAAGTTGTCCTGGTTATAGAAGTAGCGTCCTGTCAAGTGGTCCTTGTCGCCAATCTCGTAGTCGAGCCGGGTGAGGTATTGCGTGCTGTCGATGTTGTTATTCGTGGTCGAACTAAAGGACTCGTAGGTCCCGTCGCTCGAAAGCGTGCCCACTGCTTCCTCACTGGCCAGATATTGCTTGTTCACCGCCGCCGAAAGCGCGTCCATGGGGATGGCGTTGGCGCCTGCGTCTGCTGCGGAAACATCGTCGGTGATAGTTCCGCTGCAGGTGTAGCTGCCGGTACCGCTCGCCGTTGCGGTCTGGCCAAAGCCGCAGCCTGTAGCCGGGTTGAAAAGTGCCACGCCTTTCGCCACGAAAGCCGAAAAGTTTCCGGAGAGTTCCGCCGCCGTGGGGTATTCGACGGTGATCGGCGTCGGCGCCGAGCGCTGCTGCAAATCTTCCGCCGAGAAAAAGAAGAATGCCTTCTTGCTCTTGAAAATGGGGCCGCCGGCCGTTCCGCCAAACTGGTTGAGTTTGAAGGGAGGCGCGTACGATTTGTGCCAGAAGTAGTTGCGTGCGTCCAGCACCGTGTTGCGGAAATATTCCCACGCCGATCCGTGCAACTGGTCCGTTCCCGAGCGCGTGGAGAGCTGCACCAGCGCCCCGGCGCCGGGATGCTCGGCGCTGTAGTTCGAGGCCTGGATGGTGAATTCCTGCAGCGCGTCGGGATTGGGCATGGTCGGCACGGAGTCGAAAAAGCGATCGTTGTAAATGGTGCCGTCGAGCGTGTAGGTGTTCTCTGTTGCCCTCAGCCCGTTCACGGAAAGGCCGGTATTATCCTCCTGCCCGCTCTCCGTGCCCGTCGTCGTCAGCACCGTGCCCGCGGTGAGCGTCGTCAGCTGCAGGGGATTGCGCCCGTTCAAAGGCAGATCGCGCATCTGCTGCTGGCTCACCGATTGCTCTACCGTCGATGTGCTGGTTTCAATCTGCTGCGTCTCTGAAGTAACGGTGATCTCCTGGGTCTGCGAACCGACGGCCAGCGGAATGGCGAGATCGATGGTCTGGCCGGTGAGCAACTCGAGACCGGGGCGCTGCTCGATTGCGAAGCCGGCGGCCGTGATCTTCAATGCGTAGTTGCCGATGGGCAGGTCAGGGAACACGAAGATGCCGCTTTCGTTCGTTGTTTCTGTGCGGCTGATGCCGGTGTTCGACTCCGTGGCCACCACCGTGGCTTTGGCAATGGCCGCGCCGCTGGGGTCGGTGATGGTTCCGCGAATCACGCCGGTGGATTGCGCCAACGCACGTGACGCTGCGCTCAGTGTGAGAAGCAATGCGAAACTGGCGAAGAGTAGTTTGCGAAGTATGCTGTTCATTTCGTCCTTTCATCCGAAAAGCGCCTGTAAGAACGCTCCTCATCTCTCAGCTGTTGTGTTTGTCTTCATTTCCAGCAAGCTCCGTGCAAATCCGTTGCGACCAGTAGGAATCGAGCGCCATCATCACGGGAACGCTGGCCGCAATGCCGGCTGCCAGCGGAGCATTCAACTTGTCCCCCTTGACGATGGCGTCAATAAAGTTGCGGGTGTGCGCGGCCTCGAGGCTTTGCGTGGCGGTGACCTGAACCGGCTCGCCGTCGTTGGGCGTGAGCGTGTAGCCTTCGCGCGTAAGGTCGAGCGTGCCCTCCGTTCCTTCAAAAAAAACCGTGGGTTGAGGATCGCGAACAGAGAGCACGGTCGACTCGAAGTTGAGGTTCCAATCCTTGTAGCGGACGATGGCGCTGACGGTATCGGGATTGGTGAGGTCGCCGCGCAGCTCAAAATCGCCGCCCAGCGCAGTCGCGCTCAGCGGATCGCTGTCGCCCTGCATCCACTGCGCCACGTCCGCCCAATGGGTGAGGATGTCGGCCAGCAGGCCGTTGCCGTAGTCGTGGTAGGAGCGCCAGGAACTGTAACGCGAAGTCTCGTAGGGAACCTTGGGCGCCGGACCGAGAAACAGATCCCAGCGCAACCCGGGCGGCTGGGAAAGCTCGGGAATGTCGCGGCGCTGCCAGGGAAAGTTATGCCACACGGCGCGCGCGAACACCACGTGACCCAACTTATGGGCATCGAAGATTTCCTGCTTGGCCTGCATGTAATGGGCGCCGCTGCGCTGCTGCATGCCGCATTGCAGAATGGCCTTCGATTGCGCCGCGGCCTTAACCAGCGCGTCGCGCTCGTACCAGCGGTGCAGCGTCGGCTTTTCGAGATAGGTGTGCTTGTTCGCGCCCAGCGTGGCTGTGGCGATTTCGACGTGGAGGTGATCGGGCGTGGAAACCAGCAGCGCATCGACATCCTTGCTGTCGAGGAGCTTCTGGTATTCGACCGCGACTTCGGCCCCGGCAGTGTGATCTTTGAATCGCTGCTGGAAATCGGCGGTTTGCTTGTCGTAGACGTCGCAAAGCGCGCGAATCTGGATGCGGGGATCCCCAAGAAAGGCGCCGGTAACAATGCTGCCGCGCCTGCCCAGTCCAATGACGCCCAGGCCGACGCGGTCGTTGGCGCCGAGGATGGATCCGTAGGCCCGCGCATCCATGGATCGCGTGGCCGAGGCCGCGGCGGCGGCGCCGGAATAAAGAAACTCGCGGCGGTTCACAGCGTGAATGCCTCCTCCATGGCTTTGTAAGCCGGCCCAATCACTTTCACGCCGGCCTGCGAGTGGTCCGCGCGTTCCTCTTCGTTCTCCACCCAGCCCTTCCAGCCGATGCGGATGATGGTTTCGGCAACTTCGCGCAGCGGGAAGGTGCCGGTGCCCAATTCCACGTAATCGCCGTTTTTGAAGTCGCGCAGATGAAAGCCCACGATGCGCTTGGAATGCGCGCGGATGAATGCGGGCACGTTGGCGCCGCCGTGGTACGCATGGCCGCAATCGAGCACAAAGTGCACCAGTTCAGGATTGGTCTGCGTATAGAGAGCGTCGATTTCCCCGAACGGCGACCGGAACTCCCACCAGTGGTTGTGATACGCGGCGCTCAAGCCCGCGCTGTGCGCGTAGATGCCGGCGGCATCGAGCGCTTCGATCTTGCGCTTCAGTTGCTCGCGGTCTTCGCAAGGGGCGCCGCTCAGGATCAGATGCCTGGCGCCCAGAGCCGCTCCGCCGTGCGCCACCGGCTCGTAGACGGAAGGTGCGGCGATCCTGGTGGTCTGGTCGTATCCCGGATCGGGGAAAAAGATGTGGACGCCGAAAAATGCGAGGCCCGTCTGCTCGATGCCCTTGCGCGCCTGCGCAGGCTGGGCGAATTGCGGGCTCAGGTTGCGGAAGCTCGACTCGAAGCCCTGGTAGCCGATCTGCTTGATCTGGCCGAGAGCGTCGAGGAAAGTCTGAAAGCGATTGGGATCGATGGGGAAAGCGTTCAACTGTACGCCGAAGTGAATTCCGGCCGGGACCTCCGCGCGCACACACGGAGACGCCAGCCCGGAAAGAAGGCTGCCCGCGGCCAGGGCGCCCAGGGCCTGTAAAGTCCGTCTCCGGGAAATGACATCTGGAGTTGACTGAAAGACCATGACCCCTTTCCTGTGATGGAGCAAGCGCCGCTTACGTTGACCGATGGGGATAGGACCGCAGGCGCGGAGGAGTGGGCGCAAAACAGAGAACCCACCGCGCCGCAAGGCGGGTGGGTCGCCGGGACTCAGAAGAAGATTCTGCTGTCAGCCCAGAGGACACGCCCGCTTCGCGCAGCACGCGGCGCAACAGCGGGACGGAGCGAATTGAAACACAGCGCTCATGGGCAGAATGTACCGGGTCCGGAACGGTCCGCGCAGGATTTGAGCAGAACCGCTTGCCGGATATCGAGACTCTAGTGCCTCGCTTCAACAATGTCAAGCGGCAGCTTGCGCCGGAAGGAACTGCGCGCGAGGGAACGAATTGGCAGTCCACGTTCCGAATCATGGTTTGCACTCGCGTACTGGGGAAGAAGCAGTTTCAAATCCGGCGTGAATTATAGGCACGCAAAAATAAGGCTGTCAATCAATTTCAATCGATTCCAGGGCTGTTCGCGGCGGCGAAAAAAGGACCGGATGATGAGCAGTCAATCGCCGGCTGCCGGCGGCGCAACCTTGGCGCCGCGAAAGTGTCGTGCGGCCCGCGCCTCTCCATCGGGCGCGGCGCACCACGGCTATCATTCATAATCGATTGACGCCGCTTCGGCGCCTTGGATATATTTCCACTCGGTGGAACACGCTCAGCCGCCGCCGGTCGCAGCGCCGGCGGTCCGCGCCAACCCGGCAATACCAGTCGCGTCGCGCCCACTCGCAGGCAGTGGCGCGGGAGATGCAAGTCCGATGAATCTGACGCCTGGAAAGACCGCGGGCCTGAATGCCGTAGCCGACGGCCGCGGAGTGATTGCCGCCGTGGCCATGGATCAGCGCGGATTGCTGAAGGACATGCTGGCCAGGGCGCTGGGCGTCGGCGAGCCGCCGCTGGAGATGATGTCGGAGTTCAAGCGGTTGGTGGCCGGCGCGCTGACCAGAGAGTCGTCGTCCATCCTGCTCGACATCGAGTACGGGCTGGAGGCCACGAAAAACATCAACGGGAAGGGCCTGATGCTGGCCTACGAACACGCGGGCTACAGCCCCGACAAGCCCGAGAGGCTGCCGTCGCTCTTCGAAGGCTGGTCTGCCCTGCGCATCAAAGAAGCGGGCGCGAGCGCCGTGAAAATTCTCGTCTACTACACGCCTTTTGAAAAGGAGTGGGTGAACGATCGCAAAAAAGCGTGGGTGGAGCGGGTCGGGGCCGAATGCAAGGCCGTCGACATTCCCCTTTTTCTCGAATTCCTGGGCTATGACGTGCATGGCAACGGCGAGGCCAGTTTGGAGTACGCCCGCCGGAAACCCGAGATCGTGCTCAAATCGATGGAGGAGTTCAGCCGTGAGAGGTATGGCGCGGACGTGCTCAAAGTGGAGATCCCCATTCAGATGGCCGGCGTGGAGGGTACGCGAGCCTTCAAGGGAACGAGTCTGCACACGCGCGCTGAGGCTGCAGAAATTGTTCGCGCGGCCGCGGCGCTCAGCAAAAAGCCCATCGTGTATCTGTCCGCGGGCGTAAGCAGCGACGTTTTTGTGGAGACGCTGGAATTCGCCGCCGAGTGCGGCGTAGAATTTCACGGCGTGCTGGCGGGCCGGGCCACCTGGCAGGGCGGCGTTCCGGTGTACGCTCGCCAGGGCGCGGCCGCGCTGGAAGACTGGTTGAACACCGTCGGCCTCAAAAATGTGAAAGACATCAATCGTGTTCTGAAATATGCGCGTCCATGGTACGAGGCGCTCAGCATGCGAACGTAGCTTCGGTTGATCGAATTCCTGACACCTGCACCGGCGGAAGAGCCACGCCGTCAAACCACCGATCCGGCAAGAACGATGATCCCCAGAGCTGGAGGACCGTTGCTGCAAGCAGGCGAAACACGCCGGACGGTGAACCGGAGCACAACCGAGGCGCAGCCGCGTCGTCGGCCCTGGCTGATCCTGAGCCTGCTCTTCGTCCTCACCGTGATCTTGTTCGTGGCGCGCCAGGCGCTCTCGGTCATGGCGCCCGTGCTGCGGACGGTCTTTCATCTCTCCAACGAGCAGTATGGGCGGATTGTCTCCGCACTGGGCTTCGGCATGATGACCGGCGAGTTTCCCGTGGGCATGCTGATGGATTGGCTAGGCTCGCGGCTGGGACTTTCGGTGGCCGTCTGCTGGTGGGCGTCGGCCACGGGATCACTGGCGCTCGCCGGGTCGGGGCTGCAGCTTGGGTTTTCGCAGTTCTGGAAAGGAACGGGCGAGTGCGGTGCATATTCCGGGGGCATGAAGACGGTCACGCGGATCTTCGAGAAAAAGGACCGCACGCTGGCCATCGGCATTTTCAACGGTGGCAGCGTCATCGGCGCCACCCTGGCGCCTCCGGTGATTGTCTACCTGCTCGAGCATTACAGTTTCCGTGTCGCCTTTCTGGTGCCCGCGCTGTCCGGCTTCTTGTGGGTCCCCCTGTGGTGGTTTTTCTACCGGCGCGAGCCCGGGACGAGGAACGAAGCGGAGCAGCCGCGCGTTTCCACAAGGCTGATGTTCGGCAAGTCTTCCTCCTGGGCAGTGATGCTCTGCCGCTTTTTCATTGGGCCCGTCATGCAGTTCTACTGGTATTGGACGCCCAGCTATCTCTACAACTCGCTGCACATGTCCATGGCGGAGATTGGATTCCTGGCGTGGATTCCGTTTCTAATGGGAGATGTGGGCGGGGTGCTGGGCGGATGGTTTGCCGGCGTTCTGCTGCGCAGAGGCATTTCCGTGCGCAATACGCGGCGGCTTTCGATGTACGGCAGCGCGCTGCTTTGCGCTGTGAGCCTTGCCGTGCCTTACATGCGCGGCGTGGGCGCGGCGCTGACCATGATTTCCATTGCCATCGCGGCCGATAATTTTCTTTCCGCCCACATGTTTGCCGCCATTACCGATCTCTTCCCCGACCAGCAGGTGGGGCGCGCCACCGGGCTCACGGGCATTGCCGGCGGCCTCAGCGGAATGCTTTTTCCGCTCTTGACGGGGCTGCTCGTGGACCGCATTTCCTACACGCCGGTCTTTCTGCTGGTCGCCATCATGCCCATGCTCGGAACCATGGCACTGTTTGCGGCGGGAAAGGATTATCGCCTCGAGCAGCGGCTTGCGCTCCCGGCCGCACAACTTCCGTGAAGCGGGGCGCGGCGAAACGCGATTCCATCGCTGCGCCCGTAAAGAACCAGAGGAGGAAAAGAAGATGATTTCACGCAGGCAGTTTATGAGCAATGCTGCGGCGGGCGTGGCGGCAGCGGCACTGATTCCGGCCTCATCTGCTGAAGCTGCGGAACGGCCCGTAGGCGTTCAGCTTTACACGGTTCGCAGCCTGGTGCAGAACGACTTGCCGGGAACCCTGGCGGCGATTCGCAAGATCGGCTACCAGTACGTGGAGACGTTCGTGGCGGAATACAAAATGAACGCCAAAGACCTGCGCGCCGCCATCCTGGATGCCGGCCTGACCGTGCCCAGCGCGCATTTTGGCTACGACAAATTCGAGTCCAGCTTCGATTACGCAAAGGAGCTGGGCGCGGAGTGCATGGTCTGCTCCATAATTCCCAAGACCATCGCCAACTCGGCCGACGGCTATAAGCGCGGAGCCGAGCAATACAACCAGTGGGGCGAGCAGGCAAAGAAAATGGGGATGCGCTTCGGCTTCCACAACCACAACGTGGAGTTCCAGCCCTACGGAGACGTAACCGGTTTCGATGTGCTGATGCGCTATACCGACCCCGCGTTGGTGCAATGGCAAATGGACTGCTATTGGGTAGCCCAGGCCGGCCAAGACCCGGTTGCCATGCTGCGTCGCTACGGCCACAGGATGCAGTCGTTGCACTTGAAAGACCGCAAGCCTGACGCGACCGTCTCGTTCGATACGGGACCGGCCTCGGCCTACTTCACTGAGGTCGGCGAGGGAACGCTGGACTGGGTGTCCATTTTCAGCCTCGCGGCAAGTGACCATATTACTCACATGTATGTGGAGCAGGATCAAACCGAGCGGCCGCCGCTGGAAAGCCTCCAAATCAGCTACACCAACATCGTCAAACTGCTCCAACAGGCGTAGCCCTCACGCTCCCAGGTTTCCTCCCTCCATCCGCGCCACTTCCCGCATCTGGTGAGCCACGGCTTCGAGAAATGTCTCCACGCTCACGCCGTCGGGAATCTCCAGCCCCGATTTCGCACGCAGCGCGCTCGCAATCCTTTCTGCGATGGCCGCGCGCGTGGTCAAGTCCAGGTCCAGGCGGCGTGAAAAAAATCTTTCCACCACTTCGAGATCCGCCGTCGAAAGCTTGGCCAGGTTCGATGCCGGCAACACCACTTTCAGATGCGGCGGGGTGATAGCCGCCGGAGCCGCAAACGCCGAGGCGGTGATTGTGCGCGTGCCCAGCTCGCCCCAATGCGGCACCTCGATTTCCTGATCGCGCACCACCAGCGTCCCCGCCACCATGTCGCCCAGCCGCTGGTTTTGCCGGTTCAGGAACATGGTTACCACGCCCACTGCATAAAAATTCGGCGGCGGCAGGGAATCCACAAAGCGCACCAGGTTGCGCGCCAGCGATTCCACAAAGCTGATGGCCCGTCCCGAGCGGTGGATCACGTGAATCTTCATCACCCGCTTGCCCGGCGTGCGCCCGTTGCCGAACGCCTCGAACAGCGTGAAGTATCCCCACTGCAAGAGAAAAATGAGCAGGAGAAAGATGCCGATGGCCCAATTCTCTGAGACACGGGCAAACACGTGCAGCGCCGGGAGGATAATCGCGGCCACAATAAACAGCGCGATGAAGGCCGCCGTCCAGATCAGGTAATCGATCACCAGCGCCACAAAGCGGCTCCCAATGCCGGCGATCGGCATCTCGATCGCCACCAGCTCTGGCGTTTCGATGTTAAGCTGATCGCTAAACTGATCGCTAAACTGGGTTTTGACCGGCTCCATGGCCAACCTCGTCTCCAACCAGTGGCTCAAAAAGCGCCGCCCCTACTGGGAGCGGCTGGCTGCGTTGCTTTCGCAGGCCGGCTCTGGCGGTCTGCGCTCGCTTACCCACGCCGAGCTCGCCGAGACCGCGTTGCTCTACCGCCAGGTGGCCAGCGACCTTTCCACACTGCGCCAGGACTCGACCGCCCGCGCTTACACCGACCACGTCAACCAGCTTCTCGCTCGCGCCCACCATATCATTTATTCCACGCGCGGAACCAGTTTTTCGACTCTCGTCCGTTACATGCGCGTGGGTTACCCCGCCGTTTTCCAGCGCAACCTCCGCTACGTGGTCCTCTCGCTCCTGGTCATGCTTTCGGGCACCGCTCTCGGCTCTGTGCTCACGCTTGCTCGCCCGCAGTTCATGCACCGCATGCTCGGCCCCGCCATGGTCGCCACCATCGAGCGCCACCAGATGTGGACACAATCCGTCGTCGCCGTCGCCCCGGCTGCCAGCGGCTGGCTTATGACCCACAACCTGAGCGTCTGCTTCGTCGCCTTTGCCGGCGGCGTCATCTTCGGTATCGGCCCGCTTTACTCCATGTTCCTCAACGGCCTTCTGCTCGGCGTCATCGGCGTGGCCTGTGCTCAGCACGGCATGACCGTCGATCTCTGGAGCTTCGTCGCTCCGCACGGCGCGCTCGAGCTGCCCTCGATCGTCATCTCGGGCGCCGCCGGCTTCCGCCTCGCCCACGGCGTGCTCTTTCCCGGTTTCTACCGCTGGCGCGACTCCGTCGCCCTGGCCGGCGTTGAAGCCGCGCGCCTCATCGCCGGCATCATTCCTCTGCTCGTGATCGCCGGCTCCCTCGAAGGATTTTTCTCTCCGTCTTCCGCGCCCGTCGGTCTCAAGTTCGCCGTCGGCGGCATGCTCTTCGCCCTGCTCAGTCTCTGGCTCTTCCGCCCGTTGCCGGCCAAGGTGCCTGCGACCCAGGTTCGAGTTCGCTGATCGAAGCACAACGTCTGGGTGCTCCGGTCCCGATTCTGGCACCAGGGATAGCAAGACCTTCAACCTGCCTGAAGTGCCTCTAAAGCATCGCCCGTTCCTTCACTCTTAAATACTGGTTCAGCACCGCCGAGGTCAGCTCGCCCGGGTCCAGATCGAGCGTCAGCGCGCCCTGCTCGCGCAGGCGGGCGAGCACCCGCTCCCTGCGGCTCGTCAGCTCCTGTGCCGCGGTCGCGCGAAACATCTGCGCCACATTTCTCGGCCGTGCGCTGGCAATGGTCTCCACGTCGGTCTGCGCCATGGCCACAAACAGCAGCACGTGCCGGTGAAGCAGTTGCGTCGCCCCATCCACCACCTCGGGCCTCATCGCCGTCTCCGCAAGATCGGTGATCCACAAAATCAGCGCGCGTCGCGGCTGGTACCGGTTCAGCGTCGCCGTCGCGCGCAGGTGGTCGGCTTCGCTCGCCTCCGCCCGCGCCACGGCCAGCGCCTCGATGATCTGCCGTAAATGCGCCCCGCCGCGCCTGGGCAGCACCCGCTGCTGTACCGTCTGCCCGTAGACCAGCAGCCCCACGCGGTCGCCGGAAAACAGCGCCAGTTGCGCCACGGCGACAGCCGTTGAACACGCATAGTCGAGCTTCGAGTGCCCAAGTCGCATCTCGCCTGCGTCCCCTTGGTTCGTCTCCGCCCGGCCGCGTCTCCTCACGTCGCCGCTCTCCGGCGCGATTCTCCCGCGCAGCAGCCGTCCCGCATCGAGCACGATCCACACCGGCTGGCTGCGCTCGCTCTGGTAACGCCGCGTAATCAGCTGCCCACGCCGCGCCGTCGCTGTCCAGCACACGTCGCGCAGGTCGTCGCCCTCGAGATACTCGCGCAGGCTCTCGAAATCCCGTCCCAACCCGCGCTGCTGCGCCTGTCTCAGCTCCAGCTCGATCTGCCGCCCGCGCGCCAGAAAAATCTCCTGCTCCTCGCCCTGCCGCAGCGCCGGATACACGCGTACCGTCTGCTCGAGCGGCGCTATCGCCCAACGCTCCACCAGCCCGGCCAGCGAGCGATAGCGCACGTAAACCGCCCCCGTGCGCACATCGCCTCGCTCCCGCGGTTCCACTTTGTAGCGAAGCTTCGCGCGCACGCGGGGAAACACGCGCAGCCTCTGCGTCGCCGGCGCAGTGACCAACGCCTCCGGCAGATCGTCCACGATGCGGCAATCCAAAACGACGTCGCCGTGCTGCTCACGATCAAGTTCGAGGGCAATCTCGATCTCGGTCTCGCTATCGAGCGCCGGCGCATTGCTCCACGCGCGCTCCACCGTGATTTCCCGCGCTGAAGGCAGCCGCAGCCAGTCGAAAATCGCCGCCAAAAGCACCAGCGCATCCCACGCCAGCATGCCGTAGGCGAGCCGCGCCTGAAAGAATCCCGGCAGCGCCAGCAGCAGCCCCGCCGCCAGCAGCCAGATCGCGCGCGCCGTCAGGCCAAACGCAAACCACCGCCGCCGCGGCCGGCATTCCGCGCGCACCGTCTCGGGATGAAGAGAGGACGAGATCATCGGGACGAATGTCCTCGGATTTCGACGGGTAAATCGAGAGCGAATATCAGGGATTCGTTTAGCTTCCGGATTTTCCCCGGCGAAAGCGAGCCAACGTACCGGGTGAGCTGGGACTTGGGCACGCTCGCGAGGCTATCGCAAGCGATCCAGCTTTCATGCTTCAGTCCTTCATCCGGCCCGATGGCGACCTGCGACCTCAGGCCTTCACCGCTTGAATATACCGGCGCGCACACCACCGTCGAATAGCGCGAATCGATCAAGCCCTGATGACTGACGACCACGAAGGCCCGCTGCCGCTTGGGATCCCGGGCCGGGTCACTCACCAGGTAAATCTCGCCTCTCTTCATCGTTCCACCTGTCGCTCGACAGACAAAAACAGGTCGCGCCGTACTGCAAGTTTTCGCGGGGAAGATAATCCAACGGCGAGGCCGAAGAATGATTCGGCCGATTACAGGTAAGGAGCCTGATACCGCAGCACATCTTCGGCCTCTTCATTCAATCGATCGGCCGCGGCGTCGATAAGCTCCCGATCGCGCATTTGCATTGTGCGCCGCGCAGAATCGCGGAAGTGTTCACGCAAAACCATTTCGATGTAGGCCGAGCGGGAGCCGCGTTTGCCAACCCGCTTATCAATCTTGACGAGCAGAGGCGTGGAAAGTGTGATGGAAGTCTTCGTTTTCATACTACCTTTATCCTACTCCAATCCTACCCCCGCGGCACGGCCACCGCAGCCAAAACATCGTTCAGCACCCGGTCCGGCTCAAAGCCCTCGAGCTCGGCCTCCGGCTTAAGCAGAATGCGATGCCGCAACGCGGGCAGGGCCGCGCGCTTCACGTCGTCGGGAAGCACGTAATCGCGGTCCTCGAACGCGGCAAACACCTGCGCCACGCGCAGCAGGCAGATGGCCGCGCGCGGGCTCGCGCCCAGCGCCAGCATCGGCCACTCGCGCGTGCGCCGCGCAAGGCCAAGAATGTAGTCGTAAAGTTCGCTCTCTACGCGCACCGCGCGGATTTCGTCGCGCGCGCGAGCAAGCAAATCGGCCGACACCGAACGTATCGCCCCATCCTCAAGCAGTCCCGCGCCGCTTGCGCCCTGGTGCCGCTCGAGCATCATCCGCTCTTCGGCCTCGCTCGGATACTTCACCTTGATCTTCAGTAAAAACCGGTCCAGTTGCGCTTCGGGCAGGGGATACGTTCCTTCGAAATCCACCGGGTTCTGTGTCGCGAACACCGTGAACCACGCGGGCAGCGGGCGGCGCACGCCGTCGCTCGTCACCTGCCGCTCTTCCATGCACTCGAGCAGCGCTGCCTGCGTCCGCGGCGGCATGCGGTTGATCTCGTCCACCAGCAGCAGATCGGTAAATACCGGACCCTTGTGAAATGTGAACTCATCCGTCCCGGGGCGGAAGATGCTCGTTCCCAGAATGTCGGCAGGCATCAGGTCCGGCGTGGCCTGCACGCGCTGAAATCCGAGCCCCAGCAGCAGGCCGATGGATTTGACGATCAGCGTCTTCGCAATCCCTGGCACGCCTTCGAGCAGCGCGTGCCCCTGCGCCAGCACCGCCACCATCGCCTCGCCGATCACTTCCTCCTGTCCGGCGATCACGCGCCCCAGCTCCGTGCGCGCCTGCTCCAGCAGTTGCCGCGTGGCCACCAACCCAGGGGTTTTCTCGCTTTGCATTCCCACTGCCGCCGGCAGCTCGTTTCCTTCGCTCATCCCCGTTCTCCCGATCTCCACCCACTCTTAACTCAGCACTCACCTGGGCGGGGAGCCACAACCGTCCGTTCGCTCATTTCCCATTGTCTCTAACTTCTCACGACACGCCCGCTTCCCGCGCGCGCTGCTTCTTCCAGCGCCTCCATCTGCCGGCTCAGTGCCTGCACCACCTTGAGCGCCTCTTTCGCCGTCAGGCTGTCGTCCTTGGCACGCTCTTCCCCTTCCTTGAGGTCTGTTTCCAACTCCGCGCTTGCCTGCGGAAATCTGCGCCGCAGCGCCGCGCCCAGCTCCTCGGCGTTCATCTGCAATCCGCGCAACCCGCACAGTCCGCCAACCCGGCTGCGGAAGCGGTCGTACGCCAGGCTCACCGCCGTGGCCGAGGCGCCGGCCTTGGCGTAGAGCGCGCCCAGCGCCTCCACAAACTCTACCGGCGTCGTGCGCTGCGCCACCGGCAGCGCGCGCAGAGGCCCGTTGCGGCGGCTGAAGCTGAAAACCACCAGCAGCGCCAGCCCGCATATTCCCCATATCAAAAAATTCAACGCCGCCCCGCGCGCGTAATACCACTCTGACTGCACCTCGCCGTGCAAGGACTCATCCCAGTAAAAATGGCGGCCCTCCCGCGGGCCCAGCGAGTTCAAAAAGAAACTCATGTTCTCTCCGCGAGCGATCGATCCATTCTCGAGCGGCGTCGAGCTCGCCCACCACACCACGCGTCCGGCGCCCACGTTGTACTCCACCACCACGGGCGTGCCCGCGCATGAATATTCCACGCGGTAGCGCGGGCTCGTCAGGTTCCAGCTCGCCGCCGGCGTCATCCACACCTCGCCCGACCCGGCAAGAGGATCCAGTCCCTCCGGTTCCAGCTTGCAAGCTGCTGACCCGAATTGCATCCGCGGTCCCACGGCTTCGTCGGGCGCCAGCGCCCCGCCGGCCATGCCCGTCACCAGCACTCGCCCGCCGTGCGCCACAATTCCGTCCACGGCTTTGAAATCGTCCACGCTTGAGAGAAACGGCTCGGCCAGGATCACCACTGTCCCCGTATTCGCCTGGTTCGCCAGCTCGCTCAGCGGCTGTTCCCATCGCTCCACGGCGTAGCCGTTTTCCTGGAGCAGATCGTACGCGGCGCGTGCGCCGTGCCGCCCGGTCAGGTAACTGCTCGGCACCGGATTGTCGTCGCGATTCTGATTGCGCGCAAACAGCGCTGTCACCACCGCCACCAGCACCACCGCTCCCAGGCACGCGAGCAGCAGCTTGCGGTCTTTCGCGTCCAGTTGCGCGAACAGCTTCACTCCACCCCCAGCTCGGCTGCCATCGCCATCGCCGCCTCAAAATCGCGAGATTGCGCCTCGCGCCCTCCATACCAGGTGCGCTCAAAGCTTTGCGTCAGCGCGGACAGCTTCGCCTTCCGCGGATCGGTTCCCTTGAGCAGCTGCAGATACTCGCGCGGAGTGCGCGCGCTGTCGGACGGCCACAACCGCATCTGCTCCAGCCGCGAGATTGACGCCCAGTAGAGAAAATGGATCGCCTCGCGCCATCGCCCCTCCGCCGCCATCGCCCGCGCATCCTTCATCCACAACTGCCACTCCCGCGCAGAGGGCGCGCTGACCACCCGCTCGACCTCCGGCGTCAGCCGCACGCGAAGGCGCCGCTCCAGCCGGATCAGCGCCCAGATCAGAGCCGTCCCCAGTCCCATCACCAGCAGCGCCTCCAGCACGGGACCGATCCACGGCGACCTCGCTCCCAAGCCCATCAAACGGTCGAAGAACTCGTTGATCTTGTTCTCCACCCACTCCCAAAAACGATCCCGCGCCGAAACTTCGGTCGTACCCTGGTACTCGCGCCGCGCCAGGATCGCATCCAGCGATTTCTGCTCCACGCCGTAACTTTGCTCCTGTGCCGCCGGCGCGCCCGCTTCGCGCCAATCGCCTTCAAGCCGCTGCTGCGCTTCCTCGAGCAATTCGTCCAACGTGACCGGCGTTGATTTCGTTCCTTTGAGCTGCAAGCTGATTACGGTCGACGGCGCGGAGACCTCTTTTCTTCCCGCGCGTTCCAGCAAGTCGCGCAGCCAGCCGTAGCCAATGGTGCGCCCCGTCGTTCTTCCGCTCGCGGTCCACAGCACCATGTCGTCGGCGCCCACTTCGCCTGGATCGCACTCTTCCCGGGTGCGCGCCCTTCGGCATCGCCCCACCAGCGCATCCAGCGCCTCAAGATGTTTCCGGTATTCCTGAATGCTGCTGCTGGCGCCGGCGCTGCCGTCATCGCCCGCATTCGCCTGCGCGCACGCAACAGGACCAGTCCCCGCTGCCAGCGCCAGCAGCAGAACCCAACTGCGCACCACAAACTCCCTCCGGCGCTTCATCCTGTGTTTCCCGCGCCCGCGTCCGCTGCCGCTCCCCATGCCGTCGCACCCGCCAATCCCGCCTGTTCCATCATCCACTCGATATCGTAGCCTTCGGTCCGGATGCGCTGATCGAAATAAAACAGCACCAGAGCCGTGGCATACACCGGCGTTACCAGCACTTGCACCGCAAAGTTCACCAGTACATTGACGATCTCCGCAATCACAAACACCACCACCGCATACTGCGCGCCGTGTCCCATCGCCGAAACTACCGCGGTCACAATCATCATGGGAATGTAAGCCGCCATCGACACCACCGCGGAGAGCGCCCAGATCAGCAGCAGCATGAGAAAGATTCGCCCCCGAGTGCCCTTGGTCAATTTCCCTGAGCGCTGCATCGCCGCCCACGCCGGCATCTGCTCCGCCACGCAGGCCGGCATCGCCAGCGAATAGGTCAGCAGAAGCAGCACAATCGACACCAGCGCCGCGGCGACGATGAGGAAAGTGAAGAACCCCACCGCGGCTCCTCCCGCCAATCCACTGCTTCTCGCTGTCGCGGTCAGGGCGATTGCAGCCCCGATCGCCCCGCCCGCAATCGCGCCCGGAATCAGCGCGACAAAAAGCGTCTGCAGAAGCAGAAGCCCCAAGTACGTCCAGAACCGCGGCCACACGCTTTTGATGGCTTCGCGGATGCGCAGTTTCTGCCCCAGGTGCGCGCTGATGCCGGCGCGCACCAGCGCCGCTTGCGAAACCACCGTGGCCCCGATCTCCGCCGGCACCGCGACCGCGGCTACGGCAATCAGCACAATCGCCATTGCGACGCCGTGGGCCTTCACCCCGCCCACCCCCGCGCGCGCAAAGAACCCCACCACGGCTGCAATCGCCAGCAGCATGGCCAGCATCACCGCCGAAGGCGGAGCCGCCGATCCGGCAAACAACAGAAAGTTGCGCCGGTAGAGCTGCATCGTCCGGTCCAGAATCTCACCCAGCGTGTAAGGCCGTAATGCTTCGTTCATTGCCGTAAAGGTCCATTCATATCAGAACGTAAATGGCTTTGTGAAAGGGCACGGCCTTAGTCGTGCCGCAAGAACCGCATAATCCCTGGGGGCTTTAGCCCCCGAGAGGCGTCACCGTTCGAACCTCGGCGCTTAGGCCACGAACCCTAGCTCTGCTCGGGGAGAATCTCCGCCGGCTGCGCCAGACCTGCCGACCGCATCATCAACTCCAGATCGAACCCTTCCTTGCGCACCCGCTGATCGTAGTAGAACAGCGTCAGGCCGGTTGAGTAGATGGGGCCGATCAGCGTGTTGATGGCGAAGGCGGCAAGCTGCTGCACCGCCATCAGCCCCAGCGGCAGCGGATGGCCGATGTGCCGCATCGCGTAGATGAAGAAGGGAATCCCGAAGGCGATTCCCAGCACCAGCCGCACTGCATACACCAGCAGCCCCAGCACAAAGATGCGCCCGCGCGCGCCCTTGCTCAGCTCGATGCTCTTGTTGATCGCCTGCCGCGCCGGCAGGCTCTCCACCACGCTCGCCGGAACCGCCAGCGAGTAACGCAGCGACATCAGGATTCCGTACACCACGGCCCCAAGGAAAAGCGGCGCCAGCACCACGAACCCGAGAGCCATTTCCATCATCGCCGCCGGGTTCTGCGCCGGCGCCGTTTGCATCACCGCGGGGTTGGTCAAAAATCCGTGCGGGAGAAAGGCAAACATCAGCGCGAACAAGGCCACATACATCACTGCCAGCGGCGTCCACGCGCGCACGCCCGCAATCGTCATCACCCACAGGTAGCGGCCCAGCCGCGGCAGCACGCTCCTCGTGGCCGCACGCACAGTCGTCGCTTCGCCCAGATGGATCCACGCCACCGCGCGGCAGATCGCGGCCACTTGCACGCCCGCCACCAGCAGCGTGACCAGAATCGTCAGCACCGCGGAGACGGCCACGGCCCACTCCAGCCCGCGATGCACCGCCGGATACCCGAGCAGCGCCAGCGCGCCCAGGTGCAACATCTGCGCCAGCAGCATGGCCCCGGCAAAAAGCGCCGCGATTCCCGCAAACAACGGGAACTGCGTGCGGTAAAGTTCAGCAGTGCGGTCGAGAATCTCGCCCAGGTCCAAGGGGCGGAGTTTGTCCAGCGGACGGAGCTGCCTGGTCATCTTTCCCCTCGTGCGCCGGCAGCTTGCGTGCCGCCGCGTCCGCCGCCCGCTGCCTGCTCGATTGTGCCGTGGCTATGGCCGAAGAGCACGCGCCTTCTTCGGGTCAGATCGATCCAATGAGCAATCGTTGCCCGCATGGTAGCACAGCTTTCTCTCCACTCTCCGCGCCCCATCCTTTTCGCGCATTTGGCGAAAAGCGTGGGAGAGATGCGCAACTATCCCCTGACCCCTGACCACTGACCACTGTTCGCTGACCACTGTTCACTGCCTCCAGAAGAACCACGCCGACATGCCCAGCCCGATCACCACCACCAGCCCGCGCAGCACCGGCTGCGGCACCCGCCGCGCCATGCTCGCCGAGGCGTACCCTCCAATGGCCGCGGCAAACATGGCCGCCAGGCAATACCGCCAAACCACCTGCCCATCGGCAATGAAAATCACAAACGCAATTCCGTTGGCCAGCGTGTTCGCCACCACTTTCAGCGCGTTAATCACGTTGATGTCCTGGTAGCCGAACACGGCCAGCACCGTCATGAACACGAAGCCTGCGCCCGCGCCGAAGTAGCCCACGTAAAAACTCACCATCGCCGCGGTCACAAACAGCGGCAGCCGTCGCGGCGCGTGCGTCTCGCCCTGGGCCGCGCGCTGCACCCGCTTAGTCTGCAGCCGCGCCACCACCCGCGAAACCGGCCCGCTCACCGCAAATGTCGAAGCCGCTCCCAGCAGCAGCCACGGCACCAGCCGCAAGAACGTCTTCTGCGGCGTGCTGAGCAGCACCACGGCGCCCGCCGATCCGCCCACCAGCCCTGCCAGCCCCATCAGCCATGCCGCGCTCATATTTCTGCGCACGTCCTTGCGATACGCGGCCACGCTCGTCAACTGTCCCGGCCAGATCGCCACGGTGTTGGTGGCGTTTGCCTCGACGGGCAGCATATTCATGCCCAGCAACGCCGGGAACGACAGGAACGATCCCCCTCCGGCCACCGCGTTCAGCACCCCGGCCAGAAACGCCGCCACCACCAGCCACACCCATCGCCACGTCAGGTCAGAGAAAAGTGCGTGCATGTGCGTCATTCATTCCCATTGTAGAGTTTCGCTTCGTTGTCTCATCCTTGCCAAAACCGATGCCCCACCCTCGTGCGTTCGCCGGGATCTCCGAGACCGGGGTCTCTAAGAAGCGATCTTTGTTTCTTGCGGAACACGCACAGCTCTTCGTCCTTGGCGTGGCACGGCGCAAGGCTGGGAAAGCACGCCGACGCATTTCGGCTCCGCGCGGAATTTCCTGCCGATTCTCACTTCGCCGTCGTATCCTCATCCCATGCTTCCCCAACGCTTTCTGCGCTTCGTGGGACCGCTTTGCATTTTCTCTCCCTTCGTCCCTGCGCCCCTCGCCGGGCAAACCGCGCCGCCCATCTCCGCGCCCGTCGTTCTGCACATTGACGGACTCGGCAAAGGCGCCGCGCTCCTCGACGGTCCCTGGCAGTTCCACCTTGGGGATAATTCCGCCTGGGCCCTGCCGCAAACGCCCGACGCAACCGGCGTAAGCGGCTGGGAATCGATCAGTGCCAATCAGCCTTGGGGCATGCAGGGACATTTCGGCTACGTCGGCTACGCCTGGTATCGGAAGCACCTTCAGTTATCGCCCGCCCCCGGCGCCTCTCCCGATCTCGTTCTGCTGATGCGTCAGACCGAAGACGTCTACGAGATCTATTGGAATGGCCGGTTCATCGGCCGCCATGGCGCCATGCCGCCCCATCCCCGCTACACGATGTCCTGGGATTCACCCTGGTACACCTTCGGCGTGGGGCCGGCTCGCGACGGCGTGCTCGCGATTCGAGTTTGGAAGGGACCGCTCATCTCTACCGATACCGGACTCGGCGGCGGCCTTCACGCCGCGCCGGATATTGGCAACGCGCGGGCGATCGCAGCCCTGAAAACGGAAGACGATTACGGCTGGATGCGCAGCCAGCAATTCACCTTTGGCCTGCTCTCTCTTTATGGCGTGCTTGCGTTTCTCAGCTTGATCGCCTGGTTCCGCGATCGATCGCATCGCGTGCTGTTGTGGCTCGCCGTCTTCAGCGGCATGCCCGTCTTAGCCGTCTTCATTGACGGTCTGCGCCTGCCGTGGAATGCGATGACTGCGCTTGGCTGGCTGCAGCCGGTTCTTGGCCTCGAGGACATCGGACTGTGGTTTGTGTTGCTTTACCTCTTTCGCTTCGACGAGGATCCGCGGCTGGTTCGCATCACGCGTTGGCTTGCCGTCATCGATTTCACGGCATTTCTGCTCGACGGCCCCATCCTGGAACTCTTTAACTGGAGCAGCCCCGAGCAGGCGTCGGTCCTTCAAGGAGCCGACGCCGCACTCACCGCCGTTTACACGCTCTCTGAGTTTTATCCCTTTGTGCTCCTGGCTCTCGCGCTTCGCAAGCGCCTCGACCTGCCCCGGTGGTTGCTCGCCATCAGCGCACTTCTTACCGAGATGCTCTTATCCATGCAGTTTGCATTTCAGCAAGGCAGGCGCTTCACGCACTGGACCTTCGACGAGAAAATAACGGCTCCCCTCTTCTGGGTGAACGGAAATCCCTTCACGGCCAGAGCCATTGCCGCCACCCTCCTGCTGCTCTCCATCATCTACGCCGTCTATCGCTACCTGCAGGAGACCTCCGTCCGCCAGGCCGCGCTCGAGCAGGAGTTCCAGAGCGCGCGCGAGTTGCAGCGTGTGCTCATCCCGGAAACCCTCCCCGAGCTGCCCGGCTACGCCGTTACCAGCGCCTACCAACCCGCGCAGGAAGTGGGCGGCGACTTCTTCCAGATCATCCCCCTTGAAGGCGCCTTCGCCCGCTCCACGCTCATCGTCCTGGGCGACGTGAGCGGCAAGGGCCTGCGCGCCGCCATGGCCGTCTCCCTGATCGTCGGTGCAGTGCGTACCCTGGCCAAATTCTCGCCGCGCCCCGCGGAACTCCTGGCCGAGCTCAACCAGCGCCTTTGCGGCCGCCTGCAAGGCGGCTTCGCCACTTGCATCGCCGTACTTCTCGCCCGCGACGGCCGCTGCGTGATCGCCAGCGCCGGCCATCCTCCGCCCTTCCTCAACAGGCGCGAGCTGGCGCTGCCCGGCGCGTTGCCGCTCGGCGTCGTCGCCTCCGCCGACTACCGGGAAACGACTCTCCAGCTCGACTCCGGCGACCACTTTGCCCTGTACACCGACGGCCTGCTCGAGGCTCGCAATGCGGGCGGCGAGATCTTCGGCTTCGCCCGCCTCGACGCTCTCTTCGCCCGCCGTCCCGCCGCTGCCGAAGCCACCGAGGCCGCGGTGCAGTTCGGCCAGGAAGACGACATCACCGTGCTCACGCTCACGCGCCTCGCCTCCGGCCAGCAATCCACCACGCAGCTCACCATCCCCATCTTTGCGGGGGCTTGAGGAAACGGGATGCGCTTCTCCGCCGGCAAGACCTTCTTCCTTTTGTTTCTCGCGCCCGCAGCGATGGCCGCTGCGTTTGCACCGGCCCTCGCCGCCCAGTCCATCGTCACCATCGCGCCGCAGCAGTGCGTCTGGCGCGCCGGCGACGATCCCGCCTGGGCCGCGCCCGCTCTCGACGACTCCGCGTGGCAGCCCTACGCCGCATGGCAGATCAACAACCACTCGACGCACATCTGGGTCCGCTGCCAAGTCAATCTCGCTGCGCTCCGCGCCCTCGAACACCCCGCGCTCCAGGTGCAACTGGACGCTGCTTCGCAAATCTTCGTCGATGGCGCGCTCGCGGGATCGAGCGGCAACATGGCGAGCGCGCAATTCAGCCTGGGCGATTTCTACACCGTTCCTCTGGCTCCGGCGTCCTTCCGCTCCGGCTCGACGCTTGCGCTGCGCATTGCCTTGCGCGATCAGTTGAACCAGAGCGCCCCCGCCGAAATCTTCGTCGGCGACCAGTCGGCGCTTGAGGATCACCGCGCTGCCGCGGCTCTCAAAGGCGCGCTTGGCTACCTGCCCATCGGTCTTTGCTTCAGTCTCATCGGGATCGTCGGGTTCATGCTGCTCGGCCTCTACGTTACCGACCGCAGCCGCCTGGAGCTGCTGCTGCTCGCCGTCACTTGCTGGCTCCTGTGTATTCTGCGCCTTTCGGAGTTCGTTGAGAACGCGCTCATTCCCGTGCCCTACGCGCTCTACAGCGTCCTCTACGCCTGTGGCCAGTTTCTTGAGGTCTTCTGGGTCTGGTTTGTTTTTCGCGTCACCGGCAAACGCGTTCCCTGGTTCTACCGGGTCACGGTCGTTCTTTCTCTCGCGTTTTTCGCCAACGTTCTGGCGGATGCCTTCCTGCCCCCGCTCCTCAATCTCCGCCAGAATGCGCTCTACCTCCGCACCGGGTGGTTCTTCTTCGCCTGCGGCTGGCTGTGCGCCACCGCTCCCTTTTGGGCTTTCTGGCCCTGGAAGCGCATCCCGCATCGCCTGCGCGCCATCGCCTTATTCTCCATGGCCTGGGGCTTCGCCGAGTTCATCTGGTTCATGAACTGGGAGGTCTGGATCTTCGGCATCGAGAGTTACGCCCAGAATTTGTTCTTTCAGAAATATCTCCTCGCCCTGCGCGCCACCACCACGCTCTGCGCCGTGCTCGCGCTGCTTACCATCCTCTTCCGCGACCAGCGCCGCGTGGCCCAGGAACGCGCGCAGCTTGCAGGCGAAATGGCCTCAGCGCGCGAGATTCAGCAGTACCTCATCCCGGAAAAGCTGCCGCCCACCCCCGGCCTCGTCATCCGCAGCGTCTACCATCCCGCGCGCGAAGTGGGCGGCGACTTCTTCCAGGTGCTTCCCGACCCGCGCGACGGCAGCACGCTCATCGTCGTCGGCGACGTGGCCGGCAAGGGACTCAAAGCCGGCATGCTGGCCGCGTTGATCGTCGGCTCCATCCGGACGGCCTTCCATTTCACTGCCGATCCCGGCCGCATTCTGGCGCTGCTCAACGAGCGGCTGCAGGGCCGCGGCCTGGTCACCTGCCTCGCCCTGCGCATTGATCGCGACGGAAAAGCTGAAATCGCCAACGCCGGCCACCTGCCGCCGTACATCAAGGGGAGGGAACTGGCTCTTGAAGGCTCTCTGCCTCTCGGTGCGCTGCCGTCAATCTCGTTTCCGGCCACGAAGCTTCAGCTCAGCGAAGGCCAGCCGCTGCTCTTCGTCTCCGACGGCGTGGTCGAGGCCCGCAATGCAGCCGGCGAGCTCTTCGGCTTTGAGCGCGCGGCCGGAATCAGCTCGGAGTCGGCCGAAAACATCGCCCGCGCGGCGCAGGATCACGGCCAGGAAGACGACATCACCGTGCTCACCCTCGCCTTCGCCCCCGCGGAGGTGCTGCATGCGTAATCACCACTGCGCGCCCGCGTTTCTGCTCCTCTTCCTTCTCGTTCCCGCAGCGCTTTCCGCGCAATCCGTCGTCATCATCCCACCCCAACAGTGCGTCTGGCGCGCCGGCGACGACCCCGCCTGGGCCGCGCCTTCGCTCGAGGAATCCAGCTGGCAGCCCTACACGCAATGGCAACCCTCCCCAGGTCAAGCACGGTTCTGGATTCGCTGCCACGCTGACCTTCGTGGACTGCGCGGCCTGGCCCAGCCCGCGCTGCAGGTGAGTCTCTATGCCGCCTACGAACTCTATTTGAACGGTCAGCTCGTTGCCCGCGCCGGCAATCTCTCCACCAGCAACTTCAGCCTGGACGCGATGCGCGCTTATCCTGTCCCGACGTCTCTGCTCGCGCCCGCGGCCTCCACGCTCGCTCTGCGCGTCTCCATGCGCCGCCTCGTCTTCACCATCGGTGGCATCACCGGCCTGGCCGGGGGAATCGGGCAATTGCACGCCGGCGACCGATCCACGCTCGACGGCCTCCGCGCCCGCACCATCCTTGCTGAGATTGCCATCCGCGCTGAAGCCTCCATCTGCTTCAGCGTCATCGGCGTCCTCGCCGTCATGCTGCTCGGTCTCTACTTCTACGACCGCAGCCGCCACGAACTGCTGCTCCTTAGCGTTGCCTGCCTCTGCATGGCCACGGTGCGCGTCAATGAGTTTTGTGCTGCCGCGATGCTGCACTACTCCTTCCTCGCGGCCTTCCTCATTGCGCTGGTGTGCAACATCGTCCTCCCCCTCACGGTGACGCCGTTCTTCTTCGTCGTCGCCCGGCGCCGCGTCTCCCTGTTTTTTCGCGTTCTCATAGCGCTCTCGGTCTTCGAATACCTTTTCCGCGCCTGCACCGCACTGCGGGTGACAACGGAGCCCGCCTGGTTTGCGCACTGGATTGACGGGCCCCGGCGCTTCCTCGGCGTTTTCGTCCGCCTCCTGCTCACGCTGGCGCCTTTCTTCGCCTTTTGGCCTTATAAGCGCATTGCCCGCACCATGCGTCCGCTCGCGGCCCTGTGCATGCTCTGGGCGCTCGTCGAATTCGCCTGGATCGCCGTCGAAACCACCAACTTGCCCATTCCCGGTGTGCCCAGGCTCTTCGCTGCCTGGAGCAGCACCCTCATCGAAGTGCGGGCCTTCACCACCGCGGGCGTTCTTGCCGGCCTGCTCGGCCTGCTCTTCCGCGAGCAGCGCCAGGTGACCCAGGAGCGCGCCATGCTCGCCGGCGAAATGCGCGCCGCCCGCGCCGTGCAGCAGGTCATCATCCCCGCCGAGAATCCTGCGATCCCGGGATTCAGAATCGAAAGCGTCTACCGCCCGGCAAGTGAAGTCGGCGGCGATTTCTTTCAGATCCTTCCTACTGCAGCCGGCGGTGCGCTCATTGTCATCGGCGACGTGAGCGGCAAAGGCATGCCTGCTGCGCTCACTGTCTCGCTTCTCGTGGGCACTGTGCGCACGCTCGCCCATTACACGCAATCGCCCGGCGAAATCCTTGCCGCCATGAATCAGCGCATGCTTGCGCGCAGCCAGGGCGGATTCACCACCTGCCTCGTCCTTCGCGTCGATCCCACCGGCCGGCTCACTGTCGCCAACGCCGGCCATCTCCCGCCGTATCTCGACGGGAAAGAACTGGCTCTTGAGAACGGCCTGCCCCTCGGCCTCGGCGCCGATTCCACCTACGCCGAATCCACGTTCCAGCTCGCGCCCAGGGCCCGCCTCACTTTGCTCTCTGACGGTGTGGTCGAAGCCCGCAACATCCGCGGCGAGCTCTTCGGTTTCGAGCGCACCGCGAAAATCAGCCTCGAGCCCGCTGAAAAGATCGCCCGGGCTGCCGAGGCCTTCGGCCAGGAAGACGACATCACCGTGCTCACTCTTGCCTTCGCGCCCGCCGGAGTGTCGCATGCATAAGCCGGGCCTCTTCGCGTTGACCCTCGCACTTTCCCTTTGGCCTGCCGCGGCCGCTGCGCTCAGCGCGCAGACCGCGCTCGAGAAGCCGGCTGAAATCACCCGTTGGGAGTCGGGGCTCATCGAGTTGAATCAGGACTGGGTCCAGCATGATGGCGATAACCTGGCATGGGCGAGCCCTGGTTACAACGACAGTGCGTGGCAGTCGGTCGATCTCGAGGACATGGGTCCGGCACAACGGGGATGGCGCTGGTTTCGCAAGCACGTGAGCGTCGGACCGAATCACAAGAATGTGCATTTACTGATCGACGGCGGCGACGGCACCTACGAGTTGTACGTCAACGGGCAATGCATGCTCGGGGCGCAGATCAAGTCCCAATTTGCCATCGGCCGTCCCACGGAACGCGAGTTCGAGCTCAGCAACGACCAGGGAGATTTCTATCTCGCCCTGCGTACCCGCGCCACGCCCGACTACGTTGCCTACCAGCTTCCGCTTTTTATCGAAGTCACGCTGGGCGATCACGATGCCATCGAATACGAGCTTCAATCTCTCCAGAGCGATCGCATGTACTCCGCGGTTCCCTCGGTCGCCATCAACCTGCTGCTGATTCTGCCTGGGCTGGGCGCATTGGCCCTTTACATCGGCCAGCGCTCCGAGCGCGATTACCTGTTTCTCGGGCTCTTCCTTCTGCTCACAGGCATATCGAATGGGCTCTGGCACCTGCAGCAGGCCGGCGTTCTGCCCCTTTCCGCCAACACCCTGCTCGCCGATCCGTTAACTTATCCCATTGCCATCGCCGAGCTCGAGTTCACTCTCAGTTTCGTCAGGCGGCGCGTGGGGCGCGGCTGGCGTATCTATGAGGGCGTAATTCTTTTGCCTCTGCTTCTGGTCCTCCCCGTCTGGTTCGGGCATTTTTCCGCGAATGCCTATGATCTCGTGCAGGCCGTCGTGACGGCGCCGCTCGTGTATCTGCTGCCCGCGCTTCTGATCGCGTGGTACCGGCACGGAAATCGTGAGGCGGGCTGGTTGATCCTTCCCAGTCTGTTACCTACGGCCGCCGGGGTGCTGTTCAATCTCGGTCTTGTCTCCTTCTACTTCGGCTGGGCTCGCCTCAACATATTCATTCAACCCATTCCCATCGGCCCCATTTCGCTTGAAATCTCCGACCTGGGAAACCTGCTTTTCCTGGTGGCCATCGCGATTGTCATGTTCTTCCGCTTCACCCGCGTCAGCCGCGAGCAGGCCCACGCCGCCGCCGAGCTCGAAGCCGCACGCGAAGTCCAGCGCCGCCTGGTTCCGCCTCCCGCCGCCATCCCCGGCTTCCGCATCGAAAGCGTCTACCTTCCTGCCGAACACGTCGGCGGCGACTTCTATCACCTCCGCGTCCATCAGGACCGCAGCCTCCTCGTGGTGATCGGCGACATCAGCGGCAAGGGTCTGCCTGCGGCCCTCGGCGTCGCCGCCATGGTGGGCGCATTGCGCGCCCTTCCCGAGCTCCCGCCCGGCCTGCTGCTCGCAGCGCTCAACCGCGGCGTCTTTGCCCAGATCCGCGAGGGCTTCATCACCTGCTGCGCCCTCCATCTCACGACCGAGGGCGTGGCAACACTGGCCAACGCCGGTCACCTCCCGCCCTACGAAAACGGCCGCGAAATTGCGCTTCCGCCCAGCCTTCCCCTTGGAGTGATTGCCGACACCCAGTACGCGGAGACCACCATCCGCATCACTCCCGGCCATTGGCTCACCCTTCTCACCGACGGTGTGGTCGAGGCCCGCAACGCCCAGGGCGAGCTGTTCGGCTTCGACCGCACCCGCGCCCTCACCACCGAGCCCGCGGAGAAAATCGCCCAGGCCGCGCAGCACTTCGGCCAGGAAGACGACATCACCGTGCTCACCCTCGCCTTCGTCCCATAGCCGGTCCCGACCCTGGTTGCCTCATCCATTCCGCGGACGCCGGAGCCACCGCGCACAGTTCTTGGCCCGCGGTGTGGCTGGCCGGAAAGGGTGGGAAAGGCAGAGCCCGAGATCCCCAACCCGGTACGGGTAACGAAAAACTCGCGGCCATGCCCCGCAGGGGCGACTGAAGATGGCCCGGTATGCAGTCCTGGGAGAACAAGCCGAAAAGGCGGTTCCAGGCCGCGCGCCCCGTGGGGCAGTGGAGAATTGTCCAGGGCGAGGCCTTGGGTATGCCACCCGATCCGACGCCAAGCCCCGTAGGGGCGGCGAGCCTCACTCCCGCAACTGATTGAAAATAAATCGCCCTGCACGATCGGCAAAATATTAGCATAACACGCTCATATTTCTTGGATCTATTGTGCTATAGATTCATCAGATCAGTTGTGCTGCGGGATTAGACCCCGCGCCCTATCAAATTTTTCCGATTCACCAGGAGGATTTTCACTATGGTTATCACCCGTTGGAACCCGTTCCGCGAAGTCGCTTCCTTCAACTCGCTCTTCCGCGATTTCACTGAAAGCGAGAGCGCCCTGGCCACGGCCAGCTTCATTCCCGCCGTCGACATCTATGAGGACGACAAGAAGGTCGTGCTCAAGCTCGAAGTCCCCGGCATCGAGGAGAAGGACCTCGACGTCAGCGTCGAGAACCACACCCTCACCGTCAAAGGCGAGCGCAAATTCACTGCGGAAGAGAAGCAGGACAATTTCCATCGCATCGAGCGCCGTTACGGCAGCTTCTATCGCGCCTTCACGCTGCCCAACACGGTGGATACTGAGAGCGTTTCCGCCAACTACAACGCCGGCATCCTCAAGCTCGAGCTCACCAAGAAGCCCGAAGCCCAGCCCCGCCAGATCAAGGTCAACGCGGGCAACAAGCTGGCAGCGTAAGAGCAGTTGTCAGGGGTCAGGTATCAGGGTTCAGTTTCTTGTCGCCGGGAGAAGGGCATTGCCCTTCTCCCGGCCGTTTTCCCTGGTTCGCGGACTATTGATTAACAACGCGGAACGCAACAAAGGTACGACAAGAATTAATAAGATAGTTTGTGTCAAGACCGCAGCGGTCGGGTAGTTGAAAAACTGACCACTGACCACTGTTCACTGACCACTGGAGTTTTTCATGGCCATTCGCTGGGACAAATTCACCGTCAAATCGCAGCAGGCGATCGAGCAGGCGCGCAACCGCGCCGCCGAACTGGGCAACGCCGAGATCCAGCCTGTGCATCTTCTGCTCGCGCTGGTCGAGGACCGCGAGGGCGTCATTCCCGCCGTGCTGGAAAAGATCGGTGTGCCCGTTGAACGCCTTACCCACGAGCTCATCCAAAACGAGGAAAATTTGCCGCGCGTCTCCGGCAGCGCGAACCAGCCCGGCCTGAGCCAGGCCCTCAACAAGGTTCTCGACCAGGCTTTCAAAGAGGCCGCCAACTTCAAGGACGAGTACGTTTCCACGGAACACTTATTACTCGGCGTGGCCCGGCAGAAGAACGATCCCGCCGGTAGCGCGCTCACCGCGCTCGGCGCAACCCATGAAGCCATTCTGCAGGCGCTAACGGCCGTGCGCGGCTCGCAGCGCGTCACCGACCAGAACCCCGAGGGCAAATTCCAGGCCCTTGAAAAATACGCCAAGGACCTTACTGAGCTCGCCCGCCGGGGCAAGCTCGATCCCGTCATCGGCCGCGACGAGGAGATCCGCCGCGTCGTCCAGGTGCTCTCGCGCCGGACTAAAAACAACCCCGTCCTCATCGGCGAGCCGGGCGTGGGCAAGACGGCCATCGTCGAAGGCCTCGCCCGCCGCATCGTCTCCGGCGACGTGCCCGAGAGCCTGCGTGACAAGCGCGTCATTTCCCTCGACTTGGGCTCCATGCTCGCCGGCGCCAAATATCGCGGCGAGTTCGAAGACCGGCTCAAGGCCGTCTTGAAGGAAATCGAAGAATCGAACGGCCAGATCGTCCTCTTCATCGACGAGCTGCACACGCTCGTCGGCGCCGGCGCCGCCGAAGGCGCCATCGACGCCAGCAACATGCTTAAGCCGGCCCTCGCCCGCGGCGAGCTGCGCGCCATTGGAGCCACCACGCTCAACGAGTACCGCAAATACATTGAGAAAGACGCGGCCCTCGAACGCCGTTTCCAGATCGTCTACGTGGGCGAGCCCAATGTCGAAGACACCATTGCGATTTTGCGTGGCCTCAAGGAGCGCTACGAGGCACACCACAACGTGCGCATCAAGGACGCAGCCATTGTGGCCGCGGCCACGCTCTCGCACCGCTATATCTCTGACCGCTTCCTGCCCGACAAGGCCATCGATCTGGTCGACGAAGCCGCGGCCTCGCTCGCCATTCAAATAGGCAGTGTACCTACGGAAATCGATCAGCTCGAGCGCCAGGCCACTTCGCTCGAAATCGAGCGCGCCGCCCTCAAGCGCGAGTCGGACAAGAACAGCAAAGAGCGACTGGAAGAGGTGGAGCGCGAGCTCTCCGATGCACGCGAGAAAATCACCGCTCTTCGGGCCCGCTGGACCAAGGAGCGCGAAGCCATCGCCCGCATTTCGGAGACCAAGAAAAAGATCGAGGCCCTGCGCTTCGAGGCCGAAGAGCAGACGCGCAAGGGCCAGCTTGAGCGCGCCGCACAAATCCAGTACGGCGAGCTGCCCAGGCTTGAGCGCGAGCTCAAACAGCTCAACGCCGCGCAGGACGGCGCCAGCGCATCAGCCGCGCGCATGCTCAAGGAAGAGGTGGACGAGGAAGACGTGGCCAAGATCGTCAGTAAATGGACCGGCATTCCCGTCAGCCGCATGCTCGAAGGCGAAGTGAAAAAGCTCGTCCAAATGGAGCAGCGCCTCAAAGAGCGCGTCGTCGGCCAGGATGCGGCGCTCACCGTTGTCGCCAACGCCATCCGCCGCTCCCGCGCCGGCCTGAGCGATCCCAAGCGCCCCATCGGCTCGTTTATTTTTCTCGGACCGACCGGCGTGGGCAAAACCGAAACCGCCCGCGCCCTCGCCGAATTTCTCTTTGACGACGAGCAGGCCATGGTGCGCATCGACATGAGCGAGTACATGGAAAAGCACGCCGTGGCTCGCCTCATCGGCGCGCCCCCGGGCTACGTTGGCTACGACGAGGGCGGTCAGCTCACCGAAGCCATCCGCAGAAGGCCCTACGCCGTCATTCTCTTCGACGAAATCGAGAAGGCTCACCCGGATGTCTTCAATGTCCTTCTCCAGGTGATGGACGACGGCCGGCTCACTGACTCGAAAGGCCGGACAGTTGATTTTAAGAACACCGTGCTTATCATGACCTCAAACCTCGGCGCGGCGTTTCTTGCCGGCGAAGCGCTCAAAACCGAGCACGACTTCGACATGGCGCGCGAAAGCGTGATGCGCACGCTGCGCGAGCACTTTCGTCCGGAGTTTCTGAACCGCGTGGACGACATCGTCATCTTCCGGCCGCTGGGTCATGCGCAGATGAGCCAGATTCTCGATCTGCGCCTCGCCGAGATCAGCAAGCTGCTCGAAGACCGTCAGATCTCGCTCGAGCTCACCGAGCCCGCACGCCAGCTCATCCTGGCCGCAGGCTCTGACGCGGCCTATGGCGCCCGTCCGCTCAAGCGCGCCCTGCAACGCATGATCCAGGACCCGCTCGCCATCAAGATTCTCGATGGCGAAATCCTGCACGGCGCCCACGTCCGCATCACCGCCGACCGCAACTCCAACCACCTCGTCTTCGAGCCCATGGGCCGCGAAGCCATGGCGTGAGTAAAGGGGTCAGGGTTCAGGTGTCAGGGATCAGTAACAGACTCCGCAACTGCGGAGCCTGGTTTGTATCAGGGCGCTGCTTCAGCCGTGCTGCCACAACACTCCAAAAATACTCCGGGCTTCAGCCCTGCACAGTTGAATCTCGTCGCCCGATCCTTTCGCCGTTGTTTGGCGGGAGGGTGGGAAGGCACACGCTTTCACTTGTCACCCTCAACTCGACACGATCAAAGGTGCCCCAGAGCATGCCCCGAGCTTGTCGAAGGATCCCGCTTTTGGGACCTGGGAATCGCGCGCGAACTCACGATCCACTGCTTCAATTAGAATTCCAGAAAATCAACCACAGCCCTGCCGCCATGACCGAATACAGCGCCCGCCCTGAAGACCTCGAGAATCTCAAGCGTATGAAATCCATGGGCGAGAAGGCTTACGACGACATGTACGAGGCGCACACCCAGCGCGACGTCGACAGCTGCTATCGCGACGCCAAGGAGTGGTACTACGAGGCCATCGGTCTCGCCCATCGTCTCGGCCTCACCGAGGAAGCAGAGGCCTTGCAGGACCGCCTCCACCACATCAAGTCCGTCTATCGCAGCCAATTTTCCGGCACTTGACCGTCAGGCCGCCCCATCCGGGGCGTAGAACCGCACTTCGCATCCCCATTTCGTCCGCTTAAACCCAGACGTGCGCAGCATTGCTGCCCGGCACGGTAATCTAGGAATGGAACCTTCCTGTTTACCGGAGCCAACAGCAAAAACTTCATGGCCAACTACAAGCTCTCCACACTCGCTGTCCACGCCGGCCAGCACCCCGACCCGCTCACCGGCGCCGTCAACGTGCCCGTCTATCTCTCGTCCACGTTTGAGCTCACCGGCATCGGCGCCGACCGCGGCTGGGACTACTCCCGCGCCGGCAACCCTACCCGCGACCGCCTCGAGTCCGCGCTCGCCGCGCTCGAAGGGGGCACGAGCGGTCATGCGTTTACCACCGGCATGGCCGCCATCTCCGCGCTCGTGGCCATGCTCCGCAGCGGCGACCATCTTCTCTGTTCCCGCGATGTTTACGCCGGCACCGTGCGCCTCTTCGACCAGATCGTCTCCGGCTACGGCATCGAGATCGAATACGTCGACTCGAGCAACCTCGCCGCTGTCGAGGCTGCCATCCGCCCCAACACCAAGCTGATCCACATCGAGACCCCGTCGAATCCGTTGATGGTCCTCACCGACATCGCCGGCGTGGTCAAAATCGCCCACGCCCGCGGCATCGAAGTCAGCGTCGACAACACTTTCCTCTCGCCGGTGCTGCAGAACCCCATCGCCCTCGGCGCCGACATCGTCATGCACTCGACAACGAAGTATCTCAACGGCCACTCCGACGGCCTGGGCGGCGCGCTCATCGGCACCACGCCGGAGCACAAGGAGCGCTTCCTGCTCATCCAGAAGGCCGCCGGCGGCGTCATGTCGCCTTTCGAGTGCTATCTGGTTCTGCGCGGCATCAAGACTCTTCCTCTGCGCATTCAAAAACACGAAGAGAACGGCCGCGCCGTGGCCGAATTCCTGTCCTCGCACCCCAAGGTGCAGAAGCTCGCCTATCCCGGCCTGAAGTGCCATCCGCAGTACGCGCTGGCATGCCGCCAGCAGAAGGGCTTCGGCTCCATGATGAGCTTCGAGCTCAAGTCGCGTGAGGAGTGCGCGCGTTTCCTCACGGCCATCAAGATCTTCCTCAACGCCGAGTCGCTCGGCGGCGTCGAATCCCTTGCCTCCCACTCGGCCACCACCACCCACGGCTCGGTCAGCGAGGAGGTGCGGCGCACCATGGGCATCAACGAAGGCCGCATCCGCATCTCCGTCGGCATCGAAGACAAGGACGACCTGATCGCCGACCTCGACCAAGCTCTGGCCGCGGTTTGAACCCCAGAGCGCCACGACAATGAGCCAAACGGATACGGGCTTTTAGAGCGGTTCCACAGTACATGTAGCCATATTTCACAGTTGCGGAAGGTGGCTTTTTCTTGGTGAAAAAGCTACTTGGCATCTGCGGCTT
>JASHOQ010000076.1 GCA_030041045.1 Acidobacteriaceae bacterium
TCGCCCTCCCACCGCACACCCAGGTTCACGGTGAGGTTGGGCCGCACCTTGAAGTCGTCCTGGACGAACAGCTGCGGGCTCTTCCAGCGGCCGGCGAACTCAGGGGTATTGTTGGCGCCCCAGCCACTGACATCGCCGAGCAGGAAGTCCGCGAAGGCGTCCCCGCTGGTGGCGGCGGTAGAGCTGCCGGATTGCGACGTGTAGTAGCCGGAATAGGTGAAGTTGCCGGATTGTTCGTTGCCCCACGCGGTGGAGTCGGCACGGTTGATCAGGAACTCGCCGCCGAAGTGCAGAACGTGGCGTCCCTTGATCAGGGTCACCACCTCGGACGGGTCGAACACCATCTCCTTGTAAACGGAGTGCGAAGCGCTCCCTACTTTGCCGCTCCAATAATTGTTAATGTTGATGCTCGGAAAGACGGGATCTTGCAAAGAAGGCATGTCCAGCATCGTCGAATAGTTGTTATTCGTGCTGTAAGGCGTAAAGAAGTTCAACTGATCGGTAAAGCCCAGGCGCGCCTCGTTGGTGACGTGCGAGCCCACAGTCCAAACGTCGGAGATGGCGGCGTTGTCGCGGCTCACGTCCTGTGCCTGGCCCTGGAGCGGGTAGAAGATGGCCGGGGCCTGGCCGGGGTTGTCGCTTTCCGTCTCCGTGAGAGTAAGGCGATTGTTGGAAGACAGATCGGTGTCCCAGCGCCCAAACCACTTGATGAAGGGAGCCTCAGTCGCCGGTCCGAGAATCTGGAAGTTATTGGCCGCATAGGAGTTTACTGTCGCCGGATAACCCTTCGTCGTGAGTACGTAGGCGATGATGGCCTTGGCCGCCGGATCGATCATGCCTGAAGGAATCATGTTGCTGCCGTACTCCGAAGCGAAGGTCTGGCGCGTGACGCAGGGAGCGGTCACGCTGCAACCGGTGCCCGTGGTCGAAACCGTCTGCGTGGTGGGGTCGTAGAGGGTAGGCAGGCTGGCCTGCGTGAAATCGCCCCCCAACTCGGCGGTGCTGGGCAATGTGACCGTCTGCACGTTTCCGGTACCGTTATTGATGGTGTGGTCGTAGTCGAAATAGAAGAAGGAGTGGCGGAAGATCGACCGCGGCAAGACCGGTCCGCCGACGGCGCCCCCGAAGTTATTGAAGCGGAGATGGGGAATGCTTCCCGAGCCGAATCCATAGCTCGCGGCATTGAAGGCATTGTTCTGGTTGTATTCGTATGCGGCGCCGTGGAAATGGTCGGTTCCGCTCTTGGTGATCTGGTTGTAGACGATGTCGCCGAGGCCATATTGCGCGGAGAAAGCGGTAGCGCTGACCTTCACTTCCGCCGTAGTCTCGAAGATGGTCACGTCGGAGTTCTGGCTCATGGGCAGAGTGGTCGTAGCTCCGTCCTGGAGGTAGGACTGATAGGGCTCATTGCCGTTGATGGAAGCGCTGGTTCCAACGTTGTTGCCCTGTCCGGGGGCCTCGCCGTTTTGATTCTCCGGCGTTCCCACCGCGCCCGGCATCAACTGGATAAAGTTCTCCCAGTCGGCTCCGCCGCCGTCCCCGCTGCCCACCTGCGGCAGCTCGTCCATCGTGTCCGCCTCAAGGGTCGGCTCCAGCGAGCCGCTTTCGGTGTTGAGCATGGGAACATCGGTGGTCACGGTCACCTGGGTGGAAACCGTGCCCACTTTCAGTTCGGCATTGACCGTCTCAATTCCGAGCGTCAGCGTGATGGGTCCGCGGACCAGGGTCTCAAAACCCTCTTTGGTGAAGGTGAGCTTGTAGTGATCCTCGGGAATCGGGCCCGTATCGTAGAGCCCCGCACCGTCTGTCTGATAGGTGCGCACGATGCCCTGGTCCATGTCGGTGACGGTGACGGTGACTTCGGGGATGATGGCACCGGTGGTGTCCGTCGCCGTCCCTCGCAGGTCTCCCGAGTTGGTGTTCTGTGCAAGACATGCCCCTCCGCCGATCAGCGCACCGCTGATCAGCCCAAGAGCGAACAAAATCCTCCTGCTTCCATTGCTCATGCGATTGCCTCCTCAACTACTCACAATTGCCGCGCATTCAGCCGCGGCGGCTGGCATTTTTGCGTTTTGTCTGGGTTAACCGCGACACTTGGTTAGTGAACTGGTTTACTAGGTTCTACATTTAAATCCAACTTTAGGAGGACTGTCAACTGAAAAGAAGGTGAAAAAGAGGTTGACGTGATAGGCTGGCCTCAAATGCAGTCAGGGCGCGAGAAATCCGCTGTTCCGAGGCGCGCACCGGGGGCCCATTCAGGCCAACGGATCACGCTGAAGAAGTTGGCCGAACAGCTTCATCTGTCACGAACCACTATCTCGCTGATTCTCAACGATGTTCCGGAAGCCGCGCGCTTCCCTGAGGACACTCGGAACCGGGTCGTGGAATCGGCGAAGAGACTCGGATATCGCCCCAATTACTTCGCCCGCTCTCTCAATAGAAAGCCTACGTGCCTGATCGGGGTCATCGCTCCCGACTTCGGCGAAGGCTATGAGGCCGCGCTCCTGAGCGGTTTCCAACGGCGGCTGTTGAACACCGGATACACCTGCCTGGTTTCAACCCACCTTTGGAACCGGGAAAACCTCCAGCGGGACGTTGAAGCTCTCTGCGACCGCGGTGTCGAGGGCCTGCTGCTGATTAATTCCACGCCCAATGAACCGCCGGGAATTCCCGCCGTCACCATCTGCACTGACCGCTCGCCTATATGGAGCACGCGGATTTCCATCGATAACGCCTACGGCATCGACAAGGCCATCAACCACCTGGTTAGTCTCGGCCATCGAGAAATTGCCTTCATCAAAGGACCCAGGGGCGGAGGCGACACTGAAGATCGCTGGAACGCGATCCTGGCGACCAGCAAGAGGCTTGGTGTTCGAGTCGACCCCGATCTTTCGGTTCAATTGGAGAAGCTTGAGCCGGTTGGCACGCGCCACGCCGACGAGGGTCGAATGGCCGGTGAGACTTTGCTCCGCACCGGGAAGCATTTCACCGCACTGGTGGTCTTCAATGACATCTCAGCCATCGGCGCTATGACCGCGTTGCGCGATGCCGGCCGCAAAGTACCTGAAGATGTTTCTGTCATCGGTTTCGACGACATCGAATTCGCAGGCATTGCCAATCCGGCCCTGACCACGGTTCGCCAGCCGCTTTACGAGATGGGTGCAACCGCGGCGGAACTTCTTCTCCGCAAGATGGTGGACGAAATCCCTCCAAGAGACCTTCGCTTTCGTCCCGAGCTGATTGTGCGATCGTCCACGTGCCCACCTCCCAGGGCCGGCCTGCGCGAGGAACGCAGCCCGAGTGCAGAGGTCCTCGCCAAGTGAGCCTCTTGAGCCGCGATCCTGCCATCGGCCGGCGATTATCAGCGAGGCATGAGCCGGAAAAAGAGCGCTTGCCTGGCGATGGGTTCGACCTTGGCCTCCAAAGCGGCCATTTGCGCCGGGCTCAATGGGGTGAAGGAGCGGGCGAGTTGCGCGCATTCTTCCACCTGCTCCACGGAATCGCACCCCACGATGGCTGTGCTGATGGGTAGCGAGAGATTGTAAAAGAACGTCTCTTGCTTGGTGAGCGTACCTGGCGTGGTCGCGATTGCTCCCTGGCCTTCCCATGAATGCTTCTGCACTTCCACGGGAGGCGGCGTCCAGCAGGAAAGAATGCGGCCGCGCGCCATGACCTTCATTCCGATAATGCCCATCTGCTTCTCGACCGCCATGGGCAGAAGATCCTTTTCGAAGGGATAGTAATATTTGTCTGCCGCATTGACACCCATCAGAACGGTATCAAAAGGAAAGCGGCGCATGCATTCCATGAGCGCTTCAGGACGGAAGCGGCCCGTAATGCCCAGATGGCGAACCATTTTCTGATCGCGTGCCTGGATCAGAGCTTCAAGGGCGCCTCCCTTGCCAAATATCTGGTCGATGTCTTCCTGAATTCCGACATCATGCAGTTGCCAGCAATCGACGTGATCGGTGTCGAGCAGCTTCAGAGAAACCTCAATGTTCTGGAGCGCCGCATCGCGCGTCCGTTCCTTGGTCTTGGTGGCAAGGAAAACCCGGTCCCGGCTGCCCTTGAGACCCATCCCGAGATGGCGCTCACTCCATCGGTCAGGTCCCCCGTAAATGGCCGAGGTGTCAAAATAGTTGACTCCCAGCTCGAGGGCGCGCTGGATCATTTTCAGGGCCAGCGTTTCGTTATTGGCCTTTTCCAGTGCTCCTTGCCCGCCGAGGCCAAAAATGCCCACCCGCGCCCCTGTCATGCCGAGATTGCGCGTAGGCATCAAGCCCTGTACGGGTTCTTCCGCGAAGGTTGAGCTACCGCCCGAAGAGCTGATCTCGCTCACGGCGGCGGGAGCAGCCATGCCCGCCGACAGGCCGGCCGCGATCGATGCTCCGGATTTGAGAAAATCGCGGCGATTGGGGTGAGCGGCGTTTTGGAGAGTGTCGTCGGTTTTCATCCATCCCCACAGTCGGGTGCAAGTATATCCGCACCTCGGAAATTAGTAAACCGGTTTATCTAAGCAGGGATTTCGCTCCTCAGCGGCGCGATGGCCGCGGTCGGGCAGGAAAATCGTTGTTTTGCGCGGTCTTGAGTGGTTTCTGGAATGGGGTCGGACATGGTTCGAATAGGAGATGGCGGAGGGTGGAGTCCCGGGCGAACCTGTCTCCGCCGAAATTCCCGTTCACGGGGAATTCTACAGGGAAATCTGCGAGATTTCAGGCCACTTGCGAATCCGATTTCTCTGGATGCCCGCAAATCACCCTGACACGTTGCCGCCCGTCCGGGATGGGGCAGCCTTTTTCTATGGATCGTGATTCGCCGTCGATGATTCCTTCAACGAATGGGTCATCGGTCACCCCTGTTTGTTGGATGGGACGCTTTGCCGGCAGTTTGAAAGCATGGGGATTAGAGCGATTCCCGGGTAAGTGTGTCCCGGTGAAATCCGAGTCAAGTCGCCGGCTCCTTGTTGGTCGCGTAGACTCAGGTGACGCCGGCTTGGGTATACACCAAACCGGAAATCGCGGGGGTGCAGGCGCTCGGGGGGTGTCCCGTTCTGCGCGCGGGGCAGGGATGCAAATCCGCGCCGCGTTGAGGTGAAAGTGAGCTTGCTGGTCGCACAACCGTCTCCGGATCTTGAGCGCGGCACGGATACCGCGAGGATGCAGTCGCGGGCGCGCATCTACTACCTGTTGTTTTTCCTCTCCGGGTTTCCGGCGCTTCTTTATCAAATCGTCTGGCAGCGTACGCTGTTTACTTTGTTCGGCACCAACGTGGAGAGCGTCACGCTGGTGGTGACGGTATTCATGCTTGGGCTCGGCCTGGGGAGCCTGGCGGGCGGAGTGGTTTCAGCACGGAAGAATGTGCGCCTGCTGGCGGTGTTTGGCGCGGCGGAGCTGTGCGTGGGCGCATTCGGCGCGGGCTCCCTGGGGCTGTTTCACTGGGTTGCGTCGTTCACGGCGGGCAAATCGCTGGCCACCACCGGGTTGGTTGCCTTCGCGCTGCTGCTGCTTCCCACCTTGCTGATGGGCAGTACGCTGCCGTTGCTTTCCGAGCATTTTGTCCGGCGCACGGGGAACGTGGGCGAGTCAGTGGGGCTGTTGTATGGCATTAACACGCTGGGCTCGGGGCTGGCGTGCCTGCTGGCCGCGTTTTACCTGATGCGCGCTCTGGGCGAGCGGGGCTCAGTGCGGATTGCGGTTTGCCTGAATATCGTGGTGGGTGTGTGCGCGCTGGCGCTGCAGATGCGAGGGCCAGGTGCGGTCGCCGATGGGCGCGCGGAATGCAAGACCGCGACCGGGCCGCACCAGACGATTCCGTTATGGGCGGGAATGCTGCTCGCCGGGGCGAGCGGGTTTGTGGCCCTGGCCTACGAGATCCTCTGGTACCGGCTGTACGCCTATGCATCGGGAGGTACGGCGCAATGTTTTGCGCAGGTACTGGCGTTTTATCTGTTCGGGATTGCCTACGGCGCGTCGGCGGTGCGGTCGGCGAGCAAAGACAAGCTGGGCCACGACGGGCGGCGTGCCATGGCGGCGGGCGCCGAGGTTACGCTGCTGGCCGGAATCGGGGCCTTCCTGATAGGGCCGATGCTCGGCGTGTGGGTGAGCCACGTGCTGATCTTTCCCGTGTTCGCGATCTTTGCCGTAGCGGCGCTGCTGGGCGCGGCGTTTCCGCTTCTGGCGCACGCCACCATCGATCCGGGAGCAAAGGTGGGACGCGGGGTGAGCCTGCTTTACCTGAGCAACATCGCCGGCTCCACGCTGGGCAGCTTCCTGGTGGGATTTGTGATCCTCGACCACTGGTCGACGCGGGCGGCATCGGTTTTTCTGCTGCTGCTGGGATTGGCGATTGCGCTGGTGTTCGCTGCATTTGCAGGCTGGCGCGTACGGAAGAAAGTTTTTGCCGCCGAGTTTGCTGTGTGCGTGGCGCTTGCGCTGTGTGCGGGGCCGCTGTTTTCCGGCATGTATGAGCGGCTGCTGTTCAAGACAACCTACAAGCCGGGGATGCAATTTGCCGAGACCGTGGAGAACCGCAGCGGCGTGATTGCGGTGTACCGTGGTCCAACGGAGTTTGGCTACGACGCGGAGACGGTGTTTGGCGGCGGAGCTTACGACGGCCGGTTCAATACGGGATTGCTGCAGGACTCGAACGGACTCTTCCGCGCGTACGCGGTTTTGGGAATGGGGCCGAGACCCCGGCGCGTGCTGATGATCGGCCTGGCATCGGGATCGTGGGCGCAGGTGATTGCCAACGACCCGGATGTGGAGGAGTTCACGATTGTGGAGATCAATCCGGGTTATCTGGGATTGATACGGGAGCGCGGGGAAGTGGCCAGCCTGCTCACCAATCCCAAAGTGCACATCGTGATCGATGACGGGCGGCGCTGGCTGGTGGCGCATCCCGAGCAGCAGTTCGACGATATCGTGATGAATTCGAGTTTTCACTGGCGGGCGAACATCACCAACCTGCTTTCCGTGGAGTTTATGCGCCTGGCGCGGGCGCACCTGAATCCGGGAGGGATGCTGTTTTACAACACCACCTTTTCGCCACAGGTTCTCGCAACCGGAATTGCCGAGTTTCCCTATGCGCTGCGAGTCTCAAGTTTTCTTGCCGTGAGCGACAGTCCGCTCAAGCTGGACAAGGATCGCTGGAGGGCGGTGCTGAGCGCATACCGGATCGATGGGCGGCCGGTTTTCGATTTAAGCCACCCGGCGCAGCAAGCTGCGATGGCAAGAGTGCTTCACCTGGCGGATGAATTGGACCAGCCGAAGGGGAACCTCGAGTCGAGAGCGAGCCTGGCGGCGCGCTTGAAGGGCGTGCGCCTGGTTACGGACGACAATATGGCAACCGAGTGGGTGGACCCGGACGGGGAGCAGAGCGCCGCGGCGCATAACTGATCTACGGCCTGTTCGGGGCGCGCTGCGTGGTGAAATGGAGCGCAAGGCCCCGCAGGCGCTTGGGGAGCGGCTCTTTCTCGCGCGGCGCACTCTACAAGACTCTCTACAATCATCTCGCCGGCGAGATAGAGCACAACGGCGCAGTTCATCCCGGGCGGCACGATATCGCGAGCACCATTTTCATCAGGGCGATTCGCCGCTTCGCTTTCTGCGCTGATAGGCGGCGACCTTGAACTTGTTGCCGCAGATGTTCATACTGCACCAACGGCGCGAACCCTTCCTGCTGGTATCGAAATAGTGAACCACGCATGCCTCGCATTTACGGATGCGGCTGGCCTCCGGTTCGCTGAGCAGACCTGCTGCCTCGTCAAAAATAAGCGGCCACAGATCCGATGGCCGCTTGAGCTCAAGAGTCGGCTCGCGAACAATCCGGCCGCCCCGCTTATGGAGGGCGGTGATGGGCGGATGCCGGAGCAGGCCTCTATTCACTTCCTTGATGAACTCGTCTGCAGGAGCAGAGCCGGCTTCCATGCGAAGAACCGCGTCGCGCAGCCGCTCGCGGAATGCGATCAGATCTTTAAGAAACAATGCGGCTTCCGGCGAGTGCTGCCAGCTGCGCAGGATGCTCTTCGCCTTGGCGGAGTGCACCATTCCCGACGCGATCAGCCAGCGTTCCAGCGCGCGAACATCGGAAAGAAGCTCCGTGGGCCCCTGAGCCAGCACCGGCCGGGTGTTCAGAAAGTCGAGAATGGGCCGGTTGGCGACAAAGAGAAACCCATCGACCCATTCGCCGGATTCTGAATTGGCAGCGCGCATAGGAATCCTCATTCAAAAATAATTCACAGGGAATCGTAACACCAGTATTGACATTTTTAACGGTGTTGTCTACTCTCGCTTCATCGGCGGCATTCGGCAGGCTATTGCCGCGAAAGGAGAGAGAGTATGCCAGGGTTTCATTCCGCTACCGTTCGCGGCCTCAAAATGTTCTACCGTGAGGCGGGCGACAAGAAGTCACCGACGATCGTACTCCTGCACGGTTTTCCCAGCTCGTCGCATATGTTTCGCGACCTGATCCCGCAGCTCGCCGGCAAATTCCATGTGGTTGCGCCGGACTACATCGGCTTCGGCTATAGCGATGCGCCCGATGCGAGCGAGTTCGAGTACACCTTCGACAATCTGGCCGCTCATGTCGAAGAGTTCCTGTTCAACGCTCTGGGGCTGAAGAAGTTCAGCATCTATGTGCAGGACTACGGCGCGCCCATCGGGTATCGCATCGCGTTCAGGCATCAGGACGCGATTGCGGGCATCGTGGTGCAGAACGGGAACGCATACGCCGAAGGGATCGGCGCGGCCTTCGATCCGATGAAGCCATTCTGGGCAAAGCGAACGGCAGAGACGGAAGCGCCGGTCCGGGCGCTGCTGACGCTGCCGACGACAACCTTCCAATATACGCATGGTGTTCAGGATGAGAGCCGAATCAGTCCCGATGCCTATACCTTCGATCAGCATTTTCTCGACAGACCGGGCAACAGCGCGATTCAGCTGAACCTGCTGCACAACTACCAGGCGAATCTCTCCCACTATGACGAGTGGCATTCGTTTTTCCGCAGCAGGCAGCCGAAAACGCTGATTGTCTGGGGCAAAAATGACCCGTTCTTTACCGTTGAAGGCGCGAAGGCGTATCTGCGCGACATTCCAAAGGCAGACCTGAATCTTATCGACACGGGGCATTTTGCGCTGGAAGATTCCTCAGAGTGGATCGCTCAGAAGATCATCAGCACCTTCGCCTGAATTAGCGGCAGTCCCATATTTCATCCATTCGACAGAACCGAAAAGAGGATCGTCATGTCTGCATTCAAAAACGCCACCGTTGTGGTGATCCACGGCGCCTGGGCCGACGGGTCGAGCTGGGAGCCGGTGATTCGCCGGCTGGAGAAGGACGGATTCAAGGTGCTCGCCGCACCGATTCCGCTTTCTTCACTGAGCGACGACGCCGCGGCCCTGCGCCGGACGATTGTGCGCACCGAGGGCCCGTTGATTGTTGCCGGGCACGCTTACGCAGGCGCCGTGGTGGGAACCGCGAACGACGAGCGGGTGAAGGCGCTGGTCTTTGTCGCGGCCCTCGCTCCGGACGAAGGCGAAACCGTCGCGCAGGTTTTCTACCGCGAAGAATCGCACGCGAAAGCGCCGAAACTCGCGCCCGATGCGGACGGCTTTATCTGGATGCCCGATGCCAGCTTTGCAGAGGCCTTTGCGCAGAACGCCACGGCGGAGCAGATCGCCTTGTGCCGTGCGGTGCAGCGGCCCATTTCAGTCAAGTGCCTACAGGAGCCGGCTGCCACGCCGGCCTGGAAGACAAAGCCAGCGTGGTATCTGCTTGCGGAAGAAGACCGCATGATCAACCCCAAGACCCAGCGCTTCATGGCCGAGCGCATGAAGGCTACCGTCAGGTCATTGGGCGTCGACCATACGCCCCTGCTCACCGCGCCGGAAAAGGTGGTGGACATCATCCGCGAAGCAGCCAGGGCCGCATTGGCTTGAAAGGCGAATGGGGAGAACAAGTGGCCGACAAGAAGACAACTTCGGAGCGGTTGGCAGCGCTATCGGACGGGATGTTCGCTGTCATCCTCACCATCATGGTGCTCGATCTACAGCGGTTTCACAGTTGCTGTATCCCGAAGCCGCAGATGCTAAGTGGCTTTTTCACCAAGAAAAAGCCACCTTCCGCAACTGTGAAATATGGCTACATGTACTGTGGAACCGATCTAAGGCCTCCCGCTGAAGCAACGCTGGACGCACTGATTCCCCTTTGGCCGATCCTGTTGAGCTATCTCGTCAGCTATTTGTTTATTGCCATCATTTGGGTCAACCATCACCACCTGCTCGGTTTTGCTCGTGCGGCGACGGCCGGGCTCATCTGGTGGAACTTCGCGCACCTCTTCCTGGTGTCGCTCGTTCCAGCTACGACCGCCTGGATGGCAGCCACACGCCTTGCTCAAGCTCCGGTCTTTGTTTACGCCCTGGTCTTTGTGCTGGTGGAGATCGCTTATATTGCGTTTGAACATACGGTATTTTCACAAGCCACCGAGAGGGAGCTGCCGCAACACCGCAGGAGGGCTGCGCGGATCAGGTCCTGCATTGCCCTTCTTGTGTTCACGCTTGCCGCGATTCTCTCGTTTCGATCGCCCCCAAGCGGCCTCGCTCTGGTCTGCTGCGTCCTGTTGATCTATCTGAGTCCGCGCTTGCCCGAACTGCTTGCCGGAGCCGGGCGACGACACCCGCATCTTGAAAAGGAGTGGACCCTATGAACGATTCCGTTGCCGTTGTGACCGGAGCCAGCCAGGGCATCGGTCGCGCTACCGCCATCCGCCTGGCAAAGGACTTCAGCGCGGTTGTGCTGGTGGCAAGAAATGGCGATGCGCTGAAAGAAGTGGAGAAGGCCGTTCAAGGCGCCGGGGCCGATCCGCTGAGCATTGCGCTGGATTTGAGCCGGGTCCAGTCACCCGAAACCGTCGTCAAAACCACGCTGGACCGTTACGGGCGCATCGACGCGCTGCTCAATATTGCCGGAGCGGTGCCGCAAATCGATCTCTTCGAAATGACCGACGAGCAATGGTACGCAGGCATGGAGCTGAAACTGCACGGAGCGCGCAGGCTCACCATCCGGGCCTGGGAGGCGTTGAAAGCGAGCAAGGGGTCGGTGGTCTTCATGTCGGGAAGCGCGGCGCTCGATCCCAAGCCTGGCTTCGCCGCGGTGGCGGCTACCAATGCCGCCATCCTCGCCATGGCCAAGGCATTTGCCGAACAGGGAATCAAGGATGATGTGCAGGTGAACAGCATTGTACCGGGCGCGGTGATGACGGGAAGGCGCAGATCGTTTCTGGACAAGTGGGCTCCGGCGCATAACCTGAGCGTGGAAGAAGCCACCAAGAAGTTTCCCGAGGAGGCGGGCATCAGCCGCTACGGAGAGCCGGAGGAAATCGCCGCGCTTTTGGCGTTCATGGTTTCGCCGGCTGCCAAATGGATGACCGGTAGTTCCGTCCGCATGGATGGCGGCGAGGTGAAGGGAATTTGATACGCTCCGAGAGCAAGCCAAAAGGCAAATGCAACAGGAGTGAGCCATGAGCGCAACCGTAGAGCCGGAAGAATACGATCTCGTCATTCTTGGCAGCGGGGCAGGAGCCAAGCAGCTCGCCTGGACCTTCGCTGCACGGGGGCAGCGCGTAGCGGCCATCGAGCGCAAATATGTGGGAGGGGCTTGTCCGAATATCGCGTGCCTGCCGAGCAAGAACATCATTCACACCGCCCAGGTTGCCCGGTACGTGCGCCAGAGCGAGGAATTTGGTATTGCCACGCAAGGGTTTGCGGTGAGTATGCCCGCCGTGCGGGAACGAAAGCGCCGCATGGTGCGCGGCCTGGTGGAGACGCATCTCGATCTTTACCGTCAAAGCGGAGCCGAGCTGCTCATGGGCTCCGGCCGTTTTGTCGCACCCCGCACGCTGGAGGCGACGCTCCGCGACGGTACCAAACGGCTGTTACGCGGGACGAACGTCGTAATTGGGACGGGGACAACTGCTTCTGTAGACGACACTCCCGGATTGAAGGAGGCGCAGCCCCTCACGCATGTGGAAGCTCTCGAACTCGATGTGGTCCCGGAGCGCATGATCGTGCTCGGCGCCGGCTATGTGGGTCTCGAATTTGCGCAGGCGATGCGGCGCTTTGGCAGCCAGGTCACGGTTCTCGATCGCAACCATCGCCTGTTGCATCGCGAAGACGAGGACATCACCGATGGCCTGCGCAGCCTCTTTGAAGACGAAGGAATCAGCCTGGCGCTCAATTCCCAAGTGCTGCGCGTCTCGGGAACCTCCGGCCAATCCGTCCGCCTTTTGCTGTTGCGCGATGGAGTCGAACAGACAATCGAGGGTTCACACCTCCTGGTTACAGGCGCCCGCACAGCAAATACGAAAGACATCGGCCTTGAGTTGGCCGGCGTGGAAACGACGCATCACGGATACATCAAGGTCAACGAACGCCTTGAGACCACCGCTCCCGGCGTCTGGGCAGTTGGAGAGGTTGCCGGAAGTCCGCACTTTACCCACATCAGCGAAGATGACTTCCGCGTCGTTCGCGACAACATCCTCGGCGGTAACCATGTCACAACCGGCAGGCAGGTCCCGTTCTGCCTTTTCACCGATCCCGAATTTGCGCGGATTGGGCTGAGCGAAGCAGAGGCAAAGAAGGAAGGCATTCCCTACCGGTTGTGCAAAATTCCCATGGCCGGAGTTTTGCGCGCCCGAAGCCTGATGGAGACGCGCGGGTTTCTCAAGTGTCTTGTGGCGCGAGACAGCGACCGCATATTGGGCTTCGCTGCCTTCGGAGTTGGCGCGGGCGAAATCATGGGTTGCGTGCAGATTGCCATGCTCGGCAATCTGCCTTTCACCGCGCTCCGTGAAGCGATTCTGGCGCACCCGACCATCCCTGAGGGACTCGTCTCCCTGTTTTCCTCCGCGCCATCTTAAGTCACGCTAAGGGAGCTGCGCAGCGAGTTTTTTCACTGCTGCATTTTCTCGGATCACTTCACCCGCCTCTCGACTGTTCAAGGCGGCCTCTGCGGCGATGGAGCGACCGAGAATTCGTTGATCGATGCTGCCGAACGGCCCGGGAATGAGCCTTCCCAACCAGCCGATCCAGGCCGGAGTATGAGCATTGCCTGCAATGATGCCGGGACGAAAAATGGCGAGCCGGGTAAAACCGATGCCGCGTACGGTGTCTTCCTTCATGCCCATGACGCGAGCGTAGCGAATCCGGCTGCGGGCTGAACTTCCCACCGCAGAGAGCAGGCAAAACTGGGCGATCCCGGCGTCATGGCATCCGCGCGCAAAGGCGCCGACGACGCCGATCTCAAGCCGCTTGAGTTCTTCCTCGCTCCACCGCGCCGAACCGGAACCCACACCCACACAACTCGCCGCGCTCGCCGGTCCTTGGCTCAAAACTTCGCGGGCAAGGGCAGCAGTGCGCTCGGCAAAGTCGGCAGCGGCGGTGTCAAGCACCACGTTGCGCACCCGCGGTCGCGCCGCGATAGGCTTTCTGGTGACCATCACCACTTCCCGGCATTGCGAAATTGCCATCAGCTCCCCGACGGCTGCACCACCGACTTGCCCGGTTCCACCAAGGATCAATACGGCGAAATTCGGCTCCATCGACCAGACCTTTGCTCAGACTGAATGCGACAGCGCATTCGCGCCAGGAGAGAAGCATACCTGATTGGCGTCTGAATTGAGCCAAAGAGAAATCGCTTGCTCCATTATGGCGATGAGGCCAACTAAGGCGATGAGGCCAACCAAAACAATGAACCCGATTTTGCGCTTCAGTTGTTTGGTGCCCGGAAAACCAGGTTGGCTGAGGTACATTTTGGGTTCAACGAGCGCATGATCGCCGGGCCGCATACCGCTCTCTGCAAGTTGACCTGAGTTCGGCGAGCGTCGGCGTCTTTGGGCATGGCCTCATCCAGATGCCGGAGTCGAAGCGCTCCGTTCCCGTGCGCCGGGCACCCCGGAAGACGCTGGCGGACGCCAGAACTTTTGCGATCAACTTCTGCCGCGACTGCGAACCAAAAACGGGCGTTTGTGCCCAAAGCTGCCGCGGTGTGAAGTTCGAAAGGGGGAAAAGGGACAAAGAGTTCAAATCCCCTTAGTATGTTGTTGGTAATAAATACTCTATGGCGGAGGGAGAGGGATTCCTAGTTCCCTCTAACCGTCATTGATTCAGAGTTTTACAAAAACCCGTTACGGAAATACCTGCATTGATACCTGCGCGGCGAATTCTGTGTGCCGATCCGGGGGTGAAGCCCGGCGATTCATCCCCGGCCCGGCTGCGCCCGTTCATAGTTGCCGCTGTGGATACCTGTTTAAACGGCGCTACAGACTATGAGCTATTGAATCTTGCTACGCTGGCCGCATGACTGACCAAGAACTGAAACAGGCTATCTATTCCTTCGTGCTGAAAGGCCAGACTCTTCCCATCGGAAAGCAGCCGAATTCGATAACGATTGAAGACGAGTTTGAACACGAAGGTATTACGCGAGTGAAACAGTGCTTGAGAGAATTGGAAAACGAAGGCGCAATTCAAGGGCGCGATTTGTTGTCAGCGATATACCTAACCAGACATTCTCGCTCGGAACCTGAAGACGATGAACCACCATCCTGCAATGGCGGTTTTCAGACTCACGTTCGCAGAATGCCGCCGCGCCCAAGGGCTCCTCAATAGAGTTCGATGAATTCCGACAAGGAGTCAGGAATGCCTTCATTGTAGGCACAAGGCTGTTGAAATCTCGTCACTCCAGCGAGCCTCAATTGAGCGTATAATTGGATCAAATTTGTGACGATCCTGCGCCCGGTCCCATTCCGCCCGCGTAGGTAGCTGCCGCAGCCTAAATAGCGGACGAAGCGATGGGTACTGGTAGAGAAAGCTTCTATCAGAGCAGACGCCGTAGGACTGTCCAAAATTCAGTTTGTCAAGGCCCTTGGAACATCCAAGGGCCTTCGTGTTTCTCCATGCAAAAGCTCATTGAGTTCCTACAGGGATTTGAGCACCTTGCCGTGCAACTATGCCTGACAATCTGTGCCGTTAGTCTATTGGCCCGGATGGTACGGCATGAATGTAGGCAATGGCGATCCCCAAAATCAAAACACAAACGATAACACGGTGAAGGCGTTCTTCAAGGGAGCGCGAGAAAGTTCGCGTTGACCCTTGCAAACGGATGCCGACATCGCACCCGAAAGCTGCTGACCTGACCCCGTTTTTGGTCCATTTGACTATACGAGATTCATAGTCGTCGGGGTGGTGGGAAAGTGGGAAACGCCAACGGCGTTTTCCAAGCGGGCGCAGCCCGCGTCTTTTCCACCGCCCTGTTGTCCTGATCGCCGCGCGAATTCGTCCGGGGTGAGATAACCCAACGCGCTGTGCGGGCGACGGGAGTTATATTCCATCTTCCAATCCGAGATCTTCCGCCTGGCATCGAACAGGTTCCAGAACCAACTCGCGTTCAGGCACTCGTCGCGCAGCTTTCCATTGAAGCTTTCCATACCTCCATTCTGGGTTGGTTTTCCCGGTTGGATGTGAACCAGATCGATCTTCCACTCGATGGCCCAGGCGAGGAAGTGCCGCGAAGTCAGTTCCGGGCCGTTGTCACAGCGAATCGCATGGGGCTTGCCGTGTGCCGCGATCGCTCGTTCAAGTTCTCGCGTAACCCGCCGGCTGGGGAAGCTGGTTGCCGCTTCCAGCACGCGGGCTTGCCGGGTGAAGTTATCCCTCACGCCCAGCACCCTAAATCGCTGCCCGGCAGCGGTTACATCGCTGGCGAAATCCAGAGCCCACTCCTGGTTGGGCGCCGTCAGCGCGGGCCGCGGCTGAAGCGTTCGCCGCAGATGCTTGCGCCGCGTGCGCTTCACACTCAGCCCCAGCTCGCGATACACACGCTGCACCTTCTTGTGGTTCACTCCCATCTCCTCGTGCAGGTACAAATGCAGTCGTCGATAGCCAAAGCGCGGATGCTCGCGGGCAAGCTCGCGCAGCCGTTCCTGAACCTGGCTGTCATCTCTCCGGCTCCGATACCGGCCACTCGATCTCGGCACCGCCATCAGCTCGCAGACGTGGCGCTCGCTCGACTTGAACTCGCCCAGCAAGCGCCTCACTTCCGCTCTCCGCGCTACGAGCCCAGGGAGTTTTTTCGGATCACCGACTGCAGCATATCCTTGTCGAGACTCAGATCGGCCACCAGCTTCTTCAACCGCGCGTTCTCGTCGCGCAGGTGCTTGACCTCTTCGGCCTCGCTCACTTCCATGCCCCCGTACTTCGCCTTCCAGGCATAGACCGTGTGCTTGCTCACACCCTGCTCGCGGGCCACATCTTCGGTGGTGCGGCCCGCTTCAACTTGCTTCAGCGCAGCGATAATCTGCGCCTCCGTGTGTCGGCTCTTGCTCATCCCAACTTCCCCTTTCCTTCGTCCAAATCGTATTCCGAAATGGACGGATTTAGGGGGTCAGGTCACCGCTAGACGCAGATGTAGTGGAGTCGCTTGCCAAGGCATACATCGCGGAAAAATACCCATCTTTTATTGGCTTTGGCGAAGCCGATACGGAAACGTTCCCCCCAAAGAGATACATCGACAAACTTGTTGATGCAGTACCAGTCAACAGGTCGGCTATACCTACACGTTTCAATCTCACAAGTGCAGCGCCGTTGCC